>NZ_JBIVTZ010000003.1:0-168927 GCF_044756945.1 Streptomyces sp. NPDC091387 | reverse complement strand
CGTGGGGGGGGGGGGGGGGGGGGGGGGGGCGGGGGGGGGGGGGCGGGGGGGGGGGGGGGGGGGGGGGGCCCCCCCCCCCGCGGCGGGGGGGGGGGCGCCCCCCCCCCCCCCACGCCGGGGCGGACCGCAGTGTCGGAGGCCGCGTCGGAGGCCCTTTCCGGTCCACCCGGCGGTTCTCTCCAGCGCGCCAGGCGGCTGGTGTCCGCACCCATCCGGCCGGTGCCCGCGGCGCGGACACACGTGTGAGGGGCGGTCGCAGAAATGCGACCGCCCCTCACCCATAAGTGTTCGAAGCGCTTACTGGCCCTGCTCATCACGGCGGCGCTGCCACCGCTGCTCGATACGGTTCATCACGGTCCGGCGCTGTTTGGGCTGTCGACGCTCGCCCCCGCCTCCGGTCCCGGCTGTCTGTTGCTCACCGGGCTTGGGCGCTTTGCGCCAACCCGTGACCGCGAGCACCGCACAGCCCAGCATGACGAGGAACCCCACCACGCTGATCCAGATCTGCTGGGCGACCATTCCGGCCATGAGGAGCGCGATACCCACCAGGAAGCCAGCAACTGCCTGGTAGACCCGTCGCCGGGTGTACGTACGCAGCCCGCTTCCCTCGAGCGCTGTCGCGAACTTGGGATCTTCGGCGTACAGCGCTCGCTCCATTTGCTCGAGCATTCGCTGCTCGTGCTCCGAGAGCGGCACGGAGTCCTCCTCGTCGTCGGCCGCGGGGGGCGGCCGGTATGCGGCCCTTCCAGGATAGGCAGGGAATCGTCCCCGTGAAACCCGCCCTCATTGCCAATCAGCCAGTCCGGGCCGCCACGACGGCTCAGCTGCTGAGGCGTTGATTCCCCAACCTCCGATCCGTCATGCCGGATGGTGTCCCCCGATCATACGGGGCCGAGGCGCTGATCGGGGCTGCTGGGCCGTACTCCGTCTGCGGCTGCGTTGCTGATCAGCCGCGCTAGCGGCGCGATCCGGCCGGTGCCTCAGGCGTGCTTGGTGCCCAGAACGTGCAGCTGGGTCGCCACCGAGTGGAACGCCGGCAGTTCGGCGACAGCCGTCTCCAGCTTGAGCAGGGCTTCCATCGCGCCGGGCTCGGTGTCCACCAGGACGCCCGGCACGAGGTCCGCGAAGACGCGTACGCCGTGGACCGCGCCGACCTCGACGCCGGCCGCCGAGACCAGCTCGGTGAGCTGGTCCGCCGTGTACCGCCGGGGCATCGGGTCGCCCTCGCCCCAGCGGCCCGCCGGGTCACTGAGAGCCTGCCTGGCCTCGGTGAAGTGACCGGCGAGCGCGCGGGCCAGGACCGCGCCGCCCAGCCCGGCGGCGAGCAGGCTGAGGGCTCCCGCCGGGCGGAGCGCGTCGACCGCGTTCCGTACGCCCTCCGCGGGGTCGTCCACGTACTCCAGGACGCCGTGACAGAGCACCGCGTCGTAGCCACCGCGCTCGACCACGTCGAACAGTCCGAGGATGTCGCCCTGGACACCACGGACACGCTCGGCGACCCCGGCCTCCGCGGCGCGGCGCTCCAGCGCGAAGAGCGCGTTGGGGCTGGGGTCGACGACGGTGACCCGGTGGCCGAGGCGGGCCACCGGTACGGCGAAGTTGCCCGTGCCGCCGCCGGTGTCCAGTACGTCCAGGGCGTCCCTGCCGGTCGCCTTGACCCGACGGTCGAGGGCGTCCTTGAGGACCTCCCAGACCACGGCGGTACGAAGGGAGGCGCGGGGGCGCAGCTGGTCCGACACGGCAGTTGTCTCCTCGGCACGGTGCCGCCGCTGACGGCGGAGCGTGAACAGCGCAGGTGATAGGTCCCGTCCACCCTATTGCCTCGCGCCGCCCGCGCCGCCCTCACTCCTCGGGCCGCTCCCCGCGGGGCTGCGGAAGCACCGGCTGGAGGACCAGCAGCCGCTCCACCAGGCGCAGGAACATCGCCGCGTCCCGCAGCAGGTCGTCCGCGTCCCGCCGGCCGGCCGCTCCGGGTATGCCCGCCTCCGCCCGGGCCCGCCGCCGGGCGCCCGAGGCGAACAGGGCGCTCCACTCGGTCAGCTCGGGGGCGATTTCCGGGAGGACCTCCCAGGCGCTGCGGATCCGCTCGCGGCGCCGCCGGGAGGTCTCGGGGCGCCCCCGGACGGCGAGAACCGCGGCGGCGGCGCGGAGCGCGGCGAGGTGGGCGGTGGCATACCGCTCGTTGGGCACGTCGAGAACAGCTGCCTCTTCGAGGCCGGCGTGGGCCTGGGCGAGGAGATCGAGAGCGGCGGGTGGCGCCGTGGCGCGCCGGAGAACGGGGTGGACGTCGTGCGCCGGGCCGGTCGGTGAGGGGGCAGGGCCGTCTGCGCGGCGTCGCGGAGCGGCTGCTGCGGACGAGTGGGCCATGACAGAACCTCCTGTCTCGTAACGGCTTCGTGGCCGTCTGTATCCATCGTGACGGCCCCCACTGACAATCGACTTCGATCACCTCCTGACCTGCGGTTTTGCTTCGATCACAAGTTCCCGCTATTTTTTGTACTGACCAGTCAGTTCAAAGAACGGAGGAGGGGTTGTGGACAGCCCGCACGGGGCGGCCGTCACCGCCGAGAACCTCGGGCTCAAGGGGCCGCGCGGCTGGGCCTTCCGCGGAGTGACCTTCAGCGCCGGCCCCGGCTCCCTGATCGCGGTCGAGGGCCCGTCCGGCTCCGGCCGCACCTGCCTGCTGCTCGCCCTCACCGGCCGGATGCGGTCCACCGAGGGCCACGCCGAGACCGGCGGCCTGCGCCTGCCGCGCCGGGCCGCCGCCGTACGGCGCGTCGCCGCACTGGGACCCGTGCCCGGGGTCAGCGAGCTCGACCCTGCCTTCACGGTCGCCGAGCACCTGCGCGAACGCGCCCTGCTCCAGCGCCGCTACGACGGCTCCCTGCGCGCCCTGCTGCGACCGCGCCGCGAGCGCGCCGCCACGGCACGGGCCCGGATCGACGCGGCGCTCGACGCCGCCGGACTCGACCCCGCCACACTGCCCAAGGCCGAGCGGACCTCCGTACGGGATCTGGAACGGCTGGAGGCCCTGCGGCTCTCGCTCGCCCTCGCGCTGATCGGCCGGCCCGCGCTGATCGCGGTGGACGACGCCGACCTCAAGCTCTCCGACACCGAGCGCGCCGAGGCCTGGGAGCTGCTGCGCTCCCTCGCCGCCGACGGCACGACCGTGCTCGCCGTGTGCAGCGAGGCCCCCGAGGGCGCGGTCACCGTACGCACGGACGCCCCCGAGACGGCGCAGCGCTCCAGCAGTACCGACACCACGGACGCCGCGGAACCGGCGGACCCCACGGACGACGAAGGGACGGCCGATGCGTTCGCCGAGACTGGCCGCTCTTGAGCTGAGGCGCTTCGGCAGGGGAAGGCTGCCCCGTGCGGCGCTGGCCGCGCTCCTGCTGCTGCCCCTGCTCTACGGCGCCCTGTACCTGTGGTCGTTCTGGGACCCGTACGGCCGCCTGGACCGCATCCCGGTAGCCCTGGTCAACGACGACAAGGGCGCCTTGGCCGAGGGCAAGCGCATCGCGGCCGGGGACGAGATCACCGGCAAGCTGCTCGACTCCAAGGTCTTCGACTGGCACGAGGTGAGCGCCGCAGAGGCCGGCAAGGGCGTCGAGGACGGCACGTACTACCTCTCGCTGACCATGCCGTCGGACTTCAGCAGCCGCATCGCCTCCAGCGCGGGCGACTCCCCCGAGACCGGCGCGCTCCAGGTGCGCACCAACGACGCGAACAACTACATCGTCGGCCAGATCTCCCGGACGGTCTTCTCCGAGGTCCGCACCGCCGCCTCGGCCAACGCCTCACGCGGCTTCCTCGACCGGATCTTCATCAACTTCTCCGATCTCCACGACGCGACGGCGAAGGCGGCCAAGGGCGCCGACGACCTCAAGGGCGGGATCGGCAAGGCGAAGAAGGGCTCGAAGGACCTCGCGGACGGGCTGAAGGACGCGAAGGCCGGCAGCAGCAGGCTGGCCGGCGGCATCGTCAAGCTGAACACGGGGGCGAGCGACCTGGAGACCGGCTCGCGCCAGGTCGCGGACGGCACTCAGCTCCTCGCCGACAAGGTCAACGGGGTGGCGGCCGACGTCCGCCCGTTCCTCAAGGACAACGGGAAGTCGATCGGTGACACGGCCAGGCTGGTCGCCGATTCCTCGCAGACCGTACGGGACAACCTCGACGTGCTGGTGAAGGCCGCGCCCGCCGCCGCCACCGCCGCGCACACGGCCTCCGACGATCTCGCCGACGTCCACCGCACCCGGTGCGAGGAGCAGCCGCTCCCCGACCCCACCGTCTGTCCGCCGCTGAAGCGGGCCGTGACGGCGGCGGCCGATGTCGCGGCCGTGGCCGACGACGTGAACGTGCTGGTCAAGAACCAGCACGGGGACCTCAAGAAGCTGCGCGGTCAGCTGACCACCCTTCAGGAGCAGGCCGACGCCCTCGCGGCGCGCTCGCCGCATCTGGACGAGGACCTGGAGAGCGCGGTCAAGAAGGTCAACGCGCTCAACACCGGTGCCCACAAGGTCGCCAAGGGCGCCGGCCAGCTGCACACCGGGCTGGCCACGGCCAAGTCGGGCTCGGCCGAGCTGAACACCGGCGTCGGCGACCTCAAGAAGGGCGCGACGAGTCTGGACAGCGGAATGATCCGGCTCGGCGACGGTTCCGCCACGCTCGCCCAGGGCCTCAACGACGGCGTCGGCAAGATCCCCGACTACGACGAGAAGGACCGCGACGCCCGTACGGGAGTCATGTCCGACCCCGTGAAGCTGGCGTCCCAGTCGCTGCACGCCGCTCCCAACTACGGCACCGGCTTCGCCCCCTACTTCATCCCGCTCTCCCTCTGGGTCGGCGCGATGGTGGCGTACATGCTGATCCAGCCGCTCAACCGGCGCGCGCTGGCCGCCGGGGCACCGGCCTGGCGGATCGCCCTCGCGGGCTGGCTGCCGGTGGCCGCGATCGGCCTGCTCCAGGTGGCCGCGCTGATGTCCGTACTGCACTGGGGACTGGGCCTCCAGATGGTCAGGGCCGCCGGGACGATCGGCTTCCTGGCGCTGGTGACCTGCTGCTTCGCCGCGATCGTGCAGTGGCTCAACGCCCGTTTCGGGGCGGCGGGACGCATCCTCGTACTCGCGGTGCTGATGCTCCAGCTGACCTCGGCCGGGGGCACGTACCCGGTGCAGACCAGTCCGGGCTTCTTCAACGCGATCCACCCCTACCTGCCGATGAGCTACGTCGTCGAGGGGCTGCGCCGGCTGATCACGGGCGGCGGACTCGGCCCGGTCTGGCAGGGCTGCGCGGTGCTGCTGGCCTTCACCGCGGGCGCGCTCGCGCTGACCGCCGTCTCGGCACGCCGCAAACAGATGTGGACACTGGACCGGCTCCACCCGGAACTGAGCCTGTGAGCGCCCCGGGACCTGTGAGAATCAGGAGCATGGAAAGCAGTAGCACCACGCGCCGCCAGGCCACCCGGCAGAAGCTCTACGAGGCGGCCGTGACCCTCATCGCCGAGAAGGGCTTCTCGGCCACCACCGTGGACGAGATCGCCGAACGAGCCGGGGTCGCCAAGGGCACGGTCTACTACAACTTCAAGAGCAAGACCGAACTCTTCGAGGAGCTGCTGCGCCACGGCGTCGGGCTGCTCACCTCCTCGCTGCGCTCCGCGGCCGAGGAGACCGACGAGCGCGGTGGCAGCCGGGTCGAGGCGCTGGACGCCATGATCCGGGCCGGTCTGGTCTTCATCGACCGCTACCCGGCCTTCACCCAGCTGTACGTGGCCGAACTGTGGCGGACGAACCGGGCCTGGCAGGCGACCCTGCTGGTGGTGCGTCAGGAGGCCGTCGCCGTGGTCGAGGGAGTGCTCAGGGAGGGGGTCGCGGGCGGCGAGCTCAGCGAGGAGATCGACATCCCGCTGACGGCGGCCGCGCTGGTCGGCATGGTGCTGGTGGCGGCGCTGGACTGGCAGGCGTTCCAGCCGGAGCGGTCGATCGACGACGTGCACTCGGCGCTGTCCCTGCTGCTGCACGGGCGGGTCAGCGGGCGCTGACCCCCGCTCCGCGCGGCCGGGCACACGAAGACGCCGGTCCTGCGGGGCTCGATCCCCCCGAGCCCCGCCGGACCGGCGTCTTCCGTGCTGCCGGAGAACCTTCCCCCGTGACCCCGTTGTCCCCCGTGGCCCCGGATCCTCCGTCGTGCACCCCCGTTCCGGACGGGGTGCCGCGCCTGCTCCGCCGCCCCGTGCCGGCGGTACCGGCGCAGCGCCCCTTCCGTGGTCCCCACTCTGCCGTCCGAGCAGGTCGCGGCCCATCCGCGTACCTACTCATCTCGCGCTCTGGGTACGGATACTCAGACGTGCGCACCCAAGCGCTCCCGCGGCCGTACGCCGACTGGTTACGATCGCGTCCGTGTCCGTACTCCCCCTGGTGTTCACGAGCGGCTGGGCCAGCGGGATCAACGCCTACGCGGTGGTCCTCCTGCTCGGCGTCCTCGGCGCGGCCGGTGTCACCGACGAGGTGCCCGACTCGCTGCAGCGCACCGATGTGCTCGTCGTGGCCGGTGTGCTCTTCCTGTGCGAGATGGTGGCCGACAAGATCCCGTACATGGACACGGTCTGGGACACGGCGCACACCGTCGTCAGGCCGCTCGCCGGAGCGGTCGTCGCGGCGCTGCTGGCGGGCGACGACGGTTCGCTGTCGGAGCTCGCGGCGGGGGCCGTCGGCGGGTCCACCGCGCTGATGAGCCATCTGGTGAAGGCGGGCACGAGGATGGCGGTCAACACCTCCCCCGAGCCGTTCAGCAATATCGCCATGAGCACGGTCGAGGACCTGGGCGTGGCCGCGGTGGTCACGTTCGCCCTCTTCCATCCGGTGATCGCGGCCGGCATCGCCGGGACGCTGCTGCTGCTCGGCCTGCTGATACTGGCCTTCCTGACCTCCCGCATCCGCCGCTTCCTGCGCCGCAGGGCGCAGCGGCGGGAGGAGAGGCGGCCGGTCTCCCCCGTTTCCCCGTGGCCTGACGGCTGAGCTGTCAGTGGCGGCCGTTAAGGTCGCTGCCATGGCACGTATTGCGGTGATCGGCGCCGGGATGGGCGCGATGTCGGCGGCGGCCCGGCTGGCCGTGGCAGGCCACCGGGTGACGGTGTACGAGCGGTCGGAGACCTTCGGCGGCTCGGTCGGCCGTCATGCCCGGGACGGCTTCGCGTTCGACACCGGCCCCTCCCTGCTGCATCTGCCCGCGGTCTACCGCGACCTGTTCGTGAAGACGGGCAAGGAGCCGCTGGAGCGGTGCGTCACCCTGACCCAGGTCGATCCGGCGAGCCGCCACGTCTTCGCGGACGGCACCGCGGTGTCGCTGCCGAACGCCTCGCGGGCCGGGGTCGTCGACGCGCTGGACGGCGCGCTCGGGCAGGGTGCCGGTGCGAGCTGGGGCGCGTTCCTGGACCGGGCCGGGGATGCCTGGGACCGGTCCAGGCGGCCGTTGCTGGAGGAGCCGCTGCGCCCCGACTGGCAGGTGCTGGCCCGCGATCCGTACCCGGCGCTGGTACGGCGGCGCCTCCTGCGCCCGGCGTCGCGGGCCGGCACGGTGGCGGAGGTGGGTTCCCGTGAGCTGGCGGACCCCCGGCTGGCCGCCCTCCTCGACGGGTACGCGCTGTCCTACGGCCTGGATCCGCTGCACGCCCCGGCGGGCGCGGCCCTGCTGCCGTACATGGAGGAGACGTTCGGCAGCTGGTACGTCTCCGGCGGAACGCGGGCGCTGGCACAGGCGGTGTACGAGCGGTGCCTGGCGCGGAAGGTGGAGTTCGTCTTCGGCGCAGAGGTGACCCGGGTGGTGGAGAAGGACGGCCGGGCGGCGGGTGTGGAGCTGGCCGACGGGACGGTCGCGGAGGCCGCCCACGTGGTGCTCGGAGCCCGCCCGCACCCGGGGCTGATGCCCGGTCAGGAGATCTGGCGGGACGGCGATGTGACGGTTCAGCCGCGGCCGGGCGGCGGGGCGGCGGGCCGGTTCCTGGTCCTGCTGTCGCTGCGCGGCGCCCGGCCCGCGGATGCCGTGCACCGGACGCTGGTGCATCCGGCGGACGGGGCGGCCGAGCGTGCGGCGGTGTTCGGGGGCCGGCTCGCCGCGCACCCCACGGTGACGGTGCTGCGCCCCGACGACCCCTCGACCCGTCCCGACGCGGCCCACGAGGCCGTGACGCTGATGGCGACGGTCGCTCCGCACGGCCCGGTGGACTGGACGGACGCCGCGCTGCGGGCGCGGTACGCGGACACCCTGATCGACACGGCGGGCGCGGCCGTGCCCGGCCTGCGGGACCGGCTGCTCCACGCGGAGGTGCGGACGCCCGCGGAGACCGAGGCGGAGACCGGTGCGCAGGCCGGCTCGGTTCCCCCGCCCGCGCTGGCCGGGGCCGGCGGCGGGTATCTGCACGCGGGGAACCGCACCCGGGTGCCGGGGCTGCTGCTGGCGGGCGGCTGGGCGCATCCGGGCGGCGGACTGGCGCACGCGGGGATGTCGGGGACGCTGGTCGCCGGACTCATCGTCGAGGGGGACGGGTTCCGCGGCTCCCAGTGAGACAGCGGGGGCCGACGCGCGGTGACCCGCCGTCAGGCGACGGGACCGCGGAGCGGTGACCGGCCGTCAGTCGGGGCTGTCAGTAGCGGTACTGGTCGTTGTGGCCGGTGTCGTGGCCGTTCGGGTACTGGGCGGGCTGTACGGGCTGCTCCGGGGGCATCGGGGGGTGGTGCTGTTCGCCCTCGCGCTGCTGCGGCACCCAGACGCCGCCCGGCGGGGTATCGGGAGCGTACTGCTGGGACTGGGCGTACGGGTCGGCGTACTGCTCGCCGCCGCCGTTGCTGTCGTGGTTCCCGTAGCTGTCGTACGTGCCGTACTGCGGTGCGCCCGCGGTCGTACCGGTGCCGATGTACGGGTCGGAGTAGGCGGCGTACTGCTGCCCCGCCGTGCCGTAGTCGTACTGCCCGGCTCCCGCGTAGCCGTCCTGGCCCGTGTACGTGTCCTGGCCGGCGTAGCCGTCCTGGCCGCCGTAGCCGTCCTGGCCCTGCGCCGGGTACGGGGAGTAGTCCGTGTAGGGGTCGTAGGCGGCGTACTGCGGCTGGCCCTGGGGCTGTTGGGGCTCCTGGTGCTGCCCCTGCTGTTGGCGGGAGTCGGTGTAGACGCCGTACTGCCCGGTGTCGTCCGGCAGCGGCTCCGGCTCATAGACCGCCGCCGGATTCTGCGGATTCTGCGGGGCGTGGGAGGGCTCCGGGGGTGTGCCGGGGTCGTACTCCGTCTCCAGGTCCGAGACCTGGAGACGCGGCTCGCGGTCCCCGCCGCCACGGCGGCGACGGCTCTCACCGGGGCTGCCCCCTATGGCCCAGCCGGTCGAGAAACCGCGCCGGAAGGAGAGCGTGACGTACGTCTGGCCGGTCGCGAAGGCGATCGCGCCGACCGTGATGACGAGCACGGACGGCATCAGGACACCGACGACCACACCGACGAAACCGGTGAAGGCGAGCAGACGCCAGCGAAGCCGCGCCTTGTACTGGAGCAGCACCTCACCGAGCAGCCACAGCGCAACGATGCCGAACGCGATGTAGAGGACCGTCCAGCCCATGCCCGCCCCCTTCTACGGCCACCGCCCCGGATCGCGGCGGGTACGGCCGGTCACGACTGCTTGTGCAGTCCGAGATTTTCGTAGATCTCGAGCGTCGCCGTCGAGTTGTTCAACGTGATGAAGTGCAGCCCGGGGACACCCTCGGACAGCAGCTTCGCGCAGAACCGCGTTGCGAAGTCGATGCCAATGGAGCGTACAGCGGCGGGATCGTCCTTGGCGGCGAGGATGCGTTCTTTCAGCGCCGCGGGCAGGCTCGCGTTGCTGAGCTGCGGGAAACGCTCCAATTGGCGGACGCTCGTGAGGGGCATCACCTCGGGAATGACCGGGGTGTCGCAACCGGCGGCGACCACCCGGTCACGCATACGCAGGTAGTCCTCGGGGTCGAAGAACATCTGCGTGATCGCGTAGTCCGCACCGGCGCGACACTTGTCGACGAAGTGCCGGATGTCGGTGTCCCAGTCGGCGGAGCGCGGATGCATCTCGGGGAACGCCGCGACGCCGACGCAGAAGTCGCCGGATTCCTTGATCAGCCGGACGAGGTCGGCAGCGTACCGGACGCCCTGCGGGTGCTCGATCCACGGGCCCATCGGGTCGCCCGGCGGGTCCCCGCGCACGGCGAGGATGTTCCGGATTCCGGCGCCCGCGTACTGGCCGATCATGTTGCGCAGCTCGGCGATGGAGTGGTTGACCGCCGTGAGGTGCGCGACCGGGGTGAGGGTGGACTCGGCGGCGATGTCCTGCGTCGCCTTCACCGTCCCGGCCCGGGTGGACCCACCGGCTCCGTACGTCACCGAGACGAAGCTCGGTCCCACTGCCTCGATCCGGCGCAGCGCGTTCCAGAGATTGCGCTCGCCCTTCTCGGTCTTGGGCGCCCAGAACTCGAAGGAGTGCAAGGTCTCGCCGGTCGCGAGCATCTCACGCACGGTGCGCGCGTGATCTGTCCTGGTGGAGGGTGTGCCAAGGGCCATACCGGCAGGTTAACCAGGGCATGGCGGCCACCCAACCGAACCAGCGGGATTTGCCCGAATTGACCGGTACTTGTCCACGCTTCGGACACAGGTGTCCCAAACACGTCGCTCGGGGCGGGCCCGTCCGCCCGGGGTGTCCGCCGGATCACGCGTCGGCGCGGTCCCGGATCCTTTCGGCCAGTTCGGCGGCGGCGGCAGCGGGGTCCGCGGCCTCGGTGAGGGCCCGTACGACGACGACGCGGCGCGCTCCGGCGTCCAGCACCTCGTCGAGATTGCCGGCGTCGATCCCGCCGATGGCGAACCACGGACGCGCCGGGGCGAGCGAGGCTGCGTACCGGACGAGGTCGAGGCCGGGGGCGTGCCGGCCGGGCTTGGTCGGGGTGGGCCAGCAGGGGCCGGTGCAGAAGTAGTCCACGCCGGGCTCGGTGACGGCGGCGTCGACCTCGGCCTCGGCGTGCGTGGAGCGGCCGACGATCACGTCGTGCCCGATGATCGCGCGGGCGGCGGGCACCGGCAGGTCGCCCTGGCCCAGGTGCAGCACGTCGGAGCCGATGGCGTGGGCGACGTCGGCCCGGTCGTTGACCGCGAGGAGTCTGCCGTGGCGCCGGCAGGCGTCGGCGAGGACCGCGAGGTGGTCGAGCTCCTCGGCCGCCTCCATCCCCTTGTCGCGGAGCTGGACGATGTCCACCCCGCCGGAGAGGACCGCGTCGAGGAATTCGGGGAGGTCCCCCTGGCGCCTGCGGGCGTCCGTGCACAGGTAGAGCCGGGCGTCGGACAGCTGCGCGCGAGGCGTGGACATGGTGAGGTTCCCCCGGGGAGCGATGACGTTCGGCAGGCGGTGCGGAGGTGGTGCGGGCCGCACCGTGCGGCCCGCACCACCTGTACGGCTGTCGGTCAGACGGCGAGCGCCTGGGCGCGGCGCTTCACCTCCGTGCCGCGATTCTCACTCAGCGCCTGCGCGGGCGTGCCCGGCAGGCTCGGGTCGGGAGTGAAGAGCCATTCCAGCATCTCCTCGTCGGAGTAGCCGTCGTCCCTCAGGAGCGTCAGGGTCCCCACAAGGCCCTTGACGACCTTGTCGCCGTCGATGAAGGCGGCGGGCACCTGGAGTGCCCGGTTCTCACCACGTCGTACGGCGATCAGCTGGCCCTCCTTGACCAGCTGCCGCACACGCGTCACCTCAATATCGAACAATTCGGCGATATCGGGCAGGTGGAGCCAGGCAGGGACGAGAGCATCGATCTTTGCGTCAATCTCGGTCACGGGACAAGCCTGCCATCCCGGACTGACAGCCGATACCCGGACTCAGCCCTTCAGTGCCTCGCGGGCCACGTCGGCGACGCGGCAGTGGCGCTGCCGGTCGGCCGTGACCCAGCCGTGAGCGGTCGTCAGGGAGCGCGAGTAGCAGGCCCCGGTGTCCGTGGTGCCCCGGTACTTCTCGGTGGAGGCCCCGTCGGCCGACCGGACGGCACCGGCGGTGCGGACGATGCTGCCGGTCGAGTCCACGGTGTCGTCGGTGACCGCGTCCGTGTGCCATCCGGATGCGGAACCCTTCCGGAACGTGTCGACGATCACGCGGCGCTGGGTGACGGCCGCCCTCATGTCGTAGTTGTTGTAGTCGCCGTACAGCGGGATGTCCAGGTCCACGTCGATGGGGTAGGACCAGGTGCCGCGCCGCGCTTCCGTGCGGCCGCGGGCCTGGGTCGTCACCGTGGTGGAGCCGTGGTCGCGCTGGTGCATCACCTGGTGGCTGCCGGTGGCGGAGACGTTGTCCGTGTGGGTGTACGCGAACTTCTGCTCGACGGTGGTGGTGACCCGGCCCTTGGAGGTCTCGACGTATCCCGAGATCTTCCAGGAGCGGCCGGTCGACACGGAGACGTCGGTGGAGCCGTTCGCGCCCGGGGTCTGGACGGTCTTCACGTCCGGGGCGTGGCTGAGGGTGTTGGTGGTCACCCTGCCGCTCGTGCGGGCCTTGTGGGCGTCGGTGCCGAGGAAGAGTGAACCGTCGACGGTCCAGCCGTCGGCCGCGCCGTACGGGGTGATGCCGATGGCGTGCGGCCGGCCGTCGGCCAGCCGGCCCGCGAAGGGGGTGAGGTCGATGTCGTACGCCTCGGTGCCGAACTGGTCGATGGCCGGGATCGGGCGCCACAGCGTCGGCACGATGCCGCCGGAGTACACGACGGGGTACGGCTGGGCGAGGCCCGCGGGCCGCCCGTCCACCGTGACCTGCACCTCGCGGTAGGGGCCGCCGCCGCAGAGGTAGTCGGGGGCGGTCGCCGCCAGGTCATCGGGGACCGCGTCGAACCACTGCTCGTCGCAGCCGCCGCCGCGGGCGTAGACCTCCAGGCGCGCGTCGGTCAGATTGCGCGGGAAGGTGACGTCGGTGCTGGTGGAGCCGCCCTTGGCGACACTCATCCAGGGCGCGCTGTCGGAGCCGGTGTCACCGAGGGGGACGACGCGGTCGGCCGTGGCGGCGGCCGGGTGGCGCTTGTCGGCCCGGTAGTACGTGATCTTCAGCTTGATCCCGTACACGCCGGTGTACGTCTCGTTGACAACGTTGCCGAGTTCGAGCTGGAGCTTCTGCGGGTCCTTGAGGAGCGGCGCGAAGTCGGTGATGTCCTTGGCGACGTGCCAGCTGATGCCGTCGTCGTCGGGCTCGGCGGTGCTGGTGCGGAAGACCTCCGCGCCGCCGATGAAGACGGCGGCGAGGCGGTCGTACTGGCGCCCCTTCACGCTGCCCGACCAGTCGAGGACGACCTTGTTCCACGGGCCCTCGCACTTCTTGGGCGGGGTGAGCGTGGTCGCGTACGGGGGCCCGCCGAGCGTGTTGCCGAAGTCGTGGTCGACGGCCGTCACCGAGCAGTGCTCGGTATCCGGACGGGAGACCGGCGGAGTCGCGTCGGCCGGGTCCTGGTAGGCGACGGCCGGGTTGGAACCGGGCGCGGGGACGGTGTCCGCCCGGGCCGGGGCGGCGAGGGCGCCTCCGACGAGGGCGGCCGACGCCGAGGCCATGGAGATTCCACGCAGCGCGCGGGACCATCTGTGCCGAAACATGCGCATCCTTCGAAGAGTATGAAAAATGATCACTTCAAAAGATGCACAGTGCACCAATCTCCGCCCTCCCCCAAGAGCCTGTCCACATATCGGATATCAACATCCGTTGTGCGTACCGTTACTGACGGGCCGCCGACTTCAGCGGTACGGACGCGTCAGCGGCCCGCTCCGGATCGAGCCGCGTCCCGGCCTCGATGAGCCTGCGCCCCTGGATCAGGTCGCGCGGGCGGCCGACGGCGAGCACGGCGACCAGGACGTCGTCGCGCAGCCAGCACACCGACCAGGCGGGACCGGCCGGATCGCCGCGCCACAGCAGGGTGTCCGCCCCGTCGTGGTGACCCGCGTACTGGACGAACCGGCCGAACTGCTCGGACCAGAAATACGGCACGGGGTCATAGGCGGGCGGCTCCGCCCCGCCCCCGCCGGCCGCGCCGATGATCTGGGCGGCCGCGGTCCGTGGCCCCTGCAGGGCGTTGTCCCAGTGGTGGACCAGCAGACGCGCCCCGTAGCGCGCGGAGGGGAACGAGGCGCAGTCGCCGACGGCGTACACATCGGGCAGCGAGGTGCGCAGCGCCGCGTCGGCGGTCACCGACCCGTCGGGCCCGAGCCCGATGCCGGAGCCGGCCAGCCAGCCGGTGGCGGGCCGTGCGCCGATCCCGACGACGACCGCGTCGGCCGGGAGCGTGCGGCCGTCCGCCAGGACCACGCTGCCGGGCTCGACGCGGGCCACCCGCGCCCCGGTGAGGAGTCCGGCGCCGCTCTCCGCGTACCAGGCGGCCATCGGGGCGGCGACCTCCGCGGGCAGGGCGCCCGCGAGGGGGCGGTCCGCGGCCTCGACGACGGTGACCTCGCAGCCCGCGGCGCGGGCCGCGGTGGCGAACTCGGCACCGATCCAGCCCGCGCCGACGACCACGACGGTGTGCCGCGCCTCCAGGACGGGCCGCAGCCGCGCCGCGTCGTCCAGGGTGCGCAGCAGATGGACGCCCGGCACACCCTGCGAACCGGGCAGCACGACGGGTTCGGCGCCGGTGGCGATGACCAGGACGTCGTAGGGGACGGGCCCCGCGGAGGTGTCCAGCTCATGGTCGCCGGCGCGCAGGCCGGTGACCTCGCAGCCCAGCCGCAACGCGACGCCCAGTGCCTCGAAGTCGATGTCGAAGGCGGATTCCTCGGCCTTGCCGAGCAGCACCGCCTTGGACAGCGGTGGGCGGTCGTAGGGCTGATGGGGTTCGGCGCCGATCAGGGTGACGGCGCCGGTGAAGCCCTGCTCCCGCAGGGCCACCGCCGTCTGCACGCCCGCCATGCCCGCGCCGACGACGACCACCCGCCGCCCCGCCCGCTCCGACTGCCGCTCCGGCCGCTCTGCCCGCTGCTGCTCGTTCACCCGTCCACCTTAATCAACTGACGGTCCGTCAGGAAAGTGGTCCGCCGTCCTGCTCGCACCCACCGCCCTCCCGGGCCCCTCCTCGGGACGGGGTCTAGGGTGGCCCACGTAGAACACTCGCGGGAGCCCGGACGCACCGGGCTGAGAGGGAGGCTGGACGGCCTCCGACCGTACGAACCTGATCCGGGTCATGCCGGCGAAGGGAGGGGCTGGATGCCCATGCGCACCCACCGCGCCAGCGGGTCCGACGTCCTCGTCATCGGGGGCGGCATCATCGGCCTGGTGACCGCCTGGCGGTCCGCGCAGCGCGGTCTGGCCACCGCGGTCGTCGATCCCGACCCCGGCGGCGGGGCCGCCCGGGTCGCGGCCGGGATGCTGGCCGCCGTCACCGAACTGCACTACGGCGAAGAGATGCTGCTGGGCCTCAACCTCGCCTCCGCCGCGCGCTATCCGGCGTTCGCGGCCGAGCTGGAGGCGGCGAGCGGACAGGACATCGGCTACCGCGCCTGCGGCACCCTGGCCGTCGCGCTGGACACCGACGACCGTGCCCATCTGCGGGAGCTGCACGAGTTGCAGCGCCGGTCCGGGCTGGAGTCCGAGTGGCTCACCGGCCGTGAGTGCCGGCGCCTGGAGCCGATGCTCGCGCCGGGCGTACGCGGCGGACTCCGGGTCGACGGCGACCACCAGGTCGACCCGCGCAGGCTGGCCGCCGCGCTGCTGACGGCGTGCGAGCGGGCCGGGGTCGTCTTCCACCGCCACCGGGCCGAACGGCTCTCGGTGGCGCGGGACCGGGCCACCGGGGCCGTGCTGGCCGACGGTTCGGAGCCGGCCGCCGATCAGGTGGTGCTCGCCGCTGGCAGCCTCAGCGGCCGGCTCGCGGGGGTGCCCGAGCACGTCCTGCCGCCCGTCCGCCCGGTCAAGGGCCAGGTGCTGCGGCTGACCGTACCCACCGCGTACGCCCCCTTCCTCAGCCGTACCGTGCGGGCCGTGGTCCGGGGCAGTCACGTCTACCTCGTGCCGCGCGAGAACGGCGAGCTGGTGATCGGCGCCACCAGCGAGGAGATGGGCTGGGACACCACCGTCACGGCGGGCGGGGTGTACGAGCTGCTGCGCGACGCCCACGAGCTGGTGCCCGGCATCACCGAGCTGCCGCTCACCGAGACCCTGGCCGGTCTGCGCCCCGCCTCCCCCGACAACGCCCCGCTGCTCGGCCGCACCGCGCTGCCCGGCCTCCACCTCGCCACCGGCCACCACCGCAACGGGGTGCTGCTCACTCCGGTCACCGGCGACGCCATGGCGCGGCTGCTGGCCGGCGGCGAGCTGCCCGAGGTGGCCCGCCCCTTCTCCCCCGGCCGTTTCGCGGCCGCCACCCCCGTCCGACAGGAGCAGCCCGCATGACCGCGCCCGTCCCCCTCTCCGTGTCCGTGAACGGCGAGACCGTCGCCGTCGCCGCGGGCACCACCCTGGACGCCCTCGTCGCGACCCTGACCGAGGCGCCCTCGGGTGTCGCGGCCGCGCTGAACGAGACCGTCGTGCCGCGCGGCCAGTGGTCCGCCGCGGCGCTCGCCGACGGCGACCGGGTCGAGGTCCTGACCGCGGTCCAGGGAGGCTGACCGTGTCCGACGACCTGTTCACCCTCGGGGACACCGTCCTCGGCTCCCGGCTGATCATGGGAACGGGCGGGGCGCCCAGCCTCGATGTGCTGGAGCGCTCGCTGATCGCCTCCGGCACCGAGCTGACCACCGTCGCGATGCGCCGCCTCGACCCGACGGTGCGGGGCTCCGTGCTCTCCGTACTGGAGCGGCTCTCCATCCGCGTCCTGCCGAACACCGCGGGCTGCTTCACGGCGGGCGAGGCCGTGCTCACCGCCCGGCTGGCCCGCGAGGCGCTCGGCACCGACTGGGTCAAGCTGGAGGTGGTGGCCGACGAGCGGACCCTGCTGCCCGACCCGATCGAGCTGCTGGACGCCGCGGAGATCCTGGTGGACGACGGTTTCACCGTGCTGCCGTACACCAATGACGATCCGGTGCTGGCCCGCCGGCTCCAGGACGTGGGGTGCGCGGCGGTCATGCCGCTCGGCTCCCCCATCGGCTCGGGGCTGGGCATCCGCAATCCGCACAACTTCCAGCTGATCGTCGAGCAGGCCCGGGTCCCGGTGATCCTGGACGCGGGCGCCGGGACGGCCTCGGACGCGGCGCTCGCCATGGAGCTGGGGTGCGCGGCTGTGATGCTCGCCTCAGCGGTGACCCGGGCCCGGGAACCCGAGCTGATGGCCGCCGCGATGCGTCACGCGGTGGAGGGCGGGCGGCTGGCGCACCGCGCGGGACGGATACCGCGCCGGCACTTCGCCGAGGCGTCGTCGCCGGTGGCGGGGCGTGCGGCGCTGGACCCGGAACGCCCGGCGTTCTGACGCCGGACACCGCGGCTCCGGGAGCGGTGGACAGCGTGTTCCTGTCACGGCTCGGCTGCGGTACCGGCCCGGAACCGTCCCGGCCCGTCAGTCGTGTCCGCGCCGGCTCGTAGACTCGCTGCGTGGATACGACCCTCCAGGACCCTCTCGTCGGGCAGCTGCTCGACGGCCGCTACCGCGTCGATGCCCTCATCGCCGTGGGCGGCATGGCCACGGTCTACCGGGCCATGGACACCCGGCTCGACCGAGTGCTCGCCCTCAAGGTGATGCACCCGGCGCTCGCGACCGACGCCTCGTTCGTCGAGCGCTTCATCCGCGAGGCCAAGTCGGTGGCGGGGCTCGCGCACCCCAATGTGGTCGGGGTCTTCGACCAGGGGGCCCAGGGGCAGTACGTGTACCTGGCGATGGAGTACGTCGCGGGCTGCACGCTGCGCGACGTGCTGCGCGAGCGCGGCGCACTGCAGCCGCGGGCCGCGCTGGACATCCTGGAGCCGGTGCTCGCCGCGCTCGGCGCCGCGCACCGGGCGGGCTTCGTACACCGTGACATGAAGCCGGAGAACGTACTCATAGGCGACGACGGCCGGGTCAAGGTCGCCGATTTCGGCCTGGTACGGGCCGTGGGCACGGTCACCAACACCACCGGGTCCGTCCTGGGCACCGTCTCCTACCTCGCCCCCGAGCAGATCGAGCGCGGCACCGCGGACACCCGCGCCGATGTGTACGCGTGCGGGGTGGTGCTGTACGAGATGCTCACCGGCGCCAAGCCGCACACCGGCGACTCCCCCGCCCAGGTCATCTACCAGCATCTGAACGAGGACGTCCCGGCTCCCTCCGCCCTCGTCCCCGGGCTCGCGCCCGAGCTCGACGAGCTGGTCGCGAGCGCCGCCGCGCGTGACCCCGAGGTCCGGCCGTTCGACGCGGTGGCCCTGCTCGCCGAGTCCCGCCGGGCCCGCGCCGGCCTCAGCGACGCCCAGCTGGACGCCGTGCCGCCGCAGGCCCTGGCCGAGGTGCGCGACGCCGCGGAGGACCGCACGAGCGTGATCCCGCGGGTGCTGCCGCCCGGCCAGGGAACCGCCCACCACACCAGTCGGCTGGAGACGCCCCCGCCGCTGCCGCCGGAGCCGCCGGTCCGGCGGACCGGGCCCCTCGGCGGGCCGCGGCGCGGCATCGTCGCGGCGGTCGTCGCCGTGCTGCTGGTCCTGGGGATCGGCGGCGGCGTCTGGTACATCAACTCCGGACAGTTCACCCACGTCCCCTCGGTGCTCGGCCAGAGCGAACAGGCGGCCAAGGGCCGGCTGTCGGACGCCGGCCTCGAAGTGAAGGGCGTCGAGCGCGCCTACAGCGACACCGTCGGCCGCGGCAAGGTGATCGGCAGCGACCCGAAGTCGGCCGCCAGGATCCGGGGCAACGGCTCGGTGACACTCGTCGTCTCGCGCGGGCCCGAGATCGTGAAGGTGCCCGACGTCGAGGGCGTCGCGCTGGCCGAGGCCAAGCGGAAGCTGGCGAAGGCGGGCCTGGTGCCCGGCATGACCACCAAGGAGTTCAGCGAGGACGCGGAGGCCGGTGAGGTGGTGCGGACGGACCCCGAGGCGGGCACCGAGCGCCACGCGGACAGCGCGATCGCGATCGTCGTGTCCAAGGGCAGCCCGGTCGACGTCCCCGATGTCACCGGACTCTCCGTCGAGGACGCCACCGACGCGCTGGACGAGGAGGGGCTGAAGGCCAAGGTGCTGCCCGGCCGGGTGAACTCCTCCGAAGACGCGGGCGACATCGCCGAGCAGTCACCGGCCGAGGGCCGGGAGGCCGCCGAGGGCGACACCGTCACCCTGACGGTCTCCAAGGGGCCGCAGATGATCGACGTCCCGGACGTCACCGGCAAGGACGTCGACGACGCCCGGAGCGAGCTGGAGGACGCGGGCTTCGAGGTCGAGGTCGACCGCCCGTTCCTCGGCATCAGCGACACGGTCGCGAGCCAGTCCGTCGACGGCGGCGACCGGGCCCCCGAGGGCAGCACCATCACCATCAAGACCAAGAGGCTCTAGATCCGTATGCGCAACCCTGTAGGCGGCCATGTACCGGTGGCCGGCGGCCTCGCCAGAACCGGCCTCCCGTACGCCCGCGAGATGGGCGCGGAGGCCGTCCAGGTCTTCGTCGCCAATCCGCGCGGCTGGGCGACCTCGCCGGGCGACCCGGCGCAGGACGAGCAGTTCCGCGCCGAGTGCGCCGCCGAGTCCGTACCGGCGTACGTCCACGCCCCGTACCTGATCAACTTCGGCTCGCACACCGCGGCGACCGTCGAGAAGTCGGTGACCTCGCTGCGCCACTCCCTGCGCCGCGCCCGCGAGATCGGCGCCCTGGGCGTCGTGGTCCACACCGGCTCCGCGACCAACGGCCGGCCCCGCGAGGAGGCGCTGGCCCAGGTGCGCACCCATATGCGGCCGCTGCTGGACGAGCTGACGCACGACGACGACCCGTTCCTGCTGCTGGAGTCGACCGCCGGCCAGGGGTTCTCGCTCTGCTCGCGGACCTGGGACTTCGGCCCGTACTTCGACGCGCTCGACGCCCATCCGAAGCTCGGGATCTGCCTCGACACGTGCCACATCTTCGCGGCGGGGCACGATCTGGCCGGTCCCGGCGGTATGAAGGAGACGCTGGACCTGCTGGTGGAGACGGTCGGCGAGGGCCGGCTGAAGCTGATCCACGCCAATGACTCCAAGGACGTGGCCGGAGCCCACAAGGACCGGCACGAGAACATCGGCGCGGGTCACATCGGCGAGGAGCCGTTCCGGGAGCTGTTCTCCCATCCGGCCACCGAGGGCGTACCGCTGATCATCGAGACACCGGGCGGCAAGGAGGGGCACGCGGCGGACGTGGCCCGGCTGAAGGAGCTGCGCGGCCGGAACTGATCCGGCCCGCCCCTCAATGCCGGTATCCCCAGGGGGGTACACGGTTCCCGTGTCGGGGCCGCCCCCGGGCTCTGGGCCGGCAGGGGCCGGAGGTCAGAGCTCGGGACCGTCCCCGGGCTCCTCCTGGTAGGAGTAGCGCTGTTCCTTCCACGGATCGCCGACGTTGTGGTAGCCGCGCTCCTCCCAGAAGCCGCGGCGGTCGGCGGTCATGTACTCGACGCCCCGGACCCACTTGGGGCCCTTCCAGGCGTACAGCTGCGGAACCACGAGCCGGAGCGGGAAGCCGTGCTCCGCGGTGAGCAGCTCGCCGTCCTTGTGGGTGGCGAACAGGGCCCGCTCCGCGGTGAAGTCCTCGATCCTGAGGTTCGAGCTGAATCCGTACTCGGCCCAGACCATCACATGCGTGACATGGGGCGCGGGCGGCGCGAGGGCCACGACATCGCGGACGAGCACCCCGCCCCACTCCGCGCCGAGCATGCTGAATTTCGTCACGCAGTGCAGATCGGCGACGACCGAGGAAAACGGCAGCGCCGAGAATTCCTGATGGTCCCAGCAGTGCTTGTCACCGTCGGCCGTGGCACCGAAAACCCGGAATTCCCAGCGGTCGGGTCTGAACTTCGGCACCGGCCCGTAATGGGTGACCGGCCAACCGCGCTGCAGTCGCTGTCCCGGCGGAAGCTCGGACTGCTCTGATGCGCGGTTTTCCCGGCTTTCCGGCTGACCCATGTCTCCATGGTGACAGACAGGCAAGGGTGGTCATGACCAGTACAGAGACGTTTCGGGCAAGCACTACTAAGCATGTACTTACTGGACGGCCACCGGGTGCGATGCGAAGATGCGGCCAACTTGCCCAGTTCACCGGTTGGAAGGAGCCTCTGCGATGCAGGGCGACCCCGAGGTCCTCGAGTTCCTGAACGAACAGCTGACCGCCGAATTGACTGCCATCAATCAGTATTTCCTGCATGCCAAGATGCAGGAGAACTTCGGCTGGACGAAGCTCGCGAAGTACACCCGCTCCGAGTCGTTCGACGAGATGAAGCACGCCGAGATCCTGACCGACCGGATTCTCTTCCTCGACGGACTGCCGAACTACCAGCGGCTCTTCCACGTACGTGTGGGCCAGACGGTCACCGAGATGTTCCAGGCGGACCGCCAGGTGGAGGCGGAGGCGATCGACCGCCTCAAGCGGGGCATCGAGCTGATGCGCGGCAAGGGCGACATCACGTCCGCGAACATCTTCGAGTCGATCCTGGCCGACGAGGAGCACCACATCGACTATCTCGACACCCAGCTGGAGCTGGTCGAGAAGCTCGGTGAGCCGCTCTACATCGCACAGCTGGTCGAGCAGCCGGAGAGCTGACCGGTACGGGGGACGCCGCTCAGGCGGCTTCGGGGAATCCGGCCACCGGTGCGTCCACGCGTGCGACGGCGCCGGGCGGCTGCTTCTGGTCGAGCAGTTCTCGGCGCGGACAGGCGCCGCGGCCGAGCATCGCCTGGATGGTGCGGACGCAGCCACCGCAGTCGGTCCCCGCCTTGCAGGCGGAGGCTATCTGGCGGGGCGTGCAGGCACCGGCTTCCGCATGCTTCCTGACCTGCTGCTCCGTAACGCCGAAGCACGAGCAGACGTACACGCGGTTTCACCTCCCGGCGGGATGGGTCGTGGCGGCCACCCCGATAATCGGTGAGGCTAACCTAACCTTACCCGCCGCTCAAGGGCGGTAAAAGCCCCGGAACGCCCAGTGGGGCACGGATCACATCGATCCGTGCCCCACAGTCGTACGCGTGCTACCAGCGGTGATACCTACTGATCCCGGTACATCTCGGCGACCAGGAACGCGAGGTCCAGCGACTGGCTGCGGTTGAGCCGCGGGTCGCAGGCCGTCTCGTAACGCTGGTGCAGATCGTCCACGAAGATCTCGTGGCCGCCGCCGACGCACTCGGTGACGTCGTCACCGGTGAGCTCGACGTGGATGCCGCCCGGGTGGGTGCCGAGGCCCTTGTGCACCTCGAAGAAGCCCTTGACCTCGTCCAGGACGTCGTCGAAGCGACGGGTCTTGTGGCCGGACGCGGCCTCGAAGGTGTTGCCGTGCATCGGGTCGGTGACCCAGGCGACGGTGGCACCGGAGGCGGTGACCTTCTCGACCAGCTCGGGGAGCTTGGCGCGGACCTTGTCGGCGCCCATCCGGACGATGAAGGTCAGCCGGCCGGGCTCGCGCTCGGGGTCGAGGCGGTCGATGTAGCCGAGCGCCTCGTCGACGGTGGTCGTCGGTCCGAGCTTGATGCCGATGGGGTTGCGGATCCTGGAGGCGAACTCGATGTGCGCGCCGTCCATCTGGCGGGTGCGCTCACCGATCCACACCATGTGGCCCGAGGTGTCGTACAGCTCGCCGGTGCGCGAGTCGGTGCGGGTCAGCGCCGACTCGTAGTCCAGCAGCAGGCCCTCGTGCGAGGCGTAGAACTCGACGGCCTTGAACTCCGCCGGGTCCGTGCCGCACGCCTTCATGAAGTTCAGCGCGTTGTCGATCTCGCGGGCCAGGGCCTCGTAGCGCTGGCCGGACGGGGACGACTTCACGAAGTCCTGGTTCCAGGCGTGCACCTGGCGCAGGTCGGCGTAACCGCCGGTGGTGAAGGCGCGGACGAGGTTCAGCGTGGAAGCGGACGCGTGGTACATGCGCTTCAGCCGGTCCGGGTCCGGGACGCGCTCGGCCTCGGTGAAGGCGAAGCCGTTGACGGAGTCGCCGCGGTAGGTCGGCAGGGTCACGCCGTCGCGGGTCTCGGTCGACTTGGAGCGGGGCTTGGAGTACTGGCCGGCGATCCGGCCCACCTTGACGACCGGCACGGAGGCCGCGTAGGTGAGGACGGCGCTCATCTGGAGCAGCGTCTTCAGCTTGGCGCGGATGTGCTCGGCCGACACGGCGTCGAAGGCCTCGGCGCAGTCGCCGCCCTGAAGCAGGAACGCCTCGCCCTTGGCGACGGCTCCCATGCGGGCGCGCAGCTGGTCGCACTCGCCCGCGAAGACGAGCGGCGGATACGACGCGAGGTCCGCGAGTACATCGCGCAGCGCCTCGGAGTCGGGGTACTCGGGCTGCTGCGCCGCGGGAAGGTCTCGCCAGGTGTTGCCACCGGCGACGGAGGTATTGGCGTTCACGGTCACGGGTTCCACATTACGGGGTCGTGTCGACTGGTTTTCCTGGTGCTCAGTCACTGAGACGGACGACGCGGCGCGGTCCGTGACGAGGGACACAACAGGGCCTGCTAGCCTCACGACTTTCGGATGTGAACAAGTGGCGTACAAGGGGTGGGGATTTGAAGCGGAACCATCGCAAGGATCTCAGGAAAAGACGGGTGCTCTACGGGGTGGGGGCAGCGGTCGTGGCGACCGCGACGATCGGCACGGTCGCCATGGCGTCGCAGGACACCGTGCCGGCCGACGGCAGGCCGGCGCCGGCGTCCGCCGCTCTGCAGACGCAGTTCAAGGACGCGGCGCGCGAGTTCGACGTGCCGCAGAGCGTGCTGATGGCGGTCTCGTACCGCCAGACGCTGTGGGAGAGCCACGACGGCGAGCCGAGCACCAGCGGCGCGTACAACGTCATGGGGCTCACCCGGGTGACACCGAAGGACGTCGTCCAGCCGGACGGCAAGGAGCGTCTCGCGCACCTCAACATGAGCGGCAGCCCCGAGATCGCGCGCAAGTTCGACGCGGCCGAGGCGCTGCGCAACCTGCCCGCGGAGGCCGTCGCCACCGACGACCCGCGGCTCCACACCCTGGACAAGGCCGCCGGTCTCATCGACGCCGGCACCGACGCGGTCCGCGGCAGCACCGAGCAGAGCATCCGCGCGGGCGCGGCGCTGCTGGCCGAGTACCAGCGGCAGGCGACCGGCTCCCTGCCGGACAGCGCGGGTGAGTGGTACCCCGCGGTGGCCCGCTTCAGCCAGTCGACGGACACGAAGGGCGCCGATCTCTTCGCCCAGCGGGTCTTCGACTCGATCAGGACGGGTGAGCGGCAGCTCACCACGGAGGGCCAGCAGGTCACGCTGCCCGCCGACCCCTCCGTCGAACCGGTCAAGCCGTCGAAGGTTCCGCTCGCCGCCACGTTCGCGAGCACGGCCGCGGCCGCCACGCCGGAGTGCCCCTCAGGCCTGAACTGCAACTTCATCCCGGCCGAGGACCCGAAGACCGGCACGCGGAACTACAGCCTGGCCGACCGGCCCGCGGGCGGGTTCGGCATCCGCCAGATCGTCATCCACGACACCGAGGGCGGCTACCAGGGCTCGGTCGACACGTTCCGGAACTCGGCGAACGGTGTCAGCACGCACTACCTGGTCCGCGCCTCCGACGGTCTGGTCACCCAGATGGTCGAGAACAAGAACCTGGCCTGGCACGCGGGCAACTGGTCGCTGAACATGCACTCCATCGGCGTGGAGCACGAGGGCTACGCCATCAAGGCCGGTACGTGGTACACCGAGCCGCAGTACGAGTCCTCCGCGGCCCTGGTGAAGTTCCTCGCGGCCAAGTACGACATCCCGCTGGACCGTGAGCACGTCATCGGCCACGACGAGGTGCCCGGTGTGCTGGACGCCGACGTCGCCCCCATGCACTGGGACGCGGGCCCGTTCTGGGACTGGAACCACTACATGGCGCTGATGGGTGCCCCGACCGGCGCCAGCGGCGCGGGCGGTCCGGTCAAGACCGGCCAGGTGGTCCGCGTGGTGCCCCCGTTCACCACGGCCAACCAGCCGGAGCTGACGTACAACGGCGGCACGGTCGCCAAGCAGCCGGCGAACTTCGGCTACCTCTACACCTCGCCCTCGACGACGTCGGCCAGGATCACCGACCCGTACATCCCGAACGTGAAGGCCACCGACGGCCCGAACTGGGGCAACAAGGTCGTCGCGGGCGGCAAGTACGTGGTGGCCGAGGCCCGGAACGACTGGACGGCGATCTGGTACGGCGGGCAGAAGGCGTGGTTCTCCAACCCGGGCGGGCAGTTCACCGCACGCGTGGCCGGCACCGCCCCGGCCGTGCTGAAGGCGAAGGCCGGATCCACGCCGCGGATCTACGGCCGTTCCTTCCCCGAGGCCTCGGCCTACGACGGGACCGGCGCCACCGCCCCGACGGACAGCCCCGACCACCTGTCGAAGTACAAGCTCCCCAGCGGGCAGGCGTACGTGAAGGCCGGGGACGAGGTCCAGGGCGACGACTACTTCGGCTCCTCGCAGACCCGTGTCGTGGGCACCGAGCTGTACACCCCGATCCGCTACAACCACCGCATCGCCTGGGTGAAGTCGAGCGACGTCCAGCAGGCGAGCGGCACCGTCCCGGATGCCGGGACGAACCGCTACAACCTGATCGGCAAGGACAGCAAGGGCGACGTCTGGCAGTACCAGGGCACCGGCAGCGCCGCGTCCCCGTACTACAAGCGCTACCTCATGGGCTACGGCTGGCAGAACTACACCGCCATCACCGCCATGACCGCGATGCGCGCCGACGGCACGGGCGACATCACGGCCCGCGACAAGGACGGCGTGCTCTGGTACTACCGCGGCAGCGGCAACCCGGACAAGCCGTACCTGGCACGGCTCAAGGTCGGCAGCGGCTGGAACCAGTACAACGGCATCTGGGGCATGCGCGACCTGGACGGGGACGGCAAGGCGGACATGATCGCCCGCAACGGCTCCGGGGTGATCTATTTCTACAAGGGCACGGGTGACCCGGCGAAGCCCTTCGCCGCCAAGGCGCAGATCGGCACCGGCTGGCAGATCTACGACGCCGTCGTCTCCACCGGCGATCTGAACGGCGACGGCAGGGCCGACTTCGTGGCGCGGGACAAGTCCGGTGTGCTCTGGCTCTACACGGGTACCGGCAACGCCGCGGCGCCGTATGCCAAGCGGGTGCAGATCGGCTCCGGCTGGGGCGCCTACAAGCTGATGCTCGGTCCGAGCGACCTCGACCGGGACGGCATCGGGGACCTGGTCGGCGTGAACGGATCGGGAGTGCTCTGGTTCTACAAGGGCACCGGCAACGCGGCCAAGCCCTTCGCCACCAAGGCGCAGGTCGGCACCGGCTGGCAGATCTACGACTCGCTGTTCTGAGCCCCACTGCGACGGGCCCGGCCGAGCCGGCCGGACCGGAGGCCCGTTCCATCCATCGGGTGGGACGGGCCTCCTCGTGGCCGATCGTGGGTTAAGGTTCGGGCATGTTCGCGCACTCGACCCGTAACTGGTGGTGGACCGCTCATCCGGCGGCCCACTGACTGCGCGTACGCAGAAAGACGACAGAGGCCGCCCGAGGGGCGGCCTTTTCCGTTTCCACGGGCCGTTCCTCCCAGCTGATTCCACTGGAAGGAACACCCGGCATGACACCGCACACGGCAGCGCACACGATCGTCCAGAGACTTCTCGGCGAGGACTGCCCGCCCTTCGCCCTGCTCCGCAGGCGTACCCCCGGCCATGACCACGACACCGTCGAGGTGCTGATCGGCGAGGTGCGGGAGGTGGACCGGCTGGCGGACCTCCCGGTCGGTGAACGGCCCTCGCTCGCCATGGTGCCGTTCCGGCAGATCGCCGAGCGCGGTTTCGACGTACGGGACGACGGGACGCCACTGGCCGTACTGGTCGCGGACGAGACGTACGTACTGCCGCTCGACGAGGCGCTGGAGCTGCTCCCCGCGCACGAGGTACGGGTCGAGGACGGCGCGTTCGATGTCGCCGACGAGGAGTACGCGGGGACCGTCCGGCGGGTCATCAAGGACGAGATCGGCCGGGGCGAGGGCGCGAACTTCGTCATCCGGCGGACCTTCCGGGGCGAGATCCCGGGGTTCGGGCGGGCGGACGCGCTGGCGCTGTTCCGGCGGCTGCTGGCGGGCGAGCGGGGCGCGTACTGGACGTTCGTCGTGCACACGGGTGACAGCGGGCCCGAAGGGCTCTCGTCGTCGGGGCGGCGGGCGACGGGTGGGCGGACACTGGTCGGCGCCAGCCCAGAGGTGCATGTGCGGATGTCCGGCGGGACGGTCGTGATGAATCCGATCAGCGGTACCTACCGCTACCCCGCCGAGGGACCGTCCGCCGAGAGCCTGCTGGCCTTCCTCGGTGACCGCAAGGAGACCGAGGAGCTCTCCATGGTGGTCGACGAGGAACTCAAGATGATGTGCACGGTCGGGGACATGGGCGGGGTGGTGATCGGCCCCCGGCTCAAGGAGATGGCCCATCTCGCGCACACGGAGTACGAGTTGCGCGGGCGCTCCTCGCTGGACGTGCGCGAGGTGCTGAAGGAGACCATGTTCGCGGCGACGGTCACCGGCTCCCCCGTGCAGAACGCCTGCCGGGTCATCGAGCGGTACGAGTCCGGCGGGCGCGGCTACTACGCCGGCGCGCTGGCCCTGCTGCGGCAGGGGCCCGACGGAGCGCAGACGCTGGACTCACCGATCCTGATCCGGACCGCCGACATCTCGGCGGGCGGGCAGCTGCGGGTGCCGGTCGGGGCGACGCTGGTGCGCCACTCCGATCCGGAGAGCGAGGTCGCGGAGACCCATGCCAAGGCGGCCGGCGTGCTGACCGCGCTGGGCGTGCTGCCGGGCCGGCCGAGGGCCGGGGGCGCGCTGCCGCGGCTGGCCGAGGACCCGCGGGTGCGGGCGGCGCTGGACGCCAGGCGGGACGGGCTCGCACCGTTCTGGCTGCGGATGCAGGAGCGCACCGACGAGCTGTCCGGGCATGCGCTGGTGATCGACGGCGAGGACACGTTCACCGCGATGCTGGGGCATCTGCTGCGCGCCTCTGGTCTCGATGTGACGGTGCGCCACTACGACGAGCCGGGGCTGCGCGAGGCCGTACGGGCGCACGAGGGGCCGGTGGTGCTGGGCCCCGGGCCGGGGAATCCGGGCGATCAGGACGATCCGAAGATGCGGCTGCTGCGGGCACTGGCGGCGGAGCTGGTCCGGGACCACCGGCACGGGCTGCTGGGGGTGTGCCTGGGCCATGAGCTGATCGCGGCGGAGCTGGGTCTCGAGATCGTCCGCAAGACGGTGCCGTACCAGGGCGCGCAGACCCGGATCGAGCTGTTCGGGCGGCCGGAGACGGTCGGCTTCTACAACAGTTTCACCGCGCGCTGCGACGACGCCGCGGCCAACGAGCTGGCGGCCCACGGCATCGAGGCGAGCGTGGACGGGGCGACCGGGGAGCTGCACGCGCTGCGCGGGGACGGCTTCGCGTCGGTGCAGTTCCACCCGGAGTCGGTGCTGACGCTGCGCGGCGCGGCGATCGTGGCCGAGCTGCTGGCGGGGCTGCCGGTGCGCGGCTGAGCGGCCGCCGCCCGGACCCGGTCGGGCTTCAGGGGCCGGGCGGCGCCGGGACCAGGACGTTCTCGCTGCGGGCGCGGGCCAGGTAGTCGTCGACGTTGCGGACGGTGGCGTCGATGATCTGGCCCACCGCGTCCTCGGTGTAGTACGCCTGGTGCGAGGTGACGATGACGTTCGGGAAGGTGACCAGCCGGGCCAGGGTGTCGTCGTCGATGCCCTTCAGTGACTTGTCGAGGAAGAAGAGCCCGGCCTCGGCCTCGTACACGTCGAGGCCGACGCCGAGGAACCGGCCGGCCCGCAACTCCCCGACCAGGGCCGTGGTGTCGACGAGTCCGCCCCGGCTGGAGTTGATCAGGATCGCGTCGTCCTTCATCAGGGCCAGGGCGTCCTTGCCGATGATGTGGTGGGTGGAGGGCAGCAGCGGGACGTGCAGGCTGACCACGTCGGACTCGGCGAGGAGCTGCTCCTTGTCGACGTACCGCATGCCGAGTTCGAGGCAGGCCGGGTTCTCCGCGACGTCCCAGCCGAGCAGATTCATGCCGAAGCCGTGGGCGATCCGGGTGAAGGCCTCACCGATCTTGCCGGTGCCGATGACGCCGACGGTACGGCCGTGCATGTCACGGCCGAGGAGCCCGTCGAGGCGGAAGTCGAAGTCGCGGGTGCGGCTCGCGGCCCGGATGACGCGGCGGTTGACCGCCATGGCGAGGGTCCAGGCGAATTCGGCCACCGAGTAGGGCGAGTAGTAGGAGACCCGGGAGACGCGCATGGCGAGGCGCTCGGCGACGTCCAGGTCGATGTTGTTGAAGCCGGTGGAGCGCTGGGCGATCATCTGGGTGCCGCCGGCCGCGAGGGTCTGCAGGACGCCGCTGCCCAGGTCGGCGTTGACGCTGGTCGAGATGATCTCGTAGCCGGCCGCGATGGGCGCGGTGTCCCGGTTCAGGAAGACGTCCAGGCAGCGGACCTCGTGCTTCCCGGCGAAGGCTTTCTCGATCAGCGGCTTCTCGTCGGACTGCACGCCGAAGGCCAGGATCTCCACTGCTTCTCCCGTTACTGATGCGGGCGGGGTGCCGGGGCCGTGCGCGCGGGGGTGCGTACGGATCCGGCCGGTCGGTCATCGCGAATATATGACAGGGCCGCCCGGCACGCCGACCGGGCCTCAGCCGAAGAAGACCCCCGCCTCGGCGTAGAGCGCCGGGTCCCGCCTTCCAGCGGCCCGCGCCAGCCGTCCTGCAATCCGATGGAGTCGTAGTCGTACTCCTGTACGCCCTTGCGGACGACGGTACGGATGACCGCGTTGAGCCCGGGGCAGTCGCCGCCCCCGGTCAGTACTCCGCCCCGCGGGGAAGCATCCCTTCGCCGAAGTGAGCCCGCTCAGCTCCACGCCAAGGTGATCCAGGTCACGAAGGGATGGGCCGTACGGTCGATTCCGGTACCGGATCCCGCGTCAAGTCCCGTGCGATGTGCGGGAACTGATCTCAGATGTCGTCGAGTCCCCGTTCGATGGCGTACCGCACGAGCTCCACCCTGTTGTGCAACTGGAGCTTGCCCAGGGTGTTCTGGACGTGGTTCTGGACCGTGCGGTGGGAGATGACCAGCCGCTCGGCGATCTGCTTGTACGAGAGTCCCTTGGCGACCAGCCGCAGCACCTCGGTCTCCCGGTCGGTGAGCTCAGGGGCCTTCGGCTCGTCGGACGCCACGGGCGCGGGCTCCGAGGCCAGCCTGCGGTACTCGCCGAGCACCAGCCCGGCGAGGCCGGGGGTGAAGACGGGGTCGCCGGCCGCGGTGCTCCGGACCGCCTCTGTCAGCTCCTGGGTGCTCGCCGACTTGAGCAGGTAGCCGGTGGCGCCGGACTTGACCGCCTCCAGCACATCGGCGTGCTCGCCGCTCGCGGAGAGCACCAGGACCCGCAGCCCGGGGTGCGAGCCGACGAGCTCCTTGCAGACCTGGACGCCCGGCATCCCGGGCAGATTGAGGTCGAGGACGAGGACGTCGGGGCGGACGGCCCCGGCCCGGCGGACCGCCTGCGGGCCGTCGCCCGCGGTCGCCACCACGTCGAAACCGGACTCCGCGAGGTCGCGGGCGACGGCGTCGCGCCACATCGGGTGGTCGTCTACCACCATCACCCTGATGGCCCGCCGCTCTCCCGCCGCGCCCTGGTCGTGCTCTGCACTCATCGGACCGAACCCGCCTTCCCCCGTGAAACCTTCGGAACCTTCAGTTCGACCTCGGTGCCCTGGCCGGGCACCGAGATCAGCTCAGCCGTACCGCCGAGTTCGGCCAGCCGCCCGCGTATCGACAGGGCGACGCCGAGACGCCCCTCGCCCTCGGCCTGGGCGAGCCGCCCCGCCGGGATGCCCGGCCCGTCGTCCCGGACCGTGACGATCACCTCGTGCGGCCAGTCCTCGACCAGGATCCAGGCCTGGGCGTCCTCCCCCGCGTGCACCCGCACATTGTCCAGGGCGGCGCTCACCGCGGCCGCCAGCTCCATCGCCGCCGCGGGCCCGAGGAGCACCGGGGCGCCCGGCTCCGCGAAGCTGACCCGGGAGCCGGCGTGCGGGGCGAGCAGGGCGCGCAGATCGGTCTCGCCCGGTGCGCCGGGCTCGTCGTCGTCCGTCTCGACGGTGCGCACCACGGCGCCCTGCGCGGCGTCCTCGGAGACCCGGGTGGGCGGCACCAGGCCGCTGGAGACCAGGGTGCGCAGGGCGACCTCCTGCTCCCCGGCCATCCGGCCCAGCTCGGCGGCCTCGCCGCCGAGCGCCGTACCGCGGCGCTGCACCATCGCCAGGACCTGGAGCACGCTGTCGTGGATGTCGCGGGCCAGCCGTTCCCGTTCCCGGGTGGCGGCCTCGATCTCCAGGGCGCGGGCGAGGGTGCGCTCACTGGCGCGGGCCACCTCGACGACGTAGCCGATCGCGATGGAGGCGACCCAGACCAGCAGGACGTTGTGCAGGGTGTCGCGGCTGGGTTCGGCGCGCTCGACGATGTTGGCGGCGGCGACGAAGCTGGAGGCGAAGGCCGCCCAGCGCCAGCCGCCCTTGATCGCGAAGGCCAGGACGGACCCCGCGGTCCAGATCGACGGCAGGGTCGGGCCGTCGACGTGCTGGGCCTGGAAGTCGGCGAGCGGGGTGAGGAGGATGCCGGCGAGGGCGAGGGCGAGGTCGGCGCCGAGGAAGCGCTTGGTGCAGGCCACCGCGCCGGCGACCTTCGGCAGGGTGGCGAGCGTCCAGACGGCCATGACCGTCAGGAAGACGACGGCCACCCACGGCCGCTCGTACTTGTCGCGTCCGAAGACCGCGAGCAGGATCGCGTAGAGCATCGTCAGAATGCGGTACGCGGTCAGGGCACGCCACAGCGGCTGCTCGACCGACATCCGTACGACCCGCACGCGCTTGGCCATCTTCTTCTCCCCCGCCCCGGACGGACCGACGCGCGCTCAGGCGCCGCCGCGGTCCTTGTCCCTACCCTGCTGCTCGTCCCCGCCGCCGGACGCGGCCTGCTTGGCGGCCTCCGAGCGCCGCTTCGCCTCGTCCGCGATCTGCCGCTTGGCGGCGGTCGCGTAGATGTCGACGTACTCCTGCCCGGAGAGCTTCATGATCTCGTACATCACCTCGTCGGTGACCGAGCGCAGGATGAAGCGGTCGCCCTCCATGCCGTGGTACCGGCTGAAGTCGAGCGGCTTGCCGATCCTGATGCCCGGGCGCATCAGCTTGGGCACCACCTGGCCGGGCGGCTGGATCTTCTCCGTGTCGATCATCGCGACGGGGATCACCGGCGCCCCGGTCGCGAGCGCCACCCGGGCGAGCCCGCCGGGCTTGCCCCGGTAGAGGCGGCCGTCGGGCGAGCGGGTTCCCTCCGGGTAGATGCCGAAGAGGCCGCCGCTCTCGATCACCTCGATACCGGCCTTGATCGCCGCCTCCCCGGCGCCCCGGGCGCCCGAGCGGTCCACCGGGAGCTGGCCGACGCCCTTGAAGAAGGCGGCGGTCAGCTTGCCCTTGACGCCGGGCGCGGTGAAGTACTCGGCCTTGGCGATGAAGGTGACCTTGCGGTCCAGGACCGCGGGCAGGAAGAAGGAGTCGGAGAAGGACAGATGGTTGCTCGCGAGGATCGCTGGTCCCTGCGCGGGGATGTTCTCCAGGCCCTCCACCCACGGCCTGAACGCGAGCTTCAGAGACCCGCCGATGGAGAACTTCATAGCGCCGTAGATCAACTCGGGTGCCTCCTGTGTGCTGTCCGGCAGACCTCAGGGCCTGCCCGGCGGCTCGCAGCCGGGGTCGCGACGTCCGGCACGGCGCCTCACCCTGTCCGACTGCGATCCCCCGGACAGACCCTAACCCGTACCGCCGTCCGTGCTCCTGCCCGGCACGGCCCCGGGTACCCGGCCCGTGCCGGTGACGGCCCTGGTCGGTGTCGGCCCGGTCGCGTACGGTGAAGTAATCCTTGCGCACTCCCCCTTTCGCTCCCCTCCGAGCCTCACGAACAGGAGACCCCGGTGCCGGTCCTTCCTGGAGCCGAGCCGTTCCGCCACGAGGGCGGAGAGGTCGGCGTCCTTCTCTGTCACGGATTCACCGGTTCCCCGCAGTCGCTGCGCCCCTGGGCCGACTACCTGGCCGAGCGCGGGCTCACGGTCTCGCTGCCGCTCCTCCCCGGGCACGGCACCCGCTGGCAGGACATGCAGGTGACCGGCTGGCAGGACTGGTACGCGGAGGTGGACCGGGAGCTGCGGTCGCTGCTGGAGCGGTGTTCCCAGGTCTTCGTCTTCGGTCTCTCCATGGGCGGAGCCCTCGCGCTGCGGCTCGCGGCGAAGCACGGTGACGCGGTCCGGGGTCTGGTGCTCGTCAACCCGGCCAACAGGGTGCACGGTCTCGCTGCGCACGCGCTGCCGGTCGCCCGCCACCTGGTGCCGACGACGAAGGGCCTGGCCAGCGACATCGCGCTGGAGGGCTCGGAAGAGGTCGGCTACGACCGGGTGCCGCTCCACGCGGCGTACTCGGTACGGAAGTTCTTCCGGCTGGTCGACGCCGAACTGCCCCAGGTGACCCAGCCGGTCTTGCTGCTGCACAGCCCGCAGGACCATGTCGTGCCGCCCGCCGACTCGGCCCGGATCCTGAGCCGCGTCTCGTCCACGGACGTCGAGGAGATCCTCCTGGAACAGAGCTACCACGTGGCGACGTTGGACCACGATGCGGAGCGGATCTTCGACGAGAGCTATTCGTTCATCGGCCGCCTCGCTCCGAGCGTCGGGAAGAAGGGGAGCACGTCCGGTGGCTGAACACAACGCGGATCGCGCGAGCGGCGAGGAGGAGCGCGAGCCGCTCCCCGCCGAGGGAGCGGCCGTCCCCGATGACGGCGGCGCACCCCCGCCGGAGGCCCCGGGCATCGCCCAGGGCGGCGACGGGAAGCGGCCGGTGGACGAGGAGGCCGTCTGGGAGGCGATCGTCGCGGGCTACGGCGACGAGCCGCCGGACCCGCCGGGCGCCAGGCCGTTCCGGTCCATCGAGGATGTCGCGCTGCTGGAGGACGGTCCGCTGAGCGCCCTGGATCCGGACAAGGGCATCGGCAAGCGGCCGCCCAAGCCGCCGGAGAAGCCGCTCGGCAGCTCGGTGGTGTTCGCCCCCGGCGTCGGCAACGGCCCGCGCGACTACGAGCCGGCGGAGCCGGCCGCGGGTGACACGGACGACGGGGACGACAGCGGCGAGGGGCACTTCGTGCCGCCGGAGCCGCCACCGCTGCCGGAGGCCGACGTCACGGCGAAGTTCGCCTGGCTGGCGGTGGTCGGCGGACCGGTCCTGCTGCTGCTCGCGGTGCTGCTCCAGTGGGAGATGACCTGGTGGCTGACGACGGTCTGCGTCGGCGGCTTCCTGGGCGGCTTCGTGACGCTGGTGGCGCGGATGGAGCACGACGACGAGGACGGCGACGACCCCGGCCGCGGCGCGGTGGTCTGAGCACCCGCCTCAGGCCGGGTCCGCCGCGGGCACCCGCAGCGCGGCCAGCACCGGCAGGTGGTCGGTCGCGGCCGGCAGGTCGCCCTCGGCCGTGCCGGGCAGCCCGGCCGGGACCCCGCAGCCGAGCACCTCGATGCCCCGGGTCGCGAAGACCGCGTCGATCCGCTTGCGCGGGTCGTGCGCCGGGAAGGTGTGCTCGCCGCCCCGGGGCCGTACGGTCCAGCAGTCCTGGAGCCGCCCGGCCAGCCGCCGGAACGCCTGCCCGCCCGGTCCCTCGTTGAGGTCACCGCCCACCACGGCGTGCTCCACGCCCATCGCGTCCAGCCGGTCGAGCAGCGCCTGCGCCTGGGCGAGGCGCTCCTCGCGCTGGAGGCTGAGATGGCAGCTCAGCACTCCGATCCGGGTGCCCGCGATCCGGACGACCGCGGTGGCGAAGCCCCTGCGGTGCAGTCCGGGGGTGAGCGGCAGCAGGACGTCCTCGGTGCGCTCCACAGAGGCGCGCAGCGAGCAGAGCAGCAGCGGTCCGGCCGCGGTGGCTCCGCCGCCGAGGATCACCAGGTCGGTGGCGGCGGCGAGCCGGGCGGCGCGCTTGCGCCAGCGGAAGAAGCGCGGCGCCTCCTGGACGAGGACCAGATCGGGGGCGCAGGCGCGGATCACCCGGGCCAGTGCCGCGCGGTCGTCGCGCATCGACCGGATGTTGTAGCTGAGCACTCTGATGACGGCCGAGCCGTCCTGCTCGGTACGGGATTCTGGCAGCGACGTCATGGCCATGGCGCTCACGATACGACGGACGCCCGCCGCTCCCCGGTCGTGGGGCGCGGCGGGCGTCCGTCATGTCCGTGGTGCCTGGGTGGATCAGCCCTGACGGGCCAGGTCCGCCGCGCCCACCAGCCCGGCCTTGCCGCCCAGTTGGGCCGCGAGGACCTGGGCGTGCGGACGCCACTCACCGCCGATCAGCCAGCGCCGGAACGACTTGCGGATCGGGTCGAGGACCAGCTCGCCCTCGTCCGAGACGCCGCCGCCGACGATGAAGGCGGACGGGTCGAAGAGCGAGGCGAGGTCGGCCAGTCCCGCGCCGGCCCAGCGGGCCAGCTCGCGGAACGAGTCGACGGCCACCGGGCAGCCCTGCCGGGCGGCCTCACTGATGTGCTTGCCCTCGATGCCCTCGACCGTGCCGTCGCCGAGCGACAGCAGGATCGTGGCGTTCTCGGGGGTGGCGTTGGCCCGCTGCTTCGCGTACCGGACGAGCGCCCGCCCGGAGGCGTACTGCTCCCAGCAGCCCTGGCTGCCGCAGCCGCAGAGCAGACCGTCCGGGACGACCCGGATGTGGCCGAACTCGGCGGCCACGCCGAAGCGTCCGCGGCGCAGCTTGTTGCCGATGATGATGCCGCCGCCGAGGCCGGTGCCGAGCGTGATGCAGATGACGTCCTCGTGGCCCTGGCCCGCGCCGAAGCGGTACTCGCCCCAGGCAGCCGCGTTGGCGTCGTTCTCGACGACCACCGGGAGGCCGACACGCTGCTCGACCTTGTCCTTGAGCGGCTCGTGCCGCCAGTTGATGTTCGGTGCGAACAGCACCGTGGCACGCTTGTCGTCGACGTATCCTGCCGCGCCGATGCCGACCGCCTCGACCGGGTGTCCCGCGCTCGCGCCGGACACCGCCGCCGCGATCGCGTCCACGATGCCTTCGGCCGTCGGCGGGGTCGGCACCTTGAAGGTCGAGAGGATGTGGCCCTCTTCGTCGACCACTCCAGCTGCGATCTTCGTGCCGCCGATATCGACGCCGATGGTGAGTCCCATGAATCCCTCAGTTTCGGTCGAGCCCCGCTGGGGCAACCGTACCCGAGGCCGGGCCCCGCCCGGTCGGCACCGGTCAGTCCAGGTCGATCTGCTCGCCGGTGCCGGGCCCCTCGTCTCGGGGGTCGGTGGCGTCGTCCGCCTTCTTTTCGGTGCCCGCGGGGTCCCCCGCACCCTGGGTCCAACGGCGTTCCTGACCCTCGACGGCCGAGCGGTAGGCGGCGAGCAGTTCGCCGCCGGCCGCCGCGATGTGATCGAAAACGTCAGGATTGCGCTCGATGACGGGTTCGACGGCGGACTTCGCCTGCCTGATGACCTGCTGGACCGCGCCCTGGGCCGCCATGCCGAACAGCGGTGACTGGAGGGACGCGACCTTGTCGGCCACGGCGTCCATCAGCTTGCGCAGCTCCTCGGCCGCGGAGCCGGGCGGCGGGCCGTACTCGGCACGGCGGCGGGCCTTCTCGGCGGCGAGGTCCTCGGCACAGGCCTGCGCCCACGCGTCGTCGTCGGCGGGACGATCGGTGGCTTCGCTCATGGCGGACTCCTGCGACGTGGGTGGCCGGCGGCCCGGCACACGGGACCCGTACCTACGACGGTACCCGAACGGTGGTGAAGCGTTCAGCTCGTCCTGGGCCACAGGTCCGCGTCGGGCGTGAACCGGACACGGAGCACGCCGTCGGTGAGCGAGGCGCCGGAGACGGTGCAGCGGCGCAGCGCGGACTCCAGGGGCACGATGCGGTGGAACGGGCCGACGGTGAGCAGGAGTTCGTTGCCGCGGCGGACCAGCTGGAGGTCCTTCTTGACCGCTCCGGGCAGCCGCAGGCACCAGATCAGTATCCCGTCCGGGCCATCGGCACGGTCGGGGCCGTCAGGCGTGCCGGACTCCTCGATCCACCAGGGGTTCTCGGCGCGGCCGGTCCCCCGGTCGTCCACGGCCAGCGCGGCGTCCCCGCCGGTCAGGGCGGCCAGGTCGGCGGGGTCCTGCGGGTCGCGGCCCAGGTGCGGCACCTCGACCGGCGGGGCCTCGGCGGCCCACTCCTCGCGCCAGTGGCCGAGGCACTTCTCCTGCTGTGCGGCGAGCGCCGCGAACCAGGGGTCCGGGGAGTGCCGGGGCAGCACCCGGTTGGCCACCAGGGCGTCGACGCGCGCTCCCTGGAGGGCGAGTCCGGTGCGGGCGGTGCGCAGTGCGTCCTCGGCGGCCGGGCCGGGCTCCGCGACCAGCCGGAGCGTAGTGGCGCGGTCCTCGATGAGGGCCTGGACGGCGGCCAGTTCGGCTTCGCGCCGGGCGGCGGCCTCGTACAGCCAGTGTGCGGGCATGGGCACGCCGGCCAGCTGGGCGAGCATCGGGCGCAAGGCGCGGGCGGCCTGGCGCTCCTGGGGCACCAGCCGGCGCAGATAGCGGCGCAGCTGTTCGGGCAGGGCCAGCAGGGCGAGGGCTTCGCGCAGCGGCGGCAGGTCGACGACGAGGAGGTCGTAGCCGTCGCGGGACCAGTCGCCCTCCGCGGCGCGGTGGAGGCTGTGGAGCAGGGCGAGCTGGTCGCTGCCGGGGAGTTCGGTGAGCTCCTCGCCGTCCAGCCGGTTGCCGCCGAGCATGCCGAGCACACCGGACAACTGGTCCTGGAGGGACAGGAGTTCGCTGCGGAAGTGCTCCGCGGAGTCGGTCCGGACGGACCACAGGGTGTCGGTGACCCGTGCGGGCCCGGTGGCGGAGGGGAAGCCGGGTATGGCGTCCGCCGAGATCAGCAGGGTGCGGGCGCCGCGCCGGGAGCCGGCCAGCGCGGTCGCCGCCGCGACGGTGGTACGGCCTGCGCCGCCGGGGCCGGTGACCAGGACCGTACGCACCGGGTCAGGCCTTCGGGACGGACTCGACGCGCTTCTTCAGGCCGGCCAGGGCGCGGTCGATGATGACCTTCTCCGCCTTGCGCTTGATCATGCCGAGCATCGGGATCTTGACGTCGACGGTCAGCCGGTAGGTGACCTCGGTGCGGTCGCCGTCGCCGAGCGGTGCCAGTGCGTAGGAGCCGTCGATGGCGCGCAGCATCTGGGACTTGACCAGGGTCCAGCTGACCTCGTAGTCGCCGATCCAGGTGTACGCGAGGGTGTGGTCGTCCTTGATCGCTCCGGCGTCGAGGACCAGACGGACCTTCTCTGCGCGGCCTCGGTCGTCGGTGGCGAGCACCTCGGCCTCCTTGACCTCGCCGGTCCATTCCGGATAGCGGTCGAAGTCGGCGATCACGCCCATGACGTCGGCCGGTGCCGCCTCGATGGTGATGCTCGAGCTGGTGTGTTCAGCCATCGCTGTGGCCCTCCAGTGCGGTGTACCGGTCGATCGGCAGAGACCTGCCGCCAGAAGGCTATCGCGTGTGCGCCGCGCCTCGGCCCGGGGCCTGCCGGGATGCCGGTGCGGCCGGGCCCGGTCACCACTCCAGCGCCCACGGCCTCCCGGTCGAGGCGAAGTGGCCGACGTTCACGCACTCGGTGGTGCCGATCCGCATCCGGCGGACCAGCGGCTGGTGGACATGGCCGAACACGGAGTACCGGGGGCGGGTACGGCGGATGGCGTCGAGCAGGGCCCGGCTGCCGCGTTCGAAACGGCGCGCCACGGTGTCGTACGTCAGCTCCGGGACGTCGGGCGGAATGTGGGTACAGAGGACGTCGACCTCACCGACCGCCTCGATCTTGGCGGCGTACTCCTCGTCGCTGATCTCGTACGGGGTGCGCATCGGGCTCTGGAGTCCACCGCCGACGAACCCGAAGACGCGGCCGCCGATCTCGGCGCGTTCGCCGTCCAGGACGGTGGTTCCGGGGCGGGCGTACTCGGGCCACAGGCCGGGGATGTCGACGTTGCCGTAGGTGGCGTACGTCGGGGTGGGCAGCGCGGCGAACATCTCGGCGTACTGCTTGCGCACGGCCGTGACGATCGCGGTGTCGCGGTCCACACCCGCCCAAAGGCCCCGGCCGAAGTCCCTGGCCTCCTCGAAACGGCGCTCGGTGCGCAGGGCGACGATCCGGTCGGCGTTCTCCACGCCGAAGAGTTCCGGGAAGATGCCGCGCGAGTGATCCGCGTAGTCAAGGAAGAGCACCAGGTCGCCCAGGCAGACGAGGGCGTCGGCGCCGTCCCCCGCGCGGGCCAGCGCCTCGGTGTTCCCGTGCACGTCACTGACCACGTGGATTCGGGTGCGCCGCTCCGCGGCGGCCTCCCGGCTGTTCGGTCCGGCTCGCATGACGATCACCCTAGAACCCCTGCGTCCGCCTGGGTAGAGGCCACCGGACCTGCGGTTACTTCCAGGGCCCGGCCGGGGTGCACTACTGTGCGCGAAAGGCCAGCCGATATGTGTGACGCGTAAGACATCTGACCGGAACCCCCTATCCGGAACCGAGTACTCGTGGGTAACGTCCGGGCAGTCCAGTCGTGCTCACCCCACTGAGCACCCGCCACCTTGGACCGCAGCCGGTGCGTCACACAGAGCCGTGGCACCGGAGCCCGATGAGGAGCAGCAGTCTTGCGCGAGTTCAGCCTTCCGGCCCTGTACGAGGTCCCCTCGGACGGCAACCTGACGGATCTCATCCGCCGCAATGCCGCTCAGCATCCCGATGTCGCGGTGATGAGCCGCAAAGTGGCGGGCGCCTGGACCGACGTCACCGCCACGCAGTTCCTGACCGAGGTCAGAGCCGCGGCCAAGGGGCTGATCGCCGCCGGTGTCGAACCCGGCGACCGGGTCGCCCTGATGTCGCGCACCCGCTACGAGTGGGTGCAGCTGGACTTCGCGATCTGGAGCGCGGGCGCCGTCACCGTACCGGTGTACGAGACCAGCTCGGCCGAGCAGGTCCAGTGGATCCTCGGGGACTCGGGCGCCGTCGCGGTCCTGGTGGAGAGCGATGCCCACGCCGACGCCGTGGCCTCCGTGCGCGACCGGCTGCCGGAGCTGCGCCAGGTGTGGCAGATCGACAAGGACGCGATCGGCGCGCTCACCGCCTCGGGCGCGGAGGTCTCCGAGGAGACCGTGGACCTGCGCAGCAGAAGCGCCAAGGCCGACGACCCGGCCACCATCGTCTACACCTCGGGCACCACCGGACGCCCCAAGGGCTGTGTGCTCACGCACCGCAGCTTCTTCGCGGAGTGCGGCAACGTGGTGGAGCGGCTCAAGCCTCTCTTCCGTACCGGCGAGTGCTCCGTCCTGCTCTTCCTGCCGGCCGCGCACGTCTTCGGACGGCTGGTCGAGGTCGCCTGTGTGATGGCCCCGATCAAGCTCGGCTGCGTACCGGACATCAAGCACCTCACCGATGAACTGGCCGCGTTCCGGCCGACCCTGATCCTCGGGGTGCCCCGGGTCTTCGAGAAGGTCTACAACTCGGCGCGGGCCAAGGCCCAGGCCGACGGCAAGGGCAAGATCTTCGACCGGGCCGCGAACACCGCGATCGCCTACAGCCGCGCGCTGGGCACGCCGCAGGGTCCGTCCGTGGGCCTGAGGTTCAGGCACAAGGTGTTCGACCGGCTCGTCTACAGCAAGCTGCGGGCCGTGCTCGGCGGACGCGGCGAGCACGCGATCTCCGGCGGTGCGCCGCTCGGTGAGCGGCTCGGGCACTTCTACCGCGGGATCGGCTTCACCGTGCTGGAGGGCTACGGCCTGACCGAGTCGTGCGCGGCGACCGCCTTCAACCCGTGGGACCGCCAGAAGATCGGCACGGTCGGCCAGCCGCTGCCCGGCTCGGTCGTGCGGATCGCGGACGACGGCGAGGTGCTGCTCCACGGCGAGCACCTGTTCTCCGGGTACTGGAACAACGAGACGGCGACGGCCGAGGCGCTGGCCGACGGCTGGTTCCACACCGGCGACATCGGCACCCTCGACGAGGACGGCTACCTCGCGATCACCGGCCGCAAGAAGGAGATCATCGTCACGGCGGGCGGCAAGAACGTCGCTCCCGCCGTCATCGAGGACCGCGTCCGCGGGCACGCCCTGGTCGCGGAGTGCATGGTGGTCGGCGACGGACGCCCGTTCGTGGGCGCGCTGGTGACGCTGGACGAGGAGTTCCTGGGCCACTGGGCCGAAGAACACGGCAAGCCGGCCGGCTCCACCGCCCTGTCGCTGCGCGAGGACCCGGAGCTGCTCGCCGAGGTGCAGCGGGCGATCGACGACGGCAACGCCGCGGTGTCCAAGGCCGAGTCCGTACGCAAGTTCCGGATCCTGGCCGCCCAGTTCACCGAGGAGGCGGGCCACATCACGCCGTCGCTGAAGCTGAAGCGGAACGTGGTGGCGAAGGACTTCGCGGACGAGGTCGAGTCGATCTACCGCACCTGATCCGCGTGACGCGCACGGAGGTGTCCGCACCGCTTCCGGTGCGGACCCCTCCCGCGTTCAGAGCAGCGCCTTGAGCTTCTGCGCCAGCAGGTCCCAGCGCCACTTCTCCTCGACCCAGGCCCGGCCCCGCTCCCCCATGCGCCGGCGCAGCTCCGCGTCGCCGAGCAGCGTGACGATCCGCTCCGCCGACTCCTCGGCGCAGCCACCGCGCACCACCCAGCCGGTCTCGCCGTCGAGCACCGCGTCCGGGGCGCCGCCCGAGTCGCCCGCCACCACCGGCAGCCCGGTCGCGGACGCCTCCAGGTAGACGATGCCCAGGCCCTCCACGTCGAGGCCGCCGCGCCGGGTGCGGCACGGCATCGCGAAGACGTCACCGGCCCCGTAGTGCGCGGGCAGCTCCGCCCAGGGCACAGGGCCGGTGAACCGCACGGAGTCCAGCACCCCGGTCTCTGCGGCCAGCTTCCTCAGCTCACCGGCGTACGGTCCGCCGCCGACGATCAGCAGGACGGCGTCGGGCACCTCGGCCAGGATCGCGGGCATCGCGAGGATCAGGGTGTCCTGCCCCTTGCGGGGCACCAGCCGGGACACGCAGACGACGACCGGCCGGTCCGTGAGCCCGAGCCGGGCCCGGACCAGATCGCCGCCGGACTCCGGGTGGAAGGTCTTCTCGTCCACGCCGGGCGGCAGCTGGACCATGCGGTCCGCGGCCGCCGGGGTGAGCGCCGCGGCGATCCGGGACCGGGTGTACTCGCCGAGATAGGTGATCGTGTCCGTGCCCTCGCCGATCCGCCGCAGCAGCTGCCGGGAGGCGGGCAGCTGCGCCCAGCCGGCCTCGTGCCCGTGCGTGGTGGCGACCAGCCGGCGGGCACCGGCCCGGCGCAGCGCCGGTGCCATCAGCCCGAGCGGGGCGGCGGCGCCGAACCAGACGGACGAACAGCCGTGGGTGCGCAGCAGCTGGACGGCGCGCCGGGTCATCCTCGGGGTCGGCAGCAGCATCGTCGTACGGTCGCGGACCACGGTGAAGGGCTGCTCGGCGTCGAACGCGGCGGTGGCCGCGGCGCCCTCGGGGCCGCGCTTCCAGGTGGAGGCGTAGACGACGATCCGGTCCGGATCCAGCCGGAGCGCCATGTTGTGCAGGAACGCCTGGATTCCACCGGGGCGGGGCGGGAAGTCGTTGGTCACGATCAGGGTCTTGTCCATCGCCGCCGACAGTACCGGGCGGCCCCGCCTCGTCGCTCTCCGGCGGACGGGCCGGGCATCATGTCCTGTCGTACCACCGACGGAACGGACGAGGACGGGACATGACGGGTTCGAGCAGCGCACAACCGGCCTTCGTGGTGTGGGCCCTCACCAGGGCCCTGTTGCTGCTCTGTGTCATCAAGGTGATCACACTGCCGGGTCCCGACGTGACGAACGACGTGTCGGTGATCTACCACGGCTGGTACGACGTGCTGCGCTCGGGGAGTTATCCGCGGTCCGACGTCACGTGGCAGTACCCGCCGGTCGCGGCGCTCGCGATCCTCTCCCCCGCCCTGCTGCCGTTCCTGGACTACGCCTCGGCCTTCTTCGTCCTGGCGTTCCTCTGCGACGCGCTGGTGCTGGGCCTGCTGCTGTACGCCGGCCGGGGCGCCGGCCGGCGCATGGCCGGGGCGTGGGTGTGGGTGGCGGGGGTGCCGCTGCTCGGTGCGACCGCGTACGCCCGGTACGACGTGATGGTGACGGCCGTCGCGGTGGCGGCGCTGCTGGCCGGTGTCCGGCATCCGCGGGTGATGGGGGCGCTGGCGGCGGTCGGGGCGACGCTGAAGGTGTGGCCGGTGCTGCTGCTCGCCGGTACGGCGCGCGGGCGCAGGACACGCCTGGCGTGGGCGACCGCGGCGGGGGTGGCGCTCGGGCTGCTGGGGCTGTGCGCGCTGGCGGCGCCCGGCGCGCTGGCCTTCCTCGGTTTCCAGCGCGACCGGGGCACCGAGGTCGAGTCACTGGGGGCGCTGGTCTTCCATGTGGCGCGGCAGTTCGGCTGGCAGGGCCGGGTGGAGCTGCATTACGGCTCGCTGGAGTTCCTGGGCCCGCACGTGCCGCTGGTGAGCACGCTCGCGCTGGGGCTGAGCGTGGTGGCGTTCGGCTGGCTGGTGGTGTGGCGGCTGAAGGCGCGCACGTTCGGTGTGAGCACGCCGGCGGACGCGGCGTTCACCGCGGTGCTGCTGTTCACCACCACGAGCCGGGTGATCAGCCCCCAGTACATGCTGTGGCTGGTCGGCATGGCCGCGGTGTGCCTGGTCTTCCGGGAGAGCCGGATGACGCTGCCGGCCTGTCTGGTGCTGGTGGCGACGGGGGTCACCCAGCTGGAGTTCCCGCTCGGGTTCATCCATGTGGTGACGAGCGACGCGACGGGCGTGACGCTGATGTTCCTGCGCAACGGGCTGCTGGTCGCCGCGACGCTGATCGCGGGCGGGCGGCTGTGGCGGGACACGGTGACGCCGCCGGCCCCCGAGGTCAGCCGAGCCGGTCCCGCACGTGCTCCCGCCAGCGCGCCGTGAAGTCCTCCGGAGTCGTGCCGAGCACCTCGTGCAGGGCCTGCTCCACCGCTCCGTCCCGCCCTGAGTGGGCCCCGACGGCCCGGTAGAAGGCGAACAGCTTCTCCTCGCCCCAGCGGTCGGCGACGAGCTCGCAGGCCAGCCAGCCGCCCTCGTACGCCCTCGCCAGCCGGTCCGGGTCCTCGGTGAAGCCGAAGTCCTCGTCGGTGGGCAGGGCGGCGGGCAGCTCACCGCGCCGGACGGCGTCCGCCAGCTCGGGCGCGACCTCGGCGGCGGTGCGGTCCCCCTCCCGGTAGGCCGCCCAGTCGGCGAAGCCCTCGGAGAGCCAGGTCGGGGTGGCGGCGGAGGTGCGGGTACGGGTGGCGACATGGGTGGTCTCGTGGGTGAGGACGACGCGCTGCCCGAAGGAGCCGAGCATCGCGTACGCCTTCGGGTTCACGATCACCCGGTCCGCGGGCGCCGTGCCGGAGCCGCCGGTCTCGCCGGTGGTGACGGCCGCTATGCCCCGGTAGTTCGCGGCGGGCGACCCGAGCAGCTCCGCCATGTCCTGCACGGTGTCCGGGACCAGCACCACCACCCGCGTCGCCCAGCGCTCCGGCCAGGCGTCGGAGACGGCGGGTACCGCCCGGTCCGCGGTGGCCGCGATCCGGGTCAGCTCGTCGCGGGAGCGGCCGACGCCCAGCACCAGGCTGTGCGTGCCGCGCACCACCTCGACGTCGCCCTGCTGCCAGAGCTGCCGGCCACCGCCCTCTGCCGGGCGGTCGGCGGTGAGGTACCAGCGGCCGTCCGCCGGGTCCCGTTCGAGGTCGAGGACCCGGTCCACGGAGACCGGCGCGCTGTCGTAGCCCTTGATCCGGTAGCCGAGCCGGACGTCGGCGGTGGCCCGGTCCGCGCCGTGCGTGGAGACATCGGTCAGCCGGTACGTCCAGGAGCCGATCGGCAGGTCCGCGAGATGGCCGATCTCCTTGCGCTGCGCGGCCCGCAGGTCGGGGGCGTCCTGGGCGACGACCGCGGCGTAGGCGTCCGGGTCGTGGTGCAGCACCGCGGCGGCCCGGCGGTCCAGGGCGGCGCGGATATCGGCGGCGGCGGTGTCCGGGGCGTCGCCGGCCGGGGCCGAACAGGCGCTGGCGCACAGCAGCGCGGCGAGCACGGCACCGGCCGCGCGCCGTCGTCCGCCGCGCGCCCGCTCCGCGGTACGCCCCTGATCAGCCACAGGAACGAGAGTAACGACCTCACCCGCGACACCGCTGCCCGTCGGGGGCGGGGCCCGGGGAGTCAGACCCGGGTGACCGAGGAGACGGGCATCATGCCGACGGGGTCGTAGCGGACCGGGGCGCCGGGGTACGGGGCATGGATGACCTGGCCGTTCCCCACGTACATCCCGATATGGCTGGCGTCCGCGCGATAGGCGACCAGGTCACCGGGCCGGGCCTCGGAGAGCGGCACCATGCGGCCGGCGTACCGCTGGGCCTGCGAGGTGCGGGGCAGGCTGACCCCGGCCTGGGCGTACGCCCACTGCATCAGCCCGGAGCAGTCGAATCCGGCGGGCCCGCTGGCGCCCCAGACGTACGGGCGGCCCAGCGCCCGCCGGACGGCCATGACGGCGGCCGCCGCCCGCGCCGAGCCGGCCGGAAGTCCGGCCATCGTCCCCGTCGCGGTGTCCCGGCCGTCGCGCGAGGCCCTCTCGATGGCCGCCCGGTCGGTGCCGGGCAGTGATCGGAGCAGCCGCCTGGCCTCGGTGAGCTTGCGTACGACGGTGCGCTTGTGACGGCTGACGGCGGCGCGGCCGCGCTCCAGGCCCGCGAGCGAGCCGGCCGCCTCCGCCCGGATCTGGGCCAGTGCCCGCTGGGCCCGGCGGAGTTCGGACAGGGCGCCCGCCCTGCTGTCGTTCACCCGGCCCAGCACGGCGGCCCGGTCGAGGTAGTTGTCCGGGTCGGAGGAGAGCAGCAGGGCGAGCGAGGGGTCGATGCCGCCGGACCGGTACTGCGCGCGGGCCGCGGAACCGAGCTCCTCGCGCATCCCGTTGACGCGCTCCTGGCCCCGGGCCGCCCGGTCCTGCGCCCGGCTCACCTCACCGCGCAGCCGCCCGACGTCCTCACCGGCCTTGTTGTACTGCTCGGTGGCGTGCTCGGCCTCGGCGTAGAGGCGGTCCACCCGGGCCCCGGCGGACCGCGCGGTGTCCTGCGGCTCGGCGTGCGCGGTGGCCGCGCCGAGCGTCGCGGCGGCGGACGCCGCCGCGGCCGACAGGACAGTGGCCCGGACGCCCCGGCTCACGCCGGGCTGTGTGGAACGGCGATGGGACACCACAGGACGCCGCACTCCCTTCCGCTGTACGCAGATGTGCGCAGCCCCTGCCGCCCGGGACGGGCGGACCGACACGTGGAGCTGCGCGGCAGCCAGACAGTAGTCGCGCGATCACGGAGCGGACAAAGGCCGCGCCGGGCGGACGGGGGTCACAAATGACGGCGCCCCGCCGGTGACCTGTGGTCTCCGGCGGGGCGGGCAGTCAGTGCGGGGCGCGGGAATTCGCCCGTTCGGGCGCGATCAGATGCGCACGGCGGTCTGGTAGGCGCCGACGGTGTTCATCGACTCGAAGCGGACCACGGCGCCCGGCTTCGGGGCGTGCAGCACGGTGTTGTTGCCCGCGTAGAGCGCCACGTGCGAGGTGTTGCTGAAGAAGACCAGGTCGCCCGGCTTCAGCTGGCTGCGCCCGATCTGGGTGCCCTGGTTGATCTGGGTGTACGTGGTGCGGGTGATCTGGGCACCGGCCTGGGCGTACGCCCACTGGGTCAGGCCCGAGCAGTCGAAGGAGCTGGGGCCCGTACCACCGGAGACGTACGGCTTGCCGACCTGCGTGGACGCGGCCTGGAGGGCGGCCCCGCCGAGGCCGGAGGCCGGGGCCTCGTTGCCGAGGTCCACGCGGTCACCCGCGTCGCGGCTGGCGCGCACGTCGTCCTGGCGCATCTTCTCGCGCTCGGCGGCGGTCAGGGTGTTGAGCACCTTCTGCGCCTCGGCGAGCTTGCCCTGCTGCTTCTTCTTCTTCTCGCCGAGCGTCTTGCGGACGTCCGCGAGGTCGCCCAGCTTGTCCTGGGCCTCCTTGCGCTCCTGCGCGAGGGACCGCTGCTTCTCCTGGATCTTCTGCATCGCCTCGGCCTGCTTGGCCGTCAGCTGGTCCAGGGCGGAGGCCTGGTCGAGGAAGCTGTCCGGGTCGGAGGCGAGGAAGAGCTGCACGGAGGGGTCGATGCCTCCGGAGCGGTACTGCGCGGCGGCGAGCGAACCGAGGCCGGAGCGGAGCGTGTTGAGCTCCTCCTGGCCGCGGGCCACCTTGTCCTGCAGCGCGCCGACCTGCTTCTCGAGCTTCTCCTGCTTCTCCTTGGCCCCGCTGTACTGCTCGGTGGCCGTCTCCGCCTCGTGGTAGAGCTTGTCGACCTCCGCCTTGACCTCGCTCTTGGTCGGCTTGGGATCGGCGTGAGCGGCCTGAGAGGTCAGGGCCACGGCTGCGGCGGCGGTCGCGGTGAGCACGGTCACACGGGCGCGGCTCGGATTCTTGGGACGACGGTGGGACGCCACGAAGGCGAGCTCCTTCTTCCTCGAGCCGCCTACCGGGCTGTGGGGGACATGAATCCCCGGCTCCGTGGGGATCACGGACTCGGCGGTTCCTTCACTGCCACCCCGGGTGGGTGATCAACCGTGCGAAGGTTCGAGGCCCGACCATAGTGACCATCCCGTGATCAGTTCAAATCCTGGCGGGCAAAATCTCGTCACAGCCGGTACTTCTTTACCCACACCACACTGCGTGTAGCGGTGAACTGACGACCTGTTCCGTAATTTCCGGCAAGTCGCAACAAGTCCCGCTAAACGCGCGAAAGCCGCTTCAGGAGCAAGAGAGACGCAACGGGCCTGGCCCCCGCCTTCGCCACTCCGTCGGCCACCTCGCGGTCGGTGGAGACCACCACGACGGGCCGGCCGGACGGTTCGGCGCGCGCGAGCTGCCGGATGAGCTCGTCCGCGGTGACCCCCGCCTTGCTGAACAGCACCCGCACCCCACGAGGCGGCGCCAGCAGCACCGGAGCGGCCAGCTCGGCCCCGTCGAAGACGCAGGTCATCTCGGCGCCCGTCTGGGCGGCGAGCACCGACAGACCGCCCAGCAGCCGCAGTCGCTGCTTCTCCAGCGGCATCTGCGGATAGCCGGTCTTGGTGACGTTGTAGCCGTCCACGATCAGATGTGCCTGCGGCAGCGCGAGCAGTTGGTCCAGCAGCGCCGGATCGGTGTCGGAAAGGGCTCTGGCGGCAACGTCCTTGGGCGACATCCGGCCCGGCTCGACGGCGTCGACGGTGTCCGCGGGACGCATCGAGGAGGGCGGCAGCGCCAGTTCGCGCCGCAGTCCGCCCGCCGCTTCGAGCACCGTGTCGAGCAGCAGCCGCAGCCGCATGTCCTCGACCGAGCGCCCCTCACGCGCGGCCCTGCGCCCCGCCTCGACGGACGCCTCCGCCTCGCTGAGCCGCGCCCGCAGCCTCCGGGTCTCGCTCTCCGCCGCGGACACCTGGACGGCCGCCTCGGCCCGTACGGCGTCGCTCTCGGCCCTGCCCCGGCGCAGCGCTGCCTCGCCGCGCTTCACCTCGCTGGCCGCGCTGCGCAGTTTGCGCTGGAGCGACTCGGCCTCCTTGCGGGCCGCGTCGAGGTCGGCGCGGAGCCGTTCGGTCTCGCTCCTCGTCTGGGCGCGGGCCTGGACGAGCTCCTCGCGCAGCCGTTCCAGTTCGCGCCGGGTTTCCTCGTCCGCCCGCTCGGCGCCGGCCCGCTCGGCCTCCTCACCGGCGGCGGCCACAAGCTTCACCCAGCCGGCCGGACGCAGCACATAGGCCGCGGCGGCCACATCGACGGGGTCGGCGGCGGCGGGCGGCGAGCCCGCCTCCAGGGCGGCACTCAGCTCCGGCTGGGTCTCCCTCAGCCGTTCACCGATGCGCCGGCGGAACGACGCGTCGCCCTCCAGGGCGGCCGCCATCGCGTTCCCGGCGAACTTCGCACGCCGGGTCGGCGTGAAACGGGCGTACTGTCTGAGCTGAGCCGGGAGTTCGGTGACCGTGAGGCCGCCGAACGCGTCCGAGACCAGCGCGACGACCCGACGCCGCACGCCTTCGGGCAGCGGACGGTCGAGCACCTCCACGGCATCGTCGGCCGCATCGGCCGACGCGGCGCCGCCAGCGGGCTGCTCCACCATCCGTCACCTCAAACTCTATGTCCGCACGGCCCCGTCAGGAGTCGGCACCCGGCCTGTCCACCAGCTCGATCTGATCCACCGCGTTGCACCAACGACAGCGCACCGACTCGATGGTCTCACTGACCACCTCGCGTTCTTCGACGCTCGATTCCCCGGCCAGGTCGAGATGGACGTATTCGACGACCTTGGAGGAGCGCGTCACGTCGAATCGCGTGAGGTTTCCGCAGAGCGTGCAGCGCCAGCGGGTCGCCTCGGTCGGCTGGGGAACCGTCGTCATCGTTGCGTCCTCTTTCGTCGGGCCTCGTGCTGCCACATAAGGATCTTCGCGGTGCGCCGTCGAACTGCGGATGTCCTGCCGTAACCCTACGGCCTCGCCGCATACCACCGGCACGGCGAGGCGCTCTGTCCGGTTCCCTCCGCTTGAGTCATGCTCTGTTCATGATCGATCGGCGGGCTGCGGCCGGCAGACTCCTGCGGGCGGCCACCTCGGGCGGACCGCCGGTGACCTACGCCCTCATCGCCCTGTGCTGCGCGGTCTTCGCGATCAGCCCGCTCTCCGGACTCACCCCGGTGTACGGCAGCGCGGACGCCCTGCTGTCCGCCCAGGCCGGGTACTTCGAGCGCTGGGGCGTGATCCCGAGCGAACTGTGGGACGGCTCCGCACACGCCCTGCTCACCCCGCTGACCGCGCTCTTCGTACACGGCAGCTGGCTGCATCTGCTCGGCAACATACTGTTCCTGTACGTGTTCGGAGCGATGGCCGAGGAGCGCATGGGCCACACCGAGTTCGCGTTCTTCTACCTCGGCTGCGGCTACCTCGCCCTGCTCGCCTACGCGGCCGCGCACGCCACGTCCGACCAGACGCTCGTCGGCGCGTCGGGGGCGATCTCGGCGGTGCTGGGCGCCTTCCTCTACCTCTTCCCCCGGGCCCGGGTCACCAGCGTGTTCCCGTTCCTGCTCTTCCTGCCGCTGCGCTTCCCCGCCTGGATCGTGCTGATCTTCTGGTTCGTACTGCAGTGGCTGGCCGCCGAGGGCGCGGGCAGCGGCCCCGGCGTGGCCTACCTCGCGCATGTCGTCGGCTTCGCCATCGGCTTCCTCTACGCCTGGGGGCGCTATCGGCGTGGGGCCAGGACACGAGGCCCTAGAGTGAGATCTCCAGCCACGGCCACCGAGGGAGAAAGCCAGCCGTGATCACCGCGATCGTGCTCATCAAAACCAGCGTGGACCGGATCCCCGAGATCGCCGAGGCCGTCGCGGCGCTGGACAGCGTCAGCGAGGTCTTCTCGGTCACCGGTACGTACGACCTGATCGCCATGGTCCGGGTGGCCAAGCACGACGATCTGGCCGACGTCATCCCCGGCCGGATCAGCAAGATCCCCGGCGTCGAGGGGACCGACACCCACGTGGCGTTCCGTACGTACTCGCAGCACGACCTGGAGGCGGCCTTCGCCATCGGCCTGGACGCATAGGTACATGCGTTCGGCCGGGTACGGACAGCTGTCCGTACCCGGCCGAACGTGTTTCACGCCCCTCAGACCTGGGCGGTACCCCGGTCCGGGACGCAACGGCCGTCCTCGGTGCGGTACTTCCACTGGGCGCCCTCGCTCACCAGCTCCTTGACCGCCCGCACGAAGCGCTCGATGTGCTCGTCCGGCGTACCGGCACCGAAGCTGACCCGGATCGCGTTGAGCGACCTCTCGCCCGGCTCGGCCTCCGGCGCACCGCACTCACCGACGTCCTGCGGGTCGCTGCCGAGCAGGGTGCGCACCAGCGGGTGGGCACAGAACAGTCCGTCGCGCACCCCGATGCCGTACTCGGCGGAGAGCGCCGCGGCGAAGTGCGAGCTGTTCCAGCCCTCCACCACGAAGGAGATGACGCCGACCCGCGGGGCGTCGTCACCGAACAGCGAGAGCACCTTGACCTCGGGGACCTCGGCGAGGCCGGCGCGGACCATGGTGACGAGCTGCTGCTCCCGGGCGACCAGGCCGTCGAATCCGGCCTCGGTGAGCGCCTTGCAGGCGGAGGCGATGGAGTAGACGCCGATAACGTTGGGGGAACCGGCCTCGTGGCGTGCGGCGGTGGTGTGCCACTCGACGTCCACCCCGCCGTCGGTGCGCCGGGCGACCTTGCGGGAGGCGCCGCCGCCGGCCAGGTAGGGCTCGGCGTCGCGCAGCCAGTCGGAGCGGCCGGCCAGGACGCCGGAGCCGAACGGCGCGTACAGCTTGTGTCCGGAGAAGGCGACCCAGTCCACGTCCAGCTCGGCGATGTCGACGGGGTGGTGCGGGGCCAGCTGCGCGGCGTCCAGCACGATCCGCGCGCCGTGGGCGTGCGCGGCGGCGGCGAGCTCCTTGACCGGCCACAGCTCACCGGTGACGTTGGAGGCGCCGGTGACGCAGACCAGCGCGGGGCCGTAGGGGTCACGGTCGGCGAGGGCCCGCTCCAGCGTGGCGACGGCCTGGGCGGGGGTGCGCGGGGCGTTCAGGTAGGTCACCCGGGCGTCGCGCCAGGGCAGCAGGGACGCGTGGTGCTCGGTCTCGAAGACGAAGACCTGGCAGTCGGCGGGGACCGCGGCGGCCAGCAGGTTGAGCGAGTCAGTGGTCGACCGGGTGAAGATCACCTGGTCGTCGGCGCGGCAGCCGAGGAACTCCGCGACGGTGACGCGGCTGGACTCGAAGAGGTCCGTGGAGAGCTGCGAGAGGTAGCCGGCGCCGCGGTGGACGCTGCCGTAGTACGGCGCGTACGCGGCGACGTCGTCCCACACCCGCTGCAGGGCCGGGGCGCTGGCGGCGTAGTCGAGCGCGGCGTAGGTGACCTCACCGCCGGTCACCAGCGGAACCCTCACATCCTTGCCCAGAACCGGCAGAGGGGCACAAATGGACTGGTCGGCGGCAGCGGTGAAGACAGACATGGCGGACTCCCGTAACAGGCAGGCGAATTCCGCGTGCCTGCGGGTACGCGGCAGCACGGAGGGAAGAAAAGAGGGTGTGCGGAGGAGGGCCGAAAAGCCCTATCGCATTCGCTTGCTCACAGAGGCTCCCTGAGGACCAGGACCCCACGGGTGGACGTCTAGGACGTCGAGGGGTCCGCGCTTGCCGCAGACCTCGCTGCCTACGGCCTGGTCTTCACCCGGGGCACCCCGCCACGGACGGAGGGTTGCCGGACAGCGGGCCGGGGCCGTAGTCGCTGTCACTCATGACCTGCCCAGCATCTTGCCATACGTACCGGAACGCGCAAGGCGCAGTCCATGATCTGGACTGCGCCCCGCCTCGCGTTCCGTACGGTCAGGCGTTGCTCGCCCTGACCCATCTCTCCAGCACCCGGCCGGCGGACCCGGAGTCGATGGACTCGGCTGCCTTCGCGATACCGGCGGCGAGCTGCTCGGTGAGCGTGCCCTCCCCCTGGTCCAGCGCGACCAGGGCCGCCGCCGAGTTGAGCAGGACGGCGTCCCGTACCGGGCCCCTCTCGCCGGCCAGCAGGCGGCGGGCCACATCGGCGTTGTACGAGGCGTCGGCGCCGCGCAGCGCTTCCACCGGCACCAGTTCCAGGCCGACGTCGCGCGGGTCGAAGGCCTGCTCGCGCACGACGCCGTCCCGGGCCACCCAGACCCGGGAGGTCGCGGTGGTGGTCAGCTCGTCCAGGCCGTCGTCGCCGCGGAAGACCAGCGCGGAGTTGCCGCGTTCCGCGAGCACGCCCGCGACGATGGGCGCCATCCGCAGGTCGGCGACGCCGATGGCCTGGGAACGGACCTGGGCCGGATTGGTGAGCGGGCCGAGGATGTTGAAGGTGGTCGGGGCACCGAGCTCCGACCGCGCCTTCGCCGCGTACCGCAGGGCGGGGTGGAACTTCACCGCGAAACAGAAGGTGATGCCCGCTTCCTCGGCCACCTCGACCACGCGCTGCGGCGGCAGGTCCAGGTTGACGCCGAGCTTGCCCAGGACGTCGGAGGAGCCGCTCGCGGAGGAGGAGGCGCGGTTGCCGTGCTTGACGACCTTGGCCCCGGCCCCCGCCACCACGATCGCGGACATGGTGGAGATGTTGACCGTCTTGGCCATGTCGCCGCCGGTGCCGACGATGTCGACCGTACGGCCGGGTACGTGGATGGTGGTGGCGTGCTCGTACATCGCACGGACCAGACCGGTGACCTCCGTGACGGTCTCGCCCTTGGCGCGCAGGGCGACCGCGAAGCCGGCGATCTGCACGTCGGTCGCCTCACCGCTCATGATGCGGTCCATCGCCCACGCGGTGTCGTCGGCGCTCAGGTCCTCGCCGCGCAGCAGCGGGGTCAGCACGCCGGGCCAGGAACGAGCCGCCACGCTGTCGCCGCCGACCGGGGTCACAACGTTCATGGTCCGCTCCTGGGGTCCACAGCCGATAAGGGGATGTGACCACCCTATCGAGCGCCGGGGACAGCGAAGAGCCCCGTCCATCGTATGGATGGGCGGGGCTCCTGCTGTGGCGATCAGTTCAGGTGATCAGTGGTGGCCGTGGCCGTCGGTGATCTCCTTGTACTCCTCGGCGGAAGGCTTGACGATCTGGTTGTTCTCGCCGTAGTAGCCCTTGCTGAGCTTGGCCCGCAGCTTCTCCACCGGCGACACCTTGCGCTTGACGCCGTTCTCGTCGACCAGCGGGCCGATTTCGACCGGCGCGTACTGCTCGTGCGCGGTGAGGGTGTGCAGCTGACCCTGCGACAGCGGCTCGTGGACCTCGACGAACTCACCGTGCGGCAGGCGCTTGATGAGCCCGGACTCGCGCCCGTGCAGCACCTTCTCCTTGTCCCGGCGCTGAAGGCCGAGGCAGATCCGCTTGGTGGCGATGAACGCGAGGACGGGAGCGACGAAGAAGGCGATCCGCACGAACCAGGTGATCGAGTTGATCGACAGATGGAAGTGCGTGGCCCAGAGGTCGTTGCCACCACCGACCAGCAGTACGAAGTACCACGTGATCCACGCGACGCCGAAGGCGGTGCGCGTCGGCGCGTTGCGCGGGCGGTCCAGGATGTGGTGCTCGCGCTTGTCCCCGGTGACCCAGGACTCGACGAACGGGTACACGGCGATCGCGACCAGCACGAGCGGGAAGACCATGAGCGGCACGAGCACACCCAGGACCAGCGTGTGGCCCCAGAGGTTGATCTCCCAGCCTGGCATCACACGGATCAGGCCCTCGGAGAACCCCATGTACCAGTCGGGCTGCGCGCCGGTGGACACCTGGTCCGGGCGGTAGGGCCCGATGGCCCAGATCGGGTTGATCGAGGCGATGCCCGAGATGGCGGCGATGACGCCGAAGACCAGGAAGAAGAACCCTCCGGCCTTCGCCATGTACACCGGCAGCAGCGGCATGCCGACCACGTTCTTGTTGGTCCGGCCGGGACCCGCGAACTGCGTGTGCTTGTGGTAGAAGACCAGGATGAGGTGCGCCACCAGCAGCCCCATCATGATGCCGGGCAGCAGCAGGATGTGGACCGAGTAGAACCGGGCGATGACATCGCCGCCCGGGAACTCCCCGCCGAACAGGAACATCGACAGGTACGTGCCGACGATCGGCATGGACAGGATCGCGCCCTGCATGAACCGGACACCCGTACCCGAGAGCAGGTCGTCAGGGAGCGAGTAGCCGGTGAAGCCGGTGAACATACCGAGCACGAACAGCAGGAAGCCGAACAGCCAGTTGATCTCACGCGGCTTGCGGAACGCGCCCGTGAAGAAGACACGCATCATGTGCACGAACATGCCGGCCAGGAAGATCAGCGCGGCCCAGTGGTGGATCTGCCGGACCAGCAGACCACCGCGGACGTCGAAGCTGATGTTCAGCGTCGAGGCGTAGGCCTCGGACATCCGGATGCCCTGCATGGGCTCGTACGGGCCGTGGTACACGACCTCGTTCATGCTCGGGTGGAAGAACAGCGTCAGGTACACACCCGTGAGGATGATGATGATGAAGCTGTAGAGGCAGATCTCACCGAGCATGAAGGACCAGTGGTCCGGGAAGATCTTGCGCATGTTGGCCTTGGCCAGGGAGTAGATCCCCAGCCGGCCGTCCGCCCAGTCGGCCATCTTCTCACCGGCGGGCGCCTTGCGCTTCGTATCGGTCGCAGTACTCATCCGCGCTCCCAGAATGCAGGACCGACGGGCTCTTCGAAGTCACCGAGCGCCTCGAGGTTGCCCTCGCTGTTCACGCCGATCCGCAGCTGCGGAAGGGCGTGACCGGCCGGACCGAAGATGACGCGGGCGCCGTCGGAGAGGTCGAAGGTTGACTGGTGGCACGGGCAGAGCACGTGGTGCGTCTGCTGCTCGTACAGGCTGATCGGGCAGCCGACGTGGGTGCAGATCTTCGAGAAGGCCACGATGCCCTCGTGGGCCCACTCCCGCTCGCGCTTGTCCTTGATGTTGGACGGCTCGATGCGGATGATCATCAGCGCGGCCTTGGCGATCTGCTTCTGGAAGTCCTCCGCGTGCTCCTCCAGGCCCTCGGGCATGGCGAAGGTCAGCGAACCGACGGCCACGTCCTCGGGACGGAGGGGCTGCATGGTGTTCATGTTGACGAGCTGCTTGCCCTTGGCCCACAGGGTGGAGCGGAGCTTCTTCTCCGGCAGCGGACCGAGGTCGCGCAGCAGCACCACACCGGCGAGCGGCACCAGGGCCAGCGCGCCGAACATGGTGTTGCGGATCAGCTTGCGCCGGCCGAACGCGGACTCCTCGGCACCGGCCGCGAAGTCGGCGAGAACCTTCGCCTTGACCTCGGGCTCGGCCGAGATCGCGTGCCGCTCGTCGGCGACCTCCACGTCGGACATCAGGGTGCGCGCCCAGTGGACGGCTCCCGCGCCGATCGCGAAGAGCGCCACGCCCAGGGTCAGCCCCAGGGAGAAGTTGAGCGCGCTCACATGACCGAACGGGAAGATGTAGACGATCTTGTCGACCGGGAAGATGACGTAGGAGGCGATGAAGCCGACCGTCGCCAGCATGGACAGCGTGAACATGAACGCGACCGCGCGCTCGGACCGGTCCGCGGCCCGTTCGTCGATGTCCTGGACGCGCGGCTGGTGAGCCGGGAGTCCCGGGTCGGCGAACGGATCGTCCGCGCCCTCTACCGCGCCGTGCGCGGGGGCCTGCTCTGCGGGCAGGTTCTCTTCTGGAATCTCTTGGCTACTCATGACTTCTTGGCCTTAGCGGTGTGGGCCGCGACCCAGACGGCAACTGCGATCAGTGCGCCGAGCCCGAAGATCCAGCCGAACAGACCCTCGCTGACCGGACCGAGACCGCCGAGCTTGAGGCCACCGGGGCTCTCGGACTCAGCGCTGTTCACGGTCTGGATGTACGCGATGATGTCCTTCTTCTGCTGATTGGGCATCGTCGTGTCGGGGAAGGACGGCATGCTCTGAGGACCGGTCTGCATGGCCTCGTACATGTGCTTCGGGTCCACGCCCTCAAGGCTGGGAGCGTACTTGCCCTTGGTCAGGGCACCGCCCTGACCCGTGAAGTTGTGGCACTGGGCGCAGTTGGTACGGAACAGGTCGCCGCCCTTGGCCACGTCCGCGCCCTCAGGGCTGACCTGGCTCTTGGTGGGGACGATCGGGCCGGCGCCGAGCGACGCGACGTACGCCGCGAGCTGGTCGATCTCGGCCTGGTTGTAGATGACCTTCTTCTTCGGTACCTGGGCACCCGGCTGCTGCGCCGGCATGCGGCCCGTACCGACCTGGAAGTCCACGGCGGCGGAACCCACGCCGACAAGCTGGGGCCCGTCGGTGGTTCCCTCACCGCCGGTTCCGTGGCAGCTGGCGCAACCGACGGAGTACAGCTTCTTGCCCTCGTCGATGGCGAGGGACTGGGCGGTGTCGTCGGCCTGCGCCTTACTCACGGGCGCAAACGCGGCGTACAGCCCCCCAGTAGCCGCCAGCGCGAGGAGTAGTACGACGACCGCCGCCAACGGATGGCGTCGTCGTGCGGAGAGCTTTTTCACGGATTACCCCGGTGTCAGGATCTTCTGCGTCGATGGTCGATGCTGGATGTGGTTCGGGCTCGGGCCCGGTTACTTGATCAAGTAGATCGTGGCAAAAAGGCCGATCCACACAACATCGACGAAGTGCCAGTAATAGGACACGACGATGGCAGCGGTCGCCTGTTCATGGGTGAACCTCTTGGCCGCGTACGTCCTGCCCAGAACGAACAGGAAGGCGATGAGACCGCCTGTCACATGCAGACCGTGGAAGCCAGTGGTCAGGTAGAACACCGAGCCGTACGGATCGGAGGAGAGCGAGAGGCCGTCCTCCTTCACCAGCTCGGTGTACTCGAAGATCTGGCCTCCGATGAAGATCGCACCCATCACGAAAGTGATCACGAACCAGGCGCGGAGCTTCTTCACATCGCCCCGCTCGGCGGCGAAGACGCCGAGCTGGCAAGTGAGTGAGGAGAGCACCAGGATGGTCGTGTTCGTCGCCGAGAACGGAACGTTCAGGGACGACGCCATTTCCTTCCAGTGATCTGGTCCGGTCACCGATCGCAGGGTGAAGTACATCGCGAAGAGGGCCGCGAAGAACATCAGCTCGGAACTCAACCAGATGATGGTTCCGACGCTGGTGAGGTTCGGCCGATTGACCGACGGGTGCGCGTGCCCGGTTTCTACTGTCGTTGCTGTCGCCACGACCGACATTATGTCGGTCGCTTATCCCGCCCTCACTCCGGGGGGTGCCGTTCGGTGTGTCAGAGGCGTGTGTCCTCCCCGAACGGCCCATGAATCCGCTGTCCCGAGCGGTGCTGACAGGCTGTCGGGCGGAGTACGATCCGCGCATCGGTCCCCCATGCCCCGAAGACACAGATGTCACGGAGGAACAATGCAGCCGACCGCCACGGTCCTGGTCTACAGCGACAACGCACACACCCGTGAGCAGGTGAGGCTGGCAGCAGGGCGCAGGCCCGCGGCGGACGTGCCGCCGGTGGAGTTCCTGGAGTGCGCCACCCTGCCCGCCGTCCTGGACGCACTCGACCACGGAGGCGTGGACGTCTGCGTGTTGGACGGTGAGACCGCCCCCGCCGGCGGCATGGGCGTCTGCCGCCAGATCAAGGATGAGATCTTCCGCTGCCCACCCGTGCTGCTGCTGATCGGGCGCCCGCAGGACGCCTGGCTTGCCACCTGGAGCCGCGCGGACGCCGCGGTGACCCTTCCGGTCGAGCCGGTCGGGTTCGCGGACGCCTTGGCCGCCCTGCTGCGCACCAGGCTCTCCGTGGGGGCCTGAGGGGCCGCCGGAGCCTCCTCCTGGCGCCGCTCCCTCCGAGGAGCGGCGCACTCCCCGGTCAGACCTCGGGGCGCAGTCGGGCCGTCTGAACCGTGTCCACCCGGTCGGGCGTGTCGTTCTTGAGCGCGCTGCCCTTCAACCACTTGGCCCAGGACAGGTTCCAGTCGCCGTAGCCGTTGTCGAACGGCGTCATGGTCTCGCCCTCGCTGCCGACGACGCTGACGATGTCGCCCTCGCGCACGGTGTCGTAGAACCACTCCGCCTCGCTGGTGCTCATGCCGGTGCAGCCGTGGCTGACGTTCGCGATGCCCTGCGACCCGGTGGACCAGGGGGCCGCGTGGACGTACTCGCCGCTCCAGGTGACCCGGGTCGCGTAGTAGACCGGCAGGTCGTACGAGTCGGACGAGCCCTCGGAGATGCCGATGGTCTCCCCGCGCATACGTACGTAGTACTCCTTGCCCAGCACGACCTTGACGCCGTTGCGGGTGGAGAAGCCGGGCTTGCCCGTGGTCACCGGAATGGTGTTGATCACTTCTCCGTTGCGCTTGACCGTCATGGAGTGCTCGGAGGCGTCGGTGACGGCCTCGATCCGGTCGCCGGTAGTGATCTTCAACGCTTTCGCGGGGGCCCCGTACAGCGCGCTGGTCACCTTGATGCCGGCCAGATTGCTGCTGACCTCGATGGTGGCCTTCGCCGGCCAGTACTCCCGCGGCCGGTAGTGCAGCGTCTTGTCGTCGACCCAGTACCAGGAGCCGGTCACGGAGGGCGTGGAGCGCACCTTCAGCGCACGCTCGACGGTGGCGCGGGCCGCCTTGTCGGCGACCGGGGCGCTGAGTTCCGCCGTAACGGGCTGTCCGACGCCGTAGGTGCCCGCCTGAGGGCCGAAGGTGACCTTCAGGAACTTCTTGGCGGAGGCGGTCTCGAAGGAGAGCGTGCGGCCCCCTGGGGCGCCGTCGTGGCCCTCCATGCTGACCTTGACGGTGTACCGGGTGCCTGCGGCGAGCGGGGCGGTGGAGTGCCAGCGCTTTCCGTCGGCGTCGAGCTCGCCCGCCAGATGGCGTCCCGCGGTGTCCACGGCCGTCACATCGGTGATCCGGCCGTCGTCGCCGTCGACGCCGACTTCGAGGGGCTTGTCCGGGTCGACCTTCTCTCCGCCGTCGGGCGCGTTGGAGGAGATCTCGTCCACGGCGTCGTACGGCTTCGCCGAGAGCGGATGGCTGTCGGACTCCCCACAGGCGGTCATCCCTGCGAGCAGGGTCACGACCAGCAGAGTGCAGCTCACTACGGGACGGATGCGCGGCGTGTGGTTCATGAACCCACGCTAAGAAGATTCATTCGTTTCAGCGCGCGGGGTGACTGCAAACGGGGGGCTCGCACTTCTCGTGGAAGTGCGAGCCCCCCGTCAGGTGGAGCGGTGTCACGGGTGGAGCGGTGTCACTGGGTGCGGTTCTCACCGCGGTAGTACTCGAAGACCCAGCCGAACAGACCGATCAGGATGACCGGGAGCGAGAAGTAGAGCAGCCACCAGCCGAAGACGACTCCCATGAAGGCGAGTGCGCCGCCGAGCGCCAGCGAGAGCGGCTGCCAGCTGTGCGGGGAGAAGAACCCCACGTCGCCGGCCTCGTCCGCCACGTCGGCTTCCTTGTTGTCCTGCGCCAGAGCGTCGATCCGCCGGGCCGTGAAGGCCAGGTAGAAGCCGATCATGACGCTCAGGCCGAAGGCCAGGACGAGCGCGGTGGTACCGGCCGGCTCCTTGGACCACACGCCGTACGTGACGGCCATGGCGAGGATGAAGACCGAAAGCCAGAGGAACAGCTTGCCCTGAATCTTCACTTGCCCGCCTCCTTGCCGCCGGCGAGGGCCTTGTCACCCTCGGAGTGGTGCTCCAGCTGTTCGAGCGCCGTGATCTCCGGGTGGTGCAGGTCGAACGCCGGGGATTCGGAACGGATGCGCGGCAGCGTGATGAAGTTGTGCCGCGGCGGCGGGCAGGACGTCGCCCACTCCAGCGAACGGCCGTAACCCCACGGGTCGTCGACCTCGATCTTCTTGCCGTACTTGGCCGTCTTCCAGACGTTGTAGAAGAACGGCAGGATCGACAGGCCGAGCAGGAACGAGGAGATCGTCGAGACCGTGTTCAGCGCGGTGAAGCCGTCCGCCGCGAGGTAGTCCGCGTAACGACGCGGCATACCCTCCGCGCCCAGCCAGTGCTGCACCAGGAACGTGCCGTGGAAGCCCACGAACAGCGTCCAGAAGGTGATCTTGCCGAGCCGCTCGTCCAGCATCTTGCCGGTGAACTTCGGCCACCAGAAGTGGAAACCGGAGAACATCGCGAAGACCACGGTGCCGAAGACCACGTAGTGGAAGTGCGCCACCACGAAGTACGAGTCCGAGACGTGGAAGTCCATCGGCGGCGACGCGAGGATGACGCCGGTCAGACCACCGAAGGCGAAGGTGATCAGGAAGCCGACGGCCCAGAGCATCGGTGTCTCGAAGGACAGCGAGCCCTTCCACATCGTGCCGATCCAGTTGAAGAACTTCACCCCCGTGGGTACGGCGATGAGGAACGTCATGAAGGAGAAGAACGGCAGCAGCACGCCGCCGGTGACGTACATGTGGTGCGCCCACACGGTCACGGACAGACCCGCGATGGCGATCGTCGCGCCGATCAGGCCGATGTATCCGAACATCGGCTTTCTGCTGAACACCGGGATCACTTCGGAGACGATCCCGAAGAAGGGCAAAGCGATGATGTACACCTCTGGATGGCCGAAGAACCAGAAGAGGTGTTGCCAGAGCAATGCGCCGCCGTTGGCCGCGTCGAATACATGCGCCCCGAATTTTCGGTCCGCCTCCAGCGCGAAGAGCGCCGCGGCGAGGACCGGGAAGGCCAGCAGGACCAGAACACCGGTCAGCAGGACGTTCCAGACGAAGATCGGCATGCGGAACATCGTCATGCCGGGTGCGCGCATGCAGATGATCGTGGTGATGAAGTTGACCGAACCGAGGATCGTGCCGAATCCGGAGAAGGCCAGACCCATGATCCACATATCGGCGCCGACGCCCGGCGAGCGGACCGCGTCCGAGAGCGGGGAGTAGGCGAACCAGCCGAAGTCCGCCGCACCCTGCGGGGTGAGGAAGCCGGCCACCGCGATGAGCGAACCGAAGAGGTACAGCCAGTACGCGAACATGTTCAGTCGCGGGAACGCCACGTCGGGCGCGCCGATCTGCAGCGGCATGATCCAGTTCGCGAACCCGGCGAACAGCGGCGTCGCGAACATCAGCAGCATGATCGTGCCGTGCATCGTGAACGCCTGGTTGAACTGCTCGTTCGACATGATCTGCGTGCCCGGACGGGCCAGCTCGGCGCGCATGAAGAGCGCGAGCAGACCGCCGATGCAGAAGAAGGCGAACGATGTGACCAGGTACATCGTGCCGATCGTCTTGTGGTCAGTGGTGGTCAACCACTTGATGACGACGTTTCCCGGCTGCTTGGGCCGGACCGGCAGCTCGTCCTCGTACGAGTCGTCTGCTGCCGCGGCACCCTGAGGTTCATTGAGGATGCTCACAGTTTGTTCGTCTCCGCATTCCTGGCCGGGTCAGTCTGCTCGATGCCGGCCGGCACGTAGCCCGTGTTGCCCTTCTTCGCCAGCTCCTTGAGGTGCGCCTGATAGCGCTCCGGGGAGACGACCTTGACGTTGAAGAGCATCCGGGAGTGGTCGACGCCACAGAGCTCGGCGCACTTGCCCATGAAGGTGCCCTCCTGGTTGGGAGTCACCTCGAAGGAGTTGGTGTGGCCCGGAATGACGTCCTGCTTCATGAGGAACGGCACCACCCAGAAGGAGTGGATGACGTCACGCGAAGTCAGGATGAAGCGGACCTTCTCACCCTTGGGCAGCCACAGGGTCGGACCCGGGTTGCCGGTCTGCGGGTTCCGGGTTCCCGGGACGCCGACGTCGTAGACGCCACCGGCATCCTTGGGGAAGTCCTTGCGGAACCGGTCCGGGATGGCGTCGAGTTCCTTGGGGATCTCGTTGCCCGTGGCGGTCGAGCCGTCCACGTTCTCGATGTAGTTGAAGCCCCAGCTCCACTGGTAGCCGACCACGTTGACCGTGTGGGCAGGCTTCGGGGAGAGCTCTAGAAGCTTCGATTCGTCGCGCGCGGTGAAGTAGAACAACACCGAGACGATGATCAGAGGGACCACGGTGTACAACGCCTCGATCGGCATGTTGTACCGGGTCTGCGGAGGAACCTCCACCTTGGTGCGGCTGCGCCGGTGGAAGATGACGCTCCACAGGATCAGGCCCCAGACCAGCACACCCGTGGCGAGCGCTGCCGCCCACGAGCCCTGCCAGAGGGAAAGGATCCGTGGGGCCTCTTCCGTTACCGGCGTAGGCATACCGAGGCGGGGGAAATCCTTGTATGTGCAACCGGTTGCGGTCGCCAGGATCAGGCCCGCAGTCAGCACCTGCGGCAGCTTCCGCCGCATCGGGCGCCGCGACGAGCGGTCGGAGCCGTTGGGACTCACGTAGCGCCTTCCCGAGAGTCTCGCCCGCACGGTCGGCGCGCCCGTCTCGTTTGTCGGTCGCCGCCCCTGACGCGGGCAGGGGTTTGGATGTTTATGCGGACCAAACCCTACTGGACGCTATTTGGGGTCGCGCGGGGAGGGTGCCCAACGCGCCGCCCGACTCCCCGAAGGGGTGGAATCCACGCCTCCGGCCGCCATCTGACGCCCCCTCTCCTGACCGGGCCGGCGGCCGGTCCCGAGCCGGGGTCCGGACCGGGCTAGCGTGGCCGGGTGCCCTACTTCGACGCCGCGTCCGCCGCCCCCCTCCACCCCGTCGCCCGCCAGGCGCTGCTTGCCGCACTGGACGAGGGCTGGGCCGATCCGGCCAGGCTCTACCGCGAGGGGCGGCGCGCCCGGCTGCTGCTGGACGCGGCCAGGGAGGCGGCTGCGGAGGCCGTCGGCTGCCGTCCCGACGAGCTCTCCTTCACCTCGTCGGGCACCCGCGCGGTGCACTCCGGAATTTCCGGGGCTCTCGCCGGGCGTCGGCGTGTCGGCCGCCATCTGGTGGTCTCCGCGGTCGAACACTCTTCCGTCCTCCATTCGGCCGCCGACCACGAGAGCCGGGGCGGATCGGTCACCGAGGTGCCGGTGGACCGCTCGGGGGCGGTGGGTCCGGCGGCGTACGGGGCGGCGCTGCGCGAGGACACCGCGCTGGCCTGTCTCCAGTCCGCCAACCACGAGGTCGGCACGGAGCAGCCGGTGGCCGAGGTCGCCGGGCTCTGCCGGGAGGCGGGGGTGCCGCTGCTGGTGGACGCCGCGCAGTCGCTGGGCCAGGGGCCGGTGCCGGGTGGCTGGTCGCTGCTGGCGGCGAGTGCCCACAAGTGGGGCGGTCCGGCCGGGGTCGGGCTGCTGGCGGTGCGCAAGGGGGTGAGGTTCGCGGTCCGGGGACCGGCCGACGAGCGGGAGTCGGGGCGCGCCGCCGGCTTCGAGAACATTCCGGCGATCGTGGCCGCGGCGGCGTCCCTGCGGGCGGTGCGGGCGGAGGCGGCCGCCGAGTCGGTGCGGCTGCGGGCGCTGGTGGAGCGGATCAGGAGCCGGGTGCCGGCGCTGGTGCCCGATGTGGAGGTCGTCGGCGATCCGGTGCGGCGGCTGCCGCATCTGGTCACCTTCTCCTGTCTCTATGTCGACGGGGAGACTCTGCTGCACGAGCTGGACCGGGCGGGTTTCTCCGTGTCGTCCGGCTCGTCCTGCACGAGCAGCACCCTGACCCCGAGCCATGTGCTGAAGGCCATGGGGGTGCTGTCGGAGGGCAACGTCCGGGTGTCGCTGCCGGCGGGCACCGCGGAGGAGGACGTCGACCGCTTCCTCGATGTGCTTCCCGCAGTGGTGGCGGGGGTGCGGGAGAAGCTGGGTGCGCCCGCCGCGGCCGTCCCCTCCCCCGCCCCGGCGGCCTCCCTGGTCGTCGACGCGCTGGGGAGGCGCTGCCCGATCCCGGTGATCGAGCTCGCAAAGGTGATCGGAGGGGTACCGGTGGGCGGGACGGTGACCGTGCTGTCCGACGACGAGGCGGCCCGGCTCGACATCCCGGCGTGGTGCGCGATGCGCGAGCAGGAGTACGTGGGTGAGGAGCCGGCGGACCGGGGCTCGGCCTATGTGGTCCGCCGGCTTTCCTGACCGGGTGCGGCTCCCGCCTACACGAGGTGCGTGCGGACCTCGGCGGCGGCCTCGTGGCCGTAGGCCTTGGTGAAGCGGTCCATGAAGTGGGTGCGGTGCAGGGTGTACTCCTGGGTGCCGACCGTCTCGATGACCAGGGTGGCGAGCATGCAGCCGACCTGGGCGGCCCGCTCCAGGCCGACGCCCCAGGCGAGACCGGAGAGGAATCCGGCGCGGAAGGCGTCGCCGACGCCGGTCGGGTCGGTCTTGCTCATCTCCTCGGCGCAGCCGACCACGATCGGCTCCTCGCCCACGCGCTCGATCCGTACGCCCTGGGAGCCGAGGGTGGTGACGCGGTGGCCGACCTTGGAGAGGATCTCCTCATCGGTCCAGCCGGTCTTGGACTCGATGAGGCCCTTCTCGTACTCGTTGGAGAAGAGGTACGTGGCGCCGTCGAGCAGGATGCGGATCTCGTCGCCGTCCATCCGGGCGATCTGCTGCGAGAAGTCCGCGGCGAACGGGATCCCGCGGGTGCGGCACTCCTCCGTGTGGCGGAGCATGCCCTCCGGGTCGTCGGCGCCGATGGAGACCAGGTCGAGTCCGCCCACGCGGTCGGCGACGGCCTTCAGCTCGATCAGCCGGGCCTCGCTCATGGCGCCGGTGTAGAAGGAGCCGATCTGGTTGTGGTCGGCGTCCGTCGTGCAGACGAAGCGGGCGGTGTGCAGGACCTCGGAGATCCGCACGGAGCCGGTGTCGACGCCGTGGCGGTCGAGCCAGGCCCGGTACTCGTCGAAGTCGGAGCCCGCGGCGCCGACCAGGATCGGCGCGGTGCCGAGCAGGCCCATGCCGAAGCAGATGTTGGCGGCGACACCTCCCCGGCGCACGTCCAGGTTGTCGACCAGGAAGGAGAGCGAAACCGTGTGCAGCTGATCGGCGACCAGCTGGTCGGCGAATCGGCCGGGGAAGGTCATGAGGTGGTCGGTGGCGATGGAGCCGGTGACTGCGATACGCACGGGGGACTGCTCCTGCGGAGGTCGGGGGGAACGGTGTCCGCGTTCCCGGGGCGGCGTGACAGGTGAGAGCCCGGAAATCGGGGCCCCCTCACGTTACCGGTTCCCCCGGTGACCCGAATGGGAAAAACTACCCGATAGTAGGGCTTTCTTACTGAGCTCTGTGGTGCCTACGGTGCGGATATGTCGAACCACATCGTCCCGTTCGAGCACGAGTCCGGTCTGGCCGAGCTGCGCGGAGACTGCGCACGGATGGCTCCGCACTGGGTGGTACCCGCGAAGACCGCGGCCACCCCTGTGGCGGCTTCCCTGATTCACGGGGTGACCGTGCCGCCCGCCTCGGCCCGGCTGATCGACGCGATGTCGGATTACGGCGACTGACGATCGCGCGCCGGCCGCTCCAGGACCGCGCTCCCGCCGCAACTGCCGCCCCACGGGGGAACCGTGCGCTCCCGCGCTCCGTCCCATCGGTGTCCGCACCCGAGGGGCGGGCCATATGCCGGCCAGGCGTATGACGGCAATGCAGGCGAAGGAGCGATCCGGTGAGCACCGAGCGACCCGACAACGATGTGACCGGCCAACGGCGGCGTTCGCCGCTCGCCGTGGCCTCGGTGGCGGCAGCCGTACTGCTGGCCGGTGGCGGCGGCGCGTACTGGGCCGCGACCGCGGCGGACGGCGGCAGCAGCAGCGGCAGCGGCAGCGCGGGCAACGGCACCGGCAACCCCCCGCCGCTCTCCCTGGACGAGCGAACGGGCGGACCGGCCACCACACCCTCCTCACCCACCCCATCGGCCCCACCGAGGGGCATCGCGCCCGGTGAGCCCGACCCGCACGGCGGACGGCTCGTCTACCGCGCGTCGGGCGCACTGCCCGACGGCCCGGCGAAGGCGGCGGTCCGGCGCACGAGCGGAACCGTCTCCGCCGCCGAGGTGACCCGGCTGGCGAAGGCGCTCGGTCTCGACGGCACCCCGCAGGCCGAGGGCGCCTCCTGGAAGGTGGGCTCCGACGGAGACGGCTCGGGCCCGGTGCTGCGGGTCGGCAAGCAGGCGCCCGGCACCTGGACCTTCGCCCGTTACGGCTCCGGAGGGACCGACAACTGCGGCAACAAGGCGACCTGTTCGGGCAAGCACGTGGCGCCCGGCGGCTCGGGATCGCCGGTGAGCGAGAAGGCCGCCAAGGCCGCCGCGGCGCCCGTACTGAAGGCGGCCGGCCAGGACGGCGCCGCACTCGACGCCCGTCAGCTGATGGGCTCCGCGCGGGTGGTGAACGCGGATCCGGTGGTGGACGGACTGCCGACGTACGGCTGGGCCACCGGGATCCAGGTCGGTGCTGACGGTGAAGTGATCGGCGGCGGCGGGCAGTTGAAGGGCCTGGAGAAGGGCGCCGAGTACCCGGTGATCGGCGCGGACGACGCGCTGAAGCAGCTGAACGCGGCGCAGCCCCCGGACGGCCGCACGAACATCGGCGGATGCGCGACCGTGGCGCCGCTCAGCGGCGACAGGAAGCCGTCCGGGAAGTCCTGCGGCGCACGGACCGGGGCGGAGCCGCCGACGACGACGGTGACGGTCGACAAGGCCGTCTTCGGCCTAGCGGCACAGTACGCGGACGGGAAGCAGCTGCTCGTGCCGTCCTGGATCTTCACGGTCCGGCCGGCCGCGGGCGGTACGGGCAACACGGTCACCCAGGTCGCCGTGGACCCGGCGTATCTGACGAAGGACGCCCCGGCGGAGAAGACGCCGGACGGTGGCGGCACGACGCGGGCCGGTGGCACGGTCCAGTCGTACCGCGCCGACGGGCGGACGCTCTCGGTGACGTTCTGGGGCGGCGTGTGCAGTAAGTACTCGGCGAGCGCGAAGGAGGACGGCGACACCGTGCGGGTGACCGTGACGGAGTCGAGGCCGGACCCGGAGAAGATGTGCGTCAAGGTCGCCAAGGAGCTGACCCGTACGGTCACCCTGGACCAGCCGCTGGGCGACCGGAAGGTGGTCGACGCGGGGTCCGGCGGCGAGGTGCCGCAGAAGTGACGTGACGCCCGCGCACGGGGACACACAGCGGTACGGCGGCGGCCCCCAGGATTCGATCCTGGGGGCCGCCTCCGTACCGCTGTCGCGTACGCGCGTTAGCTGAAGGAGTCGCCGCAGGCGCAGGAACCCGAGGCGTTCGGGTTGTCGATCGTGAAGCCCTGCTTCTCGATGGTGTCGACGAAGTCGACGGAGGCGCCGCCCAGGTACGGGGCGCTCATCCGGTCGGTGACGACCTTGACGCCGCCGAAGTCCTTCACGACATCGCCGTCGAGCGAGCGCTCGTCGAAGAAGAGCTGGTAGCGCAGGCCCGAGCAGCCGCCGGGCTGGACGGCGACGCGCAGCGCCAGGTCGTCACGGCCCTCCTGCTCCAGCAGGCCCTTGACCTTGGCTGCGGCGGCGTCGGACAGGAGGATGCCGTCGCTCACGGTGGTGGTCTCGTCCGATACGGACATCTGCTTCTCTCCCGGGTTGTTCGGAGTCTGCTTGCCGACGTTGCAACCGCCGGAACCGCGGATTCATTCCGGGCCGCGCGCTTGCCTGTTCCATTCATGCTCGCACACCACCCCCTCGGGCGGGTGCGTCACATTGACGTTATCGGCATCGTCAAACTGACGCGAAGCGGTTATGATAGATAACGTCAATTCGACGAAAAGGCTTCTCGCAGAGAAGCTCCTCGCAGAGAAGAAAGGGTGCGTGACGTGACCACGGCCCACCCCGTCCAGGAACTCGACGTCCAGCCGTCGCCCCTCGCCCTGCTCCTGCTCGGCCGCGAAGCCGACCCCGGGAGCGAGCGCGGCGTCGAATGCCCCGGCGACCTGCCCTCCCCGTCCGACCCGGACCTGGTGGAGCGCGCCCGCGCGGCCAAGGAGAAGCTCGGGGAGAAGGTCTTCGTCCTCGGGCACCACTACCAGCGCGACGAGGTCATCCAGTTCGCGGACGTCACCGGGGACTCGTTCAAGCTGGCGCGCGACGCCGCGGCGCGCCCGGAGGCCGAGTACATCGTCTTCTGCGGTGTGCACTTCATGGCCGAGTCCGCGGACATCCTGACCGGCGACGCCCAGAAGGTCGTGCTGCCGGACCTGGCGGCGGGCTGCTCGATGGCCGACATGGCCACCGCGGAGCAGGTCGCCGAGTGCTGGGACGTGCTGACCGATGCCGGGGTGGCCGAGCAGGTCGTGCCCGTCTCCTACATGAACTCCTCCGCCGACATCAAGGCCTTCACGGGCCGCCACGGCGGCACGATCTGCACCTCGTCCAACGCGAAGCGGGCCCTGGAGTGGGCCTTCGAGCAGGGCGAGAAGGTCCTCTTCCTGCCGGACCAGCACCTGGGCCGGAACACCGCCGTGCGCGACATGGGGATGACCCTGGAGGACTGCGTCCTCTACAACCCGCACAAGCCGAACGGCGGCCTGACCGCCGAGCAGCTGCGCGACGCGAAGATGATCCTGTGGCGCGGGCACTGCTCGGTGCACGGGCGCTTCTCGGTGGAGTCCGTCAACGACGTCCGCGCCCGGATACCCGGCGTCAACGTGCTGGTGCACCCGGAGTGCAAGCACGAGGTCGTGTCGGCGGCGGACTACGTCGGCTCGACGGAGTACATCATCCAGGCCCTGGAGGCGGCCCCGGCCGGTTCCAAGTGGGCGATCGGCACCGAACTGAACCTGGTCCGCCGGCTGGCGAACCGTTTCGCCGCCGAGGACAAGGAGATCGTCTTCCTCGACAAGACGGTGTGCTTCTGCTCGACGATGAACCGGATCGACCTGCCGCACCTGGTGTGGACGCTGGAGTCGCTGGCCGAGGGCAACCTCGTGAACCGGATCGAGGTCGACCCGGAGACCGAGAAGTACGCCAAGCTCGCGCTGGAGCGGATGCTGGCGCTGCCGTAGCCCCGGCCGCGAAAGCTGCCGCAGTCCCCGCCGCGAAAGGCCCCGGGGCGCCTTCGGGCGCTTCTCCGGGACCTTTCGCACGGGCAGCGTCGGCCGGCCGATTTCCCCCATACGGCCCACAGGATGTCCGTACCGTAACTACGCTGCTACTCACCGCAGCGCACATTTCACGGGGGTACGGCGGCAGATGACTTCTCGCAGCCCGGTGGACGACCTGGTGGTCGTCGTCCCGGGCATTCTCGGCAGCCGGCTGGCGGACGCGGACGGGAACGAGGTCTGGGGCCTCTCTGGCCCGGCGCTCCTCCGCGGGATCCGTACGTTCGGCCGGTCCGTCAAGGGCCTGGCGCTCCCCCCGGACCTCGGCGACGAGCACCCGGGCGACGGTGTGAGCCCGCTCGGCCCGATGCGCGACCTGCACGGGCTGCTGGGCATCGGGACGCTCGTGGACGGCTACGACAGTCTCCTGGACTGGCTGGAGCGCCACTTCACGCTGCGCCGCCGGAGAGTGACGGACGAGGCCGACGCCCCCGCCAACCTGATCGCCTTCGCCTACGACTGGCGGCTCTCCTGCCGGTACAACGCGGGCCGGCTGGCCGGGCGGGTGGAGGAGGAGCTCGGCCGCTGGCGGGCCTCGGCACCGGAGCGGGCCGGGGCCCGGGTCGTGTTCGTCTGCCACTCGATGGGCGGACTGGTCGCCCGCCACTACGTGGAGCGAGGCGGCGGCGCGGAGACGACGCGCCGCGTGATCACGCTCGGAACGCCGTACCGGGGATCCCTGGACGCCCTGCTGTATCTGGTCAACGGGGTGGGCCCGGCCGGCATCGGCCTCACCGCGTTCGCCCGGAGCCTTCCGTCCCTCCACCAGCTCGTCCCCGACTACGCCGCGCTGATCACCGCACCGGGTGAGCCGCTGCGGTACGCCCGCGAGGTGACCGGCCTGCCCGGGGCCGACGCGGCACTGCTCCAGGACGCCGCCCGCTTCCACGAGGCGCTGCGGGAGTCCGGGGCGGGAGCGGCGTACGGGGTGGAGTACCTGCCGGTCAGCGGGGTGCGCCAGCCAACGCCGACCACCGCGGAGGTCCGGGGCGAGCGGCTGACCGGACTGCTCACGATCAACGGGACCGACGAGGGCGGCGACGGCCGGGTCCCCCGGCTCTCCAGCGCCCCTGTGGGGGTGGCGGGGCGGCCCGCGTACACGCCCTGGGAGAAGCACGGTTCGCTCCAGAACAACACGGCGCTGCGCCAGGGCCTCCACGGCTGGCTCATCCCGGACGCCCCGGTGCACCGGGGCCCGGAGGCCCCGGACGCCCCGCTGGTGGTGGACGCCCCGGACGTGATCACCAGCGGCGAGGTGTACGAGCTGCGGGCCACGGTCCCGCCGCACATACCCGGCCACGACCGGGCGGCCGTCCTCGTGGCGGCCGGGGGCGGGCCGGTGCGGACGTCGGCCAACCTGGGCGGGGGCCGGTACGTGGCGCGCCTGGCCGGGCTGCCGGCGGGGCCGCACCGGGTGCGGGTGAGTACGGGAAACGCGGGTCACGTCGTGATGACCGCGCTGGTGCTGGTAGTGGAGGGCGGGGCGGGCGATGGTGCGTGAGCCGGGTATGACGGGTGAGCCGAGCGGGGCGGGCGACGAGGGAAACGAGCCGGTGGGGACGGCGCTGTGCGTGGTGTGCGAGGAGTACGACGACCGGCGGAGCTTTCCCCGGCTGACCGGGGCGGTGGCCCAGATGGAGGGGGTCGCCGGACTGCTGGAGGGGCTGGGGATCGCGGCCCACGTGGTGGGCGGCGGGAACCCGTCCTGGACGGTCTTCGACGAGTCCTTCACCGCCTGGAGCGAGGGGTGGCGGGAGACGGGGGCGGCAAAGCCCGCGATCATCGTCTGGTCGGGGCACGGCGTGCTGATCGACGACGAACTGCGCCTCGCGCTCTGCGACCTGGATCTCGACGTCGAGCAGGTGACGCGTGACGCACGCGCCCTCAGGCGGGGCGTCTCGGCCGAGACGCTGGTCAACGACGCGGTGGCGTCGGGCGCCGACCAGATCCTGGTGATCATCGACACCTGCCACGCGGGCGACGCGTTGGGCCGGGGCCTGGAGAAGACCCTGCGGCGCTGGGCGACCACCTCCGCACCGCCCGGCCGGGCCAAGTGGTTCGGGATCATGGCGGCCTGCCGGCGCGACGAGACGTCGGACGGCAGCGGCCCGCTCCTCACCGCGTTGGCCGAGGTGCTCAGGGCCGGCCCCGCCACCCTGGAGTACCGCTCGGCGTGGAGCGCCCACAACGAGCTGGTCAGCGGCCCGGACCTGCTGGCCGCGCTCGGTGAGCGATGGCACGGCGAGGGCCAGACACCGGAGTCCGCCGCCCTCGGCACCGGGCGGCCGGTCTTCCCGAACCCGCGCCATGTGCCCAGGGCCCCCGCCCGGCTGGTGGAGCACCTGGTGCTCGCGGCGCGCGGGGTCGGCTACCGCGAGGAGGGCTGGTTCTTCACGGGCCGCAAGGAGGTGCTGGGCCGGATCGGCGCCTGGCTGGAGACGGACGCGGCCGGGCTCTTCCTGGTGACCGGCCCGGCGGGCTGCGGCAAGTCGGCCGTGCTGGGCCGGGTCGCGACGCTCACCGATCCCGTGCGGCGCGAGGAGACCGAGGCGCACGGGGGCCTGCGCGAGGACGACCCGGACCCCGGCCTGCGCCCCGGCCGCACCCTCGCCTCCGTGCACCTGCGGGGCCTGAGCCCGCTCCAGGCGGCCGCGGAGCTGGCCCGGCAGCTCGGACTGCCGGAACCCCGCAACGCCGACGACTTCCGGGGCGAGCTCCGCGAGTTGTCCCCGCAGCCGGTGCTGGTGCTCGACGGCCTGGACGAGGTACCGGCCGAGCACCTCCGCGCCATGATCGAGGATCTGGTCTTCCCGTTGAGCCGCACGAGCCCGGTCCTGCTCGGCTCCCGCGACCGCGCGTTCCGCAGCCATGTCGAGGAGGACGGGCGGGGTGACGAGACCCTGCCGGACGCCCTGGCCCGGCTGATCGGTACAGGGGTCACCACCGCGGACCTGGAGCGGGAACCGCACACGCGGGAGGACATCGCCGAGTACGTGCTCCGCCGGTGCGCGGCGGCCGGTGTCCCGGAGGGCCGGGCGCGGGAGGCGGGCGAGGCGGTCGCGGCCCGCGCCACGAAGGTGGGCGGTGCGTTCCTCTTCGCGCGGCTGGTGACGGGCTCGCTGCTGGCGGAGGCGTCCGGTGGTGCCGACGAGGACCAGTGGCTGTCCGGTCTGCCCGGGTCCATCGAGGCCGCGTACGAGGGGGACTTGCGGGCGGGACCGGTACGGGTACGGGCGGACGGCACCGAACTGCCGTCCGCCGCCCGGGACCTGCTGACCGCGCTGGCGTGGACAGTGGGGCGTGGGATGCCCGCCGGGAGCGTGTGGGAGGAGGTCGCCGGGGCGCTGGGCGGCGGTGCCGTGTCCTACGACGAGGACGACGTGGACTGGCTGCTGTCCGCGTACGGCCGCTACATCGTCGAGGACGTGGAGGGCGGGCAGGCGGTGTACCGGCTGTACCACCGCGAGTTCGTGACCCATCTCGCGGGCCGGGAGGGGCCGGGGGGCGCCGAGGCCGGAGAGGTGGTGCTGGCAGCGCTGATCGCGCACGTGGAGCGGCGAGCGGTGGGCGGCGACCTGGGGACGGTCGATCCGTACGTGGCGCGGGCGCTGGCGCGGCACGCGGCGCGGGCGGGTGCGCCGGGGGTGGGGATGCTGCGGGGGCTGGTGGAGCGGGGCGGACCGAGCGCGACACCGTTCCTCGCCCAGGCGTTGCACGGCTTCTCCCAGCGCCTCGCGACAGAAGGGGACCCTGACGGTGCGCTGGGCGCGGCGCGGGAGGCGCTCACCCTGTACAGGGAGCTGGACCAGGCCTCGCCCGGGGCCTTCAGGACGGCGCTGGTACGCACGCTCGTCAACGTCGCCAACCGGTACGCCGACACCGGCGACCGTGAGGGGGCGCTGCCGCCGGCGCGCGAAGCGGTGGAGCTCCAACGGGACCTCGCCGACGCGGGAGGAAGCGCGTCCCTCCCCGACCTGGCTCTCGCCCTCGGCTCTCTCGGCCGGCGCGTCCACGACATCGGTGACCGCGAGGGGGCACTCGCACTCACGCGGGACTCCGTCGCCATCTACCGGCAGCTCGCCGCACGGACTCCCACGGCGTTCCGCCCCGGCCTCGCCGTCGCGCTGAACAACCTGGCGGTGAGCCTCGCAGCCGTCGGGGTACGCCGGGCCGCCGTACGGGCCGCGCAGGAGTCGGTGGACATCCACCTGGAGCTCGCCGCGTCGCACCCCGATGAGTTCCTGACCCCTCTCGCCCACGCGCTGACCAATCTGGCCAGCAGCCTCAAGGCCGTCAAGAGCCACACGGAGGCTCTTCCTCACGCGGAGGCAGCGGTCCGGGCCAACCGGAGGGTGGCCGAACGCCACCCCACCGTCCTGCGGTCCGCCCTGGCCGGCTCCCTGACCAATCTGTCCGTGCACCGCGAGGACGTCGGTGACCTCGCGGGCTGCCTCGCGCCCGCACAGGAGGCGGTGGAGATCTGCCGGGAACTCGTCGCGCGTCATCCGGCCGCCTTTCAGCCGGAGCTGGCAGGCGCCCTCCACAATCTGGCGGACAGGATCTCCGCCACCGGGGACCGCAAGGGCGCACTCACTCCGGCGCAGGATGCCGCGCGCATGTACGCCGAGCTCGCCTCGCGGCACCCGGACGCCTTCCAGCCGGAGCTCGCCCAGTCCCTGACCTCCTTGGCCAACAAGACGGCCGCAGCGGGAGACCGGGCGACAGCGGTGCTGTTCGCGCGCGAGGCCGTACGTATCCAGCGCGAACTGGCCCAGAGCCGGCCGACAGCGTCGCTCCCGGGCCTCGCCGCGATGCTCAGCAACCTCGCGATGCATCTGGTCGCCGCAGGTGACTCCGGGACAGCCCTGCTCCACGCCGAGGAGGCGACCGGCATCTACCGGCGCCTCGCCGCCGAGGATCCGAGCGCCTTCCTCCCGGAGTTCGCCACGGCCCTCAACAACCTCGGCAACCACCGCATGACCCTGGGCGACGTTTCCGGGGCGCTCGCATCGGGCCGGGAAGCCGTCGCCATCCGCCGCGTACTCGCCGCACAACAGCCCGCCGTCCACCGGCAGGACCTGGCCACGTCACTCACCAACCTGGCCGCTTCCCTGAACAGGGCCGGAGATCCGGCGGCGGGGCTGCGAGCCGCGGAGGAAGGTGTCGCGCTCCACCGTGAACTCGCCGAACGTCAGCCCGCGTTCCGCTACGCCCTCGCGGGCGCACTCGGCAATCTGGCACAGAACCTCGCCGACACCGGCAGCCCGGAGGAAGCCCTCGTGCCGGCCGGGGAGGGCGTCCGTCTCCTGCGTGGACTCGTCGACGAATTCAGCAGCGCGCACCTTCCTGATCTGGCGCTCGCGCTGCAAAATTACAGTCGGCACCTGGGACGGAACCAGGACGACGAAGGAGCCGTGAGCGCGGCGGAGGAGGCGGCCGCCGCCTACCGGACCCTGGCACTGGAGAACCCCGGCGCCTTCGAAAGGGACCTGGTCTCCGCTCTCGCCAACCTGGCCCAGGCACTCGTCCGCACCGACGACCGCGCGTCCGCGATCCGGCAATTCGACGAGGCCGTGGCGGAGTTCGCCTCCGCCCACCCCGCGACCGCCCGGCGTCTCGGTGTCGAGCGGAGCATCTTCCTGCTGGACTGCCCCGATCCCCAGGCCTCGACCGGCGTACGCGAACTCGTGGCCCTCCTCGACGGGGAATCCGCGCCGGACGACGGCGCGGACATCGTGACCGTACGGGCCCGGCGGGCACTTCGCGCCTTCAGCGACGCCGAGACCGTACGCACGGCGTGGGAAGAGGTGACCCTCACCCCCGCACCGGCCTGGCTCGCCCTGTCGCCGGAGACTCTGGCCCTCGTCAGTTCCTGGATGTTCGCGGCCACCTGGCCCGAGTCACGCGATGTCTGGTCCCGGAACGCGGAAGTGCTCGGCGGCGAGGAGACAGCGACAGCTCTCGAAGAACTGGCGCTCCTGGACGCCCCCACCGCTCAGCAACATGCCGCGCTCCGCGAGGCCGTCCTCGTCCACGGCGTGACCGCCGCGTACGATCCGCTGATCCTCGCGGAGCAGCTGGCGGAGTGGGTGGACTGCGCCACCTGGGCGGAGTCGCGGGCGTTCCTCCAGGACCACCCCCGCCTCCTCCGGGCCCAGCCGTCCGAGGCCACCCCGCTCGCCCACGTCGCCGTCCTCGATGTCGCCCGCACCGAAGGACTGGACGCCGCGTACCGCCTGGTCGAGGACCGCGACGCCCTCCAGGCCTACGTGGAACGCGCGTTGGCGGCCGGGGACGGCAACGCGCTGATGCACGCGGCGGCCGTGGAGGGGCAGGTCTTCGACGACAAGCTGTCCTCCCTCACCCACGCCCAGGCGGGCATGGTGCTCTCCGGGGCGGTCGAGGGCGTAGAGCCGGAGGATCTGGCCACGCTCCTGCCCCGGGCACGGGAGGAGATCCGGGTCCGGCTGCTGAGGGAGATCTGCGCCCTCAGCGTCCGCCACGCCCACCCGTACGGCGAGACGTGGCTCCGGATCGTCCAGGCCCTCAGCGGAAGCGGCGCCGTCTGAGAAGCCGAGAGGGCCCTGTCCCACGCGGGTGCGTGGGACAGGGCCCTCTCGTCCGGTCAGGCCTGCGCGGGCTCGGTCTCCCGGGCCTCTTCGGATTCGGCCTGGGCCGGGACGCCCGCCTTCGCGGCGCGCTTGTCGGCCTTCTTCTTCGCGCGACGCTCCTTGCGGAGCTCCACCATCGCGTACAGCGTCGGCACCAGGAGCAGCGTCAGCAGCGTCGAGGTGACCAGACCGCCGATGACCACGACGGCCAGCGGCTGCGAGATGAAGCCGCCCTCGCCGGTGACGCCGAGCGCCATCGGGAGGAGGGCGAAGATGGTCGCCAGTGCCGTCATCAGGATCGGGCGCAGACGGTGGCGGCCGCCCTCGACGACCGCCTCGACGACACCCATGCCCTGCGTCCGGTACTGGTTGATCAGGTCGATCAGCACGATCGCGTTGGTCACCACGATGCCGATGAGCATCAGCATGCCGATCATCGCCGCGACGCCCATCGGGGTGCCGGTGATGAGGAGCAGGCCGATCGCGCCGGTGGCGGCGAACGGGATGGAGACCAGCAGGATCAGCGGCTGGATGAGCGACCGGAAGGTGGCGACCAGCAGCATGAAGACGATCGCGACGGCCGCCAGCATGGCCAGGGCCAGCTTGACGAAGGCGTCGTTCTGGTCCTCGGAGACGCCGCCGACGGTGGCGGTGGCGCCGTCCGGGAGGTTCAGGGAGTCGATCTTCTTCTGGAGTGCCGTGCTGACGCTGCCGGTGTCGTCACCGACGGGCTTGGCGGTGATTGTCGCGGCGCGCTGGCCGTCGATCCGGGTCATGGAGACCGGTCCGGGGACCAGCTTCACGTCCGCGATCGTGCCGAGCTTGACCGGGCCGAGCGGCAGGTTCTTCAGCTCGGCCATCGTGGCGGCCGGGTGGGCGGACTTGATGAGGACGTCACGCTCGGTGTCGTCCATGATCGCCTTGCCGGAGGGCGTGCCCTTCACCGCGCCGGCGACGGCCGCTCCAAGGGTGGCCTGGGTGAACCCGGCGTCGGCGGCCTTCGGGTTTGCCGTGACCGAGATGCGCGGGATGCTCTGCGACAGGTCGCTCTGGACGTCGGAGACGTCCTTGAGGCCGGAGACCGCCTTTCGGACCTGCTCGGAGGACTTGGCGAGAACGTCCGCGTCGGCGGCCTTGACCACGACGCTCAGATCCTGGCTGCCGAAGCCGCCCGCCTCCGCGATGGTCGTGTCACCGATGCCGTCGAGCTTGCCGAGCGCCTCGTCGAGGCGCTTCTCCGTGGCGTCGTACTCGGCCGGGTCCTTCAGCGTCACCTGGTAGGTGGCCTGGTTGGCGCCCGTGCCGCCGCCGAAGGCGGCCATGAAGCCGGACGAGCCGACGGTGACCTGGTACTCCTTGACGCTCTTGTCTGCGGCGAGGAGCTTCTCGACCTTCTTGGACGCCTCGTCGGCGGCGGCCAGGCTGGTGCCGGGAGCCAGCTCCTGGTTGATGGAGAGGACTTCCTGCTCGCCCTGGTCGAAGAGGGTGGTCTTCAGCAGCGGGGCCATGCCGAAGGTGCCGATCAGCACGACGACGGCGATGACCACGCTGACGATGCGGCGACGGGTGGCGAAGCCCAGCACCTTGACGTAGATCCGCTGGAGCTTGCTGCGGGCTTCCTTCTCCTCGGCCTCGCGGCGTGCCTTGTCCGGGTCCTCGGCGCTGCCCTTGGGGGCGCGCAGGAACCAGAACGACAGCACCGGGACGACCGTCAGCGAGACCAGCAGGGAGGCCAGCAGGGCCGCGGTGATGGTCAGGGAGAACGAGCCGAACAGCTCGCCGACCATGCCGCCGACCAGACCGATCGGCAGGAAGACGGCGACCGTGGTGAGGGTGGAGGCGGTGACCGCTCCGGCCACTTCCTTCACCGCGGCGAGGATCGCGGACTGGCGCTCCTCCCCGTAGCTGAGGTGACGCTTGATGTTCTCCAGGACGACGATCGAGTCGTCGACGACCCGGCCGATCGCGATGGTCAGCGCGCCCAGGGTGAGCATGTTGAGCGAGAGGTCACGGGTCCAGAGCACGATCAGCGCGAGGACCACGGAGAGCGGGATGGAGACCGCGGTGACCAGGGTCGAGCGGAGCGAGGCCAGGAAGATCAGGATGACGATGATCGCGAAGACCAGACCGAGCGCGCCCTCCGTGGTCAGGCCCGAGATCGCCTTGGAGACCGCGGGGCCCTGGTCGGACACGACGGTCAGGTCCGCACCGGCACCGAGGTCCTTGCGGAGGTCGGGGAGCTTGTCCTTGACGGCGTCCGAGATGGCGACGGCGCTGCCGTCCTTGTCCATCGTGGCCATGACGGCGAGGCTCGGCTTGCCGTTGGTGCGGGTGAGGGAGTCCGCGGTGGCGGGCTCCTGCTTCACCGTCGCGATGTCACCGACCCGGACGGGCTCGCCGGGCTTGCCCGTCGGGCCCTGACCGATGACCCGGAGGTCCTCGATCTGCTTCAGCGAGGTGAAGGCGCCGCCGACCTGGACGGTGCGGCTCTTGCCCGACTCGGAGAAGGAACCGGCCGGTACGGTCGCGCCGCCGGACTGGAGCGCCTGGGAGAGCGAGGCCGCGTTCAGACCGGCTTCGGCGAGCTTCTTGTCGTCGGGGGTGACGGAGATCTGGAGGTCCCGCACACCGTCGACGGACACCTGGCCGACACCGTCGATGTCCTCAAGGGCGGGGACGACGGTGCGGTCCAGCTGGTCCGCCAGGGCCTGCTGGTCCTTGTCGGAGGTGACGGCGAGGACGACGGTCGGGATGTCGTCGGTCGAACCGGCGATGACCTGCGGGTCGACGCTGTCGGGCAGCTGGACACGGGCGCGGTTCACCGCCTGCTGGATGTCGGCGACGAGCTGCTTGGTGCCCTCGTCGCCGAAGTCGAAGGACGCCATGATGACGGCGTTGCCCTCGCTGGCGGTGGAGGTGATTCCGGTGACGCCGTCGACGGACTTGATCGAGTTCTCGAGCGGTTCGACGACCTGCTTCTCGACCACATCGGGGGACGCTCCCTGGTAGGGGGCGAGCACCGACACCATCGGAAGTTCGATGGTGGGCAGCAGCTGCTGCTTGAGCTGCGGGATCGCAATCGCTCCGAACACGAGCGCGACGATCGAGATCAGCCCGATCAGGGCCCTTTGCGCGAGGCTGAATCTGGACAGCCAGGACATGGGTGAGGTCTCTCTTCTGTGGCTTACGCGGCAGGTGGGCGGGGTAACACGGGGACAGACCCGGCCCACTTATACGATCGCTCATCCCTGGGACCCAAAGCGTCAATCCCAGGTCGCTTTCTTATCCCGCGCATACCGCAGTTGGAGTACGCCGCGTCTGCACCCTCACTCCACCCTGGGGCGGACAAGGCCTGATTCGTAGGCTATTACTACCAATTGGGCCCGGTCGCGGGCGCCCAGCTTCGCCATCGCCCTGTTCACATGGGTCTTCACGGTGAGCGGGCTGACCACCAGGCGCTCGGCGATCTCGTCGTTGGAGAGCCCGCCCGCGACCAGGACCAGTACCTCGCGCTCCCGCGTGGTGAGGGCCGCGAGGCGCTCGGAGTACTCCGCGGTGCCCGGCCCCTCGCCGTCCGAACCGCCGCCCTGCGCGAGGAACGTGGCGATCAGCCCCTTGGTCGCGGCCGGGGAGAGCAGCGCCTCGCCTCCCGCGGCGACACGGATGGCGTTGAGGAGCTCCTCCGGTTCCGCGCCCTTGCCCAGGAAGCCCGAGGCGCCGGCCCGCAGCGACTGCACCACGTACTCGTCCACCTCGAAGGTGGTGAGCATGACCACGTGCACGCCCGCGAGATCCGGGTCGGCGCTGATCATCCGGGTCGCGGTGAGCCCGTCCGTACCGGGCATCCTGATGTCCATCAGCACCACGTCGGCGCCCGTCGAGCGGGCCAGCTCCACCGCCTGCGCGCCGTCCGCCGCCTCGCCGACCACCTGCATGTCGGGCTCAGAGTCGACCAGCACCCGGAACGCGCTGCGCAGCAGCGCCTGGTCGTCGACGAGCAGCACCTTGATGGCCGGTGTCATGCGTTCTCCCCCGTCCGGCCCGCCACGTCCGGTTGCTCCGACTGCTGCGGGAGGGCCTTGACGGGCAGGATCGCATGGACGCGGAAACCGCCGCCGTAACGGGGTCCGGCGTTGAGGGTGCCGCCCAGGGCCGTGACCCGCTCCCGCATACCGAGCAGCCCGTGGCCGCCCCCGTCCTCGCCACCGCCCGGGTTCCCGCGGCCGTTGTCGAGCACCATGACCTCGGCCGTGGCCCCGACCCGTACGACACTCACCTCGGCCTTCGCGCCGGGGCCCGCGTGCTTGCGCACATTGGTCAGCGCCTCCTGGATCACCCGGTACGCGGCCAGGTCCACGGCGGCGGTCAGCGGCGGGCCGTCCCCGGGCGCGCAGGCCACCTCGACGGGCAGCCCGGCCCGCCGCACGGTCTTCACGAGCTCGTCCAGGACGGCGAGGCCGGGGGCGGGTTCGGTCGGCGCCTCGGGGTCGCCGGACTGGCGCAGCAGCCCGACGGTGGCCCGGAGTTCGTTGAGCGCGGAGCGGCTCGCCTCGCGGACGTGGGCGAGCGCCTGCTTGGCCTGGTCGGGGCGCTTGTCCATGACGTGGGCGGCGACCCCGGCCTGCACGTTGACCAGGGCGATGTGGTGGGCGACGACGTCGTGCAGATCGCGGGCGATCCGCAGCCGTTCCTCGGCCACCCTGCGCCGGGCCTCCTCCTCACGTGTCCGTTCGGCCCGTTCGGCGCGCTCCCGGATGGCGTCGACGAACGCGCGCCGGGAACGCACCGCGTCGCCCGCGGCGCCCGCCATGCCGGTCCAGGCGAAGACGCCGAAGTTCTCCTGGCTGTACCAGGGCGCGGACCCGAAGAGCATCGCGGCGGCGGTGAGCGCGGCCATCGTGAGCAGCCCGACCCGCCAGGTGGTCGGCCGGTCGGTGCGGGCGGCGATGGTGTACAGCGCGATGACCACGCTCATCACCACCGGGGACGGCGGGTCCACCATCACCAGTTCGATGACCGTCAGCCCGCTGGTGACGACGAGCACGCACATCGGGCGGCGGCGCCGCCACACCAGGGCGAGGGCGCCGAGCACCATCAGGAGCACGCTGCTCGCGGCCGGTGTGCGGGTGCCGAAGGTGGGCCCGCTGTGCGAGCCGGGAGCGGCGAACGAGCCGACGATCATGGAGGCGAGCACGCCCAGGGCGAGCGCTCCGTCCAGCGCGAGCGGATGGTCGCGCAGCCAGTGCCGGACGCGCAGAACGCCGGTTCCGAGGGTGGTCACGTCAAGCTACGTTACGGCGTGTCGCGCGGAAATCGGTCCGGCCGGCGGCGAGCGGGGCCCCGCAGCGTTCGGCGGTGTGCCCCGCCGCACGCACAACGGTGCCCCGCGTCCGACGGACCGGACGCGGGGCACCGTTGGTGCGGGTGCTGGAGCTGCCGGTTGTCAGCCGGGAATCAGACCGTCGTCGCTGAGCATGGCGCGCACCTCTTCGAGGGTTGCCTCGGGCGACGGCAGGATCAGCTCGGACGGCTCCAGGGAGTCGTCCGGCCATGGTGTGCCGAGTTCGCGCACCCTGGCGAGGAGCGCGTGGAGGGTCGAGCGGAAGCCGGGGCCGTCGCCGCTCTCCATTTCGGCGAGCAGTTCGTTGTCGAGCTCGTCGAGCTCGGCGAGATGACTGTCGGCCAGGTTTACCTGGCCCTCCCCCATGATCCGTACGATCATGACGCTGCCTTAATTCTTGTCGAACTTGTTCGGGGACTGGGACTGCTGCTGCTGCTGCTGCTGCTGAGCATCCTGCGGACCGCCCTCGATGGCCTGCTGCGAGGTGGAGCCGCCGGCCAGTTCGGCCTTCATGCGCTGCAGCTCCAGCTCTACATCCGTACCACCGGAGATCCGGTCCAGCTCGGCGGTGAGGTCGTCCTTCGCCGTGCCGGTCGGGTCGTCCAGGGCGCCGGAGGCGAGCAGCTCGTCGATCGCGCCGGCGCGCGCCTGGAGCTGCTGGGTCTTGTCCTCGGCCCGCTGGATCGCCAGGCCGACATCGCCCATCTCCTCGGAGATGCCCGAGAATGCCTCCCCGATCCGGGTCTGCGCCTGTGCCGCTGTATAGGTGGCCTTGATCGTCTCCTTCTTGGTACGGAAGGCGTCGACCTTGGCCTGCAGCCGCTGGGCCGCCAGAGTGAGTTTCTCCTCCTCGCCCTGCAGCGTGGTGTGCTGCGTCTCCAGGTCGGTGACCTGCTGCTGGAGGGCGGCTCGGCGCGACAGCGCCTCGCGGGCCAGGTCCTCGCGACCGAGCGCGAGTGCCTTGCGGCCCTGGTCCTCCAGCTTGGAGGTCTGGCCCTGCAGCTGGTTCAGCTGCAGCTCCAGACGCTTGCGCGACGTCGCCACATCGGCGACACCGCGGCGCACCTTCTGAAGCAGCTCCAGCTGCTTCTGGTACGAGTAATCGAGGGTCTCGCGCGGGTCCTCGGCCCTGTCAAGGGCCTTGTTTGCCTTCGCGCGGAAGATCATCCCCATACGCTTCATGACACCGCTCATGGGCTTCGCGCGCCCCCTTCTGACTTAACTGGGCTCCAGCACTCCAACAGAACCCACAGTACGGGCCCTGCCTCTATTACCGCACTGTTCGAGCAAGGATGTGGTCCTCCCCAAGGACGACTGACACCGCTCGGCGCTCCGGCCCAGGGAGTAGACGAGGGTCAGGGAAACCCTTGTCAACGCCCGTGTCGTCCCGCTCGCACACTCCTGGGGACGCAGGCCGTTGCCGGATCGTTCCCGACCGGTCTGGGGTCGCCGCGATCGACCCCGTACCCTTGGGCCTTGTGTTCCGTAGCCGCTCCAAGGAAGAGAAGGCCCCCACCGGCAAGGTGACGGCGGACCTCTCCAAGACGCCCCGCGACCCGCAGGCCCCCAAAGGTCGCCCCACCCCCAAGCGCAGCGATGCCCAAACGCAGCGCCGTCGTGCCTCCAGTGGAGCGCCGACCGACCGCAAGGAGGCCATGAAGCGCCAGCGCGAGGCGCGCCGCGTGGACATGGCCAAACAGCGCGAGGCGCTCGCCAGTGGTGACGAGCGCTATCTGCCGGCCCGTGACAAGGGCCCGGTGCGGCGCTTCGTCCGTGACTTCGTGGACTCGCGCTTCTGCATCGCGGAGTACTTCCTGCCGCTCGCCGTGATCATCCTGATCCTCAGCGTGATCCAGGTGCAGGGCATCCAGAACATCTCGCTGCTGCTCTGGCTCGGCGTCATCGTGCTGATCGTCGTCGACTCGATCGGGCTCACGTTCCGGCTGCGCAAGCAGCTGAACGAGCGGTTCCCCGACAAGCCCAAGCGCGGCGCGATCGCCTACGGCCTGATGCGCACGCTCCAGATGCGACGGCTGCGGCTGCCCAAGCCGCAGGTCAAGCGCGGAGAGCGGCCCTGAGTACGGATCTCCTCGGCTCGGCCGGCGGTTCGTCCGCCGGTCGGCCGGGCGATGCCGGATCCGGTTTCGCCGGAGCCTCCTCGGCATGGCTGGACGGGCTCGGCGGACTGCGCAACACCGTCCGCCAGGAGCTCGTGGCCCGGCAGCTGGACGAGCAGATCGCGGCCCGCTTCCCGGTCGGGCAGCGGCTGCGGGTGCTGGACGTCGGCACGGGCCAGGGCACCCAGGCCCTGCGCCTGGCACGGGCCGGTCACACCGTGACCGGGCTGGAGTCCGACGCGGACATGCTGCGGGCCGCCCGTGAGGCGCTCGTCGGCGAGCCCGCGGGAATCCGTGAGCGGGTCCGGCTCATCGAGGGCAACGGCCAGGACACCGGGGTGCACTTCCTGCCCGGCAGCTTCGACGTGGTGCTGTGCCACGGCGTGCTGATGTATGTCCAGGCGCCCGACGCCATGGTGGCCGGGCTGGCCCGGATGCTCGCGCCGGGCGGTCTGCTGTCGCTCCTCGTACGGAACGCGGACGCGCTGGCGATGCGGGCCGGGACCGCCGGGGACTGGGACGCGGCACTGGCCGCGTTCGACACGGACCGGTACACCAACCGGCTCGGGCTCTCCGTACGCGCGGACCGGCTCGACGCCCTCACCGCCACGCTCGCCGGGATCGCGGCGCCGCTGCACGCCTGGTACGGGGTGCGCGTCTTCACGGACAATGTGAGCAACGACGTGGAGCTGCCCGCCGCGGCGGAGCTGGAACGGGTGCTGGCGGCGGAGGACCGGGCGGGCCGGACGGACCCGTACCGCGGGGTGGCGGCGCTGCTGCACCTGTGCGGAGTGCGGGGCTGATCAGTACGGGGTGGGTCCGGCGGCCGCTTCGTCCTCGATCACCGGCCGGGGCCGGTCGTGCTCGGGCGGGTGCGCTCAACAGGCCACCAAGGGGGTTGAAAGCAATAATCCGGACATGGATTCCTCTCACTCCCGCAGCCGTGTGCGCCGGCTGCTGCTGCCTCTGACCGCAGGTGTCTGTGCGATCGCGCTGGCCGGCGGTTGCTCCGACGCGAACTCGAACTCCTCCGGGCCGGACGCGACCGAGTCCGGAACGGTCCAGCAGGGCTCGGCCTCCAAGGCCACCGGCGACCTGCAGGCCGAATACCAGGCCGTCATCGAGGACGTGCTCCCGTCCGTGGTGCAGATCGACGCGTCGGACAGCCTGGGCTCCGGCATCGTCTACGACACCAAGGGCCATATCGTCACCAACGCCCATGTCATCGGCAAGGAGAAGACCTTCAAGGTCAGCTCGGCCACCGGTGAGAAGGTGCTGAGCGCCTCGCTGGTCGCCGCCTATCCCGAACAGGACCTGGCCGTCATCAAGCTCGACAAGGTGCCCAAGGGGCTGAAGGCGGCGAAGTTCGGCGACTCCGAGAAGGTCGCGGTGGGACAGATCGTGCTGGCGATGGGTTCGCCGCTCGGGCTGTCCAGCAGCGTCACCCAGGGCATCGTCTCGGCGCTCGGCCGGACCGTGAGCGAGAGCAGCGCGGGCGGCGGCACCGGGGCCACCATCCCGAACATGGTGCAGACCTCCGCGGCGATCAACCCGGGCAACAGCGGCGGCGCGCTGGTGAACCTGAACAGCGAGGTCGTCGGCATCCCGACGCTGGCGGCGACGGACCCGCAGATGGGCGGCAGCGCCGCGCCGGGGATCGGATTCGCGATCCCGGTCTCGATGGTGAAGACGGTCGCGGACCAGATCATCAAGAACGGCAAGGTCACCGACTCGGGCCGGGCGGGGCTGAACATCACCGGCCGTACGGTCGTCGACAACAGCTACAAGCCGGCCGGGGTCGCACTCGTCAGCGTGTCGAAGGGCGGCGCGGCCGAGAAGGCCGGTCTGCGGGTCGGCGACATCATCACCAAGCTCGGGGACATGCCGGTCACCACGATCACGTCCCTGTCGGAGGCGCTGGCCGCCGACAAGCCGGGCCAGAAGGTCACCGTGACGTATCTGCGCAACGAGGCCGAGAAGACCGCACAGGTCACCCTGGGCGAGATCTGAGAGCAGGCGGCACGGAGGAACGGACAACACGCGAGCGCCGGGCGGGCCCCTTCGGGTCCGCCCGGCGCTCGTACGGATCAGCTCTGGTCGGCCTGGAGGCTCATCGGGCCGTAGATCTTCGTCCCGTCGTCGAAGAGCGTCACCTGGGCCGCCCCGCCGTCGAGGAGTTCCTTCCAGTACTCACCGATCCAGGACTCCGCGTCGCCCTGCGTCGTGAATTCCTCCGGCTGAAGGGCCGGCTCCGTCTCCGTACCGTCGGACTTCTCGAACCGCCACGTCCACGCCATGTCCGCCTCCTGGGTCACTTTGTTCCGTCCCGCAGCCTAGTGCTTCGGACCAGCACGGGAAGGGGCCCGCGCACGCCCCCCACCCCCCACGTCGCGCACCCGGTGCGGGTACGCGGGAGGATCGGATCGTGGAACTGACTCTGCTCGGCACCGGAGCCCCCGACGGGCTGCCGCGGCCCGAATGTCCCTGCGCCGCCTGCGCCGCCGCCCGAGGGGCGCACAGCCGGGCCGCGACCGCTCTGCTGGTCGACGACGCGCTGCTGCTCGATCTCACCCCGGGGGCCGTGTTCGCCGCCGCCCGCGCGGGCCATTCGCTCACCGGCGTACGCCAGGTGCTGCTCACCCATCCGCACGACGGTCCCGCCGTCGAGCTGCCCGCCGGACTGCCGCCCGCGGGCCGGGTGCCGGACGGGCGGGTGCTGACGCTGATCAGCGGACACCGGGTGCGGGCCGTGCCGATGGACGCGCCGGGGACCGGGTACGAGGTGACGGCGCCGGAGGGCGAGCGGCTGCTCTACCTGCCCCCGGGAGGAGCCCCGGCCGGTCTCGCCGACCGGATGGCGGAGCCGTACGACATGGTGGTCGGCGATGTCGTGGGACGGCCGGACGCGGTGGCCCGGCTGCGGGCCGTCGCCGCGATCGGGCCGGCCACCGAGGTGATCGCCGTCCATCTGGACCATGACGCGCCCCCCGGCCCCGAGCTCGGACGCCGGCTCGCGGCGGCCGGGGCGCGGGCCGTGCCGGACGGGACGACACTGACGGTCGGCGGGTACCACGCGTCGCCGGACGTGCCCCGGCGCACGCTGATCACCGGCGGCGCGCGGTCCGGGAAGTCGGTCGAGGCCGAACGGCGGCTGGAGACGTATCCGGAGGTCGTGTACGTGGCGACCGGCGGCGCCCGCGACGGCGACGCGGAGTGGGCGGCCCGGGTCGGGCTGCACCGGGAGCGCAGACCGGCGGCCTGGCGCACCGAGGAGACCTGCGAAGTGGCGGCGCTGCTGGCCTCTGACGGGCCCCCGCTGCTGATCGACTGCCTGTCGCTCTGGCTGACGGACGCGATGGACCGGGTGGACGCCTGGGACGACGCGGCGTGGGCGGGCGGCGGGCGGAGCGCGCTGCGGAAGCGGACTGCGGAACTCGTGGCCGCTGTCCGCGGGACGCGTCGGACCGTCGTCATGGTGACCAACGAGACCGGCTCCGGCGTGGTGCCCGCGACGGCGGCGGGGCGGCGGTTCAGGGACGAGCTGGGCCGGCTGAACGCCTCGGTGGCCGCCGAGTGCGAGCAGGTGCTGCTGGTGGTGGCCGGCCAGTCGCTGCCCCTGCGCGGCTGACGGGCCGTCGGACGGCCTCGCACCGGGCGGGGCCCGGAAATCGCGGCGGGTACTGTTCCGCAGTGGGAGGTTGCGAGGTCACCCGGCAACCTCCGAGCCCGCCGCCGGGCTCCCCGGCCCACACGACGTATCGACCCGCGAGGCAGACCCCCGTGAATCTGGACGACTTCTCCGACCTGATCGAACGCCCCGACGGGGGTGTACGGCGAGACGCCGAGGAGCGCCGGGAGCGCTTCATGGTGCCCCCGGGCGCCCTCGGCCGTCTCGACGAGCTGGGCGAATGGCTCTCGGCCGCCCAGCAGGCCGTGCCGGTCAAGCCGATCGACCAGCCGCGCGTGGTGCTGTTCGCCGGTGACCACGGGGTGGCCGCGCTGGATGTCTCCGGGCGGCCGGCCGGCAGCGCGCACGAGCTGGTGCGGGCCACGCTGGAGGGCGCGACGCCGCTCGCCGTGCTGGCCCGCCGGTTCTCCGTACCCGTACGGATCGTCGACGCCGGCCTGGACTGCGACCCCGAGCTGCTGCCGGAGCAGGTGGTACGGACCCGGGTGCGGCGCGGCAGCGGCCGGATCGACATCGAGGACGCGCTGACGGCCGAGGAGGCCGAGCGGGCGGTGCGCCTCGGCATGGCGATCGCCGACGAGGAGGCCGACTCGGGCACCGACCTGGTGGTGCTCGGCGACCTGAGCGTCGGCGGTACGACGGCCGCGGCCACCCTGATCGCGGCGCTGTGCGGCACCGACGCCTCCGTGGTCACCGGGCGCGGCGGCGCGGGCATCGACGACCTGGCCTGGATGCGCAAGTGCGCGGCGGTCCGGGACGCGCTGCGCCGGGCCCGGCCGGTCCTGGGCGACCAGCTGGAGCTGCTGGCCACGGTGGGCGGCGCCGATCTGGCGGCGATGACCGGCTTCCTGCTGCAGTCCGCGGTGCGCCGGCTCCCGGTGATCCTGGACGGTGTGGTCTCCGCGGCCTGTGCGCTGGTCGGCCAGCGGGCCGCGTTCCGGGCGCCGGACTGGTGGCTGGCGGGTCAGCTGAGCGGTGAACCGGCGCAGGCGAAGGCGCTGGACCGGATGGCACTCAACCCGTTGCTCGACCACGGCGTCATCGTCGGAGAAGGAAGCGGGGCATTGCTCGCACTTCCGTTCGTACAGGCCGCGGCCGCACTGGCGGCGGAACTGCCCGAGCGCGCACCGGCCGCCGACGAGGACGACGAGAAGGAAGAGACGGAAGGCGGGGACGACGGCGAGGAGCCGGCCGGCGGCGAAGGGGTCAACGGAAGCGAACCGGCCGGGGACTGACGACAAGCAGCCGGCCCGTCGAGCCGCGGTCGCCGGACACCGACCGCGAAGCCACCCCTTATGAAGTGCGATGCCCCATATGATCGCTTTTCATGGGAGAGGTCAGATTGACCAGCCAGGAATCCGGGCGGGGCGCCGTCCAGCCACAGAGCACCGCCCGGTCGCAACGCGGCGCCGCCTTCGCCATCTGGTACCTGCGCGTCGTGTCGTTCATCAACTTCCTGAGCGCCGCCTGGGTCACCTTCGGCCAGGATCTGCGGCGCCACAACACCGAGAACTACTTCACGCCCTATCTGCTCACCGCGGGCTTCTCCTCCGGGGTGGTGGCGCTCTTCCTCGCGGTCACCATGCGACGGCGCAAACGGGCCGCGTGGATCGCCAACATGGTGCTGAGCGGGCTCACACTGCTCCTCTTCGCCGCCGTGATCGGCTTCCCGGAGATCCGCCGGTACCCGCAGAACTGGATCTCACTGGCCCTCACCGCCTCCTTCGTCCTCGCCCTCGCCCTCGGCCGGCGCGAGTTCTACGCGAAGGGGGACCGGTCCAACCCGAAGCTGGCCGCACTGGTGGCGGTCGTCGGACTGCTGGTCACCTCGCTGATCGCCGCGGCTCTGGTCACGGCCACCAACACCGCTCACAACGAGGCCCGTTCGACGTTCCTGGACCGCTGGCGCTACGGCGCGCTGCGGCTGGTGTCCGTCGCCGACAACGACGCGCGGTTCCCGGGCATCACCACGCCCGGCTGGGTCAACGTCCTGATCAACGTCATGTCCACGCTGCTGCTGATCGCGGTCGTGTACGCGGCCTTCCGCTCCCGCCGGGCGGTCGACCCGATCAGCCCGCAGGACGAGGAGGCGCTGCGCGTCCTGCTCGACAAGCACGGCGAGCGGGACTCCCTCGGGTACTTCGCGCTGCGCCGTGAGAAGAGCGTCATCTGGTCGCCGACCGGGAAGGCGGCCGTCACCTACCGGGTGGTCGGCGGGGTCTCGCTGGCCTCCGGCGATCCGATCGGCGACCCGGAGGCCTGGCCGGGGGCGATCGGCCCCTGGCTGGCCGAGGCCCGCGAGCACGGCTGGACCCCGGCGGCGATGGGGGTGAGCGAGGAAGGCGGCACCGTCTACGCCCGGCACGGACTCGACGCCCTGGAGCTCGGGGACGAAGCGATCGTGGAGACCGCCGAGTTCACGTTGGAGGGACGGGCGATGCGCACCGTCCGCCAGGCGTACAACCGGGTCGGGCGGGCCGGGTACGACGTGACGGTCCGCCGTCACGAGGAGATCCCCGAGGCCGAGATGGCCGAACTGGTGCGCAGGGCCGACGACTGGCGCGACGGGGCGACCGAGCGCGGCTTCTCGATGGCGCTGGGACGGCTCGGCGACCCGGCCGACGGCCAGTGCGTGATGCTCGAATGCCGTGACGCGCCGCCCGCCGACGGCAGCGGCCCCGGCGAACTGCGTGCCGTACTCAGCTTCGTCCCCTGGGGCCCCAACGGGCTCTCGCTCGACCTGATGCGCCGTGACCGGGACGCCGAGAACGGCCTGATGGAGTTCATGGTCATCGAACTCCTGCAACGGGCCGAGAAGATCGGCATCACCCAGGTCTCGCTGAACTTCGCGATGTTCCGCTCGGTCTTCGAACGGGGATCGCGGCTCGGCGCCGGGCCGGTGCTCAGGCTGTGGCGGTCGCTGCTCAGCTTCTTCTCGCGCTGGTGGCAGATCGAATCGCTCTACCGCGCCAACGCCAAGTACCGGCCGATCTGGGAACCGCGCTTCATGCTCTTCGAGAAGAGCTCCGACCTGCTGCGCATCGGCATCGCGGCGGGACGCGCCGAAGGGTTCCTGGAGGCGCCCGGTCTGCCCAAGTGGCTGCACCGCTCGCACCTCGGACCGCGTGGATGAGACCGGTACGCGCCCTCCGCCGGGCGGCCCGCCGGGAGTGGGGTCCGCTGTGGGCGACCGTACGGACGGCACTCGTCGCCGACCGGCTGCGGGCCGTCCCGATGACGCTGGCCGCGGTCGGCCTGACCGCGCTGCTCCAGGTGGTGCAGAACCAGTCCTGGGGCTTCGGCCCGGTGCAGACGCTCGGTTCGGTGCGGGCCGAGGACCCGCTCCGGGTGGCCCTGCTGCGCACCCCGCTGTCGCTGTTCGTCCCCGCACTGGACCTGCCGGTGTGGGGTGCGCTGGCGCAGTTGCTGCTGGTGTTCGGGATCGCCGAGATCTGCCTGGGCCGGTGGCGGACGCTGCTGATCGCGTACGTCGCGACCCTGGCCGGGACGCTCTGCGCGCGGATCGGCGTCGCGATCGGCCCCGACGGGTTCCTCGGGCTGCCCGCGTCCGACTCCCTGGTCGTCGACACGGGCCCCTCGGCCGCCGTGGTCGCCCTGGCGGTCTACGTCTGCCACGTGTACCGGGCCTGGTTCACCGGGGCGGTGGTGATCGCGGCGATGGTGGGCGAGGTGGTGGTCAAGGACAACCTGGCGGGCAAGGAGCACCTGACGGCCATCGCGGCGGCGCTCCTGCTGTGCGCGGTGTCGGCCCGCCACGACCGGCGCAGGCTGCGCCGCCGTCAGGGTTTGGGCGTGGGGGACGGGACCCGGTCCGGTGCGCCCCCGATCAAGTCCTGAAACCTGCGGCGCGGCCCGGCCCAGCGGACGTCGTGGTGGTAGGCGCGCAGCACCGCGCGGGAGCGGGCCCGGTGCCGGTTCCGGTAGAACCGCTTCGCCCACCACGAGGTCGGCCGGGCCAGCCGGACCGCTCCGAACAGGGCGACGAACGGGACCAGGGTGCCGACCACCGCCATCCGCGCCTTGCCCTTGAACAGGGAGATCAGCACGAAGCAGAAGTTGATGACGAGCGAGAGGACGACGCCGAGCCGGCCCTGCTGCTCGTCGTCGCTCAGCTCGTTCACGCCGAGCGGGGAGAAGCCGCCGAGCACGAGCAGCACCAGGGCCGCGGTGAGGACCACGACCTCCACGCTCTGCCGGCCCTGCTCGGTCCAGTACACGTCGTCCAGATGCAGGATCAGCGCGAATTCGTCCAGCACCAGCCCCGCGCCCATGCCGAAGACCACCGCGAAGACCCCGGCCGTGACACCGTGCCGCCCGCTGGCGACCGCGCCGAAGCCGCCGACGACGCTCAGCACCACACCGGGCACCACATGGTGGACGTGGACCCCGCCGGGGGTGAAGTTGCGGAACGGCCCCTTCCCGGCGCGGATCATCCGGGTGATGACCCGGGTGATCGCGAAGGTCAGCACGAAGGACGCCAGCGCCAGGAGCAGGGGCAGCTTCCCCGGCTCGACGATGTTCTGATCGAACCAGTGACCCACGCCACCCACCCCCGATAAACCGCTTTCGCCCCACTCCGTGGCGTTTTGAACAATCTATCGGGCGCGCCCACCGATTACCCTGCGCGCCGTGACCTCCCTGAACAGCCACGGCATACGTTTCGCCTTCGGCACCCTCACCGTGATCCCCGTCCGCGTCACCCGCTGGGACCGCGAGGCGGCGCGGGCCGGAATGCTGTGCGCCCCGCTGGCCGGTCTGGTCGTGGGGGTGCTCGCGGCGGTGCCCGGCAGCCTGTTGCTGCTGTTCGGTTCGGGGCCGCTGCTCGCCGCGGTCGCCTCCGCCGCGGTGCCGGCGGCCCTCACCAGGGGGCTGCACCTCGACGGTCTCGCGGACACCGCCGACGGCCTGGGCAGCGGGAAGCCGGCCGAGGACGCGCTGCGGATCATGAAGCAGTCGGACATTGGGCCGTTCGGTGTGATCACCCTGCTGTTCGTGCTGCTGGCCCAGGTGGCGGTCCTTCAGCAGTTGTACGCGCAGGGCTGGACGCGGGGCGCGGTGGCGGCCGTCGCGGCCGGGGCCGTCGCCCGGCTCGCCCTCACCCTGGCCTCCCGCCGCGGGGTCCCGGCGGCCCGTCCGGAGGGGCTGGGCGCCGCGGTGGCCGGCGCCGTCCCGGTCCGCGGCGCGGTGGCCGTCGCGCTCGTGACGGTGGCGGCCTGCGCGGGTGCGGGAGCGCTGTTCGGCGGGTACGGGGCGCTGCGGTACGGCCTCGCCGCGCTGGCCGCTCTCGCGGTGGCCCAGCTGCTCCTGCGGCACTGCGTGCGGCGCTTCGGCGGGGTGACCGGCGATGTGTTCGGGGCGCTGGCGGAGACGGCGGCGACCGTGACGCTGGTGGGGCTGGCGCTCGGCTGAGCGGCGGCCGGGGAGCCGGTCAGGCGGCCGCCGCCGGGCACTTCTCGCGCCAGACGCCGAGCTCGTACTTCTTGAGCAGCGAGCTGAGCCCCAGCCGCCGGGAGTCCCCGCAGAACCGCGCCACGGGCAGCTCGTACTCCACGTGGAAGACCGCCTTGCCCGCCTTCACGAACGGGGTGAGCTCCTCGCACTCCTCGTACTGGGCGCACTGCTCGTTCACCGCGAAGTCGAAGTCCCCCACCAGCTGCGGGATCTGCGGGAGGTCGTTCTTCAGGCCGACGGCGAGGCCGTGGCGGTGGGCGACGCGGGCGATGAGCCGGTTGTAGCGCAGCTGGTGGGCGGCGGTCAGCGGGAAGCCGGTCCGGTTGCGGTAGCCGTCCATGTTGTCGGGCTCCACCGCGTCGAAGCCCTTCTTCGCGCACATCGCGATCCGGGTCTCCATCAGCGGCTCCAGGACCTCGGTGCGGCGGATGTCGAGCCAGCGCTCCCCCGCCCAGCCGTTGCTCCTGCCGAGGACCGCGGCGGGGAAGTCGTCCGCGTCGGGGCGGAACTCCTCCCAGGCACCGGTGGAGAGGTAGCAGATGACCTTGCGCCCCTTGCGGTGCAGCCCCGCGACCTGGGCCGCGTCGCGGTCGAAGCCGTCGATGTCGTACACCGGGGCGTCCACGGCCGTGTCCAGCCGGCCGGAGAGCTGCCACTGCCAGTCGGTGCCCGGTGCGGGCTGCCAGCGCCCCCGGGCGGGCCGGGCGGCCCCGTCGGATTCCGGCGCCGAGGTGCAGCCCGCCAGCACGGCCAGCAGAATCAGTACGGTGACGGGCAGCACGGCCGGCCTCCCGGTCACACGTGTGGCCATCCGCTCGCGCATCGTTCTCCCTGTTCACCGGCGCACCGCCAACGTCGTTGCGGTCGCGGCCCGTTCCCCCGGGAAGATCATCCCGGTACGACAACCGTACGACTGCCGGAGTGCGCAGTCGGCCCGCCGCCGTGATCCGGCAGCAAGGGCGCGCGTAGGCTCATTCCCGGCACATTGCGGCGGCGTCTACGATGCGCCGGGCACGGTCGGCCCACCCCTCGACCGAAAAAAGAACTCTACGGAAGCGAGATTTCACCACCGTGACTGCTCTCACTCTCAGCACCTCCGGTGCGGCGACGCTGCGCGCCGACGCACTCGTCGTAGGCGTCGCCAAGGGCACTGGATCCAAGTCCGGAAACCTGGTCCTCGCACCGGGCGCCGAGGCCGTGGACAAGGCGTTCGGCGGCAAGCTCGCCGGCATCCTGGAGACCCTGGGCGCCTCCGGTGCCGAGGGCGAACTGACCAAGCTCCCCGCGCCCGACGGCCTGAAGGCCCCGGTCGTCATCGCGGCCGGACTCGGCCCCGTCCCGGACAAGGACGGCGCGTACGACGCCGAGGCGCTGCGCCGAGCCGCGGGCTCCGCCGCCCGCTCGCTCACCGGCTCGAAGAAGGCAGGCTTCGCGCTGCCCGTCGGCTCCGTCGAGGACGCCGAGGCCATCGCCGAGGGCGCGCTCCTGGGCGCGTACGCCTTCACCGCCTACCAGCGCGGCGAGAACAAGCTCGCCCCCAGGGCCGCTGTCGGCGCCAAGCTGCCGCTCGCCGAGGTGGCCCTGCTCGGCGCCAAGCCCCGCGACAAGGCGTTCAAGGCCGCCGCGGAGCGCGCCGTCGCGATGGTCGAGGAGATCAACCGCGCCCGCGACCTGATCAACACCCCGCCGAACGACCTGTACCCCGAGTCCTTCGCCGCCGTGGCCGCAGCCGCCGGCAAGGAGCACGGCATCAAGGTGCAGGTGCTCGACGAGAAGGCGCTCGTCAAGGGCGGCTACGGCGGTCTGGTCGGCGTCGGCCAGGGCGCGACCCACGGCCCGCGCCTGGTGAAGCTCGCCTACACGCACCCCAAGGCGGAGAAGACCCTGGCCCTTGTGGGCAAGGGCATCACCTACGACTCGGGCGGCATCTCGCTGAAGCCGGCCGGCCACAACGAGACGATGAAGTGCGACATGAGCGGCGCCGCCGCCGTGTTCGCGACCGTCGTCACGGCCGCCCGTCTGGGCCTGCGCGTCAACGTCACCGGCTGGCTGGCGCTCGCCGAGAACATGCCGTCGGGCAACGCCACCCGCCCCGGTGACGTGCTGAACATGTACAGCGGCAAGACCGTCGAGGTCCTCAACACGGACGCCGAGGGCCGTCTCGTCCTCGCCGACGCGCTGACCCGCGCCTCCGAGGAGAAGCCGGACGCGATCGTCGACGTGGCGACCCTGACCGGCGCGATGGTGCTGGCCCTGGGCAACCGCACCTTCGGCATCATGGCGAACGACGACGCCTTCCGCACCTCGATCCACGAGATCGCCGAGGAGGTCGGTGAGGCCTCCTGGCCGATGCCGCTCCCGGCCGACCTGCGCAAGGGCATGGACTCCCCGACCGCCGACATCGCCAACATGGGCGAGCGGATGGGCGGCGGCCTGGTGGCCGGTCTGTTCCTGAAGGAGTTCGTGGGCGAGGGCATCGCCTGGGCGCACCTGGACATCGCGGGGCCGGCCTTCCACGAGGGCGCCCCGTACGGCTACACACCGAAGGGCGGCACCGGATCCGCGGTCCGCACGCTGGTGAAGCTGGCGGAGCGCACCGCGGCCGGAGACCTCGGCTGAGCTCGCAGCTGACGGACGGCCCCGGGCATACGTCCGGGGCCGTCCGTGTTCCACCCACGGCACCGCCGCCGGGGCCGGGCGGGTTTCGCTCTCGACGAAATCAGCCCGTCCCTACGCGGCGGTAACCCGCTGGGACGGACGACCATCCGTCTCAGACCCGGGCCCCGCGTCCCGCCCACCGTCAACAAGTGCGAAGATGGGTTCTCGGCAGGACAGGGCCCCCACCACAGGGCCGAATGACAAAAGCGGCCGCACACCAGCCGACCGGCCGGTCACACCCCGATGACGGGGCCCGGCGTACGGCGCACATGCATGGAGGACGTGACGTGGCGAACGACGCCAGCACCGTTTTCGACCTAGTGATCCTCGGCGGTGGTAGCGGCGGTTATGCCGCGGCCCTGCGCGGAGCGCAGCTGGGCCTGGACGTCGCTCTGATCGAGAAGGGCAAGGTCGGCGGCACCTGCCTGCACAACGGCTGCATCCCGACGAAGGCCCTGCTGCACGCCGGTGAGATCGCGGACCAGGCGCGCGAGGCCGACCAGTTCGGTGTCAAGGCCACCTTCGAGGGCATCGACATGGAGGCCGTCCACAAGTACAAGGACGACGTGATCTCGGGCCTGTACAAGGGTCTGCAGGGTCTCATCGCCTCCCGCAAGGTGCACTACATCGAGGGTGAGGGACGTCTCTCCTCCCCCACCTCGGTGGACGTGAACGGCCAGCGCATCCAGGGCCGCCACGTGCTCCTGGCGACCGGCTCCGTGCCGAAGTCGCTGCCGGGCCTGGAGATCGACGGCAACCGCGTCATCTCCTCGGACCACGCGCTGAAGCTGGACCGGGTACCGAAGTCCGCGATCGTGCTGGGCGGCGGCGTCATCGGCGTCGAGTTCGCCTCGGCGTGGAAGTCCTTCGGCACCGACGTCACCATCGTCGAGGGCCTGAAGCACCTGGTCCCGGTCGAGGACGAGAACAGCTCGAAGCTTCTTGAGCGCGCGTTCCGCAAGCGCGGCATCAAGTTCAACCTCGGTACGTTCTTCCAGGGTGTCGAGTACACCCAGGACGGCGTCCGGGTGACCCTCGCCGACGGCAAGACCTTCGAGGCCGAGCTGCTGCTCGTCGCCATCGGCCGCGGCCCCGTCTCGCAGGGCCTCGGTTACGAGGAGGCCGGTGTCGCGATGGACCGCGGCTACGTCCTCGTCGACGAGTACATGCGGACGAACGTGGAGACGATCTCGGCGGTGGGCGACCTGGTCCCGACGCTCCAGCTCGCGCACGTCGGCTTCGCCGAGGGCATCCTCGTGGCGGAGCGGCTGGCCGGTCTGAAGACCGTTCCGATCGACTACGACGGTGTCCCGAAGGTGACGTACTGCCACCCCGAGGTCGCCTCCGTCGGTATCACCGAGGCCAAGGCCAAGGAGCTCTACGGGGCGGACAAGGTCGTCGCCCTCAAGTACAACCTCGCGGGCAACGGCAAGAGCAAGATCCTCAAGACCGCGGGCGAGATCAAGCTCGTCCAGGTCAAGGACGGTGCCGTGGTCGGCGTCCACATGGTCGGTGACCGTATGGGCGAGCAGGTCGGCGAAGCCCAGCTGATCTACAACTGGGAGGCGCTGCCGGCCGAGGTCGCGCAGCTCATCCACGCCCACCCCACGCAGAACGAGGCGATGGGCGAAGCCCACCTGGCCCTGGCCGGCAAGCCTCTGCACTCCCACGACTGATCAGTCGACCGGGCGCGACGACCGACCTACTTCCGCACATTCGTAAGGAGCAACTGAAACCATGTCGGTTTCCGTAACCCTTCCGGCGCTCGGCGAGAGCGTCACCGAGGGCACTGTCACCCGTTGGCTGAAGGCCGAGGGCGAGCGCGTCGAGGCCGACGAGCCGCTGCTCGAGGTATCGACCGACAAGGTCGACACCGAGATCCCGGCCCCCGCCTCCGGCATCCTGGCCTCCATCAAGGTCGCCGAGGACGAGACCGTCGAGGTCGGCGCAGAGCTGGCCGTCATCGACGACGGCACCGGCGCGCCGGCTGCCGCGGCGGCTCCGGCCGCCGAGCCCGAGGCCGCACCGGCCCCGGCCGAGGCACCGGCACCGGCGCCTGCCGCCGAGGCACCCGCCCCCGCCGCCGCTCCGGCCCCCGCGGCCGAGGCTCCGGCCGCCGCCCCGGCCGGTGGCGCCGCCGGGACCGACGTCACCCTTCCGGCGCTCGGCGAGAGCGTCACCGAGGGCACCGTCACCCGCTGGCTGAAGGAGGTCGGCGAGGAGGTCACGGAGGACGAGCCCCTCCTGGAGGTCTCCACGGACAAGGTCGACACCGAGATCCCGGCCCCGGTCTCCGGTGTGCTGCTGGAGATCGTCGTCGCCGAGGACGAGACCGCCGAGGTCGGCGCCAAGCTCGCCGTCATCGGTGCCCCCGGTGCCGCTCCGGCCGCCGCTCCGGCTCCTGCAGCCGCTGCCCCGGCGCCCGCTGCTCCGGCCGCCCCGGCTGCTCCGGCTCCGGCTCCGGCCGCTCCCGCAGCACCGGCCGCTGCTCCGGCCCCGGCCGCTCCGGCGCCCGCCGCCGCCGCTCCGGCTCCGGCTCCGGCTCCGGCCGCCCCGGTGGCCCCGGCCGCTCCGGCCGCGACCTCCGGTGACGACGGCGCGTACGTCACGCCGCTGGTCCGCAAGCTCGCCGCCGAGAACGGCGTCGACCTGGGCGCGGTCAAGGGCACCGGCGTCGGTGGCCGTATCCGCAAGCAGGACGTCGTCGCCGCCGCGGAGGCCGCCAAGGCCGCCGCTGCCGCTCCGGCACCCGCCGCCGCCGCAGCTCCGGCCGCCTCCAAGGCGCCGAAGCTGGAGGTGTCCCCGCTGCGCGGTCAGACGGTCAAGATGACCCGCATGCGCAAGGTCATCGGCGAGAACATGATGAAGGCGCTGCACTCGCAGGCTCAGCTGACCACGGTCGTCGAGGTCGACGTCACCAAGCTGATGAAGCTGCGCAACAAGGCGAAGGACGCCTTCGCGGCCCGTGAGGGCGTCAAGCTCTCCCCGATGCCGTTCTACGTCAAGGCCGCCGCCCAGGCGCTGAAGGCCCACCCGGTCGTCAACGCCCGGATCAACGAGGACGAAGGCACGATCACGTACTTCGACTCGGAGAACATCGGCATCGCCGTGGACGCCGAGAAGGGCCTGATGACCCCGGTCATCAAGGGCGCGGGCGACCTCAACATCGCCGGTATCTCGAAGAAGACCGCCGAGCTGGCCGGCAAGGCCCGCGGTGGCGGCCTGACGCCGGACGACATGTCCGGTGCCACCTTCACCATCAGCAACACCGGCTCGCGCGGTGCGCTGTTCGACACCGTCATCGTGCCGCCGAACCAGGCAGCCATCCTGGGCATCGGCGCCACCGTCAAGCGTCCGGCCGTCATCGAGACCGCCGAGGGCACCGTCATCGGCGTCCGCGACATGACGTACCTCGCGCTCTCCTACGACCACCGTCTGGTGGACGGCGCCGACGCCGCCCGCTACCTGACCACGGTCAAGGCGATCCTGGAGGCCGGTGAGTTCGAGGTCGAGCTCGGCCTCTGAGCACCGCGGTTGTAACCAGCCTCACCAGCGGCGCCCCCGTCCGGAACACTCCCGGGCGGGGGCGCCGCCGTATTGTCTAGACACCACCGGTCGCCCCCGGCAGCGGGGGTGGGTGCAGGCAGCACCGGTTTGCCCCGAAGGAGCCCGACATGACCCCGCCCGTCGTCCACTCGCTGCGCGAGCAGATCCGCGAGCACATCGTGGACGGGATCGTCAGCGGGCGCTGGAAGCCGGGCGAGCGGATCGTGGAGCGGCGCATCGCCACCGAGCTGGAGGTCAGCCAGACACCCGTGCGCGAGGCGCTGCGGGAGCTGGAGACGCTCCGGCTGATCGAGTCGGCGCCCAACAAGGGCGTCCGGGTCCGCAATCTCACCGCGGCCGATCTCGAGGAGAGCTACCCGGTCCGGGCCGGTCTGGAGCAGATCGCCGCCGAGCTGGCGGCCCCCGGACTCGGCGAGGACTGCTCGCTGCTCGCGCCCCATGTGACGGCGCTGTACGAGGCGGACCGGCGGGCCGACGGCGAGGCCCAGGTGCGCCACACGGTCGGTTTCCACCGCGAGCTGGTCCGGGCGGCCGGGAACGCCGTGCTGCTGCACACCTGGGAGGGGCTGGGCATCGAGGTGTTCACGGCGCTCTCGATCCGCTGGCTCGGCACGGTGCAGAAGTCCTACGCCGAGGAGCACGAGGCGCTCATCGAGGCGTTCCTCCGCCAGGACCCGGACATCGGTGTGCTGGTCAAGGCACATGTGCTCGGCTGCGCGCCGCGCGCCTGAGTCCCGTACCGACCGAGTGCACACTTGCCACCACCCGCGCTCGACCGTGCAGACGTGCGCCCCTTTTATCCGATATATCGCGTCACTGCGTGCCCCGTTCTGCGGCACCCCATGCCACTTTTCTTCATATCGAGAAGTTTTGCCTTTCATCCTTTGATCGATCATCGATCGGCGACTTAGAGTTCACCAGCGGGCCCACCGGCCCCATCGCCCTGTCCTGCCAGTCAGGGACTTCTCCACCCCCCTCCTCACCGGAAGGCGGCGAACATGACCGACCCCGTAGGAAAGCTTCCGAGCGAGCTCGACCAGCTCCCGGACCGCGACCCCGAGGAGACCGCCGAATGGGCGGCCTCCCTGGATGCCGTCACCAAGGCCGCAGGCCCGCACCGCGCCGCATACCTGATGCGCCGCTCGCTCCAGCATGCCGAGGGCACCGGTCTCGCGCTGCCCAAACTGCTGGAGACCGATTACGTCAACTCCATCCCGACCGCCGCCGAGCCCGCGTTCGACGGCGACCTGGCGATGGAGTCCCGGATCACCGCCTGGAACCGCTGGAACGCGGCCGCGATGGTCACCCGGGGCTCCCGGCTCGGCGTCGGCGGCCACATCGCCACCTTCGCCTCTGCGGCCTGGCTGTACGAGACCGGCTTCAACCACTTCTTCCGCGGCAAGGAGGGGGACGGCTCCGGCGACCAGCTCTACATCCAGGGCCACGCCTCCCCCGGCATATACGCCCGCGCCTTCCTCGACGGCCGGCTCAGCGAGCAGCAGCTCGACAACTTCCGCCAGGAGGCGGGCGGCGAGGGTCTGCCGTCCTACCCGCACCCGCGGCGGCTGCCCTGGCTGTGGGAGTTCCCCACGGTGTCGATGGGCCTCGGCCCGCTCTCGGCGATCTACCAGGCGCGCTTCAACCGCTACCTGACCAACCGCAACATCAAGGACACGTCGAACTCGCACGTCTGGGCCTTCCTGGGCGACGGCGAGATGGACGAGCCCGAGTCGACCGCCGCCCTCGCCCTCGCGGCCCGTGAGCAGCTCGACAACCTGACCTTCGTCATCAACTGCAACCTGCAGCGCCTCGACGGCCCGGTCCGCGCCAACTTCCGGGTGGTCCAGGAGCTGGAGGGCGCGTTCCGCGGCGCCGGCTGGAACGTCATCAAGACGCTCTGGGGCAACGCCTGGGACGAGCTGTTCCAGCTCGACACCACGGGTGCGCTGGTGCGCCGGCTCCGGGAGGTCCCGGACGCGCAGTTCCAGACGTACGCCACCCGCGACGTCGCCTACATCCGCGAGCACTTCTTCGGCGCCGAGCCCGCGCTCGCCGAGCTGGCGAAGCTGCTCACCGACGCGAAGATCGCCGAGTGTTTCCACTCCTCGCGCGGCGGCCACGAGGCCCGCAAGGTGTACGCGGCGTACAAGGCCGCGGTCGAGCACAAGGGTGCGCCGACCGTGATCCTCGCGCAGACGGTGAAGGGCTACACGCTCGGCCCCGGCTTCGAGTCGCGCAACGCCAACCACCAGATGAAGAAGCTCGACGGCAAGCAGTTCCGCGCCATGCGCGATCTGCTGGAGCTGCCGATCCCGGACTCCAGGCTGGACGAGGGCCTGGTGCCCTACGGCCACCCGGGCGCCGACTCCCCCGAGGTCCGCTACCTCCAGGAGCGCCGTGCCGCCCTCGGCGGCCCCGCCCCGGCCCGCCGGGTGCACGCGGTGGCGCTGCCGCAGCCCGAGGAGCGCGCGTTCTCCGCGCTGAAGAAGGGCTCCGGCAAGCAGGAACTGGCCACCACGATGGCGTTCGTCCGCCTGGCCAAGGACCTGATGCGGGACAAGGAGACCGGCAAGCGCTGGGTTCCGATCGTCCCCGACGAGGCCCGCACCTTCGGTATGGAGGCGCTGTTCCCGTCGGCCGGCATCTACTCGCCGCTGGGCCAGACGTACGACCCGGTCGACCGCGACCAGCTGATGTACTACAAGGAAGCCAAGGACGGCCAGGTCCTCAACGAGGGCATCACCGAGGCCGGCGCGATGGCCGACTTCATCGCCGCGTCCACGTCGTACGCGACGCACGGCGAGCCGATGATCCCGTTCTACATCTTCTACTCGATGTTCGGCTGGCAGCGTACGGGCGACCAGTTCTGGCAGCTGGGCGACCAGCTCGGCCGCGGCTTCGTGGTCGGCGCCACGGCGGGCCGGACGACCCTGACGGGTGAGGGCCTCCAGCACGCGGACGGCCACTCGCACCTGATCGCGTCCACGAACCCGGCGTCGCTCAACTACGACCCGGCGTTCGCGTACGAGATCGCGGTGATCGTCCAGGACGGTCTGCGCCGGATGTACGGCCCCGACGCGGAGAACGTCTTCTACTACCTGACGGTCTACAACGAGCCGAAGCCGCAGCCCGCGATGCCGGAAGGCGTCGAGGAGGGCATCGTCAAGGGCCTCTACCGCTTCAAGGAGGGCACGCCCGCGCAGGCGGACGCGCCGCGCCTTCAGCTGATGGCGTCCGGTACGGCGATCCACTGGGCCCTGGAGGCCCAGGAGCTGCTGGCCGCGGACTGGGGTGTCACGGCCGATGTCTGGTCCGCCACCTCGTGGGGCGAGCTGCGCCGCGAGGCGCTGGAGTGCGACGAGGCGCTGCTCCGCGGTGAGCATCGGGTGCCGTACGTGACCCAGGCGCTGGAAGGCGCACCGGGTCCGGTCCTCGCGGTCAGCGACTGGATGCGCGCGGTGCCGGACCAGATCAGCCAGTGGGTGGAGCAGGACTGGTCCTCGCTCGGTACGGACGGCTTCGGCCTCTCCGACACCCGCGAGGCGGCCCGCCGCCACTTCGGTGTCGACGCGCAGTCGGTCACCGTCGCGGCGCTGGCCCAGCTCGCCCGTCGCGGCGAGGTGACCGCGTCGGCGGTCAAGGAGGCCCGCGAGCGGTACGGGCTCTGACAGCGAGATCAGGCCCGTCCGGCGGAGGCTCTGTCCTCGATCGCCGGACGGGCCTGATTTTTGCGCCGGGCGCGCCTCGAGCCCGTCCGGCGATTCAGGACATCTCTCGAGCCCGGCCGGCGTTTGGGGCCCACCGCCCCGGGCCGGGGGACCACGCACCCCGTACCGCGGCCACAATGGCCGCATGCGTGCTGCCCGGCTCATCAGAATGGTGCTGCTCCTGCAGTCCCGCCCGGCCATGACCGCCGCCGAGCTCGCCCAGGAGCTGGAGGTGTCGGAGCGGACCGTCACCCGGGACGCCCAGGCGCTCTCCGAGGCCGGGGTCCCGGTCTACGCGGAGCGGGGGCGTGCGGGCGGGTACCGGCTCATCGGCGGGTACCGCACCCGGCTCACCGGTCTCGCCCGTGACGAGGCCGAGGCGCTCTTCCTCTCCGGCCTGCCCTCCGCGCTGCGCGACATGGGCCTGGAGGACGCCGCGTCCGCCGCCCGGCTGAAGGTGTCGGCGGCCCTCCTCCCCGCCCTGCGGGACGCCTCCACCGGGGTCAGCAGGCGCTTCCACCTGGACGCGCCCGGCTGGTACCGGGAGCCGGTCACCCCCGCGCTGCTGCCCGCCGTCGCCGAGGCGGTCCGGGACGACCGGACGGTGCTGGCGCGCTACCGGCGAGCCGGTCAGGACACCGAGGTGGAGCGGGAGCTGTCGCCGTACGGACTCGTGCTCAAGGCCGGGGTCTGGTATCTCTGCGCCCGCTCGGCGGACGACTTCCGGGTGTACCGGATCGACCGGTTCACCGCCGTCGCCGTGTCGGACACCCGCTTCGTCCGGGACGAGGGCTTCGACCTGCCGGGGTTCTGGGCCGAGCACGCGGCGCGGTTCGCCCGGTCGCTCCTGCGTACCGAGGTGACGCTGCGCCTCTCTGAGGCCGCCGCCGCCCGGCTTCCGCACACCGTGGACCGCGTCGCCGCCCTGGACGCCCTGGACGTGGCAGGACCGCCCGGGGCCGACGGATGGGTGACGGTCACCCTGCCGGTCGAGTCCCTGGACGTCGCCTACGGCCAGCTGCTCTCCCTGGGACCGGAGTTGGAGGTCCTGGAACCGGCCGCGCTGCGGACCCGCTTCGCCGACGCCGCCGAACGGCTGCACTCGCTCTACCGGCGGACCCGGTAACGGCCGCGGGTGAGGTCATAAGGCTTCATTTCGGTGTCTCCGCGTGCGTCGCCCGCCGCCAGGGCCGATGCTGGACCCGTGATGGACGAGACGGAATTCTGGGAGCTCATCGACAGCACCCGCGAGGCCGCCGACGGCGACCCAGAGGACCAGGCCGACCTGCTGGTCGAACGGCTGGTGCAGCTCGATCCCGAATCCGTGCTGGACTTCGCCCGGCACTTCGAGGCCCGCTACAACCGCGCCTACCGCTGGGACCTGTGGGGCGCCGCCGCCCTCCTGCTCGGCGGGGCGAGCGACGACGCCTTCGACTACTTCCGCTGCTGGCTGATCGGCCAGGGCCGGGAGGTCTTCGAGGGCGCCGTGCACGATCCGGACAACCTCGCCGAGCTCCTCGACGAGTTCGACGAGGAGCTGGACGGGGACGCGGAAGAGCTGGGCTACGCCGCCGACGAGGCGTACGAGCAGCTCACCGGCGTGGTCGCGCCTGACCTCGGGCTGCCGCCCCGGCCCGCGGACCCGGAGGGCACCCCGTTCAGCCTTGAGGACGACGCGGCCCTGGCGGAGCGCTTCCCGCTCCTCCAGGAGCGGTTCGGCAGCGTCTGAGCCGTACCGCTCCCGCCCGCGTCCCCGTCAGTAGTGGGTGCCGCCGTCGATGCGGATCTCCGTACCGGTGATGAACGCGCCGTCCTGCGAACCGAGCATCGCGACGACGCCCGCCACGGTGTCCGGGCCGGCGAAGCCCTCACGGATCATCAGGAACGTGCCGGTGAGGCTGACCGCGATGACCTTGTTGAAGAACTCCAGCGATGTCTTGTGCGTGTGCTCGGAGCGCAGGATGCCCGCCGCGTTGACCAGCACGTCCAGCCCGCCGAGGGTGGCCACGGCGGCGGCGACACCGGCCCGGACCGCGGCCTCGTCCGGGATGTCGAGGACGGTGGTGGTGAGCCGGCCGGCGGTGCCGTCGGCCTCCGCGGTGCCGTACGTGGTCCGCAGACCCGCCTCGCTGACATCGGCGGCGACCACGAGGCCGCCCTCGGCGAGGACGCGGAGCAGCTCGGCCAGACGCGCGGGCTGCTGCGGGCGGCGCAGGACGATCCGGCGCTGCGGGCCGTCTGGTACCGGGTCAACCAGAATTCGGAGGAGCGGCCGCTGCCGGTGCTGACCCGGCTCGCGGGCGACGGGGCGGACCCCTTGGCGATCCGGCTCGCCGCCGCGGCCGCCACGGACGCGGTACGGGTCGCGCTGGAGACCTGGGCGGGGACGGACGCCCCGACCGCCGGACCCGGCTCCCCCGCCGACCTCGCGGTGCGCTGCCTGCACGAACTCACGGGCGGAATGCGGCTGTTCAGGGCCTGAGCGGAGAGCCACCGCTCAGCGTCTCCGCTCAGGCCTCGACTCAAGGCCTCCGCTCAGGGCCTCCGCTCAGGGAGCCAGCGAGCGCCCCATCAGTACGTCGTCGACATAGCGCCCGCCGAGGAAGAACTCACCGGGCAGCACTCCCTCGACGGTGAACCCCTCCGACTCGTACAGCGCACGCGCGGGCGTGTTGTGCCCAAGGACCCGCAGGGTCATCCGGTTGGCACCCTGGCTCCGCGCCACCGCCGTCGCCGCCCGCAGCAGCGCCCTGGCGATCCCCCGGCCGCGGGCCCAGTCGGCCACGGCCAGGCCCTGTATCTGGCGTACGTGCGTATTGCAGGCCAGCGGGGTCGGCGGGACCAGCCTGGTGTACCCGGCCAGCCGCACCTCGCCCGCCGCGTCCCGCACCTCGGCCACCAGGAAGTCCGGCGGCCGGTGGTTGTCGTCGAAGAACGGCGCGTACGGCGGCTGCGGCCTCGGCGACACGGCGTGCAGCGTCGACCAGGTGGAGCGGTCGAGTGCGCCGAGAGCGGCTTCGTCGGCGAGGACCGAGGGACGGACGGGGTGGGCCTGGTGGGCATGGGGCTCGGACATGCCCGCAACTGTGCCACGCCCGCTTCCGCCCCCTCCGTACGGCAGGATGGCACCATGCTGCGCTCCCGAATTGCCGTCACCGGATCGACCGGACTCATCGGAGCGGCCCTGGTCCGCTCCCTGCGGGCCGACGGGCACGAGGTGGTCCGCCTCGTCCGCCGTCCGGCCCGGTCGGGCGACGAGGTGGAGTGGGACCCGAAGCGGAGCCGTGTCGACGTGGCCGGCCTCGTGGGCTGCGACGCCGTCGTCCATCTCGCCGGGGCCGGGGTGGGCGACCACCGCTGGACCGAGGCGTACAAGCGCGAGATCCGGGACAGCCGGGTGCTGGGCACCGCCGCGATCGCGGAGGCCGTCGCCTCGCTCGACACCCCGCCGAAGGTGCTGCTGTCCGGGTCCGCGATCGGCTTCTACGGCGACACCGGGGACCGGGCGGTCGACGAGAGCGCGCCGCCCGGCGACGGCTTCCTGCCGTCGGTGTGCGTCGAGTGGGAAGAGGCCACCGCCGCCGCGGAGGAGGCCGGGGTACGGACCGTGCACGCCCGCACCGGGCTGGTCGTCGCCCGGGAGGGCGGGGCCTGGGGCCGGCTGTTCCCGCTCTTCCGGGCAGGTCTCGGCGGGCGGCTGGGCAACGGGCGGCAGTACTGGAGCTTCATCGCGCTGCACGACCACATCGCGGCCCTGCGGCACATCCTCGACACCCCGGAGCTGTCCGGGGCGGTGAACCTGACCGGCCCCGACCCCGTCACCAACGGCGAGGTGACAGCGGCGATGGGCCGGGTGCTGCGCCGGCCGACCGTCTTCACCGCGCCCGCACCGGCGCTGCGGATCGCGCTGGGCGACTTCGCCGAAGACGTGCTGGGCAGTCAACGGGTGCTGCCGGGGCGGCTGCTGGACGCGGGGTTCTCGTTCGCCTTCCCCGGGATCGACGCCGCCATCCGCGCGGCACTGCGCTGATCCGGCCCGCTCCGAACCACGGGGGCCGTCCCGCCACCACCCCGGAATACCGCACATCCTGAATCCCGCGGGCCCCCGGGAGCCCCCAAAAGCCCCCTGAAGCCCCTCGTGACGCCAGGAACCCCACCTGTCGGAGAACGCGGACGGATGTGCGACCCCGTGCCCCGGTGCCCCGGTGCGCGCGACCACGCCGATATCCGGCCGCCCTCCTAGCCTCAAGGCGAACTCGCGCATTCCGGTGGCCTGTTGAGGGCAAGAGCCTCCCACCCATTGCGCCGACTCGGGGAGGGCACGTGCTCAGCACGGCACACCACGCGGACGTCGTCATCATCGGAGCCGGGATCGCCGGCCTGTCAGCGGCCCATCAACTGACCAGTGCGGGAGTGAGCGTCAGCGTCCTGGAGGCCGGCCCCCGGGTCGGCGGCCGGATGATGACCGAGGAGGTCGACGGGTTCCGGCTCGACCGCATCGGCCCGCTCCTCAACACCTCCTACCCGGAGCTGTACGCGGGACCCGGACTCGACGGACTCGTCCTGCGGAACTTCGCCCCCGGCGTGCTCGTCCACAGCGAGGGCCGCCGCTACCGGACCGGGGAGATCCGGGGCACACGGGGCGCGCGCAACGCCCGGGGTGCGCTCAAGGCGGCGCGCGCTCTCGCGGGCGCCCCCAGGGCGCCGCTGGGCGGGACCATCAGCGGGGTCATGGGCGGCGCGATCGACCACGCCAGGCTCGGCGCGTCGCTGTCCCGCCTCGCCGCCACCCCCCGGGCCCGCGTACTGGCCCGGCCCGAGCGGACCGCGCTCGAAGCCCTGTCCGGCCGCGGCCTGTCCTCCCGTACGCTCGACGGCTTCGTGCGCCCGCTGCTCACCGCGCTGCTCAGCGACCCCGAGCTCACCACGTCCAGCCGGTGCGCCGATCTCGCCCTGCGCAGCTATGCGAGCGGCAGGCTCTGCGTACCGTCGGGAGGTTCGGGGACTCTGCCCGAACTGCTGGCCGCGTCGCTGCCGCCCGGCACCGTACGGACGGGCGTGCAGGTCACGGCCGCCGACATCACCTCGGTGCGCACCGAGGAGCACGGCGAACTGGGCTGCCGCTCACTGCTGCTGGCCACCGGCGCGGGCGCCGCCGCCGAACTGCTGCCCGGTCTGCGCGTGCCGTCCTTCCGCCAGGTGACGGTGCTTCACCACACCGCACCCGCTCCCCCGCGGAGCGGGGCGTCGCTGGTGCTGGACGCCGACCGCGCGGGCCCGGTCGCGCACACCGCGGTGATGAGCGAGGTCGACCCGGCGCGCGCCCCGCACGGCCGGACCCTGATCAGCTCGACGGTGCTCGGCACCCCGCCGCCCGATCTGGACCGCGTGGTCCGCGCCCGTCTCGCCACGCTGTACGGCACCCCCACCGACGACTGGGAGCTGCTGGCCGTCCACCACGACCCGGAGGCCGTGCCCGCGATGAAGGCCCCGCACGACCCCCACCGCCCGGTCCGGCTGCTCGCGGGCCTGTACGTGTGCGGCGACCACCGCGACACGAGCACGGTCCAGGGGGCCCTGTTCTCGGCCCGCCGCGCGGCCGAGGCGATCCTCACCGACCTGGGCGTACGGCCCGGGTACGGAAGCGCCGCCGCACTCCCCCGGGCCGCGTAGTCCAGCCGGGACGCCGGTATCACCCGAGTGCAGCAACCCGCTCGCGGTAGCCGCGTACGGGGGCGGCGTCCCGGAAGGGTTCGAGCCGGCGCTCGAAGTCCCGTACGTACTCCGTGGCGCGCACCGATCGCATCTCGGCGGCCTGCTGAGCGGCCTCCGCGCCCAGCCGGCAGGCCTGTTCGAGCTCACCGAGGCCGAGCCGCGCGGAGGCCAGCACGACGCGGCAGAACAGCCGGCTGCGGGCGTACGCGGGGGCGCGCAGCTGGAGCGAGCGCTCCGCGTGCTGCGCGGCGGCCCGGTACTGCTGGAGGTCCCGGTGGCAGTGGCCGAACTCGTCGGCGAGCTGGGCCTCGTCGAAGCAGCGCGCCCAGTGCGGCACGTCGTCCCCGTTGCGGGCGATCTCCAGTGCGCGTTCCGCCCGCGCCAGCGAGGCCAGACAGGCCTTGGCCTCCCCGAGCACCCCGTGACCGCGCGCCTCGACCGCGTGCAGCAGGGCCAGGGCCGCGTTCGGCGCCGCCGAGCCGATGCCCTGCTGGGCCACCCGCGCCAGCTGTACCGCCTCCCTGCCGTGTCCGAGGTAGACCGCCTGCCGGCTCATGGTGATCAGGACGTAACTGCCGTAGGCCCGGTCCCCGGCGGCCTGGGCGAGGCGTAACGACTGGACGAAGTACCGCTGGGCGAGCCCGTGCGCGGCGATGTCGTAGGAGGTCCAGCCCGCGAGGCGGGTCAGATCGGCCGCGGCGGCGAACAGCCGGCGGCCGGTGGCCTCGCTGTAGGTGCCGCGCAGCATCGGCTCCGTCTCGTGCTCCAGGTACCGGACCAGGGCCTGCCGGGCGTGGCCGCCGCCGTAGGCGTGGTCGAGGGTGCGGAAGAGATCGGCGACCGACCGGAGAGCGGCGACGTCGCCGCTGCCGACCCGCTGGCCGGAGCCCCGGTCGGTCTGCCGCTGCCGGGGAACGGCGGGCGGCACGAGGGAGCCCGCGGGGCCGGGACCGCCGGGGGGCCGGGACGGCACGGGTCCCCGGAGACCGGGCCGGCCGCCGGGCCCGGTGGCCACGCCCTGCTCGGGCAGTGCTCCGAGGCCGCCGCCGAGACCGCCGGACGCGGTGGGCCCGGCGTACCCGTTCGCGCCCGTGCCGTACGTCCCGTTCAGCCCGGACGCACCGCGTGGCCCGCCGCCCGTCTGGACGCCGTGGGTCCGGCCGGCCGTACCGGCACCCGGAGCGCCGCCGGTCCGCGCCGGTGCGCCGGGCGCGCCCGCTCCGGGCTCGACGCCGCGCCCCACCCACTCGTCCGCCCGGCCGATCAGCCAGTCCCGGCTGGGGACGACCAGGCCCGCCGGGGTGAAGGCGATCTTCCGCAGCTCCGCATGGCTGCCGGAGTCCTTCCGCCACAGTCCGCTGACGATGTCGACCGCCTCGGCCGGGGTGGCGGCGAACTCCAGGCCCGCGTAGACGGGGGCGCAGGCGTCGAGGCCCAGGTCCTGGGCGGAGAGTCTGCGCCCGAGCCGCCGGGTGAAGACCTCCGCGATGAGTGCCGGGGTGGTCCCCCGCGGCTGCTGTCCGCGCAGCCAGCGGGTCACGGACGTCTTGTCGTACCGCAGGTCGAGGCCGTGTTCGAGGCCGAGCTGATCCACCCGGCGGGCGAGGCCCGCGTTGGAGAATCCGGCTTCGGTGATGAGCGAGGCGAGTCGGCGGTTGGGGGTGCGCTGCGGAGGTCGTTCCGACATCAGCTGTACGGTCTCCTGCCTTCGGGGCCGGGCGGGCAGCCCCTAGGGCCTGCTCTAGGGAACGGCGCGAATTTAGCGGCCTCCGGGGCGACCTCGGCCACCTTGGCTTCACATTCATCCGATCGTGTGAGGATTGCCAGGACGCTGACGGGAGTGACCTGCCGGGCCGGTGTTCCGCGGCCGGTCGTACAGTTGCGGAAGGCGCGATTCGGTGCATGGTGACGTGGTGCCGGGGACACCCCCCCTTCCACGGCACCGCAAGAAGAAAGGCTGCTGCCGTGACTGAGCTTCGGTTCGTCCGTCTGGGATTCGGCGAGGAAGCCGTCGACTACCAGGAGGCCTGGCAGAAGCAGCGCGAGGTGCACGCGGCGCGGTTCGAGGACACCGTCCCCGACACCTGCCTGCTGCTGGAGCACCCGCCCGTCTACACGGCGGGCCGGCGCACGGCCGACAGCGAGCGCCCCCTGGACGGCACGCCGGTCATCGACGTGGACCGCGGCGGCAAGATCACCTGGCACGGACCGGGTCAGCTGGTCGGCTACCCGATCCAGAAGCTGCCGCGCCCGGTGGACGTCGTCGCGCACGTCCGCCGCCTGGAGGAGGCGCTGATCCGTACGGCGGCCGAGTTCGGCGTGGAGACCAGCCGGGTCGAGGGCCGCAGCGGCGTCTGGGTGCTCGGTGACCCGGTCGAGGAGCGTCCGGCGATCGGCGGCCTCTCGCTCGACTTCGACCCGCGGCTCCGGGACGAGGAGTTCGACGCCCGGCTGAACGGCCCCGAGTACGCCCCGTCCAACGCCGGCCAGCGCCGCGAGGACCGCAAGCTGGCCGCGATCGGCATCCGGGTCGCCAAGGGCGTGACGATGCACGGTTTCGCGCTCAACGTGAACCCGGACAACACCTCGTTCGACCGGATCGTGCCCTGCGGGATCCGGGACGCGGGCGTCACCTCGCTCGCGTACGAGCTGGGCCGCGACCTCACGATCGCGGACGTGCTCCCGGTCGTCGAGAAGCACCTCAGGGACGTCCTGGAGCACGCCGAGCTCGCCCCGCGCACCATCGAGCGGGCGGCCGATGCCGTGGCCACGGCGTGACGCTCGGAGCACCGCTCCGGGAATAGCCCCTGCCGGCCACAGGTTGGGCAGACGTAAAGCCGTATGAACTACGGGCGTACCCTGGTGTTCGCCGAAGAATCCAATGCAGTGAAAGCAAAGGGGAGTGCCGGAGTGTCCGCTGTCGCACCCGACGGGCGCAAGATGCTGCGCCTCGAGGTCCGGAACAGCCAGACCCCCATCGAGCGGAAGCCCGAGTGGATCAAAACCCGGGCGAAGATGGGCCCCGAGTACAACCAGTTGCAGAAGCTCGTGAAGAGCGAGGGTCTGCACACGGTGTGCCAGGAGGCGGGCTGCCCCAACATCTTCGAGTGCTGGGAGGACCGCGAGGCCACGTTCCTCATCGGCGGCGACCAGTGCACGAGGCGCTGTGACTTCTGCCAGATCGACACGGGCAAGCCGCAGGCGCTGGACCGGGACGAGCCCCGCCGCGTCGGTGAGTCCGTCGTCACGATGGACCTGAACTACGCCACCATCACCGGCGTCGCCCGCGACGACCTGGAGGACGGCGGCTCCTGGCTGTACGCGGAGACCGTGCGCCAGATCCACGCGCAGACGGCGGAGCGCGCGGCCGGCCAGACCAAGGTCGAGCTGCTGATCCCCGACTTCAACGCCGAGCCCGGGCAGCTCGCCGAGGTCTTCTCCTCGCGCCCCGAGGTACTGGGGCACAACGTGGAGACGGTGCCGCGGATCTTCAAGCGGATCCGTCCCGGCTTCCGGTACGAGCGCTCCCTGGAGGTCATCACGCGGGCCCGCGAGGCCGGCCTGGTGACCAAGTCCAACCTGATCCTCGGCATGGGCGAGACCCGCGAGGAAGTCAGCCAGGCACTCCGGGACCTGCACGACGCGGGTTGCGAGCTCATCACGATCACGCAGTACCTGCGGCCGACGCCGCGCCACCACCCCGTCGAGCGCTGGGTGAAGCCGCACGAGTTCGTCGAGCTCAAGGACGAGGCCGACGCGATCGGCTACTCCGGTGTGATGTCCGGACCGCTGGTCCGTTCCTCGTACCGCGCCGGCCGGCTCTTCCAGCAGGCGGTCGAGCGGCGTGGTGCGGCCTCCGCCGCGGCACCGGCCGCGCAGCAGGCGTCCGTGTGAAACCGAGCACAAGAAGTTACTGAGCAGTAACAGCAGATGCGGCGCGGCCCGTCCACTCCTCGCAGGTCGGAGGCGCGGATGGGCCGCGCCGACGTGCGCGCAGCTCATATCAAGGTTTCATTGGTGTTTGACCGACCGGTCATGCGCTGGTAACACCGAGCAATGACCCTGGATGCACGCAGCGCACAGTGGCCCTCCCGGCCGCTGGCCCCGCCGCTTCCGTATCCAGTCCGCGCAACACAGTCCGCCCACTGAGCGCCGCTCAGTCCGCGCATCCGTTCCGAGGGGACTTCCACGATGCAGGCCGCGCCGGTACGCGCCACCGCCATTCCGACCGTCACCAACGCCCTCCGCGCCGTCGAGTCGCTGCTGCTGAGCAGCGGCCAGCGCACCGCCCGCCGCAACGCCTGGACGGCGGTCCTGGAGGACCGCCGCCGGGCCAAGGACCGGGTCGAGTCCGAGTACGTACTGGAGGCCGTGGCCGAGCACCGTTCTTAGGCCACGTAAACTTCCTTGCATGGCGAGGAAGGCAAAATCCACTGAAGGCGCGGACAGCGCCGAGAACGCGGGGCGACTCAAGCAGATCGCTCTGACCTACAAGATGACCAGGCGGACCGACACCAAGATCGGTCTTGTCGTCGCGGGTGTGGGAATCGTCACCTTCGGTGTCCTCCTCGCGATCGGTTTCTTGATCAACCACCCGATCTACGTGGGCATCCTGGGCTTCGTGCTCGCCCTCCTCGCGATGGTGATCGTCTTCGGACGGCGTGCCGAGCGGGCCGCCTTCGGGCAGATGGAGGGCCAGCCGGGCGCTGCGGCGGCGGTGCTGGACCGTGTGGGCCGCGGCTGGTCCACGACCCCCGCGGTCGCGATGAACCGCAACCAGGACGTCGTCCACCGTGCCGTGGGCAAGGCGGGCATCGTGCTGGTGGGCGAGGGCAACCCGAACCGGGTGAAGACCCTGCTCGCGGCCGAGAAGAAGAAGATGGCCCGCATCGTGGTCGACGTACCCGTGCACGACATCATCGTCGGCAACGACGAGGGTCAGGTGCCGCTCAAGAAGGTGCGCACCAAGATGCTGAAGCTGCCGCGCGTCCTGACCGGCCCCCAGGTGACCGCCGCGAACGACCGGCTGCGCGCGATGGGCGACCTGATGAGCAACATGCCGCTGCCGAAGGGCCCGATGCCGAAGGGTATGCGGATGCCGCGCGGCGGAAAGATGCGCTGACGCACGGAGACGGCACACGAAGAGGGCGGGTCACGAACTCCTGGTTCGCGGCCCGCCCTCTTCGTATGCCGTCTCAGCCGCCGGACGCCCCAATCCGCGGCGTCACGGGCACCCGGACGCGTCCGGGCTCAGATACGGATCTGCACGGCTCGGGCCAGCCGGTCGTGCAGGCCCCGGCCGTCACGGTCCCAGACCAGGGCCGGGATCACCAGGCACAGCAGCACGCTGCGCACCAGCACCTTCCCGAGACCCAGCCGTCCGCCGCCCTCGGCGACGACCCTGATGCCCAGGAGGCGCTTGCCGGGCGTGCAGCCGATGGTGCCGACGGTCAGCACGCTCAGCACGAGGAAGATCCCCACCGCCCAGTTGCCGGCCGCCTGCTGGTCACCGCGAGCGAACAGCCCGTATGCGATCAGCATGCACAGGGCCCAGTCGACGAAGATCGCGCCGAAGCGGCGGCCGAGCGGCGCGACGGCCCCCGGCCCCTGCTCGGGAAGCCCGAGCCGCTTGCCCCGGTACCCGAAGTCGGCGCCCATGTCCTCGGCTGCCGCACGCGGCCCGGAGAGCCACGATCCGATTGCTTGCCTGTTGTCCACCCGACCACGGTACTGCGCCCGCCCCGGCCCCCTGCCGGGCGGGTGCGGCGGCCGCCTCTGGAGACCGCTCCGGCACCACTCGGGACACGGCCCGGAAACCGGCCCGGAACCCGCCCGGAACCGGTAGCCGTAGGGCTACGAGGCGCCGCTCACACCCGCCCCGGTTAACTTCTGCGAAACAAATGGGTCATGCTTGAGAAATCCGGTCTGCCTATGGTCGGGTCCAGCGTGTGCCACCGCACTGGCCGCACAACGAGCTGCAACCCCGTCCCGCCCCGGGCCGGGAGTAGGAGGAGTTGGATGTTCCAGAACGCCGACGACGTGAAGAAGTACATCGCCGACGAAGACGTCAAGTTCATCGACGTCCGGTTCTGCGACCTGCCCGGTGTGATGCAGCACTTCACCATCCCGGCGGCGGTCTTCGACCCGACCGAGGAGCTCGCCTTCGACGGCTCGTCGATCCGCGGCTTCCAGGCCATCCACGAGTCCGACATGGCGCTCCGCGCGGACCTGTCGACCGCCCGCGTCGACCCCTTCCGCCGCGACAAGACCGTCAACATCAACTTCTTCATCCACGACCCGATCACCGGCGAGCAGTACAGCCGTGACCCGCGGAACGTGGCCAAGAAGGCCGAGGCGTACCTGGCCTCCACCGGCTTCGCCGACACCGCGTACTTCGGTCCCGAGGCCGAGTTCTACGTCTTCGACAACGTCCGCTTCCAGACGTCGGCGAACGAGAGCTTCTACCACATCGACTCCGAGGCCGGCGCCTGGAACACCGGGTCCGAGGACAACAACCGCGGCTACAAGGTCCGCTACAAGGGCGGCTACTTCCCGACCCCGCCGGTGGACCACTTCGCCGACCTGCGTGCCGAGATCTCCCTGGAGCTGGACAAGAACGGCCTCCAGGTCGAGCGCCAGCACCACGAGGTCGGCACCGCCGGCCAGGCCGAGATCAACTACAAGTTCAACACGCTGCTCGCCGCGGCCGACGACCTGATGCTCTTCAAGTACATCGTGAAGAACGTCGCCTGGCGCAACGGCAAGACCGCGACCTTCATGCCGAAGCCGATCTTCGGCGACAACGGCTCGGGCATGCACGTCCACCAGTCCCTGTGGGCCGGCGGCGACCCGCTGTTCTACGACGAGCAGGGCTACGCGGGCCTCTCGGACATGGCGCGCTACTACATCGGCGGCATCCTGAAGCACGCCCCGTCGCTGCTGGCGTTCACCAACCCGACGGTGAACTCCTACCACCGCCTGGTCCCCGGCTTCGAGGCCCCGGTCAACATGGTGTACTCGCAGCGCAACCGCTCCGCCGCGATGCGCATCCCGATCACGGGCTCCAACCCGAAGGCCAAGCGCGTCGAGTTCCGCGCGCCGGACCCGTCGTCCAACCCGTACCTCGCCTTCTCGGCCCTCCTGATGGCCGGCCTGGACGGCGTGAAGAACAAGATCGAGCCGCCGGAGCCGATCGACAAGGACCTCTACGAGCTGGCTCCCGAGGAGCACGCCAACGTCCAGCAGGTCCCGACGTCCCTCCCGGCCGTCCTCGAAGCCCTTGAGGCGGACCACGAGTACCTCCTCGCGGGCGGCGTCTTCACGCCCGACCTGATCGAGACGTGGATCGACTTCAAGCGCACGAACGAGATCGCCCCGATCCAGCTGCGCCCGCACCCGCACGAGTTCGAGCTGTACTTCGACCTCTAGGCAGCAGGGTCTGTCACCGGTCGGTATCCGTGCCGAGGTGCACCGGGTGTGCACCACGCGGCCGATTCGCTGACACGATCTCAGAAATGCCGGCAACGCCAGTGAGGGCCGCTCCCCGTGACCGGGGAAGCGGCCCTCACTGGCGTTCCGGCGGGCTCAGGCCGCGTCCGCCTTCGCGGGCCGCTCCTCGCGGTGAGCGGATTCCGGCGCGGGGGCGGTGCGCAGGGTGAGCAGTGACGCGAGTCCGCCGACGGCGGCGAGAGCCGCCGCGCCGAGGAAGGCGGCGGAGAAGCCGTTGGTGAGCGCGTCGGGGTCGCCGAGTTCGTTGGCGCCGTACCCCGCGGCCACGGCCGTCATCGCGGCCAGGCCGAGGGCGGAGCCGACCTGGTAGCTGGTGTTGACGATGCCGGAGGCCAGGCCGCCCTCTTCGGGGCGCGCGCTGGACAGTGCGGTGCCGAGGGAGGGTATGAAGGCCAGCGACATGCCGGCCGCGGCCAGCAGGGAGGCGGGCAGGACGTCGACCCAGAAGGTGCCGTCCACCCGGGCGAAGGACAGCCACAGCATGCCTGCCGCGAGGGACAGCAGGCCGATGACGATCAGGGGCTTGGTCCCGAAGCGGGCGATCAGCCTGGGGGCCAGGACGACCATCATGATCATGGTGGCGACCGTCATGGGCAGCAGGGCCGCGCCGGAGGCGAAGGCGCCCAGCCCCAGCACCTGCTGGAGGTAGAGGTTGAGGAAGAACCACATCGGGATCCACGCGGCGGCCATCAGCAGCTGCGCGATGTTCGCCCCGGCCAGGTTGCGGGCCCGCCAGATGCCCAGCCGCATCAGCGGCTCGCGGCGCTTGGACTGGATGGCGACGAACGCGGCGATCAGGGCCAGGCCGGCCAGCAGTACGAGCCAGGTACTGGCTGAGCCCCAACCGGTTTCGGGGGCGCGGACGATGGCGTAGACGGCGGTGGCCAGTCCCGCGGTGACGGTGGCCGCTCCCGCGAGATCGACGGAGCCGCGGCGAACCGGGGCCGAGGGCATGACGGCCGGGGTGACGGCCAGCACGGCCAGGGCGATCGGGATGTTGATGTAGAACACCCAGGGCCAGCTGGCGTACTCGGTGATCACGCCGCCGAGGAAGGCACCGGCGGTGCCGCCCGCCGGAGCCGCCGCGCCGTACAGAGCCAGTGCCTTGGTCAGCTCCTTGGGGCGGGCGCCGAAGAGCATCATCAGCAGGGTCAGGGCGGACGGGGCGATCAGCGCGGCACCGACGCCCTGCAGGGCGCGGCCGGTCAGCTCGACCCAGACCTCGGAGGCGAGGCCGGCGACCAGGGACCCCGCGGCCAGCACCGTCCACCCTGCGACGAAGATCCGCTTGGCGCCGAACAGGTCGGACAGCCGCCCGCCGAGCAGGAGGAGTCCGCCGAAGGCAATGACGTAGGCGTTGAACACCCAGGACAGGTTCTCCTGGGAGAAGCCCAGGTCACCCTGCATCTCGGGAAGAGCCACCCCAATGATGGACGTGTCCATGATGACTGCGAACTGGGCCAGCGCGATGAGGACGAGCGCCGTCCAGCGGCGTCGACCGGGTGGGGCGTCCGGGATTGACACAGCAAGTTCTCCGATACCTAGGGGGGGTATGTTTCCTTGAGTCGGGACTATACCCCCCACCCGTATCGACTGATGCCAGAGGCCCCGTCTTGCCGGCGGCTCCACCCCTGCCCCCGTCCGGGAGCGCGCGCTCGTACGTCATCGACTGCGCCGTGGACTGCGTGCCGCTCCGATTCGCCTGCGGGACAGGGGACTTGGGAAGCCGCGACGCCACGCCCGTTCCCGGTTGCATCGGTCCGGTCCGCGTGGGGCCGCAGCCGGGGAACACGTCGGCCCCGCCGACGTCCGGGCGTCCGGCGAGGTCCTTCGCGGTCAGTGCCGCAGCGCCCTGCCCACCTCGGCCTTGACGTCGCCGTCGAGCTTGCGGTTGCTGCGGGCGTCGGCGTCCTTGGTGCCCTTGGCGGGGACGTCGTCGACCGTCACCACGACCGTGTCGAGCAGATTGCCGCTCGGATCGCGGAAGTTGATCTGCACCGCGTAGGACTGCTTCGAGTCGGTGCCGTTGTGCACCGTGACCCTGGAGGTGGCGCGGCCGTCCTTGTCGGTGGTCGCCGCGCCCGCCTTGACGTCGCCGCCCGCGTTCACGCCGTCCTTGAAGCTGTTCAGCTCGTCCCGGGCGGCGGCCGTCGCCGAGGCGACCGCGTCGGCGCCCCTGGACGCCAGGGAGGAGGCCGCAGAGGCCGCCTTGGACGCGGTGCCGGACGCGCTGCCCCCGTCGTCCGAGCACGCCGTCGCCGTCGCCGCCACGACGACCGCCACCAGCACGGCACCCGCGCCCCGTACGCCTCGCCCGGTCATCGCGCCTCCCAGCGGTCGTCCATCGCCCCAAGTCAAGGCGGCGGCAGGTGGGGGCGCATGCGGTGCGGGCCGGACGGGTGAGGCAGGAGGCGGGGTCGCGGGGCGGGGCCGGAGCGTGGAGGGTGGTGGCATGAGCGAGCAGCCGACCGACGACGGACCGGCCGGGCCGCAGCCTCGGCGGCGGTTCTGGCCGTGGGTGCTGCTGATGGCCGTCGTGCTCCTGGCCCTGGCCGCGGGCGCCGTCTCCGCGGTGCTGGCCCACGGGCTCTCCGAGCAGAGCTCGCAGAGACTGCGGATCAGGTACGAGGTCACCGGCACCGCCAGGGACGTCACCCTCACCTACAGCACCTGGCAGGGCGAGGCCCTGTCGACCGGGCGGCTGACCCTGCAGACCCTGCCGTGGGCCGGGGAGCTGGAGACCAGGGGGTTCATGAACGGCGGCTCGTTCGTCGTCAGCCTCGGCAGGTCCGGCGGCGACGTCGCCTGCTCCGTGACGGTGGACGACATCACCCGGCGGACCGACCGGGCCTCCGGCGCCTTCGCCACCGCCACCTGCGACGGGTACTGAACGGGCACGGAGACGCGGCTGCGCCCCCGGATCACCCGGGGGCGCAGTCGTCGGACCGGTGGCCGGCGGTCAGCGGCCGTAGCGGATGAGCGCGCGGACCATACGGCAGGTGGTGTCGGACGGCGGGTGGATGCCGAGCAGCTCGGCGGTGGTACGTATCCGGGCGTTGCTCGCGCTCGACGGGTGGTGAACTCCCGTGTCGAGCAGGGCGATCGACAGGCGCATCGCCTTCAGTCGGCGGTTGTGGGTGACGTACCACTCACGGGGGCGGCCGGCGGGGAGCGGCTTCTTCCGCAGGGGCTTGTGGAGCGGCTTGGTCGTGACGGCGGCAACGGCCATGGGCAACCTCCTGGCGCGCGGTGGCGGAACGCTGTGGAACGCTCACGAACTACCCCCATTTTACTGCCCCGCACTGACAATCGCCCCTGGCCAGAGGGGTTTTCGCGGGTCCATCCCGTACCGTTGGCCCCATGGAGATCTGGATCAATCCCGCCTGTTCCAAGTGCCGTGGCGCGGTGCGGCTGCTCGACGCGGAGGGCGCCGACTACACGGTCCGCCGTTACCTGGAGGACGTGCCGTCACCGGACGAGATCCGGGCCGTGCTCGACCGGCTCGGGCTGGAGCCGTGGGACATCACACGGACGCAGGAGGCGGACGCGAAGGAGCTGGGGCTCAAGGAGTGGCCGCGCGAGGCGGATGCGCGGGAGCGGTGGATCAGCGCGCTCGCCGCGCACCCGACGCTGATCCAGCGGCCGATCATCACGGCCGGGGACGGCACGGCCGTGGTCGCGCGCACGGACGAGGCGGTACGGGACGCCATGCGTCGCTGAGCCCGGGGTGCGGTCGCCGGGGCCCTGCGACCGGCCGGGCGCCGCGACTCATGGCGTCCCGTCTGTCGCTCCCCGTCCGCTACTCCCCCGCCTGCGCCTCGGCCTCCGCGAGCAGTTCCGTCAGCCGGAGCCCGAACCGTACGTCGCAGGGGTGCGCCTCACCCGTGCGCACCGACTCGATCAGCGCGTCCACCGCCGCCCGGAAGGCACCGACGGCGCCGTCCCACCGGGGCAGCCCCACGGTCCCGTGCTCGCCCCTCAGCTCGACCTCCACCCCGGTCGCCGCCACCGGGGCGGCCAGCGTGAGCGTCACCGTGCTGGAGGCTCCGGAGGCGTGGCGGAGAATGAGGTGGTGGGTGTCGGCGGGGCCGCGGGCCGCGGTCAGCCGGGTCACGTCGCCGAGCACCGGGATGAGGACGGAGAGCGCGTGCGGGCCGACGTCCCAGAGGCCGCCCTTCTCGTGGCGCCACGGGGACGCGGCGAACTCGCTGTCCACGCCGGGGGCCCACAGGGCGCCGATCCAGTGGGCGTGCGCGGTGAACCAGCCGCCCACCGCGTTCTGTTCGGCGATCCAGGCGGAGGTCTCCGGGGCGAACCGCAGCGTGCAGAAGACGATGGAGGCGACCCGGGCCCGCTCCGCGGCCTCGGCCACCTCGCGGGCGGCCGCGACGCTCGTGGCGACGGGCTTGTCCATCAGCAGGTGGCAGCCCGCCGCCGCGGCGCGGGCGGCGAGCGGGGCCTGCACGTCCGGCGGCAGGGCGAACGCGACGGCGTCGCTCGCGGCGAAGAGCTCGTCGAGTCCCGCATCACCGGTGTACGCGGTGGTGCCATGGGCGGCGGCCAGCTCCTGCGCGGCCTCGGCCCGGCGGCCCCACACCCCGCTCAGCACGGCGCCGGGGTGCGCGGCGATGGCGGGGGCCTGGGTTCTGCGGGCCCAGGGGCCGGTACCGGCCAGGCCGATACGCAGGGGGGTCGCGGGTGTCGTCATGGGGCAAGTGTGCCCGGTGCGGCCGGGGTCCCGAACGAATGCGGTGGCGGGGGCCCCGGCCGGACGGTTACGTTGGCGGCGCCGGCCGCGGGACTCCGGTGCGACTTCCGGGACTTGCCTGTAAAGCAAATATTTCGCTGCTCGCGCCCCCATTCCCCGGCCGGCTTCCGCTTGCGCGTACCGCCTCGCGGAACACCACGGGGGATTCATCATGACGACCGAGACCTTTGCCGACCTTGTCGCCGCCGAGGACGTGCTCCTCTTCGTCAATGCCGCGATCACCGCGACCGGGCAGCGCGAGTTCCACTCGGGGGCGGACCGGCAGCAGCTCTCGCTGGACTTCCTGCACGCCTATGTCCGGGTCAACTACCGCCGGGTGTACGCCGCCTCGCTCGCCCTCGGCATCAACGACCACAACGCGGTGCGCATCGTGCGGGGGCTCCTGGAGTACGCCGGCGAGGCCACCGCGCAGGAGAAGCGCACCGAGGGCCGGCTGATCGCCGCGCGGCTGGCGAAGCTGCCGCCGCAGCGGGTGTACCGGCTGTTCCGGGGGCTGCGCGCGGCCAAGGTCAACAACCGGCGCACCCGCGCGATCATGCGCGACTGGCTGGCCGCGCGGCCCGATCCGGCGCACGACGCGGTGAAGTACCGCGCGGGGCTGAAGAACACGGCCCGCCACGCACACCTCCGGCTCGACGGCAGCGGTAGCGGTGAGTTGGGGGACTTCCTCTTCCGGCCCGGGAAGCTGCCCCGCTACCGGCACCGGCTGCTCGACGCCTGGCGGCGCGCCCATTACGAGCAGGGCGCCGTCGACGAACTCCCCTTCACCGTCGCCGAGGGCTTCGCGGCCCGGCACGGCATGAAGCGGGAGGCGTTCCTGGAGCGGATGGCGCCCCGGATGACCCGGCTGGAGCGGCTACGCACCCAGGGGCAGCGCGGTACGGCCGCTCCGCGGGAGCTGCCGGCGGGTGTCGATCTGACCGTGATGCCGCTGACCCGGCTCGCCCTGTACGTCCTGACGTTCCCCCTGGAGCCGCGCAGCCGTCACCGCGAGGAGCTGACCTCGGCCCTGCGCACCGCGGCCCGTCGCGCGGCGGGTCCGCACGCCGGGGGCTGGGGGCGGGTCGCCGCCGTGCTGGACGACAGCTACTCGTCGTCCGGTTCGGGCGAGAAGCGGCGCCGGCCGCTCGCCGTGGCGCTGGCCTGCCACTTCCTGCTGGAGGCGCTGGCCGCGCCGGGCGCGTACACCCCGCTGTGGACGACCGGCGCCGACGATCCGCTGCTGGTCGTGCCCCGGGGGCCGACGCCGCTCGGCAGCCGGGTGCTGGACGCCCTGGAGTACGGCCCCGACCGGCTGGTCATCGTCTCGGACGGCTGGGACAACGCGCCTCCCGGGCTCGCGGGCGAGGTGCTGCGGGTGTGGCGGACCAGGCTCGATCCGGACCGGCGTACGGCGGTGGTCCATGTGAACCCTGTATACGACGCGGACGGTTTCGACGTCCGGCGGCTCTCCCCGGGGGTGCCGACGGCCGGTATCCGGGACGCGGAGGACCTGCCGGCCCTGGTGGGGATCGCTCAGTTCTCCGAGGGCCGGACCGGACCCGCCGCACTCCACTCGTACCTGGACCGGCAGGTCGCCCGGTTCGTGACGGCCGGCCGGGAAGGGGACCCGCTGTGAACAAGCTCGAACTGACGGGGCTCACCGCCCGGCCTTCGCAGGTCTGGGGCGGCATCCGGCTGGTGCCGCTGGTGCGCGAGAGGCCCGTCGAGGGGCTCCGGCTGCACCGCGAGGTGTACGCGGGCGGCGGGAGCGGGGTCGTGGAGGTGGGGCCGCGGACCCACTACACCTCGTACATCCCGCACGGTTTCGTCGCCGACTGGTCGGGCGAGGGTGCCGGGACCGCCGCGTACGGCACGCAGTTGGCGGCCGACGGTGACGCGGGGCGGACCCCGCCCAGGACCGTACGGCTGCCGCGCCACCGCCACCACCGGATGGCCAAGCGGCAGCCCGGCGACCGGCTGCGCTTCCTGCCGCTGCACCTCGCGCTGGAGGGCTATCTCTCGCTGCACTTCGGCGGACCGTCGACCGCCTGGGAGGAGTGGTCGCGCCACGCGCTGCGCGACGGCCTCTCGCCGCGAGCGGAGGACGCGTACCTGGGGTGGTCGGTGCGCGGGCTCGGCGACGCGCTGCGGGTGTTCGAGATCCATCCCGGCCAGTGCGGGGTGATGGTGTACGCGGCCGACGCGCTCGCCGCCGCGTTCGTGGTGCCGCACCCGGAGGACTACCGCCTGCTGCACGCGTCGCTCGTCCAGGACCTGTACGGGGAGCTGGTCCACCAGTACGCGATGTACGGCGCACCGGTGCCCGCCTTCGGGGCGCGGATCGCGGACGGGCCGGGGCTGAACACCCTCGCCGGTCTGCGGGCGGCCGCGCGGGAGCAGGAGCGGGCGTGGCGCGAGGCGCACGACACGCTGTTCGCGCGGGAGCTGCTGGACTCCTCGTACGGCTTCGACCGGGTGTACCGGATGGGGACGTTCACGCTGTGGCGGTTCCTGCCGCCGTTCCTGCGGAACCGGGGCGGGCAGCACATCGGCGAGACCGTCACCGACCACAAGGGGCGGGTCGCCTACCTGAAGACGTTCCGGCTGTCCGAGGCGCAGATCCGGCGCGGTCATCTGCTGCACCGGCTCGCCGACGCGGACTGGCACCTCCCGCGTGCGGCGGTGGCGCTGGGCGCGACCGAGGAGGAGCTGGTGCGGCGGATCCGGGCGGCCGGCTTCGAGTCGCTGCTCAGGGCCCGCGGCTGAGGGCGCCCGAAGGGCCTTCGCGACCGGCCCGTCCTGTCCGGGAAACCTCGGTAACACGGGGTTCACACGAGAGCAACGGACGGGAAATCGCGTCTTGCGAAGCTGCGCTGCATAGGCCCGCAGCACCCCCAAAGGATGGCTTCCGTGACGTTCAAGGCTGAGTACATCTGGATCGACGGCACCGAGCCGACCGCCAAGCTCCGTTCCAAGACGAAGATCATGCCCGGTGCCCCGTCGTCCGACGTGGCGGAGCTGCCCATCTGGGGCTTCGACGGATCGAGCACCAACCAGGCCGAGGGCCACGCCTCCGACCGGGTGCTGAAGCCGGTCTTCACCTGCCCGGACCCGATCCGCGGGGGCGACGACGTCCTGGTGCTGTGCGAGGTCTTCCACATCGACATGACCCCGCACGAGTCCAACACGCGTGCCGGACTGCGCCCGTTCGCCGAGCAGTTCGCGGGCCAGGAGCCGATCTTCGGCATCGAGCAGGAGTACACCTTCTTCGACGGCCACCGGCCGCTCGGCTTCCCCGAGGGCGGCTTCCCGGCCGCGCAGGGCGGCTACTACTGCGGTGTCGGCGCCGACGAGATCTTCGGCCGCGAGATCGTCGAGAAGCACCTCGACAACTGTCTGAAGGCGGGCCTCGCCATCTCCGGCATCAACGCCGAGGTCATGCCCGGCCAGTGGGAGTTCCAGGTCGGTCCGGTCTCCCCGCTGGAGGTCTCCGACCACCTGTGGATAGCCCGCTGGCTGCTCTACCGCACCGCCGAGGACTTCAACGTCTCCGCGACCCTCGACCCGAAGCCGGTCAAGGGCGACTGGAACGGCGCGGGCGCGCACACCAACTTCTCCACCCGGGCGATGCGCGAGGGCTACGACGCGATCATCACCGCGTGCGAGTCGCTGGGCGAGGGCTCGAAGCCGATGGACCACGTCAAGCACTACGGCGCGGGCATCGACGACCGGCTGACCGGTCTGCACGAGACCGCCCCGTGGAACGAGTACAGCTACGGCGTCTCCAACCGCGGCGCCTCGGTCCGCATCCCGTGGCAGGTCGAGCAGGACCGCAAGGGCTACATCGAGGACCGCCGCCCGAACGCCAACGTCGACCCGTACGTCGTCACCCGGCTGATCGTCGACACCTGCTGCACCGCGCTGGAGAAGGCCGGGCAGGTCTGATCCCGCGGCACGTACGGACAAGAGGCGCCCACCGCACAGCCGGTGGGCGCCTCTTGCCGTGCCCGAGGTGAGGAAGGTAACGCAAAGGGTCCGTATCGACGGGTGAGAGAGGCCTGCTGCGGGGTCGCCTTCTCTGGTTCAATGGGGGCATGGCCAGCTTCCAGCACACCTCGACAGGTCGCAGCGACCTAGAGCCGTTCTGGCCTTCCCGTCAGCATCACGACTTCGACCGGGTGTGTTGCCGCGCGTTGAACGCGCTGGCCCTCTAAAGCCGCTCACCCCGGTCTTCGGTCCGCGCGCACGCAGCAAGTCCGTCCACAGACGACTCCTCCGCGCGAAAGAGCTGACCCCCATGGCGAACACTCGCACCTTCTCCGCCGCAGCCGCTGCCACCGCAGCGCAGCCGGCGACCGCTGCGGCCACCCCCACCCGTCCTCCCTCTCCCCACCGGCACCGGCTGCGGGCCGTCGCACCGGACGAGGTCTTCCAGCCGGCCGACGTGGCCGCGTTCCTGGCGCCGGGCACGACCTGGCTGCCCGCGCCCCAGCACACCCTGCCGGCGCTGCCGGGCCGGCCGCCGATGGTCGGCTATCTGGTGCTCGTCCCCGCCGACCAGCAGCCGGTGCTCACCGCCGCGGCGGCCGGCGCCGCCCAGTACGTGGTGCCTGAGCTGCTGGAGGCCCCGGGGACCGGTCCGGTGCACATCGACTCCGTCCGGCGCACCGCCGCGGTGAACGGGAACACGCTCGACCTCACCTACCTGGAGTTCGAGCTCCTCGCCCACCTGGTGGCGCACCCGCACCGGGTCCACACCCGCGACCAGCTGGTGACCACGGTCTGGGGCTACGGGCACGTCGGCGACGGGCGCACCGTCGACGTCCACATCGCCCGGCTGCGCCGCAAGCTGGGCGCCGAGCACCGCCGGTCGATCCAGACGGTGCGGCGCGTGGGGTACAAGTACGCGCCCTGATCGCACACGAGTGGGCCCCGGCCGCGGTACGTACCGCGGCCGGGGCCCACTTCGCCCGTCCGGGGTCAGCCGCGCAGCCCCGTTCCCACCGGGTCCGCCGCGGGGCCGGGCTCCGGCTCCGGCTCGCTGTGGTCCAGGGCGGGCAGCCTGGACAGTCCGCGCGGGGTCCGCCAGTTCCGCTCGCCGAGCAGCGCCATCACGGAGGGCAGCAGCACCATCCGTACGATCGTCGCGTCCAGCAGGACCGCGACGGCCAGGCCGACGCCCATCTGCTGCATGTCCTGCATGGAGAGCGTCCCGAAGACCGCGAACACGGCCACCATGATCACGGCCGCGCCGGTCACCGCGCCCGCCGTCCGCCGGATGCCCTCGTCGATCGCGGCCGGGGTGGAGAGGCCGCGGCCGCGGGCCTCGCGGATCCGGGAGACCACGAAGACGTGGTAGTCCATCGAGAGCCCGAACAGGACGACCAGCACGAAGAGCGGCATCCAGGACTCGATCGCGCCGACGCCCTCGGAGCCGATCAGCGAGGCGCCCCAGCCGTGCTGGAAGACGGCGACCATCACTCCGTACGCGGCGCCCACCGAGAGCAGGTTGAGCAGGATCGCGGTCACGGCGATGACGTAGCTGCGGAAGCAGAACAGCATCACCAGGAAGGTCACCGCGGTGATGAAGAGGAAGACGGGCAGGATGCCGCGCTTCAGCTGGTCGTTGAAGTCCGTGGACCCGGCCACCTCACCTGTCACATAGGCGCGGGCGCCCGTTCCGTCGAACGCGGCCGGCAGCCGCTTCTCGCGCAGTTCGGTCAGATCGCTCTCGCCGTGCGGCAGCGGGATCTCGATCTCCGCGACGTTCCGCGCCCGGTGGACGGCCACCTCGTCGAAGCCGTCGAGTGCCTTGCGTACGCCGGGCGCCTCGATGTCGTCCGCCTCGACGACCACCTGCGCCGGGGCGGGTCCGCCGGGGAATGCCTCACTGATGTCCCGGTAGGCGAGCGCCAGTTCGGACTGGGAGCCGAACTGCTTCTCCAGGCCGAGTTCCTCCGTCTTCATCCCGAGGGCGGGCGCGGCGAGCACGAGCAGGACGACGACGGAGGCGGCGGCGAAGAGCTTCGGCCTGGACAGCACGGGCCGCAGCAGCTTTCCGGCGATCCGGCCGCTCTCCTTCTTCGTACCCCGCTTGCTCCGCCGGTTGAGCAGGGGCACGCGTCCGGCGTCGATCCGGTCGCCCAGCCAGGAGAGCAGTGCGGGCAGTACCGTCACGGAGCCCATCATGGCGATGAAGACCACGATGATCGTGGCGATGGCGAAGCCCTTGAAGAGGAGCAGTCCGGACAGGAACATGCCGGCCATCGCGACCATGACGGTCAGCCCGGAGACCAGGACGGACCGGCCGCTGGTCGCCGCGGCGATCCGCAGCGCCGTCTCGGCGTCGCGGCCCGCCGCCCGCTCGTCCCGCTCGCGCCGCAGGTAGAAGAGGCAGTAGTCGACGCCGACGGCGAAGCCCATCAGGAACATCACGGAGTACGTGGTCTGGAAGAGGTGCAGCTGGTGGCTGGCGAGCGACAGCAGACCGAAGGCGGCCAGGCAGGCGGTCAGTGCGAGGCCGACGGGCAGCAGGGCCGCGACGACGGCGCCGAAGGCGACCAGCAGGATGCCCAGGGCCAGGGGTACGGCGGTGAACTCGGCCTTCCTGAAATCGTCGGAGAGCAGGTCGCCGAGCCACTTGCCGGCGCTGGCGTCACCGAACTGCTGGACCGTGACGTCGGTCTGTTCCTTCTGGACGCTGTCGACGGCGTCCAGGACGGGCTGCACCCGGTCGGACGCGGTGGCGGCGTCCCCCCTCATCTCGAAGGTGATCAGCACGTCCTTGCCGTTCCTGGAGGCGACCGGAGCCGCGAGGCCCGTGACCTCGCCGGTCTTCCCGAGGGCGGCGGTCAGCTCCCGCGCCGCGGTCCGCCAGCCGTCCGGCTCGGCCGACGAGACCATGACCAGTTCGCCCGCCCGGTGGCTGAGGCCGGCGTCGGAGAGGATCTGCTCGGCCCGTGCCGAGTCGCCCGCGCCGTTCTCGGCGTTGGTCATCTCGACCATGCCCGACGCACCGCCGATGCCCGCGGCGAGCACGACGAAGAGCAGCCAGCCGAGAATGGCCGTCTTTCGGTGGTGTGCGCTCCACACACCGATACGTGCCGCGAGATTGCGCCTCATGGCGTGTTCGCCCCCTGGAATCAGTCGTCGGAAAAGACACCTCGAATCTAGGAACCCGGGGCCCGCCGCCCCAGCCGCTGGAACACCCACTCCCGCGTGACGTAGGGCGAGGTCACGGGGGTGGTGCTGGGTACACCCCCGTCGGGTGTCGGAACGGCTGACGCCCCGCCCGCCCGAGGCGACAGACTGTGTGCGGACCGGGGCTGCCACGAGTGCCGGCGAGGGAAGAGGGACCGATATGAACACGCCGCACGGACGGACAAGGGGCGCCCTGCTGGCCGCCGGGCGGGGGCTGGCGCTGTCGTTCGCCTCGATCGTGGGTTCGGTCACGCTGTTCGTGCTGGCGGTCACCTCCATCGTCCTCATCCCGCTGGGCATCGGCCTGGTGACCACCCCGTACGTGCTGTCGGCGGTCCGCAAGCACGCCAATCAGCGCCGGCTGCTGGCGGTCACCTGGTCGGCCGTCCGCATCCCGGTGCCGTACCGGCCGTTCCCGGAGGATGTCCGCAGCGGGTTCGTCGGACAGGTCGAGCGGACCGGGTTGCTGCTGAAGGACCCCGCGACCTGGCGGGACATCCAGTGGCTCCTGGTCGACATGACGGCCGGCTATGTGGTGTCGATCCTGGCGGCGGCGCTGATGATCTACCCGGTGGAGGGTTTCGTCCTGGCGGCGGGGCTGTGGCGGGTCTACACGGACGACCGGTACTGGTACGGGTTCGTCCCCGTGGACAGCCAGGCGACGGCGCTGGCCGCCGCCGGGCTCGGAGTGGCGCTCTTCGCGACCGGGGTGCTGCTGAGCGAGCGGCTGCTGCACGCGCACTTCGTGATCGCGCGCTCGGTGCTGGCCCCCACCCATGAACAGGAACTGGCCCTGCGCATCGACCGGCTGACCGAGACCCGGCACGAGGCGGTCGACACCGCCGCCTCCGAACTGCGGCGCATCGAGCGCGATCTGCACGACGGCGCGCAGGCCCGGCTGGTCGCCATGGGCATGAACCTGGGCACCATCGAGGCGCTGATCGAGAAGGACCCGGCGCAGGCGAAGAAGCTCCTGGCGACGGCCCGCGCGTCGTCCGCGGAGGCACTCACGGAACTGCGCGACCTGGTGCGGGGCATCCATCCGCCGGTCCTCGCCGAGCGCGGGCTCGGGGACGCGGTCAAGGCGCTGGCGCTGCGGATGCCGATCGGCACCGAGGTGGACGTGGAGCTGAGCGGCCGCGCCGAGGCGCCGGTCGAGTCGGCCGCGTACTTCGCGGTCAGCGAGATCCTGACGAACGCCGCGAAGCACTCGGGCGCCGACCGGATCTGGGTGGACCTGCACGATGCCGAGGGGACGCTGCGGATCTCCGTCACGGACAACGGGAAGGGCGGTGCGACGACCGGTTCGGGCTCGGGCCTGAGCGGGGTCGAACGCCGGCTCGGTACATTCGACGGCATCATGGCCGTCAGCAGCCCCGCGGGCGGTCCCACCATGGTGACCATGGAGATCCCTTGCGAGTTGTCCTAGCCGAAGATCTCTTCCTGCTGCGCGACGGCCTGGTGCGCATGCTGGAGGCGTACGACTTCGAGATCGCGGCCGCCGTCGAGACGGGACCCGAACTGACCAGGGCACTGGCCGAGTTGAAGCCGGACGTCGCCGTTGTCGACGTCCGGCTTCCGCCGTCCCACACGGACGAGGGGCTGCAGTGCGCGCTGACGGCCCGGCGGGCGAGACCGGGGCTGCCGGTGCTCGTGCTCTCCCAGCACGTCGAGCAGTTGTACGCGCGTGAGCTGCTGGCGGACGGCAACGGCGCCATCGGCTATCTGCTCAAGGACCGGGTCTTCGACGCCGAGCAGTTCATCGACGCCGTCCGCCGGGTCGCGGCGGGCGGCACCGCGATGGACCCGCAGGTGATCTCGCAGCTGCTGTCGCGGCGCTCGCAGGACAAGCCGATGGGCGGGCTGACGCCGCGTGAGCGGGAGGTCATGGAGCAGATGGCCCAGGGCCGTTCGAACGCGGCGATCGCCTCGCACATGGTGATCACGGAGCGGGCGGTGGCCAAGCACACCTCGAACATCTTCGGGAAGCTCGGCCTGCCGCCCTCCGACGACGACAACCGCCGCGTTCTCGCGGTACTGGCGTATCTCGACCGCGGTTAGGGGGTGGCGGGCGCGGTGGTGAGGTGCAGTGTCGTGGCCCCCAGGTACGGCTTCGCCCTGGACTCCAGCACCTTGACCCGTACGTCAGAGGCGGTGACGGCCGCGGGCAGCGGCAGGATGCGCTCGTGCCCGATGGTGGTGCCCTCGGCGATCCGCTGCCACGTCCCGTCGATCCGGGCCTCCACGGCGAACTTCTCCACCCGCTGTCCGTGCCGGATGTCCTCACGGACGGCGACCCGGTCGAAGGTGTGAGGACCCGGTCCCTGCTTGCGCACATCGGCGCCGTAGACCCTGCGCAGATCGGTACCGAAGGCGGTCAGCGACGCGACGTCCTCGTCGGCGATCCGGCCGTCCGGCGCGGGCGGGACGTTGAGCAGGAGCGAGGCGTTGCGGCCGACGCTCTTCTCGTACAGGTCCATCAGCTGCGCTGCCGTCTTGGGCTTCTCTTCGGGGTGGTAGAACCAGCCGGGGCGGTTGGAGACGTCGGCCTCGGCCGGGTACCACTGGAGGTAGTTGATCGCCGGGTCCAGGAGCTTGGACCGGGAGCCGATGTCGGGGTCGGTCGAGTCGTTGGGGAGGCTGCCGAGCCCCGTCCACGGGTCGGTGATGTGCGGGGTGACGCTCCACTCGGTCTCGCGGGCGACGCCGGACTCGTTGCCGACCCAGCGGACGCCCTGCGGGCCCTGGAAGACGACGGTGTTCGGCGACAGCGCCTTGACCATGTCGAACCACTGCTTGACGTCGTACTTCTGCGTGATGCCCGAGCCGGACCAGGGGTTGGCGCCGTCCAGCCAGAGTTCCTCGACCGGGCCGTACTGGGTGAAGATCTCGTACAGCTGGTTGAGGTAGTACGTGTCGTAGTCGTCGGCCTTCACCTTGAAGGTGGGCAGCTTGCCGCTCCTCACCCGGGCGGCGCGGTCGTCGCCGGGGACGAGGGTGGGGATGGTGCGCTCGGTGACGGCGCTGCCGTTGCCGAAGCGGCCCTGGCCGGCGGGGGCGCGGTCGCCGTCCTCCAGTGCCATCCGCTCGGGCAGGCTCAGCGGCTTGCCCTCGGCCTGCTTGGCCCGGATCTCCTCGACCCACTCGGCGTGCCAGGCGTGCGGGAGTTCCGCGCCGTCGGAGGGCGAGAGGTAGAGGCCGACCTTGAGGCCCGCCTTGCGGGCGGCCTTCACGTAGAGGGCGACGACATCGGGGCTGCCGGGGCTGAGGGCGACCGAGTGGTCGGTGTAGCGGCTGGGGTAGAGGACGAAGCCGTCGTGGTGCTTGACGGTGAGCATGACCTGTTTGATACCGGCGGCCTTGTAGGCGCGCATCCACTGGTCGGCGTCGATGCTCTTCGGCGCGAACAGCTTCTCGTCCTCCGTCCCGGAGCCCCACTCACGGCCGGTGAAGGTGTTCATCCCGAAGTGCGTGAAGGCGGTGACGTCCCGCTGCTGCCAGGCCAGTTGGCCCGGGGTGGGGACGATGTTCGCGGCCTTCTCGATGATCCGCTCCGGGCTGTCGCACGCCTCGACCGTCATCTGCGACGCGGGTCTCACCGGCCCGCCGCAGGGGGCCGCGGGCCGTGCGGTCTGCTGAGCGGTGGCCTGTACGGGGATGAGCGCGGCGGCGGCCGCCAGTGCGAGCGCGCTGAGGACATGGGTACGTCGTGCCATGGTTCCCTCCCATTCTCGACCACGAGTGGTCGGATCTCTTGGGTACCGACGCGTGCATGTTGCCGCACCGAGTGGCCCACGGGAAGGGTGCCCGTCAGATACGTCCTATCTCTCGCCCCCAAAGTCCAAGCCCCCACCGGATCCGGTCAGCCGTTGAACCAGCTCGCCACGTCGAGCCGGAAGGTGTCCGCGGGAGCCATGGTGCGCAGGTCGGACTCCAGGGCGGCGACCCGTTCGGCGCCGAGCGCCCGGACCCATGCGGCGCGCAGCCGGTCGAAGCCCTCGGCGGAGCGCACCAGTACGTCGATGCCGCGCGGGGAGAGCAGGACGAGTTTGCGGCGGCCGTCCTGGGGATCGGCGCCTACACCATGTCGACCCTGGCCAACCGGATGACGGCGGCGCCCGTTGATCCGCAACTGGTTCAGTTCGCCTAGGAGTTCGGCTCGGCACCGGACAGCAGCAGGTCCCGTGGCCCGCGTGGCGACGGCACCGGACGGGTCCGCCCGGAGTGACCATCGCACGATTCGCTCGTTCAGCTGAATGTGCGCCCACTGCCAGAGGTACCGCCAGCCGCCGCCCCGGTCGATGCGGAGCAGAACGAGGCCTCGCTCGTCGAGCACTACCCGCGACTGGTCCGGCTCGGCTATCTCGTCCTGCCGCCCTCACTGGGCCGCTCCCGGCGCGTTCTCGCGGCCCACGCCCTGGCCCAGCGCTCCCTGCAGTCCGCGCGCAGGGCCGGTCCGGCCTGCGGCGCGGGCATCCCGCTGCCACGCCGCCCCGGCCGGGTGGAGACCACCGGGCCCGGTTACGCGTACGTCCGGGGGCAGGTGCTGCGCGGCGCGCTGGCCGCGGGGATGCCGCTGCGGCTGCGGTTGCGGACCGGGCGCGCCCCGTTGCCGCCCGTCCTTCCGCTGGTCTGGGGGCTGCGGCTGTTCCCGCACTCCGGCGGTGCGGACGAACTCGCGCTGGAGGAGCGGCTGTCGGCGCTCGGCGGACCGGCGCGCGCCGCGTTCGTCCTGCGTGGCCTGGAGTCGCTCGCGGACTGCGAGGTCCGGCGGGAGCTGGCCGCCGCGGGGGTGGCGGACCCGCACGCGGCGCTGCGGGAGGCGGACGGGGTCCCGGCGCCGTACGCGCTGCTCTCCTCGCCCGAGTTCGACCCGTGCTCGCTCCAGGCCAGGCCGCCGGATCTGCCGCGCCGCCGCAGATACGCGCGGGCCGCGCTGGCCGCCGCGGCGGCGCTCGTGGTGTGCGGGACGCTGCTGGGGCTGCCGGGCGGCGGCTGGGGGCGCGCGGGGCCGGCCGCGCCGCCGTACGCGCGCAATCCGGCCGCGGAGGAGGCCCTGGATCCGGGGGCGTTGCGGGTGGTGACGGCGTCGTTCTGGCGGCGGTCGCCGCGTACCGACTTCACCGCCTGGCCCACCCGGGGCGACCGCACCGAGGACACCCGGCTACTGCGGCGGGCACTGACGGTGTGGGCGCGGCCGGGCAGCGGGGTGCGGACGTCGGCGACGCCGCGGACGCCCACGGGGCCGCCGATGGGGGCCCCGCAGCTGCTGTACGCCGGGGAGGTGGGCGCGTCGGCGGTGGCGCTGTTCTACGACGGGCTGCGCGTCGTGCGGTACGCGGAGCCCCGTAACGCCGATCCGTCCGAGGGCGCGGCGCTCGACTTCGCCCGGGTCGACGGGGCGGACGCGACGTCGTCGGGCGCCCTGGTGGTGGACCGCGCGGGGGGCCGGGTCCGCTATCTGACGGCACCCTGGGTACGGCGGGTGTCGGTACGGGATCTGCTCGCGCCGGACCGGGCGCCGCGCCCGCTGCACCGCTCCCCGGACGGGGTGACCGACGCGCTGACGAGTCCGCGGGCCAGCGGCGGCTGCCGGTCCTGGGACGCGGTCGAACTGTCCGACGGCACGGCGGTGCGCCTGATGACGGATCTCGGTGAGCTCGCCCCGGCCCGGCTGACCTCGGGTCCGCCCTCGGAACCGCACGACGTGGCGGGGCGGGCCGATTTGGGGAGCTGGGCGCGGACCGCCTGCCTGCTGCCGGCGGTGCGTTCCCACGGAGTGCGGTCGGTCAACTCCTGGACGTACGCGACGCAGCCACTGCCCGAGGGGAGCGGCTCGGCGCAGTGGCTGTGCACCCGCGCGGAGACCTGGCGGGGCACCGGGAGCCGGGTCCTCGCCCAGTTCCAGGCGCCGTCCGCGCGGCCGCCGGGGAGCCGCCCGCGGGGAGCCGTCGCGGCGCGCTCCGAGGACTCCCCCGCGTGCGGGCCCCGTATGCCGCGGGTACTGGCGGGCGTGCTGTGGAAGTCGCACGGCGGCCGGTGGTACGTGCTCGCGGCGGGCAGCGAGCAGTTCACCTCGCTGGCCACGTCGGGCGGGGTGACGGGGAGCACGCGGGGGCGGCTGCTCGCGGTGCCCGCCGGTGCGGGCGACCGGGCGGATCTGGACGGGGAGCTCGCGGACGGCAGCCGGGTCAGGGCGCTGCGGTGAGCGCGGGCCGGTGGGGACGGGCTCAGGAATTCGCCGCAGGCCCCTGTTCCCTCGGCCTACCCCTCAGTACATTGACAACATGTCTAACACGCAGCCAGCGGCGGTCGCGTCGGAGCGGATCGCGCTCAAGGCCCGTCGGGTCTCCTTCGCCTGGGACAGGACGCCCCTGCACTGGGTGCCGGGCGACCCGTTCACCACGCACACCATCAACGTGCTCCATCTGCTGCTCCCGGCCGGGGAACGCTGGTTCATCCACGTCTACCGCCAGGTGCTTCCGTACATACACGACGAGCAACTGCGCGAGGACGTCATCGGGTTCATCGGCCAGGAGGCGATGCACTCCCAGGCCCACGACGACGTACTCCCGCACCTGAGGGACCTGGGCCTCGACCCGACGCCGTACACGGCCCAGGTCGACTGGCTCTTCGAGAAGCTGCTCGGCGACCGGACCCTGCCGCCGGGGCGGGCGCGGAGGTGGTGGCTGATGGAGCGGGTCGCGACGATAGCGGCGATCGAGCACTACACCGCGTTCCTCGGTGACTGGATACTCAACGCAGAGGAGCTGGACCGGCGCGGCGCCGACCCCACGATGCTGGATCTGCTGCGCTGGCACGGCGCGGAGGAGGTCGAGCACCGATCAGTCGCGTTCGACGTGTTCATGCACGTCGACGGCGGATACCGGCGGCGGGTGCGGACCTGGGCGACGGCGTTCTCCGCCCTGGCCTTCCTCTGGCAGCGCGGCGCCCGGTTCTTCATGGAGAACGACCCCAGCCTGCTGGACGGCAAGGCGTCGTTCCGGCAGTTCTACCGCGGCGGCAGGCACGGCACCCTGCCCAGCACGCCCTCGATGCTGCGGTCGATCCCGCGCTATCTGAGCCGCGGCTACCACCCCACCCAGGAGGGCAGTACGGCGCAGGCCGTCGACTACCTCGCCCACTCGCCTGCCGCGGTCGCCGCGGAGGCCCGCACCACGGAAGCCGGCTGACCATGCCCCTGCCCCTCCCCCGGCTGCGGACCGCCGTCGTGGTGGCCGGTGCCGCGCTGCTCGCCAAGCGGGCGATGCGCCGGCGCATAGAGAAGTCCCCGCTGTGGCCGCTGCCCGCGCTTGAGGAGCCCGTCTCCGGCCACTCGCAGCGCCGCTCCACCACCGGCCTGCGGCTGCTGGTCACCGAGCGGTCCACTCCCGCCGACGGGGTCGTGCTGCTCCGCCTGAAGGGTTCCGGCCTGCCGCGCTGGCAGCCCGGCGCCCATCTGGACCTGGTGCTGCCGTCCGGGCTGATACGCCAGTACTCGCTGTGCGGCGACCCGGCCGACCCGCACTCGTACACCGTCGCGACCCGGCTCGCCGAGGACGGCCGGGGCGGCTCCAGAGAGGTGCACGAACGGCTCCGCGAGGGCGAGGAGGTCGAGATCCGCGGCCCGCGCAACCGCTTCCCGCTGGCGGACGCCCCCGCGTACGTCCTGGTCGCGGGCGGCATCGGCATCACGCCGATCCTGCCGATGCTCCGCGCGCTCGCCGCCTCCGGAGCGGACTGGCGGCTGCTGTACGGGGGCCGCAGCCGGGCGACGATGCCGTTCCTGGACGAGATCGGGGAACTGGACGCGGACGGCGGCCGGGTCACCGTCGTGCCGCAGGACGAGGCGGGCCACCCGGACATCGCCGCGGCACTGGCGGACGCGGCGGCGGGCACGGCGGTCCACTGCTGCGGTCCGGAGCCCCTGATGGAGGCCGTCGCCGCCGCGCTCCCGCCCGGCTGCACCCTGCACCTGGAGCGCTTCTCCGCGACGGCCCCGGACGCCACCGGCGCCGCGGCCTTCGAGGTGGAGCTGCGCCGCTCGGGCCGCACGGTCCGGGTGGCGGCGGGCCAGTCGGCGCTGGCCGCCGTGCGCGCGGAGCTGCCGCACGTCTCGTACTCCTGCGAGCAGGGCTTCTGCGGTACGTGCCAACAGCGCGTCCTGGAGGGCGAGGTGGACCACCGGGACGATCTGCTCACGGACTCCGAGCGGCGGGACTCGATGCTGATCTGCGTGTCGCGGTGCCGGGGCGAGCGGCTGGTGCTCGATCTGTAGGCGGCCGGGAAAGGACCCGCGAGCCGCCCCCTCGGCGCGCCGGTCGGTACGCTGTTCCCCATGACGACCGGGGTACGGCGCAGGATGGGCGTCGAGGAGCGCAGGCAGCAGCTGATCGGTGTCGCGCTGGAGTTGTTCAGTCACCGCTCCCCCGACGAGGTGTCGATCGACGAGATCGCCGCCGCCGCCGGGATCTCGCGGCCGCTGGTCTACCACTACTTCCCGGGCAAGCAGAGCCTGTACGAGGCGGCGCTGCGGCGGGCGGCCGACGAGCTGGCGACCCGGTTCCTGGAGCCGCGCGAAGGTCCCCTGGGCGCACGCCTCCTGCGGGTGATGGGGCGGTTCTTCGACTTCGTCGACGAGCACGGCCCGGGGTTCGCCGCGCTGATGCGGGGCGGTCCGGCCGTGGGCTCGTCGACGGCGAACGCGATGATCGACGGGGTGCGGCAGGCGGCCTGCGAGCAGATCCTGGACCACCTGGGGGTCGAGGAGCAGCCGGCCCGGCTGGAGTTGGTCGTACGGTCCTGGGTGTCGCTGGCCGAGTCGACGGCCCTGATCTGGCTGGACGGGCGGCACATCCCGCGCGCCGAGCTGGAGTTGCAGCTCGTGCACGACTTCGCGGCGCTGATCGCCGTGAGTGCCGCGTACAACGCGGAGATGGCGGGCATCGTGCTGCGGGTCCTCGCGCGGGAGCCGGCGGACGGGCCGTTCGCAGACCTGCTGGTGCGGCTCTCCGCACTGGCGCCCGCCGTGCCGGCCGTGCCCCCGCAGCGGCCGGCGTAGCGGGGCCCGGCGTCGGCTCAGCGCTTGCGGTAGGAGGGGTCGAGGTCGCGGGTCTCGGCCGAGAGGTGCAGGGTCAGCCCGTCGGTGGGCCGGATGTGGCCGGCCAGCAGTTCCAGTACGGATTCGGCGAGCCGCGCCTTGAGCTCCGGGGTGCGGCCGGCCAGCATCGCGATCTCGATGTGCGCGATCGCTTCGCCGTCGGGGGCGTCCGCCACCGCCGTCCCGGCGACCTGGCGGAAGCGGGTCTTGCAGGCGGCGATCTTGGTACTGACCGTCTCGGCGATCAGCGGGTGCAGCGCTCCCGCGAAGCCCTGGAAGTCGAAGGTCTCGTCGAGCTCGGCGGAGTAGTCGACGGTGATCTGCGGCATGGCGGTCTCCTGGGCGGGGCTCGGGTGGTGGCCGCCCCACTCTTCCTCCGATCGGGGCAGGTGTACAAGCCGGGCCCGCCAGGGCCTTTCGTCTGGATCGGGCTGGTGCCCGGCACGATCCAGACGAAAGGCCCTAGGTGAGCAGTTCGCCGTGGAGTGCGAGGGCCAGACCCGCTTCCGCGCTGTCGGCCCGGCCCCGCTCGTAGGCCCGCTGGTAGGCGGCGTCGCCGACGGCCTCGCGGGCCTGGCGTTCGCAGGCCTCGCGCAGCGGGCCCAGCTCCGGGGTGCCGCGCTGCGGGTGGCCGACCATCCGCCAGTAGAGCTGTCCGGTGCCGTACACCCGGGCGGCGTGGGCGCCCTCGCCCTGGGCGGCGACCGCGGCGGCCAGGATGTCGAGGCCGAGCGCGATGCCGAAGCTGTCGCGGAGCCGGTGCTTGCCGATGAGCATGGACCGGGCGTGTGCGGCGGCCGCGTCGGCGCGGCCCTGGAGCAGGGCGATCAGCGCGAGTTGGTAGTCGACGTAGCTGCGGGTCCAGCACTCGTCCATGGCCTCGCAGGCCGCGCGCAGGACGACCGCGGCCTCTGCGGCCTCGTCCAGCCGGCCGAGGCTGGTGAGGGCGAAGACGGTGATCAGGTGGCAGCGCAGCCGGTAGGCCGATTCGAGCGGGGTGGTGTCCGCCTCCGTGCTGTGCAGCACCCGGTCCGCCTCGCGCAGGCTCAGCTCGGGCCGGCCGACCATCAGATGGGTGAGGCCGCGCAGGTAGGCGGCGGCGAGGATGCCTTCGTCGGAGCCGTCCTCGGCCGCCGCCCGTACGCATTCGGCACCGATCCGCTCGGCGGCCGGGTAGTCGCCCTGGAGCATCACGCAGATGCCGAGCACCCACAGGGCGCGGGTGCGGTGCGGGCCCTGGGCCGGGCCGAGGTCCAGGGCGCGCTGCGCGTAGCCGCGGGTCTGCGGCAGGTGTCCGCAGCAGCACCAGAAGAACCCGATCCGGCCGGCCATCTCCTGGGCGGCGGCGGTGTCGTGGGCGAGCAGGTGGTCGAGGGCCGCGCACAGGTCGGCGTGTGTGTCGGCGATGCGGTGGTACCAGCTGATCTGGTCGTCGCCGGTCCAGCCCGCGTGGGCGCTGCGGGCCAGTTGCAGGAAGCAGGCGGCGTGCCGGTCGGCCGCGGCGCGTTCCTCGCCGAGTTCGGCCAGCCACATCCGGCCGTACTCGCGGATGGTGTCCAGCATCCGGTGGCGCGGGCCGTCGCGCACGACGACCGATTTGGCCACCAGCCCGCGCAGTGCCGTGTGGACCCCGTCCCCGGTGAGCGGTCCCCCGGCGCAGACCTCGCGGGCGGTGGCCTCGTCGAAGTCGCCGCGCAGCACGGTGAGCCGGGCCCAGAGCAGCCGTTCCAGCGGGGTGCACAGTTCGTGGCTCCAGCCGATGGTGGTGCGCAGGGTGCGGTGGCGGTGCGGCCGGATCGACGCGTCGGTGAGGAGATCGAGGCGGGAGCCGATCCGCAGGGCGATCTGCTCGACGGTGTGCCGCCCGGTGCCCGCGGCCGCGAGTTCGATGGCGAGCGGGATGCCTTCCAGCCGGCGGCAGATCTCGGCGGCCGCCGCGGCGGTGCCCGAGGCGTCGAACACGGTGCCGGGGGCGGCCGCGGTGGCCCGGTCCCGGAACAGGGTGAGGGCGTCGGAGGCGCCGTCGACGGGGAGCGGCTCCACCTCGACCAGTTGCTCGTCCTTGATGCCGAGCGGCTGTCTGCTGGTGGCGAGCACCGTGAGTCCGGGTGAGGTGGTGAGGATCTCGCCGAGGAGGTGGGCGCAGGCGGGGCGCAGGTGTTCGCAGGAGTCCAGGACGAGCAGCAGCTGTTTGTCGGCGAGCCACTCGCACAGCACGTCCATGGGCATCCGCAGGGTGTGGTCGCTGAGCCCGACGGCGTCGGAGACGGTGGCGAGGAGCAGTCCGTCGTCGTGGAGCGGGGCGAGGTCGGCCCACCAGACGCCGTCGCGGTACCCGGGTTCCGCGCTGCCGGCCGCGCGGACCGCCAGCCGGGTCTTGCCGACCCCGCCCGCGCCGGTGAGCGTGGTCAGCCGGCGGGTGGCGAGGGCGCGTTCGATCCGGCCCAGCTCCGTCCTCCGTCCGACGAAGCTCGTGGTCTCCTCGGGGATGTAGCTCACCATCGTCACCGTCGCTGAACAGGTGGAGAGGCCGGGGCCCGGCCCCCGCGCCCGGTACGGCACCGGCGGGCGGACGGTGCGGCTGCCGGTGCGTACGGGGCGGGGGCCGGGACCCGGCCGGGTGGAGTGGGAGGGCGCGCCCGGGAGTGTGGTGGTGCGACTCTCCCCGGCGGCTGGCCTCACGGTAGACCTGTTGCGGTCAGTGCAACGAGAACACCGCCACTGTGCGACCCGGGACGGTGAAACTTCCCGAACTCCGCTCGTACGTCGACCTCTTGACGGTAAGATCCGCGCCCGCAGCCTGGATGGGGTGCAGGGCGTAGTTCCTGCCCGCGAGGGCGGCGGCCTTCTGGGTGGTGGCGCCGGGGGCGGCGTTGAGGACGACCACCAGCCTCCCGAGCCGCATGGTGATCACCCCGGGGGTCTCGTCCTTGCCGGAGAGCGGGAAGGAGAGGGCGGACTGCACCTGCCCCGCGGTGGAGAGGCCGAAGTCCTTCTCGGTGGCGCGGATGGTGAGCAGGTCCCGGTACGCGGCCGAGGCGCCGTTGATCTGTGCGCACCCCGGGCTGATCGTGGCGTTGGTCAACAGCGGCTCGGCATAGGGCCACTTGTCCTCGTTGTCGGCGGCGGGCGGCAGGCCGCGGCCGAAGCCGTTGCCGTCGCGGCAGTCCCAGTGCAGGGCGTTGAACCAGTCGCCGCTGTCGAAGGAGTTGCGGTCCAGGGACTTGGAGCGCAGCAGGTCGGTGCCGGCCTGGGAGAGCGAGGGGCCCTGCGAGAGGGTGGCCGTCGCCATGGCCAGGACCTGCGTTCTGGCCCGGTCGGCTGCCGGGGTGCCCGCCGGGAGCTTGAAGGCGAGGGTGTCGTACAGGGTCTCGTTGTCGTGGGCGTCGGCGTAGGCGAGGGCGTCACCGGGGGCCGCGGCGTATCCGGCCGGGGCTCCGTTGTAGTCGACGTCCGAGCCCTTGACCGTGCTGCCGGAGCTGTCGGTGAAGGTGTAGCCGGCGAGGCTGCCGGTGAGCCCGACCTTGATCAGGTCCTGGTAGTGGAGCAGCCGGGCCCTCTGCTCTGCCTTCGTACCGTTTCCGGTGGAGGTGTTGGGGTCGGTGTAGAGGCCGGTGGCGAAGCCCTGCACGCCGGGGTCCTCGTCGAACGGGCTGCCGCCGCGCACCGCGTCGCGGGCCCGGTCGGAGAAGGTGGCGATGCCGGTGCCGGCCATGTTCTTCTGGGTGGCCTGGACGAAGCGGGCGTCGTCGGCGATCTCACCGAAGTTCCACCCCTCCCCGTACAGGATGATCTTCTTCCCGTCGACGCCGTCCTTGGCGACGGTCAGGGCGTCCAGGGCCTTGCGGACGGCCAGGATGTTGGCCTTGGGATGGTGTCCCATCAGGTCGAAGCGGAAGCCGTCGACCTTGTACTCCTTGGCCCAGGTGACGACCGAGTCGACGACGAGCTTGCCCATCATGGTGTTCTCGGGCGCGGTGTTGGCGCAGCAGGTGGAGGTGGCGACGGTGCCGTCCTCCAGCAGCCGCTGGTAGTAGCCGGGCACGATCCGGTCGAGGACGGACTTGTCGTCCTGGCCGGAGGCGACGGTGTGGTTGTAGACGACGTCCATGACGGTCCGCAGACCGGCGCCGTTCAGGCCCTGCACCATCTGCCGGAACTCGACCGTGCGCCGGGTGCCGTCCGGGTCGGAGGCGTAACTGCCCTCCGGGACGGTGTAGTGCAGCGGGTCGTAGCCCCAGTTGAACGCGTCCTTCGCGGCGGTCCTGGCCACGCAGGCTTGCTGCTCCCGGGAGTCGGGGGCGTGCACAGAGAGGTCGCAGGCGGGCTTGAGCTGGTCCTTCTTCTTCTCGGGGATGGTGCCGATGTCGAAGGCGGGCAGCAGGTGGACGTATCCGGTGCCGGAGTCGGCGAGCTGCTTGAGGTGCTTCATCCCGTCGGAGCGGGTGTCGGTGAAGGCGAGGTACTCGCCGGGGTGCTTGGACGTGGGGTCCGCGATCGAGAAGTCGCGGATCTGGAGTTCCTGGATCTGGGCGTTCCGCAGCGGCACCGCGGCGGGCTTGCGCAGCCCGTCCCAGCCCTTGGGCGCGAGCTTGCGGTCGTCGAGGTCGACCACGAGGCTCCGGGCGGAGTCGGTGGTCAGCGCGGTGGAGTAGGGGTCGGTGACCTTGTTGGTGACGACCTTCTGGACGGTGGGCGCCCAGACGTTCACCACGTACCGGTAGGGCTTGCCGTTCCAGTCCCGCTTCCCGGTGACCGACCAGACGCCGGTGCGGTCGTCGCGCCGCATCGGGACGGCCTTGCCGTCGAGTTCGAGCGAGACGCCGCGGGCGGTGGGCGCCCAGACGGACAGGGTCGGGGTGCCGTGGCGGAAGACCGGTCCGAGTGAGGCGCTGCTCGCCTTCGTCCCGTAGAGGTCGTCGAGCACCCCCGCGCTCTGTACGCCGGTGGCGGCGAGCAGGGCGCCGTTGGCCGCGCGCTGGGTGGCGATCAGCTGGCCGCGCAGGGCCTCGCGGACCCTGTCCCGGTCACGGGCGTCGACGGTGAACGACGGGTAGTCCTTGAGGTGCGGGTACTTCGCCTTCTGCGCGTCGGTCAGCGCGGACGGGCTGAGCCGCAGCCACTGGCCCTCGTCGGAGAGTGCGCCGTCGACGACGGAGATGCCGCCGCTCGACGCGTAGACGAGCTGCTGGCTGGTGGCGTCGGTGGTCTTCACCTTCCAGACGACGGTGCCGGAGTCGATCCACTGCGCCTCGGCCCTGGTGAGGTCGGGGGTGGGGGCGCCGCCGGTCTGCGGCAGCAGATAGCCGGCCGTGCCGCCGAGCATCCACACCTCGTGGCCGTTGCTCGCGATGTCGAGGGACTGGTCGCTGGGCAGGTCCTTCTCGTCGCCCCGGTGCAGGATGTAGCTGAGCGAGGTGGCCCCGTCGGTGAGCGGGACCTCGAACGTGAGCCCGGAGGCGTCCTTCTTCTTCGGCTGGAGCGGCTTGGCCCAGTCGGTCGGCTCCTTGGCACCGGTCCAGGTGTGCAGCCCCCAGCCGTCGTAGTCGCCGTCGGCCCGGTAGTAGTGCAGGACGGCCTTGCCGGTGTCCTGCGGCGGGTAGGCGCCGTCGGGGGCGGTGGCGGACTGGCCGTCCTGCCCCTGTGCGATCCAGACCTGCCCGGTCTTCGCGAGGTCGACGGAGCGCTGCGGCCCGTCGGCGGTGCCGCTCCTGGCGACGGTGTACGGGACGGAGTCGGCGCCTTCGGGCACCTTGATCCAGGCGAAGGCGCCGTAGGCGTCCCGCCCGGTGAAGTCCGCGGTGGTGTCGCCGGACCTGGCCTGCCAGCCGTCGTAGTCGCCGTCGGCGCGCTTGTAGTGGATGACGGCGTAGTCGCGTTCGAGGGCTACGGGCTTCGCCGGTGCGGGTGCCTGTCCGGCGGTCGAGGAGGCGAGGGCGCTCGCGGTGCGCCCGGCGCGGTCGACCACAACGGCCTTGTAGCGCAGGGGCGTTCCGGCGGCGGTCGTGGCACTGATGGTCTGGGTGACCTGGTACGGGGCGTGGTCGGCGGAACCGAGCGTGGTCCACTTCCCGTTGCCCTGCTGGGCGGCGAAGACGACCCGGTCGAGGGAGCCGCCGTCCACGTCGGCGGTCAGCTCGACGGTGCCGGTGGCTCCGGCGGCCGGTGCCTTCAGGGAGATCGTGGGCCTGGCGGCGGGGGCGCCGAGCGGCTTCTCGGCGCGGAGCACGATGCCGGACAGGGCCGGCACGGTGACGGTGACCTTCCGGTCCGCACCGCTGCGGACCGTACCGGAACCGCCGTACAGGGTGCGGAAGTCCATCCGGGCGGACTCGGTGGGCAGCTCGACGGTCTTCGCACCGGTGCCGTTGTTGGTGGCGACGACGTACTCGTTGCTGTGCGCCGGGTCCGTACGGGAGAAGGCGTAGACGGAGCCCTCGGCGTACCGCTCGGTCTGGACGCCGTCCCGCAGCGCCGGGTTCTTCCGGGTCAGCTCGGAGAGCGCGGCGATGGAGCGGTAGACGGGGTGCTCGGTGTCGTACGCGTCGGAGGCGTGCGTGCGGTCGGTGCCCAGCTCGTCGTCGTCGAGGTAGTCGGCGGTCTTCGAGGCGAACATGGTCTGGCGGGCGTCCTTGTCGCCGCCGGCGCCCGTGAAGCCCTGTTCGTCGCCGTAGTAGACGACCGGGTTGCCGCGGCTGAGGAACATCACCTCGTTGGCCAGTCGGGCCCGCTGCACCAGCTCCGCGTCACCGGCCTTCGGGTTGTCCTGCTTGAGGAAGGTGCCGATGCGGCCCATGTCGTGGTTGCCGAGGAAGGTCACCTGCTCGTAGGCGTTGGCCTTGTCGGTGGTGTACCGGTAGTCGTCCGCGAAGACGGCGGCGAGCTTCGAGGCCGGGGCGCCCTGCGAGGCGTACTGGCGGGCCGCTTCCTGGAAGGGGAAGTCGAGTGTCGCGTCCAGCCGGCCCCGGGTGACGTAGGGCGAGGTGATCGCGGCGTCGGCGGAGTAGACCTCGCCGAACATGAAGAAGTCCTTGCGGCCGTGCTGGGCGGCGTACGTGTCGAGCGCGGTCGCCCACTGGGTCCAGAAGTCCAGGTCGACGTGTTTGACGGTGTCGATGCGGAAGCCGTCGATGTCGAAGTCGCGGACCCACTTCTCGTAGATCTTCTCCATGCCGGAGACGACCTCGGGCCGCTCGGTCCACAGGTCGTCGAGCCCGGAGAAGTCGCCGTACGTGGTGGACTCGCCGGCATAGGTCGAGTCGCCGCGGTTGTGGTACATCGTCGGGTCGTTGAGCCAGGACGGCGTCTTGCCGCCGGTGGTGACGGGCTTGTACGGGAAGGAGTCGGCGTCCACCTTCGCCATGCCCGCGGCGTCGTCGAAGGGGCGGCCGTTCCGGTCGAGGTACGGGTAGGCGCCCTTGGGCTTGTAGCCGTACGTCTTCTCGGCGTAGTCGACGGTGTCGGCGGTGTGGTTGGTGATGACGTCGAAGAAGACCTTCATGCCCTTGCCGTGGGCCTTGTCGATCAGCTTCGTCAGGTCGGCGTTGCTGCCGAAGTGCGGGTCGACCTGGGTGAAGTCGGTGATCCAGTAGCCGTGGTAGCCGGCCGAGGCGTCCTTGCCGGTGCCCTGCACGGGCCGGTTCCTGAAGATCGGGGCGAGCCAGATCGCGGTGGTGCCGAGCCCCTTGATGTAGTCGAGCCTGCTGGTCAGCCCCTTGAGGTCGCCGCCCTGGTAGAACCCCTTGTCGGTGGGGTCGTACCCGGTCTCCAGCCGGGAGCCGGTCAGCCCGCCCCGGTCGTTGCCGGTGTCGCCGTTGGCGAACCGGTCGGGCATCACGAAGTAGAACTGCTCACGGGTCAGATCGTGGCGGGCGGGCTGCGCGGCCAGCTCGGCGTCCGACGGCGCGGCGGGCGGCCTGGCCGCTGCGGCGGGCAGCGCGGGCACGAGGGCCGCGCACAGGGCGGCCGCGACGACGGCGGCGGGCGCCGCTCTTCGCGCGGGCACGCGCGGGGACGGACGTATCACTCGGGTTCTCCTCGAACGGGTACGGATACGGGGCCGGACGGGCGGTATTCAGCCCGTCCGGCGATTGAGGACACCGCGCGGCCGGAGACCGCGCGGCCCACGGGGAGACCTCAGCTGCGCCAGACGTCCGCGTTCAGAACGACCTTTCCGGAGGCCGGCACCGTGGCCGTGCGGTTGGCACCGCTCTCCCAGGTGACGTTGCCGCTCGCGTCCTTGCGGACGTACTTGTACTCGAACGACGTACCGGCGGGCAGGCTCACCTCGAGCTTCCAGACGGGGTACGTGGCCGGGTCCAGCTTCAGCGCGGCGGCGGGGTTCCAGTTGCCGAGGGCGGACTGGTTGCCGGTGACGTAGATGTTCTGGCCGAGCTGGGTGGTGGCGTTGACACCGAAGGAGGCGCCGGAGGTGCCCGTACCGGGATCGGTCGGGTCCGTCGGACCGGTCCCGGAGCAGGTGCGGGCGCCGGTCTGGAGGGCGAGGGCCGTGTTGGCGCCGAGCGTGGCGGTGAACTGGCCGGAGCCGTTGACGGTGACGCCCTTGCCGGACTGGACGTCGCAGTAGTCGCCGGCGGGCAGCGAGGTCTGGAAGGCGCGGGTCAGCGAGGAGCCCTCGTGGTTGATCGCGACGTACGCCTTGGAGCCGCGGCCGAAGGCGATCTGGTCTCCGCCGTTGTCCCACCAGTTGGTGACCGCCTCACCGCGTGCGGTGTTGCGGAAGCCGACCATGGAGGAGATCTCGCGCCAGGCGTGCTGGCACTTCCAGCCGTCGCTGTAACAGGCGTTGACCGTACCGCCGCCCGGCGGACCGGCGTCCTTGTCGGACCACTCGTAGCCGGAGTGGACGTCGGGCGAACCGTAGGGCCAGGCCAGCATGAACACGCTGGCGAGCGTGTAGTTGGCGCCGTCCTTGTAGTTCAGCGTCTCACCGTTGCGCTCGGTGTCGTGGTTGTCGACGAAGACCGCGGCCTTCGAGGAGGACATGAAGCCCCAGCCCTCACCGAAGTTCTTCAGGTTCGCCAGGTTCTCGTTGGTGAAGACCTGCTTGAGGCTGCGGGCGTAGCGGAACTCCTGGACGTCCCCGGTGCCGGCGTACTCGTCGGGCGAGACGGCCTCACCGGCTCCGTAGATCGCCTCCTGCTTCCAGTAGGCGCCGGAATTGCTCAGCCGGGACTTGATGTTGGCGAGGTCGCCCTCGGGGATGTGCTTGGCCGCGTCGATGCGGAAGCCGTCGACGCCGAGCGAGAGGAGGTCGTTGAGGTATCCGGCGATCTTGCCGCGGACGTAGTCCTCACCGGTGTCCAGGTCGGCCAGACCGACGAGTTCGCAGTGCTGGACGTTGTAGCGGTCCTGGTAGTTGCTGATCTGCGCGGTGCAGTCGTCCATGTCCGGTGCGGAGTACAGGCCGGGGTAGTTGTACTTCGCGTACGAGGAACCGCCGGTGCCGGTGCCCGAGCCCGCCGACATGTGGTTGATGACGGAGTCGGCGACGACCTTCACGCCCGCGCTGTGACAGGTGCTGACCATGTTGGCGAACGAGTTCCGGTCGCCGAGCCGTCCGGCGATCTTGTAGCTGACCGGCTGGTACGAGGTCCACCACTGCCCGCCCTGGATGTGCTCCTGGGGCGGCGAGACCTGTACGTAGCCGTAGCCGGCCGGGCCGAGGGAGTCCGTGCACGCCTTGGCGACGGAGTCGAACTTCCACTCGAACAGAACCGCGGTGACATCCTTGGTGCCCGGCGTGGCGGCCTGGGCACTCGTGGTGGGGACCACGAGGGCGGCGGCGCCCGCTATCAGGGCGAGCGCGGCAGACAAGGGTCTGCTGGCCATGTTTTCCTCCTGCGGTGGGGGAAATGCGGGTAACGGTGCAGCCTCGTCCGGCAACGCGCCCTGCCCTCAAGGCCCCTGAATGTTCTTGCTGCAAGAATGCAAACCTTGCCGCGGGGAGACCGTACGAGCCCACCAGGCCCCGGTCAACCCTTTGGACACGAGCTGCTCACATCCCGCTCACGCCCGCGAAATACGGCAACTCCCCGCCTGCAAGGTCTTACGCAAGACATTGCAGACCTGTTACGTTGCTCCCGACTCCGGTCCGGCCGGCCGGGGGTCCCGTTACCCCGGGCCCCACGCGCCCGGCCGGCCGGGCCGGTCACGGACGAGAGAGGCACCCGGAGTCACCCACTCCCCGCAGGCCCGCTCAGGGCCGGCTCCGGGTGCCTCTCCTCTCCTGGCGCGGTCGTCACCCGGGAGGCGGCACACGGGTCGGGGCCGACGCCACGCTCGCCCGCACGAGACAGGCTCAACGGATTCGTCCCTGTTGTTGTCCACACTGAGCGATGTGAACACGGCGCATTCCAAGGGTCGTGAAGAGGACGACCAGGACTCCGGCGTGCCTCCTCCCTCCGAGGTACTGCCGGGCTGGCGTACTCCCTGCCCATCGCGGCCACCATCGCCTTTCTGATGCCGGTGGTCGGGGTGTCCTACCGGCAGACAATCCGGGCCTACCCGCACGGGGACGGCTCCTACATCGTGGACGGCGACAACCTGGGGTGTTCGCGGGCGTCATCGCCCTCGTGCACCTGCGCGGTGTCATCCCCCGCAGCGGCGAGACCGTCCTGTCCCAGCACTTCACCACCAACGCCCCGGCCTCACCATCACGGTGATCCTCCCGGAGATCGTCACACAGCACCTGCGCCACCGGCTCCTGCACAGCAAGGACGCCGCCCGCCTTCGCCGCGCCCTGCGCCCACTGCCCAAGATCGTCGTCACCAGCGTTCCCTTCCACATCCCCTGAGGAAGAGCCAGGGGCCAGTTGGGGCCATGGAGCAAGTTGACTTGATTCGTTGGGCTAATCGGAGTTGGCGCGTGGCAAAATCGCCGCGACCGCAACACGGCTCACCGAAGGAGAACGCCCATGCGCCTGCATCGACGTATTGCCGCCACTGCCGTGTCGCTTGCCATGGCCTCGAGCGGCCTGGTCGCTCTCGCTGTTCCTGCCGCGTCGGCCGCCCCGGCCGGCGCCCAAAGCTGTAACGGCAAGCCCGTCACGGGCAGCGCCGGGCATGCCGGCTGGCTCTTCCAGTGCAACAGCGGGACAGGTGTCAACTGGCGGACCAAAATCGTGTGCCTCGGCGCTCCGCAGCCCTACACGCACTACGGCAACACCGTGAGCGGGAACAAGTCGGGCAGCTCGACCGCGTGGTGCGCGGTTCCCGGGCACTGGGTGGACAGAGCGGACATAGCCCCTGCGTAGGTCTCGGGCCCCGCGGAGTCCTGTCAGGGCTCCGCAGGGCATCCCCGGTGCGGAGGGTTGCCGAAAGGGCCCGGTGTGAGGCCGGCCGGTCGGCTTTGCCGCAGGTAGAACCTCGGACCGGCTGCCGCCCATGCCGAATCCGATGGTGGCCGGGAAGCACACCAGCGGGTGAGGACGTTGATCGGGAGGTCGTCCTTGCCGGCCCGGTGCGATGCGGCCGGGCCGCCAAGGACGGGCGCCCGGGGTCGGCTTCAGGCTCCGCGCACCGCCGACGCCACCGCCGCCGTCGACCCCCGCACCACCAGCTCCGGCTGGAACACGTACTCCGTGCGCTGTACGGGGCTTCCCCCGATCTCCTCCAGCAGGGCGCCCACCGCGGCTGCCGCCATCGCCTGTACGGGCTGGCGGACCGTGGTCAGCGGCGGGTCGGTGAACGCGATCAGCTGCGAGTCGTCGAAGCCGACCACGGACACGTCACGCGGCACGTCGAGGCCGCGGTCCCGGGCGGCCCGCACCGCGCCCAGCGCCATCAGGTCGCTGCCGCAGACGATCCCCGTGCACCCGCGGTCGAGCAGCGCGCCCGCCGCCACCTGGCCGCCCTCGACGCTGAACAGGGTGGAGCACACCAGGAGTTCGGCCTCGGCGCGGTCCAGGCCGAGCAATGACACCGCGGCGTCCACGAAGCCGTCCCGTTTGCGGCGGGACGGCACGTAGCGCTGCGGGCCGATCGCCAGGCCGACCCGGCGGTGGCCCAGTTCGGCGAGATGGCCCACCGCCATCCGCACGGCCGCGGTGTCGTCGGGCGAGACGAACGGGGCGCTGATCCGTTCGTTGTAGCCGTTGATCAGGACGAACGGCACACCCCGGTCGGTCAGCGCGGCATAGCGCGCCGGGTCGGCCGAGGTGTCGGCGTGCAGTCCGGAGAGGAAGACGATGCCGCCGACGCCGCGTTCGACGAGCTGCTCGACGAGTTCGTCCTCGGTGGCGCCGCCGGGCAGCTGGGTGCAGAGGACCGGCGTGTAGCCGTGACCCGCCAGGACCTGTTCGACGCACTGCGCGAACGCCGGAAAGATCGGGTTGGTGAGTTCGGGTGTCACCAGTCCTATGAGTCCGGCGCTGCGCTGCCGCAGCCGTACCGGGCGCTCGTAGCCCAGGATGTCGAGCGCCGCGAGCACCCGCTGACGCGTGGTGTCCGCGACGCCCGGCTTGCCGTTGAGCACCCGGCTGACGGTCGCCTCGCTGACCGAGGCCTGCCCGGCGATGTCGGAGAGCCTCAGCGCGCTGCCGGATCTGGGCGGAGGGACGGTCACACCGTCCACCACACCGTGGTGTCGGCCGGCAGCTCGATCTCGGCGCCGTCGGTGGTGACCGGCTCGCTGGACAGCAGGACGGTGCCGCGCACGGGGATGCGGACGGCGGCGCCCGTCGTGTTGACGGTGCAGACGAAGCCGGGGCGGGCGAGGATCAGCAGCCCCTCGGGGGCGTCCAGCCACTCCACCGCGGTGCCCGCGCCGAGTCCGGGGTGCGCCCGGCGGGCGGCGATCGCCGCCCGGTACAGCTCCAGGGTGGAGCCGGCCACGCCGGTCTGGGCCTCGATGCTGAGCTCGCCCCAGCCCGCGGGCTGCGGCAGCCAGCTGCCGCCCTCGCCGAAGCCGTAACTGCTGCCCTCGCGGGTCCACGGGATCGGCACCCGGCAGCCGTCGCGGAAGCCGTCCTGGCCCTCGGCGCGGAAGAACGACGGGTCCTGGCGGGCCTCGTCGGGCAGGTCGGTGACGTCGGGCAGGCCGAGCTCCTCGCCCTGGTAGACGTAGGCGGAGCCGGGCAGCGCCAGCATCAGCAGCGTGGCCGCACGGGCCCGGCGCAGGCCCCGCTCACGGTCGCCCGCGGTACGGATCTGGGTGCCGAGGCCGGGCGGGTTGGCGAACCGGGTGGCGTGCCGGGTGACGTCGTGGTTGGAGAGCACCCAGGTGGTGGGGGCGCCGACCGGGCGCATCGCGTTCAGCGAGGTGTCGATGACGTCACGAAGCGCCTCCGCGTCCCAGGAGGTGGCCAGGTACTGGAAGTTGAACGCCTGGTGCATCTCGTCCGGGCGCACGTAGTTGGCGGTGCGCTCGACGGTCGGGGTCCATGCCTCGGCCACCGCGATGCGGTCGCCCGGGTACTCGTCGAGGATGGTGCGCCAGCTGCGGTAGATCGCGTGCACGCCGTCCTGGTCGAAGAACGGCATGACATCGTTGCCCAGCAGCTTCAACTGGTCGTGCGTGCCCAGGTCGGGCAGGCCCTCGGCCTTGACGAGGCCGTGCGCGACGTCGACGCGGAAGCCGTCGACGCCCATGTCGAGCCAGAAGCGCAGGATCGAGCGGAACTCGTCCGCGACGGCCGGGTGTTCCCAGTTGAAGTCGGGCTGCTCGGACGCGAACAGGTGGAGGTACCAGTCGCCGGGCGTGCCGTCCGGGTCGGTGGTCCGGGTCCAGGCCGGTCCGCCGAAGATGGACTCCCAGTCGTTGGGCGGGAGTTCGCCGTCCGTGCCCTTGCCGGGGCGGAAGTGGTAGCGGTCGCGCAGGGCGGAGCCGGGGCCCTCGGCGAGCGCGCGCTTGAACCACTCGTGCTGGTCGGAGGAGTGGTTGGGCACCAGGTCGACGATGATCCGCAGGCCCAGGTCGTGCGCGTCGCGGATCAGGGTGTCGGCGTCCAGCAGGGTGCCGAACATCGGGTCGATGGCCCGGTAGTCGGCGACGTCGTAGCCGGCGTCGGCCTGCGGGGACGCGTAGAAGGGGCTGAGCCACACCGCGTCGACGCCGAGGTCCTTGAGGTACGGGAGCCGGGCGGTGACGCCTGCGAGATCGCCCATGCCGTCGCCGTTGCCGTCGGCGAAACTGCGCGGATAGACCTGGTAGATCACCGCGTCCTGCCACCAGCCGGTGCGGTGGCCCGGGGCGTCGGTGGACGTGCCGGTGGAGGGGGCAGCGAGGTGCTGGGTCATGTCGTCCCTGGGGTGTCTGGGTGGGGAGTGGCGCCGGAACCGGGTCGGGATGCCGGCGCCACCGTGACTGGTGCGTGCGGGTCGTACGGTCGTGCCGTGTGGCCGTCAGCCCTTGACGGCTCCGGCGGACATGCCGGTGACGAGGTGCTTCTGCGCGAACAGGAAGACCAGGGCCGCGGGTATCGCGATGAGCACGGACGCGGCGGTCATCGGACCCCACTGTGCCCCGTACTGGTTGACGAACAGCTGGAGTCCGCCCGCGAGCGTGAGGTTGTCCTCGCCGACCATGAAGGCGGAGGCGTACGCCACTTCGCCCCATGCGGTGATGAAGGAGTAGAACGCGGTGACGGCGAGACCGGGCTTGGCCAGCGGCAGGACGAGCCGCCAGAACGTGCCGAACGGGGTGAGCCCGTCGACCTGCCCCGACTCGTCGATCTCACGCGGGATGGTGTCGAAGAAGCCCTTCATCATCCAGGCGCAGAACGGCACCGAGATGGTGAGGTAGGTGATGACCAGGCCGGCCGGCTTGTTGAGCAGCCCCATGCCCGCCATGATGTTGTAGATCGGCACGATGAGGACGGCGACCGGGAACATCTGGGTGATCAGCAGCGTCCACATCAGGCCGCGCTTGCCGGGGAAGCGGAAGCGGCTGACGGCGTAGCCGGTGGAGGCGGAGATGATGACGCCGAGGAGCGTGGTGAGCCCCGCGACGAGCAGCGAGTTGCCGAACCAGGTCAGGAACTTCGTGTTCTGGATCAGGTTCGTGTAGTTCTCGAACGTCGTGTCCTTGAAGAAGTCCGTGGTGGTCGCGTAGGCGACGGGCTTCAGCGAGGTGAGCAGCACCCAGAGCACGGGGAAGACGGCGATCACGGACGCGACGACGAGTGTCAGGTGCAGTGCGGTGGAGGCCAGCGGTGAACGCTCGCCGCGCGTCCTGACCTTGGGCGCGGAGCGCCGCGTGGTGGGGATGGTGGTCACCAGTCGTCTCCCTGGGTGCGCAGGACTCGCCGGTACACGGCGGCGAAGATCAGCAGGAGCACGAGGATCAGTACGCCCCAGGTGGAGGACTGCGCGAAGTCGCGCGGGCTGATCTCGAAGGAGAACTTGTACGCCTGGGTGACCAGGATCTGGGTGGCGTCGCCGGGTCCGCCGCGGGTCAGCAGGAAGATCACCGGGAACATGTTGAAGGTCCAGATGGTGGAGAGCAGGATCACGGTCGTGGAGACCGGCCGCAGTCCGGGCAGCGTGATGTGGCGGAAGCGCTGCCAGGCGGTGGCGCCGTCCATCTCGGCGGCCTCGTAGTGCTCGCTGGGGATGGACTGGAGGCCGCCGAGGAGGGCGACCATCATGAACGGCACCCCGAGCCAGACGTTGACGGCGATGACCGAGAGCTTCGCCCAGGTGGGGTCGTTCAGCCACGGTATGCCGTCGATCCCGGCGCCGGACAGGATCTTGTTGAGCAGCCCGCGGTCCTCGTTGTAGAGGAAGCGCCAGGCGAAGACGGAGACGAAGCCGGGGATGGCCCAGGGCAGGATGAGCGCCATGCGGTACGCGGAGCGCCCGGCGATCCGGCGGTTCAGGATGTTGGCGAGCGCCATGCCGAGGCTGAAGGTGATGGCCACGCAGGAGACCGTCCACACCAGGGTCCAGCCGAGCGTGCCGAGGAACTGGTCGCCGGTGAGGGCGTCGGCGTAGTTGTCCAGGCCCACGAACTTGTACGTGGCGGGCAGGTGGTTGACACCGATGGACCGTTCGACGTTGCGCTCGTTGGCATCGGTCAGTGACAGGTAGATGCCGCGGACCAGCGGATACCCGATGATCACGCCGATCACGACGATGACCGGGGCGACCATGGTCCAGGCGTACCAGTGCGTCGACAGTGCCCGCCGGAACCTGCTCGGGGGCGGGGGGTTACCAGTACCGCGGCTCCGGCCGCGGGCGACGATGTCGTCGCCCGCGGCCTTCGCCACCGACTGGCTGGTGTGGACAGCCATCAGCCGGCCTGCCTTCCTGGGTTACTTCCAGCCCTTGAGGAGCTTGCGGTAGGAATCGCCGGTCGTCTTGACGGCCTTCTCCGGCGTGGTCTGTCCGGTGAGGACCTTGGTGTACTCGGTGACGAGCGGCGCGAAGAGGCTGCCGGTCTCCGGGATCCAGGGGCGCTCGACGGCGCTCTCGACGACCGGCTTGAAGAAGCCGACGATCTCGTTGTCGACGACGCTCTCCTGCGCGTAGGCGGAGGTGCGGGTCGGCAGGAGGTTGAGTTCCTTCGTGACCTGCGCCTGGGTCTTGACGGAGGTCATGTAGTCGACGAAGGCGTACGAGGCGTCGAGGTTCTTGGAACCGGCGTAGACGGCGAGGTTGTGACCGCCCTGCGGGGCACCCTGTGCGGCGGAGCCGGCCGGGACCGGGGCGACGCCCAGGTTGGCCTTGTCCTTGAACTCCTTGCCGGTGTAGGTGTCGGCGACGGCCCACGGGCCGTTGATCATCATCGCGACCTTGCCGTCCTTGAAGGACGACTGCATGTTCTCCCAGCCGTCCGTCGCGTCGGTCTTGGCGGCACCGGAGTCGACCAGGTCCTTGACGACCTTCATCGCCTTGACGCCGGCCGGGTTGTCGATGGTGACGGACTTGCCGGAGGCGTCGACCATGTCGCCGCCCTCGCCGTACAGGAAGGACAGGAACCAGTACGCGTCGTCGCCGCGCAGGTAGAAGCCGGTCTTGCCGGTCTTGGCCTTGATCTTCTTGGAGACGGCCTTCAGCTCGGCGACGGTCGTGGGGACCTCGACGCCGGCGTCCTTGAAGATCTTCTTGTTGTAGAAGATGCCCATGGAGTCGATGACCTGCGGCACCGCGTACGTCTTGTCCTTGTACTTGGTGGACGCGGCGGCCTGCTTGAGGAAGTCGTCCGCCTTCTGGAGCGCGGGGGTGCCGTCCAGCGGGGCGAGGTAGCCGAGGTCGGCGAACTCGGGCGTCCAGGCGACCTCGGAGCGGATGACGTCGGGGGCGCCGGAGCCGGCCTGCGCGGCGTTCTTGAACTTGTTCTGCGCGTCACCGAAGGGGACGTTGACGTACTTGACGTCGACCTTCGGGTGCTCCTTCTCGAAGCCCTCGGCGATCTTCTTGAAGACCTTGTCCTCACTGCCCGCGGTGGAGGTGTCCCACCACGTGACGGTGCCCGAGAGCTCGCCCGAGCTCTTGGAGGTGCCGTTGGAATCGCTCTCATCGCTGCCGCAGGCGGTCGCCGCGAGCGCCAGGGCCGCGACCAGGGCGGTGGCCGTTATGCCACGTCGCATCTGAACTCCTTCAACTGCCGTACCGCTCCGTCGCGGCGCCGGGTCGACGTGAACGTAACAAGGATGAAAGAAGGCCGAAAGAGTTTGCGGAATATTTCTGCAAGCTTCGGCGATCGTTACATTCGCGTGTCCTCACGGTTGCCGTCAAGCCTCTTGACGCGGACCCCCAAACCCTGGCAGGGGCAGGCCACCGCCCGTAATTTCGCAGTGCGACGATCTGACCGCAGCCCGCGGACCGGCCCCGCAAGACCTTGCAAGATGTTGCTGCGGCACTCCGCGGACGGAACCCTGATCGGCGCCGGTGAGCGGCCCCGCGCCCGCCCGTGTCCGATTCCTGTGCATGGTGGGCAATCCGACCCACTCCCGGTACAGTCCAGTCCCATGACCGCACGGCTTGCCGATATCGCAACTCAGGCGGGGGTCAGCGAAGCGACGGTCAGCCGTGTACTGAACGGCAAGCCCGGTGTTGCCACTGCCACCCGCGAATCCGTCCTCGCCGCGCTCGACGTCCTGGGCTACGAACGGCCCGTACGGTTGCGCAGGCGCAGCGCGGGTCTGGTCGGCCTGATCACGCCCGAGCTGGAGAACCCCATCTTCCCGGCGCTCGCCCAGGTCATCGGGCAGGCGCTGACCCGGCAGGGCTACACCCCGGTGCTGGCGACCCAGACGCCCGGCGGCTCCACCGAGGACGAGCTGACCGAAATGCTGGTCGACCGCGGCGTCTCGGGCATCATCTTCGTCTCCGGACTGCACGCCGACACCTCGGCCGACATGCAGCGCTACGAGCAACTCCGTGCCCAGGGAGTCCCCTTCGTACTGGTTAACGGTTTCTCGCCCAAGGTGCAGGCGCCGTTCATCTCACCGGACGACCGGGCCGCGATGCGGCTGGCGGTGACGCACCTGGTGTCGCTGGGCCACACCCGGATCGGGCTGGCGGTCGGCCCCAAGCGGTTCGTCCCCGTGGTCCGCAAGATCGAGGGCTTCCACGCCACGATGCGGGAGCAGTTGAACCTCACCCCGGACGAGGTGGAGGAGCTGATCCAGCACTCCCTGTACACGCTGGAGGGCGGCCAGGCGGCCGCCTCCGCGCTGATGGAACGGGGCTGTACGGCGGTGGTGTGCGCGAGCGACATGATGGCGCTCGGCGCGATCCGGGCCGCCCGCAGGCTCTCCAGGGACGTGCCGCGCGATCTGTCGGTGGTCGGTTACGACGACTCCCCGCTCATAGCGTTCACCGATCCGCCGCTGACCACGATCCGACAGCCGGTGACGGCGATGGGCCAGGCCGCCGTGCGTACGCTCCTCGAGGAGATCGGCGGCACACCCGCTCCGCACAGCGAGTTCGTCTTCATGCCCGAGCTGGTCGTGCGCGGCTCCACCGCCGCGGGTCCCGGGCCCGGCGCGGCCTCGGCCGCCCCGCCCGTCCAAGGATCCCACGCGCACCCGTAGTCCGCAGGACGTGCGACCAGCCCGCAGGACGTGCAACCCGCTCCCGGCCGGAGGATCATCAGGCGGAGGGGGCAAATCTGGCAGACTCTGTGCCTATGGGTGAATTGAGCGTGAAACCACAGGAAGGCCGCACGGAGGCCACCCCGTCACCCATCGTGAACGAGGCGGCTCCCGAGGCGAACGCGAAGCAATCCGGCGACGTGAGCCGGATGCGCAGACTGCGTGACCGCAGCCTGGCAGGACTGCGTGCACCGCGGTCCCCCAGACGGCCACGCCTCTGGTTCGAAATCCTGCTGATCGCGGTCAGTTACTGGCTGTACTCGCTGGTGCGCAACGCCGTCCCCGAGCAGAAGGAGGCGGCCCTGGCCAACGCCGACTGGATCTGGTCGGTCGAGCGGTTCCTGGGCATCGCCGTCGAGCAGTCGATCAACCACGCGGTCAACTCGGTGACATGGCTGATCGTGTCGATGAACTACTACTACGCGACACTGCACTTCATCGTCACCATCAGCGTGCTCGTGTGGCTGTTCCGCCGGCACCCCGGCCGCTACGCGGCAGCCCGGCTGGCCCTGTTCGCGACCACGGCGGCCGCGCTGGCCGGCTACTACCTGTTCCCGTTGGCCCCGCCCCGGCTGATGAACGGCAGCACGTTCATCGACACGGTCATGGTCCACCAGACCTGGGGTTCGATGGCTTCGGGCAACTTCAAGAACATGTCGAACCAGTACGCGGCGATGCCGTCGATGCACATCGGCTGGTCGCTGTGGTGCGGTCTGACCGTCTTCGCCCTGGCCTCCGCGCCCTGGGCGAAGATCCTGGGCCTGCTCTACCCGGCGGTCACCCTGATCGTGATCGTGTCGACCGCGAACCACTTCTGGCTGGACGCGGTGGGCGGCATGGCCTGTCTGGCCTTCGGCTACGCGGTGTCGTACGCCTGGTACGGAGCGCTGCCGCACCACCTGCCGAGGCAGATCCCGCCGAGAACGGCCCGCCGCCCGCGTCTGTCGGCGCTCTCGGCCCACCGGGCGAAGGCGGCGGCAGGCCGGAACTGACGCACCGGGGCAAGGGGCAGCGTGGGCGCGCCAGGCTTTCGGGGCTCCGCCCCGGACCCCACCCCCGCCGGTCGCGCCCTCACGCCCCGTAGAACCGCTCGTCCACCACCGCCCGCGCGCGCCGCGTGATCCGCCGGTAGTCGTCCAGCATGTCCCCGACGTGACCGGGCTCGTACCCCAGGTACCGCCCCACCGCCGTCAGCTCCCGCGGCCCGGACGGAAACGTGTCGCCCGGCCTCCCCCGCACCAGCATCACCGCGTTGCGGACCCGGGTGGCCAGCACCCACGCCTCGTCCAGCGTCTGCGCGTCCTCGCCGGAGATCAGCTCGGCCGCGCAGGCGGCGGCCAGCGCCTCACGGGTCCGGGTGGTCCGCAGCCCCGGCACCGTCCAGCCGTGCTGCATCTGCATCAGCTGCACCGTCCACTCGACGTCGCTCAGCCCGCCCCGGCCCAGCTTGGCGTGGAGCGTCGGGTCCGCGCCGCGCGGCAGCCGCTCGGACTCCATCCGGGCCTTCAGCCGCCGGATCTCACGGACCGCGTCCTCCCCCAGCCCCTCCACCGGGTAGCGCAGCGGATCGATCAGCTCGATGAAGTCGCGGCCCAGATCCATGTCACCCGCCATCGGCTCGGCCCGCAGCAGGGCCTGGCTCTCCCAGACCAGCGACCAGCGCCGGTAGTACGCCTCGTACGACTTCAGGGTGCGGACCAGCGGGCCACTCTTGCCCTCGGGGCGCAGATCGGCGTCGATGATCAGCGGCGGGTCCGCGGTGGGCAGCTGGAGCAGCCTGCGCATCTCGGCCACCACCCGGTTCGCGGCCCGGCTCGCCTCCTGCTCGTCGACGCCCTCGCGCGGCGCGTGGACGAACAGGACGTCCGCGTCGGAGCCGTAGCCGAGCTCGTGCCCGCCGAACCGGCCCATGCCGATCACCGCGAACCGGGTGGGGAGGATGTCGCCCCACTCCGCGCGCACGGCGGCCCGCAGCGCCCCGGCGATCGTGACGGCGTTCAGATCGGTGACCGCGCTGCCGACCCGGTCGACGAGCGCGCCCGGGTCCGGCTCCGCGGGGCTCTCCTCCGTGCCGTAGGAGCCGATGATGTCCGCGGACGTCGTCCGGAACAGTTCGCGCCGCCGCACCCCGCGCACCACGGCCACCGCCGATTCGGCGTCCTCCGCCCGCCCCACCGCGGCCAGCACCTCCTGTTCCAGGGCGTTGCGGCCGCGCGGCTTCAGCCCCTGCGGATCGCCGAGGATCGCCACCGCCTCGGGGGCGCGCAGGAGCAGGTCGGGGGCGAGCCGGCCGGCCGAGAGCACGCGGGCGAGGTTCTCCGCCGCCGCGCCCTCGTCCCGCAGGAGCCGCAGGTACCACGGGGTCTTGCCGAGCGCGTCGGACACCTTGCGGAATCCGAGCAGTCCGGCGTCCGGGTCGGCGGAGTCCGCGAACCAGCCGAGCAGCACGGGCAGCAGTGTGCGCTGGATGGCGGCCTTGCGCGAGACGCCGGACGACAGGGCCTCCAGGTGCCGCAGCGCCGCCGCCGGGTCCTCGTAGCCGAGGGCTTCGAGCCGGTGCGCGGCGGCCTTCGCGCTGAGCCGGGACTCGCCGGGGGCGAGCTGGGCGACGGCGTCGAGCAGCGGCCGGTAGAACAGCTTCTCGTGCAGCCGGCGCACCACGGAGGCGTGCCGCTTCCAGGCCTGGTTGAGCTCGGCGACGGGGTCGGTCCGCAGGCCGAGGGAGCGGCCGAGCCGCCGCAGATCCGGCTCGTCCTCCGGGACCAGGTGGGTGCGGCGGAGCCGGTAGAGCTGGATGCGGTGCTCCATGGCGCGCAGGAAGCGGTAGGCGTCGTCCAGCTGTGCGGCGTCCACCCGTCCCACGTAGCCGCCCCTGGCGAGGGCGCCCAGGGCGTCCAGGGTCGAGCCGCTGCGCAGGGTGGTGTCGTTGCGGCCGTGCACCAGCTGGAGCAGCTGCACGGCGAACTCGACGTCCCGCAGTCCGCCGGGGCCGAGCTTGATCTCGCGGTCGACCCGGTCGACGGGGATCGTGTCGATGACCCGGCGGCGCATCTTCTGCACGTCGGGGACGAAGTTCTCGCGGTCGGCGGCCTGCCAGACGAGCGGCGAGACGGCCTCGACGTACTCGGCGCCCAGCGAGGGGTCACCGGCCACCGGCCGGGCCTTGAGGAGCGCCTGGAACTCCCAGGTCTTGGCCCAGCGCTGGTAGTAGGCGAGGTGCGAGGACAGGGTGCGCACCAGGGGCCCGTTGCGGCCCTCCGGGCGGAGGTTGGCGTCGACGGGCCAGATGGTGCCCTCGACGGTCGTGTCGGAGCAGATCCGCATCAGGTGTGCGGCCAGCCGGGTGGCGGCCGGGATGGCCGCGCTCTCCTCGGCGCCGTCGGCGGGTTCCGCCACGAAGATGACGTCGACGTCGGAGACGTAGTTCAGTTCGTGGCCGCCGCACTTGCCCATCGCGATGACGGCGAGGCGGCACTGCGCGGCGTCCTGGGGCGTCGCCGCACCGGCGATGGCGAGCGCGGCCCGCAGGGTGGCCGTCGCCAGGTCGGCCAGCTCGGCGGCGGTCTCGGCGACATCCGTCGTGCCGCACACGTCCCGGGCCGCTATCGACAGCAGGCACCTGCGGTAGGCGACGCGCAGCGCGTCCGGATCGACGGCCCCGGCCAGCTCGTGCTCGAACTCGGCCACTCCGGGGTGCAGATCGGTGGCCTCGTACGTGACGAGTGCCTGCCAGTCGCGCGGGTGGCGGGCCAGGTGGTCGCCGAGCGCCTCTGACGCCCCGAGCACCCCGAGCAGCCGGTCCCGCAGCGGCTTGGCGGTGACGAGCGTGTCCAGCAGGATCTGCCGCTCGTCCGGCTCCTCCGCCTCCACGAGCCGTACGACGCCGCGCAGCGCCAGATCGGGGTCGGCGGTGGCACCGAGCGCTTCGAGCAGGACGGGGTCGGAGCGCACCGAGGACAGGTCCGGCAGGTCGAGCAGCCGCTCGGCGGCGGACGGGTCGGTGAATCCGTGCCGCAGCAATCGGGTGAACGTACTGCTCCTGCGCCCCGGCAACGTCGTCATTCCGTGCTCTCTCCTGCTCGCCGCCCGATCACGTTCCAGCTGTACGAGCCTAGTCCCGCACCGATGAATACGGAGCGGCCGCACAGTCTGTACTTGACGGGTGCGATCTCTTTCCGCGCCCGAGCAGCGCCCGATGCAGCGCCCGATGCAGCACCTGACCGGAAGGCCCGACCATGACCGCAGCCGAACCCCGCACCGAGCTGGACCCTCGCTTCAGCAGCCCCGGCGCGGAGCCCGCCCGCTGGGCCGACGCGCAAGAACTGCTGTCCGGTGCCGAGCTGTACTGGCTGACGACGGTGCGCCCGGACGGCCGCCCGCACGTCACCCCGCTGATCGGGGTCTGGTGGCGTGGCGCGCTCCACTTCTGCACCGGCGCCGAGGAGCGCAAGGCCCGCAACCTCGCGGCGAACCCCGAAGTCGTCCTCACCACCGGCACCAGCACCTGGGCGGAGGGCTTCGACCTGGTGGTGGAGGGCCGGGCGGACCGGGTGACGGACGAGGGCCTGCTGACCGCTCTCGCCGGGGCCTGGGAGGCGAAGTACGGAGCGGTCTGGCACTTCGACGTCGCCGACGGCGTGTTCGTGGGTGCCCAGGGCAACCGGGCCGAGGTCTTCGCCGTGTCCCCGCGCACGGTCTTCGGCTTCGGGAAGGGCGACCCGTTCACCCAGACCCGCTGGCGCTTCGCCTGAGAGTCCGCCGGACCGGCCGCCCCTGCTCGGCTCGCGCCCGCCTCCTCCTCAGTGGGCGGCGGGCATGGTCCCGATCACGACCGTGGCGTACAGCTCGTCGGAGGAGACCACCCGCGGGATCAGGCCGCTGCCGCCCACGGTCTCCTCGGCACGGGCCGCCTGCCGTTCGCTGGTCTCGACCAGCAGGCTGCCCCCCGGTGCCAGCCATCGCGGCGCCTCCGCGGCCACCCGCCGCATGACGTCGAGACCGTCGCCGCCGCCGTCGAGCGCCACCCGCGGCTCGTGCACGCGCGCCTCGGCGGGGAGCAGCGCGACATCGCCGGTCGGTACGTACGGCACGTTGGCGAGCAGTACGTCCACGCGCCCGCGCAGTGAGTCGGGCAGCGGTGCGAAGAGGTCGCCCTCGTAGACCCGGCCCAGCTCACCGATATTGCGCCGGGCGCAGCGCACCGCGGCGGCTTCGACGTCGGAGGCGTGGAGTTCGACCCCGTCCAGGGCTGCGGCGAGCGCGGCGCCGAGCGCGCCCGTTCCGCAGCAGAGGTCGACCACGACGGCCGGTCTCGGAGCCAGTTCCACGGCTTGCCGGATCAGGAACTCGGTGCGGCGGCGGGGGACGAAGACCCCGGGGTCCACGGCGATCCGCAGTCCGCTGAACTCGGCCCAGCCCAGGACGTGTTCCAGGGGGAGACCGGAGACGCGGCGTTCCACCATGGCGGTGAGCGCGACGGGGTCGGTGGCGGTGGAGGCGATCAGGTCCGCCTCGTCCTCGGCGAATACGCAGCCTGCGGTGCGGAGTGTGGTGACGAGGGTGGAGAGGGCAAGCGGTGACAGCGGGACCGGCATGAAGCGGAGCCTTTCGGGAAAACGCCGATGGGTGCTCCGCGGTCGGTTATGTCCGGTCGGCCACGCGTTGACGAGGGGTGAGCACCCAGCCTGATACAGCGGTAATGGGTCCCACCTCCTTCGTTCGTCCCCGTGCGGGGAAAACCTCGTTGTGTCCCGGTACGGGGACACATTCTCGTGTCACGTCCCCGTGCGGGAACGCCTTCTTGGGTCACGTCCCCGTGCGGGGAAGCGTCACCCTACCCCAGCGGGGCCCGGACCGTTCCGGACCTCGGGGCGTCAGCGCTTCCGGGGCCGCCAGTCGTTGCCGCCGTCGACGAAGCGGTTGTGGACGGCGATCGAGGTGTTGGCGGCCCTGATGTGCCGCGCCTCCGCGCTGTGTTGCCGCTCGATCTGCTGGCCGTCGAAGTTGTCCGTCGGGCGGCGCCGTTCCTTGAGCGTCAGCTTCACGATCAGGAAGACGACCACGCCCAGCAGCACGCCGAGCAACACGAAGATCTCAGCCATGGCTCCCCCGTCCACTGCGGCCTCTGGTGCCATTGTCAGTGATCAGACAGGTCCAGTCCACCGGAACCACGGGCTCCGGGGCGGACCCCTCTCCCGGAGCCCGCCCCGCCCGCACCAGATGTCCGCGCCGGCTAAAGGTCCACGCTGTCGCGCAGCTTGGTCGGGGTGAGGAACAGGGCGGCGATCACGCCGACGACCGAGATGGCCGCCGAGATCAGGAAGATGTGCCCCGTCGCGTCGCCGTACGCGGCCCGCACGACCTCGCGGATCTCCGGCGGCATGGCCGCCACGTTCAGCGTGGAGCCGCCGGAGGACGAGGCCGCCGGGTCGACACCGAGCTTCGTCAGGCCGGACGCGATCTTCGTGGCGACCTGGTTGGCGAGGACGGCGCCGAGGACCGAGACGCCGATGGTGCCGCCGAGCGAGCGGAAGAAGGTGATCGCGCCGCTGGCCGCGCCGAGTTCACTGAGCGGGACGGTGTTCTGGAGGACGAGAACGAGGTTCTGCATCGACATGCCGACGCCGATTCCGACCGCGAGCATGCCGATCGAGACGAGGACGAGCGGTGTCTCGTGGTCGATGGTGGACAGCCCGAGGAAGCCGAGGGTGAGGACGACGACGCCGGTGATGATGTACGGCTTCACCTTGCCGGTCTTCGACACCATCCGGCCGGCCACGGTCGAGGAGACCAGCACGCCGAACATCAGCGGAATGGTGAGCAGTCCGGCCTCGGTCGGCGAGTAGCCGCGTCCGATCTGGAAGTACTGGCCGAGGAAGACCGCCCCGCCGAACATCGCCATACCGACCGCGAGGCTCGCGACGATGGCGAGGGCGGGGTCCCGGCGGCGTACGACGTGGAGCGGCACGACGGGCTCCTTGACCCTCGCCTCCACGGCCACGGCACCGCCGAGGATCACCGCGCTCGCACCGACCATGGCGGCCGTCTGCCAGGACAGCCAGTCGAAGTCGTTGCCGACGAAGGTGACCCAGAGAAGCAGCACGCTGACGCCGACGGCGATGAGCGAGGCGCCCAGGTAGTCGACCTTGGTGTCGGGGCGCCGGATCTCGGTGAGGTGCAGGGTGCGGGTGAGCATCACGAAGGCGATCAGCGTGAACGGTACGGCGATGAAGAAGCACCAACGCCAGCCGAGCCACGAGGTGTCGGTGATGAAGCCGCCCAGCAGCGGGCCGCCGACCGTGGCGACGGCCATGACGCCGCCGAGGTAACCGTTGTAGCGGCCGCGCTCCTTGGGGCTGATCATCGCCGCGATGATGACCTGCACGAGCACCTGGAGCGCGCCCATGCCGAGGCCCTGGAGGGCGCGGAAGGCGATCAACTGCTCGGTGGACTGGGCGAATCCGCAGGCGATCGACGCGACGACGAAGATGCCGATGGATATCTGGAGCAGCAGCTTCTTGCTGAAGAGGTCGGCGAGCTTGCCCCAGATCGGGGTGGAGGCCGTGGAGGCCAGCAGCATCGCGGTGACGACCCAGGTGTACTGCGACTGCGTTCCGTTGAGGGAGCCGATGATCTGCGGGAGCGCGACGGAGACCACCGTGCTGCTGGTCATCGCCACGAACAGCACGATGAGCAGACCGCTCAGCGCGCGCAGGATGTGGCGGTGGTCCATGGGCGCGACGTCGGTCGGCGCGGCCGTTCGAGCGCTCACGCTCAGCCTCCAGGAGGTATGCGAACAGGGCTACGGAGAAGACAGGAGCTCACCGTACATGCCCGTTGGGCAATTTTGCCCACTGCGCAACAATAACCGACGGGTAGATAATGGCCCCCATGGAGCGCTCTGTGGGACTGCGGGAACGCAAGAAGGAAGCCACCCGGCAGGCAGTGCACGAAGCGGCACTGCGGCTGACCGTCGAGCACGGCTTCGACCAGGTCACGGTGGAGGCCGTCGCGGACGCGGCCGGGATCTCCCGCAGAACGTTCTCCAACTACTTCACCGGCAAGGAGGACGCCCTCCTGTACGGCGAGGAGCAGCAGATAGGAGAACTCGTCCGCGCGGTACGCGAACGTCCCGCGGAGGAGAGCCCCTGGACCGCGCTGCGGGCGGCGGTGCCCCAGTTCACCGATCGGCTGGCACCCCCGGAACGCGAATGGGCCGTCCGCACCCGCCTGGCCATGCGCCACCCCTCCCTGCTCGCCCGCCAGCTCGCCAATCACGCGGCCCTGGAACGCGACCTGGCCGAAGCGGTGGCCGCCCGCCGGGGCCACTCGACGTGCCCCGTCCGCCCCCTGGTCCTCGCGGCGGCGTTCCTCTCGTCGATCCGGATCGCGATGCGGATGTGGATCGAGGAGGACCTGGTCCGGGAGCCGGCCGAGGTGATCGACGAGATCCTCGACGAGATGGGGCGGAGCTTCGCCTGAATCCTTGGTGGCGGGGGCGCGGGGGAACACGGAAAAGGGCCGGCGGTCATGGTGACCGTCGGCCCTCACGCGTAGGCCCCAGCCCCGCGAACCGGCTCAGCGCCCCCGTTCACCGATCAGCGGACAATGGGTCCCCGTGTAGATCGTGGGCATGCAGCGGTTGCAGTGGATGCACTCCGAGCGGGTGGCGGTGTCGCGCTCGATGCGGTGCAGCAGGTCGGGTTCGCGGAGCAGGGCGCGGGCCATGGCGACGAAGTCGAAGCCCTCCGCCATGGCGCGGTCCATGCCCTGGCGGTCGGTGACGCCGCCCAGGAGGATCAGCGGCAGCCGCAGCGCGGCGCGGAACTGCCGGGCGGCGTCCAGCAGGTAGAGCGGCTGGTACGGGTAGGTGCGGAAGAAGGTGCGGCCGAGTGCCCGGATCGCCAGGCGTTGCGGGAGCGGGAAGTTGGCCGCGAACTCGGTGATGGGGGCGTCGCCCCGGAAGAGGTACATCGGGTTCAGCAGGGAGCTGCCCGCCGTCAGTTCGAGGGCGTCCACCGAGCCGTCCTCCTCCAGCCAGCGTGCGACCTGGAGGCTGTCGTCCAGGGTGAGCCCGCCGGGCGCACCGTCCTTCATGTTCAGTTTGGCGGTGATGGCGATGCGGTCGCCCAGCGCGTCGCGTACCGCCCGGGTGATGCCCAGCGCCACGCCGGCGCGGGCGCGCAGGGAGCCGCCGAAGGCGTCGGTGCGGCGGTTCAGTCGGGGGCTGAGGAAGGCGCTGGCCAGGTAGTTGTGGCCGAGGTGGATCTCCACGGCGTCGAAGCCGGCCTCGGCCGCCAGTAACGCCGCCTCGGCGTGGGCCTCGACGACGCGGGCGATGTCGTCGGCGGTGGCCGCCCTGTTGCGGCGCATGCTGAGCGGGTTGAAGCCGGCCATCGGGGCGAGGGCGGGCAGTCCGTTGGACCGGCCGTCCGCCACCGGTCCGGCGTGGCCCAGCTGGGCGCAGACCGCGGCCCCGGTGCCGTGCACCGCCTCCGTCAGCCCGCGCAGCCCCGGCAGCGCCTCAGGTCGCATCCACAGCTGGCGGCGCTCGGTGCGGCCCTCCGGGGACACCGCGCAGTAGGCGACGGTGGTCATGGCGACCCCGCCCGCCGCGGGGCGCAGGTGGTAGTCGATGAGCGCCTGGGTGACCAGCGCCTCAGGGGTGGCGCCCTCGAAGGTCGCGGCCTTGATCACCCGGTTACGCAGCCTCAGCGGCCCCAGCCGGGCCGGCGCCAGCACATCCGGCGCGCCGTGGGACGTGCCCTTCGTTGCTCCCGATTCGTCCGGCATGGCGCGCACTATCGCAGAGAACTGACGAATAGTCAGTAGTTGCGCGGTTGCGGATCCTGCCCGTGCCCACAGGTGGTCACCGATGGCTCCGGGACGGCTGTGGACGTCAGTCGGATCGCGGCACGATGCTCAGCGCACGGTAGTCGTACCCGTCCTGTTTGAAGCCGGGCGCTTCCCAGACGAGATCCACCCGCTGTCCGGGCATCAGGTTGCGGAAACCGCGCTTCTGTATGTCGGAGTAGTGGCCGAAGCAGCCGCCGGGGGTCTCGGGGGAATCGAGCACGCCCCACCCTTCCTCGTCGCGCCACTCCCGAACCGTCGCGATCACCATGGGCCGGATCATATGGGCAGCGCCCGCGCAGGCCCGGTTGCGGGGTACCCCACAACCGGGCCTCGGCAGCCACAACGATCAGTTGTGCGTACCTAGACTGAACCGGTGGACACCGAGGCATTGCGCACGTTCGTCCGGGCCGCCGAGCTGGGACGGCTGCAGCACGCCGCCGACGAGCTGGGCGTGACACAGCAGGCGGTCTCCAAGCGGATCGCCGCCCTGGAGCGCGAGCTGGAGATCCGCCTGTTCACCCGCACCCCCAGAGGGGTGGAGCTGACGCTCGACGGTCAGGCGTTCCTCCCCCACGCACGGAGCGTCGTGGCGGGTGTCGAGCGCGCCGTCAGCGCCGTCAGACCGGGCTCCCGGGCCCTTCGGATCGACGTCCTCGGCCTGCGGAGCGCACAGGCCGTCGCGCTGCACGACTACTGGCGGTCGCGTCCCGGAACGGAGCTGGACGTGGTGACCCTCCGGGTCAACGACCCGCGCGTGGCGGTCGCCGCCGTCGAGGCGGGCGATATCGACGCCTCGTTCCGGACCGTCACCGATCCGGCCGTCCTGCCGCCCGACGTAAGGATGATCCACGCGTTCGACTCGCCCCTGGAACTCCTCGTCGGCCCGAGACATCCGCTCGCCTCAGCGCACGAACTGACGCCACCGCAGTTGCGCGAGCACCGGATCTGGGTGCCGGGCATCGCGCCCCGGAGCGAGTGGTCGGAGTTCTACGACCAGCTCGCCACCGACTTCGACCTGCGCATCGACGCGGCGGGCCCGCACTTCGGGGACGAAGTACTCCTGGACACCCTCGCGGAGTCCGCGGAGGTGGCCACCTTCGTGGGGGCGCGCGACCGGTACATCTGGCCGGCAAACCACGACCTGCGTCGCATCCCCGTGGTGAATCCGGCCCTCGCCTACCCGCTCTCGCTCATCCTCCCCGCGACGAATCCGCATCCGGGACTTCGCGGAATCATCACCCACCTCCACAGCCTGCCGGGGCTCCCCGGGCCGGTCTGGCGCCCGGCCTGGGCAACGACGCCACAGAGGTGAACCGGCCGGGCGCCAGACCGGACCGGGAAGCTCTGCCCAGCCACCGGCACACCAGCACACCGGACAAAGACGAAGGACCGTGACGTGACCAGCGACCGTTTCATGCGCATCCACAGCCCCGAGTTCCAGGCCATGTCCGAGCGGGTTCTGCGGGTCACCCAGCTCACCTCTCGCCTGAACGTCCTGCCCTTCGAGGACGAGGCAGGAAAGGCGGAACTGTTCGAACAGATCCTCGCCAGGCCGCTGCCGCCGAAAGTGACGATCCATCCGCCGTTCTACACGGACCACGGCCTTCAACTGGACCTCGCGGAGCGCGTGTTCATCAACCAGAACTGCACGTTCCTGGACTACGCCGGCATCCGGCTCGGCGAGCGGGTGATGGTCGGACCCAACGTCATGTTCCTCACCCTCGGCCACCCGGTCGATCCCGGGGAGCGACGGGAATGGCTGACCGGCGCGCCCATCGACGTGGCGGAGAACGTGTGGATCGGCGCCGGCGCCAAGATCCTGCCGGGCGTCAGCATCGGCCGCGACGCGGTCATCGCGGCCGGCTCGGTCGTGGCCGACGACGTTCCGCCGGCCAGCCTGGTGACCGGCGGCAAGGCGACCGTGCGACGGCGGTGGTGACCACCGCTCGGGGCGGCTCCGGGGGCTGAGCGGCTGACCTGCGGGATGCCGACTTCGGCGGCTGCTGGCCGTGGCCTCCGCCAGCAACCGCTGTTCCCCGTGAGTCCCCGCCCGATCCGGCACGGTTGCGGCACGGGGAACCTCTGATCCGTGGCTCAAGCGGGATCGGTCAGCGCCGGCGAGGCAACCCGCGGTAGATCACCCAGAGGCTGACCAGGACGAGCACCGTTCCGCCGATCGGCCAGCCCACGGACCCTCCATCGCGATAGTCCCTGATGCCGATCGCAAGAAGGAGAGCGGACAGGGGCAGCCCTGCCCAGTCGAGGGCCCTGTTCAATCTCGCGGGAATCGAAGTCTCGTGCACGGCTTGATCCTTACAGGCGCTTGCCTCCTCCACCAGACGCGGTGCGCCTCAGGCGCGGTCCGATGGCGAGGAGCGCAGGACTTGAACGTGTGGCCTCATCCTTGCCAGTGCGATGGCTGGACACGCACGACATCCGCGAACCTCCGCCGTTCCCTGGCTGTCGAGCCGACGTCGTTCGCCGTTGGCCGGTGCGGTTCGTGCTCGTTGGTGTCAGCCGCTGATGTCAGGAAGCTGGGCAGCCTTGACAGGACTTCCCGCGGCCGGGAGCCCTGCAGCTTGTCGTCACCTTCCGGAATCAGACGGACCGAGCCGTCTTCGAGGTTGATGCCACTCGCCATGGACAAGGTGTACTTGGGCCGTCCGTCCGAGCCTGACGGCCCCTAGGGCGTGTGTGAGGTCGTGATCAATATCTGTGTTCCGCTGCTGGCTTGGGGTGGTTCGCGGTAGAACGCTGGTGTGACGCGGCGACAGCTCA
>NZ_JBIVTZ010000002.1:422215-611581 GCF_044756945.1 Streptomyces sp. NPDC091387 | reverse complement strand
ACCAGCCGACACCAACGGCCGCCACACCACCTCATGCAACCCACCACCCACACCCGAACCCACACCACTCAACTGCTCCACCGACACCGGACGGAACATGAGTCCGCCGACCGTGGCCACAGGGGCGCCGTTCTGGTCCGCCAGGCTCAGCGAGAGGCTGTTGACGCCCTGGGGAGAGAGCCGAACCCGCAACGAGCGGGCACCGGCGGCGTGCAGAGAGACGTCCGTCCAGGAGAAGGGGAGCTCGGTCGGCTCGTCGCCCGTGACTCCCTCGCCGACTCCCAGAGCGTGCATGGTCGCGTCGAGCAGGGCGGGGTGAAGCCCGAACCGCTCGGCGTCCCCGTGTGCCTGCTCGGGCAGCTCGACCTCGGCGAAGACGTCGTCCCCGCGCCGCCACACGGCCTTGAGCCCGCGGAAGACGGGGCCGTAGACGTACCCCTGCTGGTGGAGCAGCTCGTAGGCGTCGTCCGTCCGTACAGCGACCGCGCCCGGCGGGGGCCATTCGGTGAGGTCGAAGGCCGGCACCGGCTCACCCGCACCCGCACCCAGCACACCGTCCGCGTGCAACACCCACCCCGCACCCACGCCCTCGCTCTCCCGACGCGAATGCACCCGCACCGAACGACACCCAACCTCGTCCGGACCACCCACCACCACCTGCAACGCCACCCCACCACGCTCCGGAACAACCAACGGCGCCCGCAACGTCAACTCCTCCACCACCCCACAACCCACCTCATCAGCAGCCCGCACCACCAACTCCACAAACGCAGCCCCCGGCAACAACACCGACCCCAACACCACATGATCCGACAACCACCCCATCCCCTCCACCGACAACCGACCCGTCAACACCACACCACCCGAATCCGGCAACGCCACCGCCGCACCCAACACCGGATGATCAACCACCACCTGACCCAAACCACCAGCATCACCACCCCCCACACACTCCAACCAGAACCGCTCACGCTGAAACGCATACGTCGGCAGATCAATGCGCTGAGCCCCCGAACCCTCAAAGAACCGCAACCAGTCCACAGACACACCCGCCACATGCAACCGACCCAACGCCCCGACAGCCGCAGCCACCTCCGGACGCCCCTTACGCACCAACGAAACGAACAACGCCGACTCCGCATCCACCGACTGCTGCGCCATCCCACTCAGCACACCGTCCGGACCCAGCTCGATGTAGGACGTCACACCGCGCGACACGACGAACGACACCGCGTCCGCGAACCGCACCGCCTCCCGCACATGCCGCACCCAGTACTCCGCCGAACCCCAGCCCTCGCCCAGATCCCCCGACACACCCGACACCACCGGGATCGACGCGGCCCCGAACGACAGCCCGGCCACCACCGCCCCGAACTCCGCCAACATCGGCTCCATCAACGGCGAATGAAACGCATGCGACACCCGCAGCACACTCGTCCTACGGCCCTGACCAGCAAACTTCCCCGCCAGATCAGCAACCGCACCCTCCACACCCGAAACCACCACAGACCGCGGACCATTGACCGCCGCGATCCCCACCTCGTCACTGAGCAGCGGAAGCACCTCAGCCTCCGTCGCCTCCACCGCCACCATCGACCCACCAGCCGGCAACGCCTGCATCAACCGACCACGCGCCACCACCAGCTCAGCCGCATCACCCAGCGACAACACACCCGAAACGTGCGCCGCCGCAATCTCCCCCACCGAGTGACCCACCAGGAAGTCCGGACGTATGCCCCAGGACTCCACCAGCCGGAACAGGGCCGTCTCGACCGCGAACAGACCCGCCTGGGCGAACATCGTCCCGTTCAACAGGTCAGCATCCTCACCCCACACCACCTCACGCAACGAACGACCCAACCGAGCGTCCAGCTCCACCAGCACCGCGTCGAACGCCTCCGCGAACACCGGGAACGCCTCATACAGCTCCCGACCCATCCCCAGCCTTTGCGATCCCTGCCCCGTGAACAGGAAAGCCGTAACACCAGCCGGACGCACCGACCCGCTCACCACCGAGGCCGACACCTCGCCGTCAGCCAGAGCCGTCAGACCCCGTACCAACTCCTCACGGTCCGATGCCGCGACCACCGCACGGTGCTCCAGCACCGCACGCGACACCACCGACGAGAAACCCACATCCAGCAATGAGACAGAAGCGTCCATACGCGCCAGGAGCTTCGAGGCCTGCCCCGCCAGCCCCGCCTCGCTCCGCGCCGACAACACCACCGGCACCACCGGCACCACCGGCACCTCGACCGAGGAAACCACCGCAGGAGCCTCCACCACCGGAGCCTGCTCCACGATCACATGCGCGTTCGTCCCACTCAGCCCGAACGACGACACACCCACCCGACGCGGACGATCCCGCTCCGGCCACGCCCGCGACTCCGTCAACAACTCCACCGCACCGGACTCCCAGTCCACGTGCGGCGAACGCGTCTGCGAGTGGAGGGACTTCGGCAGCACGCCGTGCCGGATCGCCTGGACCGCCTTGATCACTCCGCCCACACCGGCGGCTGCCTGGGTGTGGCCCAGGTTCGACTTCAACGAGCCCAGCCAGAGCGGATCGCCCTCCGGGCGCCCCTTCCCGTACGTCGCGAGGAGCGCCTGCGCCTCGATCGGGTCGCCCAGCCGGGTCCCCGTGCCGTGCGCCTCCACCAGGTCCACGTCCGTGCTCGTGAGGCCGGCGTTCTCCAGTGCCGCGCGGATCACCCGTTGCTGGGACGGGCCGTTGGGGGTGGTCATCCCGCTCGACGCGCCGTCCTGGTTGATGGCGCTTCCCCGGATCACCGCGAGGACCGGGTGTCCGTTGCGCTGGGCGTCCGAGAGGCGCTCGACCATGAGGACGCCGACGCCCTCCGAGCAGCCCGTGCCGTCCGCGTCGGCGGCGAAGGACTTGCAGCGGCCGTCCTTCGCCATGCCCCGCTGGTGGCTGAAGTAGAGGAACATGTCCGGCGTCGTCATCACCGTCACGCCACCCACCAGCGCCATCGAGCAGTCGCCCCGGCGCAGTGCCTGTCCTGCCCAGTGGAGGGCGACGAGCGATGACGAGCACGCGGTGTCGATGGTGACGGCGGGGCCTTCGAGGCCGAGGGTGAAGGCGATGCGGCCGGTGACGAGGCTGCCGTCGCTCGTGCCGGGGCCGTAGTCGTGGTACATGACTCCGGCGAAGACGCCGGTCCGGCTGCCCTTCAGGGAGAGGGGATCGATCCCCGCACTCTCCACCGCCTCCCAGGACGCCTCCAACAGCAACCGCTGCTGCGGATCCATCCCCAACGCCTCACGCGGAGAGATCCCGAACACCCCGGCATCGAAATCAGCCGCGTCATACAGGAAACCCCCCTCACGCGTCACCGTACGGTTCGGCTTCCCCGGCTCCGGATCGTAAAGCCCCTCCACATCCCACCCACGATCCACCGGAAACCCCGACACACCGTCCCGGCCCTCCACCACCAAATCCCACAACTCGTCCGGAGAACCCACCCCACCCGGATAACGGCACGCCATCCCGACAATCGCGATCGGCTCGGAGGCGTCGTCGGTGAGGCGGTCGTTGGCCGAGCGGAGGCGTTCGTTCTCGACCATGGTCGCGCGGAGGGCGGCCACCAGCTGCTCTACAGATGTTTCCATGATGTCCTCAGCCCTCGCTCGGGTTCCGGGTCGGGTCGGCGGACGCGAGCGCGGCGCGCACCAGGTCGTCGACGTCCATGGTCCTGATCGCTTCGCCGGCCTGTGCGGGTGCCGGTGCGGGTGTCGTGGGTCGGGGGGCGAGCTTCAGCAGCGCGTCCAGCAGGCCGGCCTGCCGGAGCGCGTCGACCGGGATGTCCGCGAGGGTCTGCCGGATGGCGGCGTCGGCCTCCGCGGTCCCCGATCCGGCCTGTGCGGGTGCGGGCGCGGTTCCGGTGGACGCGTCCGGCGCGTTCTCCTCGATGCCCGGGGGGAGTTCGTCGAGGAGGAAGTCGGCCAGCACCATCGGGCTGGGGTAGTCGAACATGAGTGTCGCCGGGAGCCGGAGGCCGGTGGCCTTCTGGAGCCGGTTGCGGAGATCGATCGCGGCGAGCGAGTCGAGGCCGAGCTCGGTGAAGCCCTTGGAGACGTCGATGGTGGCCGGGACGCTGTGGCTGACTCCGGCGACCTGCTCGCGCACGACGTCCAGCACCGTGCGCTTGCGTTCGGCCGCCTTCATGCCCGACAGCCGCTGTTCCAGGGTCTGTTCGGTGGCGGGGGCGGTGGCCGCCGCGGTGACGGCGGGGGCGCGTACCTCCTTGCGGGCGGCGGGCCGTTCCGGCGCGCCGAGCACGTCCTTCAACAGGTGCGGCGGTTCGGCGGTGGCGTGCTGATCGCGCTCCACCCGGATCGGTACGAGCACCGGCCGGTCGAGTTCCAGCGCCTCGTCGAGCAGGGCGAGGCCCTCGGCGGTCGGCAGGGCCGGCATGCCCATGGTGCGCATGCGCCGCAGGTCGGCGTGGGTGACTCCGCCCCCGAGGCCGGTCTTGGTCTCCCAGAGGCCGAACGCCAGTGCCGTGGCCGGTAGTCCGGCGGCGCGGCGGTGGGCGGAGAGGGCGTCCAGGAAGCGGTTGGCGGCGGCGTAGTTGCCCTGGCCGACGCCGACGACGAGTCCGGCGCAGGAGGAGAAGAGGATGAACGCCTTCAGGTCGAGTCCGCGTGTCGCCTCGTGCAGGTTCCACGCCGCGTCCACCTTGGGGCGCATCACCGTGTCGACCTGGGCGGGGGTGAGGGCGGCGAGCAGTGCGTTGTCCATGACGGCGGCCGCGTGGACGACCGCCGTCAGCGGGTGTGCGGCCGGGATCGCGGTCAGCAGTGCGTCGACGGCCTTGCGGTCGGACGCGTCGCAGGCCGCGAGGGTGACGGTGGCGCCGAGTCCGGTCAGTGCGTCGCGGAGTGCGGTGGCGCCGGGTGCGTCCTGGCCGCGCCGTCCGGCGAGCAGGAGGTGGCGTACGCCGTGCTGTTCGACCAGGTGGCGGGCGACGACGGCGCCGAGGCCGCTGGTTCCGCCGGTGATCAGTACGGTCCCCTCGGCGTCCCAGGGCAGGGGCGTGGTGGGTGCTGCCGCTGCCATCCGGGCCAGTCGGGGCACCCGTACCTCCGCGCCGCGCAGGATCGCCTCGGGTTCGCCGGACGCGGCCACGGCGGGCAGCGTCTCGCGGGCCGTGGCCGTGCCGTCGGAGTCGACGAGGACGAACCGGCCGGGGTACTCCTCCTGCGCGGAGCGCAGCAGGCCCCATACCGGTGCCTGGACGAGGTCCACGGCGGCGTCGCTCTCCTCCACGGGAAGGGCGTTGCGGGTGACCACGATGAGGCGGGAGTGCGCGTACCGCTCGTCCGCGAGCCAGGACTGCAGTGTGGCGAGCAGGTGTGCGGTGACGGAGCGGACGGCCGCCGGGATGTCGTCGTGTTCCGGGGCGGGCGGTACGGGCAGGACGACGACGTCGGGTACCGGGGCGCCGCCGGTCAGGGCGGCGCCGAGGGCGGCGAGGTCCGGGTAGCCGGTGCCGGGGCCGGGAGGAGAGGCGTCCTCGGGGCCGGTGCCGAGCACCGCCCAGCGGTCCGTGGCCGCGGTGACGGCGGCGCCGAGCGGCAGTTGCTGGGTGACCAGGTGGAACACGGCCTCGTGCTCACCGCCGCCCGCGGCGGCGGCCGCGTTGACCTTGGCGGCGGTGACGGGGCGGACCACGAGGGAGTCGATGGTGGCGACCGGGGTGCCGGCGGGGTCGGTGAGTTCGAGGCGTACCGCGTCCGAGCCCTGTGACCGGTGGGATGCGACGGCGGTGATGCGGACCCGCAGCCGGGAGGATCCGGCGGCGTGCAGGGTGACACCGGACCAGGCGAACGGCAGCTGGGTACCGCCGACGTCCTGGGGGCGGCGCCCGTCCATGAAGTCGGTCGCGCTGAGTGCCGCGTCGAGGATGGACGGGTGGAGGCGGAAGTCCTTCCCGACGTCGAGGGAGTCCTCCGGCAGGGACACCTCCGCGAAGGTCTCCGCGCCCCTGGACCAGATGCCGCGCAGGCCCCGGAACATGGGGCCGTAGCCGTAGCCCTGGCCGGTGAGGTAGTCGTACACACCGGAGATGTCGACCTCGGTCGCACCCGTGGGCGGCCAGTCGGCCGGGGCCGGGGCGAACGCGCCGGCGGGGGGTGCCTGTCCGGTTCCGGGGGCGAGCACACCGCTGGCGTGCTTGCTCCAGGGTGCGCCGGCCGGGGCGTCGTCGGCGCGGGAGTAGACGCCGAGTGAGCAGCGCCCGCCGGCGTCGGGTGCGTCCACGACGACCTGGACGGCGAGTCCGCCGTGGGGCGGGAGCGGCATCAGTGCCTCGATGGTGAGTTCCTCCACCACCTCGCAGCCGACCTCCTCCCCGGCCCGGATGGCGAGTTCGATGTAGCCGGTGCCGGGCAGCAGCACGGTCCCGAGGACGTCGTGGTCGGCGAGCCAGGGGTGGGTGCGGACGGAGAGGCGCCCGGTGAGCACGACGCCGCCGGCCTCCGGGGAGGCGACCACGGCGCTGAGCAGCGGGTGCGCGGCGGCGGTCTGGCCGAGGCCGGTCACGTCGCCGCCGACGGGGGCGGGTGCGTCGAGCCAGTACGTGGTCCGGTCGAAGGCGTACGTGGGCAGCTCGACGGTGCGTCCGCCGCGGCCTTCGAGGACGTCGGCCCAGCGGACGACGGGTCCGGTGACGTGCAGCCGGGCGAGGGCGGTGAGCAGGGTGGCGACCTCGGGCCGGCCCTTGCGCAGGACGGGCACGGTGAGGGTGTCGGGTGTGTGGTGTGCGGCGGCCTCGGTGAGTGCGGTGAGCACCGCGTCGGGGCCGAGTTCCACGAAGCGGGTGACGCCCTGGCCGGAGAGGTGGGCGATGCCGTCGGCGAACCGGACGGCCTCGCGCACGTGGCGGACCCAGTACGCGGGCGAGGTCAGCTGCTCGGCGGTCGCCTCGGTTCCGGTCACGTGGGACACGACGCGCATCTGGGGAGCGGTGTACGTGAGTGTCTCGGCGACCTTCCGGAACGCGTCGAGCATGGGTTCCATGAGCGGCGAGTGGAAGGCGTGCGACACGCTCAGCCGCTTGGTGCGGCGCCCCGACGCGGCGAAGTGCTCCGCGACGGCGAGCGTCGCCGCCTCCGCCCCGGAGATCACCACGGCCGACGGGCCGTTCACGGCGGCCAGTCCCACCTCGTCGCCGAGCAGCGGAAGCACCTCGTCCTCCGACGCGGCCACCGCCACCATCACTCCGCCGGTCGGCAGTTCCTGCATCAACCGGCCTCGTGCGACGACGAGTTCGGCCGCGTCCGGCAGTGACAGCACGCCCGCGACGTGCGCTGCCGTGATCTCACCGATCGAGTGCCCGGCCACCACGTCGGCCCGTGCGCCCCAGGACTCCACCAGGCGGAACAGGGCCGTCTCGACGGCGAACAGCCCGGCCTGGGCGAACATCGTCCCGTTCAGCAGACCGGCGTCCTCACCCCACACCACCTCGCGCAGCGAACGCCCCAGCCGGGCGTCCAGCTCCGCCACCACCGCGTCGAAGGCCTCCGCGAACACCGGGAACGCGCCGTACAGTTCGCGGCCCATCCCCAGCCGCTGCGCACCCTGGCCCGTGAACAGGAAGGCCGTCAGGCCCTCCGCCGTGGAACCGGCCGACGTGACCACGTCCGCGTTCTCCCGGCCCGCCGCCAGATCGGACAGCGCGCGCACCGCCGCGTCACGGTCCGCGGACAGCACCACCGCGCGGTGGTCCAGCACGCCACGCGTCGTGGCCAGCGAATGGCCGACGTCCACCAGCAGCTCGTCCGGGTGTGCCTCCATATGGGCGAGGAGGCGCCCGGCCTGTGCGGTGAGCGCCGTGGCGCTCCGCGCGGAGAGCGGAAGCGGTACGACGGGCAGCGGTACGGCGGACGGCGGAAGCAGTTCGGCGGGAAGCGATACGAGGGGCTGGGGTTCGGCGGGAGCGGCGCCGTCCCGGGGCGCTTCCTCGATGATGACGTGGGCGTTGGTGCCGCTGAGTCCGAAGGAGGAGACCCCGGCCCGCCGGGGCCGGTCCCCCGCCGCCCAGGTGACAGGCTCGGTCAGCAGGCGTACGCCGCCGGCCTCCCAGTCCACCTGCGGTGACGGCTCGTCGACGTGCAGGGTCCGGGGCAGCAGGCCGTTGCGCAGGGCCATCACCATCTTGATGACTCCGCTGACGCCGGCGGCGGCCTGGGCGTGCCCGATGTTGGACTTGACCGAGCCGAGCCACAGCGGGCGCTCGGCGGGGCGGTCCTGGCCGTACGTGGCGAGGAGTGCCTGTGCCTCGATCGGGTCACCCAGCCGGGTGCCGGTGCCGTGCCCTTCCACCGCGTCCACCTCGGCGGGGGCGAGCCCGGCGGCCGACAGGGCCTTGCGGATGACGCGCTGCTGGGAGGGGCCGTTGGGGGCGGTCAGGCCGTTGGAGGCGCCGTCCTGGTTGATGGCGCTGCCCCGGACGACCGCGAGGACGGGGTGTCCGTTGCGGCGGGCGTCGGAGAGGCGCTCGACCAGGAGGAGGCCGACGCCCTCGGCCCAGCTCGTGCCGTCGGCTGCACCCGCGAACGCCTTGGAGCGGCCGTCGGAGGCGAGACCGCGCTGCCGGCTGAAGTCGACGAAGATCTCCGGGGTCGGCATGACGGTGACACCGCCCGCCAGGGCGAGGTCGATCTCGCCGGTGCGCAGCGCCTGGCAGGCCATGTGGAGGCTGACCAGGGAGGAGGAGCAGGCGGTGTCGACGGTGACGGCGGGGCCTTCGAGGCCCAGCGCGTAGGCGACGCGGCCGGAGGCGATGCTGCCCGCGCTGCCGTTGCCGAGGTAGCCGGCCAGGTCGTCGGGGACGTCGGTGACCCGGCTGCCGTACTCGTGGTACATCACCCCGGCGTACACACCGGTCTGGCTGCCGCGCAGCGTCTCCGGGTCGATTCCGGCGCGCTCGAAGGTCTCCCACGCGGACTGGAGCAGCAGGCGTTGCTGCGGGTCCATCGCGAGGGCCTCGCGCGGCATGATGCCGAAGAACCCGGGGTCGAACTCGGCCGCGTCGTAGAGGAATCCGCCCTCGCGGACGTAGGTGCGGCCGGGGAGTCCGGGCTCGGGGTCGTAGAGGGCGTCGGCGTCCCAGCCGCGGTCGGCGGGGAAGTCGCCGATGGCGTCGACGCCGTCCGCGACGAGGTCCCACAGGTCCTCGGGCGAGCGGACGCCTCCGGGGAAGCGGCAGCTGATGGCGACCACCGCGATCGGGTCGTCGTCGACGGCCGCGAGCGGGGCGGCGGCGGGCGCGGTGGTGGTCGTGCCGGCGAGCAGGGTGTCGAGATGTCCGGCCACGGCACGGGAGTTGGGGTAGTCGAAGACCAGTGTCGCGGGCAGTCGCAGTCCGGTGGAGCCGACCAGCAGGTTGCGCAGTTCCACGGCGGCGAGGGAGTCGAATCCCTGGTCGCGGAAGGCGGTGTCGGGTCCGACCGCCTCGGGGGTCGGCTGGCCGAGGACGGCGGCGACCTGGGTGCGGACGGTGTCGAGCAGGATGCGGGCCCGCTCGTCGGGGGTCGTACCGGACAGCCTGCGTTCCAGTGCGGAGCCGGTGGCGGCCGCCCGGACGGTGCGGCGCGCGGGGGTACGGACCCGGCCGCGGAGCAGTGCGGGCAGTTCGTCGCTGCGGGCGGCGAGCGCCACCGGGTCGATGGTGAGGGGGACGACGACGGTGTCGCCGGCGACGACGGCGGCGTCGAGGAGTGCGAGGCCCCGGTCGGCGGGGAGGGCGGGCAGGCCGAGGCGCCGCATCCGGTCCAGGTCGGCTTCGGTGAGGTCGCCGCCGAGGCCGGTGCTGACCTCCCACATGCCGAACGCGATCGAGGTCGCGGGCAGCCCGGCCGCCGCGCGGTGGGTGGCGAGCGCGTCCAGGAAGACGTTGGCCGCCGCGTAGTCGGCCTGGCCCGCGGCGAGGACGAGGCCGCCCGCGGAGGAGAACATGACGAACGCGGTGAGGTCGGTGTCCTTGGTCAGTTCGTGCAGGTTCCAGGCGCCGTCGGCCTTGGGGCGCAGGACGGCGTCGAACCGCTCGTGCGTGAGGCTGCCGACCAGTCCGCCGTCGGCGACCGCCGCCGCGTGCACGACGGCGCGCAGCGGGCGTTCGGCGTCGATGCCGGCGAGCAGCGCGGCCAGTGCCTCGCGGTCGGCCACATCGCAGGCGGCGATCACGACGTGGGCGCCGAGGCCGGTGAGTTCGGCGGCGAGTGCCTGTGCACCGGGTGCGTCCGTGCCGCGCCGGCCGGCCAGCAGGAGGTGGCGCACCCCGTGTTCGGTGACGAGGTGACGGGCGACGAGTGCGCCGAGGCCGCTGGTTCCTCCGGTGATCAGCACCGTGCCCCCGGTGTCCCAGGGGGCGGGCCGGGCGGGCTCGGGTGCGGTGGCCCGGCCGAGCCGCGGCACCCACAACTCGTGCTCGCGCAGCGCGGCTTCGGGTTCGGCAGATGCGATGGCGGCGGAGATCTCGGCGTCGGTGGGCTCGGACGCGCCGTCCACGTCGAGCAGGTGGAACCTGCCCGGGTTCTCGGCCTGTGCGGCACGCACCAGGCCCCATACGGGGGCCTGCGCCGGGTCCACGTCCTCGCCGGGCCGTACGGGTACGGCGCGCCGGGTGACCACGACGAGGGGGCGGTCGGCCGCCTCGGGGTCCGCGAGCCGGTCGCGTACCGCGTCGAGCACGTAGTGGGTGAGGTCGCGCACGGCGTCGGGGACGTACCCGCCCTCGGGCGGTGCCGGGCAGTGCAGAACGGTGTACGCGGGGGTGGCGTCGGCCGTCGTGGTGACCGGTTCCGTCCGCTGCCAGCCGATCCGGTGGAGGGAGGCGGACGGTGCGCCGGAGGCCGCCGCGATCTGCTCCGGCGAGACCGGCCGGGAGACGAGCGACTCCACGGTGGCGACCGGTGCGCCGCTCTCGTCGGCGACCATGATGGCGGAGACCTCGTCGCCGCGCAGCCGCTGGATGTGGACGCGCAGCGCCGGGGTTCCGGCGGCGTGCAGGGTGACGCCGTTCCACGAGAAGGGCAGCAGGGTGGCCGCGTCGGCGGCCGGGTCCGTCAGCAGATCGGCGTGCATGGCCGCGTCGAGGAGCGCGGGGTGCAGTCCGTAGGCGGCCGCCTCCGCGCGGGCGGGACCGTCGAGGGCGACCTCGGCGAACACGTCGTCGCCGCGCCGCCAGGCCGCGCGCAGCCCCTGGAAGGCGGGGCCGTAGGCGTATCCGCGCTCACGCAGCCGCTCGTAGGCGGACTCGACGTCGACGGGGGTGGCGCCGGCCGGCGGCCACTGGACCAGGTCGAAGGCGGGGGCGGGTGCCTCGCGGGTCAGGGTGCCGTGGGCGTGCCTGGTCCACGGGGCGTCGGGCTCGGTGGAGCCGCGCGAGTGGATGCTGACCGTGCAGGCGCCGGACGCGTCCGGTGTTCCGACGACGACGCGCAGGGCGACGCCTCCCCTGGCGGGCAGGGTCAGGGGTGCTTCGAGGAGGAGTTCCTCGATCCGGCCGCAGCCGACGTGGTCGCCCGCCCGGACCGCGAGTTCGACGAATCCGGTGCCCGGCAGCAGCACGCTGCCCAGCACGCCGTGGTCCGCGAGCCAGGGCTGGGTGGCGGTGGCGAGCCGTCCGGTGAGGACGACCCCGCCGTCGTCGGGCGTCGCCACGGCGGCGCTCAGCAGGGGGTGGGTGACCGCTTCGAGGCCGACAGCGTCCAGATCGCCGGGGGCGGTCGCCAGGTCGAGCCAGTAGCGCTCGTGCTGGAAGGCGTAGGTGGGCAGGTCCGGGCCCTGTCCGATGCCGCGGAGGCCGAAGAGGGCGTCCCAGTCGACGGTGACGCCGCGGGTGTGGGCACGGCCGACGGCGGCCAGGAGTTCGCGGGCCTCGGGCCGGTTCCGGCGCAGCGACGGGACGAACGCCGCCCCCTCGGGGTCCTGGACGCAGTTCTGGCCCATGCCGCTGAGCACGGCGTCGGGGCCGATCTCGACGTACGAGGTGACGCCGCGGTCCTCCAGGAACCGGACCGCGTCCGCGAACCGGACCGCCTCCCGCACATGCCGCACCCAGTACTCCGCCGCACCCCAGTCCTCGGCCAGATCCCCGGACACGCCCGACACGACGGGGATCGACGCGGCGCCGAACGACAGTCCGGCCACCACCGCGCCGAACTCCGCCAGCATCGGCTCCATCAGCGGCGAATGGAAGGCGTGAGAGACGCGCAGCACACTCGTCCTGCGGCCCTGCTCCTCGAACGTGGCGACCAGTCCGCGAACCGCCGCCTCCGTACCCGAAACGACCACGGAGTCGGGCCCGTTGACGGCCGCGATCCCCACCTCTGCGTTCAGCAGCGGAAGCACCTCGGCCTCCGTCGCCTCCACCGCCACCATCGAACCACCGGAAGGGAGCGCCTGCATCAACCGTCCGCGCGCCACCACGAGTTCAGCCGCATCCGCCAGCGACAACGCTCCCGAGACGTGTGCGGCAGCGATCTCACCGACCGAGTGGCCGACCAGGAAGTCCGGACGCATGCCCCAGGACTCCACCAGCCGGAACAGGGCCGTCTCGACCGCGAACAGACCCGCCTGGGCGAACATCGTCCCGTTCAACAGACCGGCGTCTTCACCCCACACCACCTCACGCAACGAGCGGCCCAACCGAGCATCCAGCTCGACCAGCACCGCGTCGAACGCCTCCGCGAACACCGGGAACGCCTCATACAGCTCCCGGCCCATACCGAGCCGCTGCGCACCCTGGCCCGTGAACAGGAAGGCGACCTTGCCCTCGCTGACCGTGTCCCGTACCGGTCCCGTGCCGGAGGCCAACGCCTGCAGGGCCGCGGTGAGTTCCGTGCGGTCGGCGCCGAGGGCTACGGCTCGGTGGTCCAGGGCGGCGCGGGTCGTCGCGAGGGCGTGGCCCGTCGCGGCGAGTGCGTCGTCGGGGACGGTCGCGAGGTGGCTGAGCAGGCGTGTCGCCTGGGCGCTCAGCGCCTCCGGGGTCCTCGCCGAGACCGGCCAGGCGACCGGGGCGGACGTGGAGCCGGACGGTTCGGGCGCGTCCTGCGGTGCGGTGGCGGGCGGCTCCTCGATGATCACGTGGGCGTTGGTGCCGCTGATGCCGAACGACGACACCCCGGCGCGGCGCGGACGGCCGTGGGCGGGCCAGGCGGTGGGGCCGGTCAGCAGTGCGACGGCGCCGGAGTCCCAGTCCACCTGGGGTGAGGGCTCGTCCGCGTGCAGGGTCGCGGGCAGGGTGCCGTGGCGCATCGCCTGCACCATCTTGATGATGCCCGCCACTCCGGCCGCCGCCTGGGTGTGGCCCATGTTGGACTTGATGGAGCCGAGCAGCAGCGGGCTGCCGTCCGCCGGGCGCTCCTGGCCGTAGGTCTCCAGCAGTGCCTGGGCCTCGATCGGGTCGCCCAGGACGGTGCCGGTGCCGTGGCCCTCGACGGCGTCGACGTCGGCGGGGGTGAGGCCGGCGACGTCCAGCGCGCGTCGGATGACCCGCTGTTGTGCCGGTCCGTTGGGTGCGGTGAGGCCGTTGGAGGCGCCGTCGGAGTTGACGGCGGAGCCCCGGACGATGCCGAGCACACGGTGGCCGTTGCGTTCGGCGTCGGAGAGCCGCTCCAGCAGGAGCATGCCGACGCCCTCGCCCCAGCCGGTGCCGTCCGCACCGCTGCCGAAGGACTTGCACCGGCCGTCGGCGGCCAGGCCGCGCTGCCGGCTCATGTCGACGAAGGTGTCGGGGGTGGACATGACGGTGACGCCGCCCGCGAGGGCGAGGGCGCAGTCGCCCCGGCGCAGGGCCTGGGCTGCCCAGTGCAGGGCGACCAGGGAGGAGGAGCAGGCGGTGTCGACGGTGACGGCGGGGCCTTCGATGCCGAGGGTGTAGGCGACCCGGCCGGACACCACGCTGGCGAGGCTGCCGTTGCCGTGGTAGCCGGCCACGTGCTCGGGGAGCGGGCCGAGGCGCAGCCCCCAGTCGTGGTACATCACACCGGCGAAGACACCGGTGTCGCTGCCGCGCAGGGCGTGCGGGTCGATGCCGGCGCGCTCCACGGTCTCCCAGGCGATCTCCAGCAGGAGTCGCTGCTGGGGGTCCATGGCCTGGGCCTCGCGGGGGCTGATCCCGAAGAACGCGGCGTCGAAGTCGGCCGCCTCGTGGAGGAATCCGCCCTGGTCGGTGAGGCTCTTGCCCGGAGTGCCGGGCTCGGTGTCGTGGATGTCGGTGGCCCAGCCGCGGTCGGTGGGGAACGCCGAGACGACGTCGCGTCCTTCCTCGACGAGCTGCCACAGCTCCTCGGGCGAGGTCACGCCGCCGGGGTAGCGGCAGGCCATGGAGACGATGGCGATGGGGTCGTCGTCGGAGGCGGAGGCGGTGGTGGCCGGGGTGTGCCGGCCGGTCCGCTGTTCCGCGTCGCCGCCGAGCCGGGAGGCCAGGTGGTCGGCGAGGGCGGCGGGCGAGGGGTAGTCGAAGACGAGGGTGGCGGTGAGCGGCAGTCCGGTGGCGGAGCCGAGCCGGTTGCGGAGTTCGACGGCCGCGAGGGAGTCGAAGCCCATCTCGTTGAACGCCCTTGTGGTGACGACGCGTTCGGGTCCGTCGTGGCCGAGGACGGCGGCCACCTGGGCCCGGACCAGGTCGAGGAGGGCCTCGCCCCGCTCCGAGCGGGTCAGGCCGCTCAGGCTGCGCGCGAGCGACTGCTCGACGCTGATCCCGCCGCCGCCCACGGCGCGGCGCGGCGGACGGACCAGGGCCCGCAGGAGGGCGGGGGCCTCGTCGGCGCGGGCGTTGAGCGTGCGCAGGTTCAGCCGTACGGGGACGACGGCCGGGTGCGCCTGCGTGCTGATCGCGCGGTCCAGGAGGGCGAGGTTCTCCGCGACGGACAGCGGCTGGAGGCCGAGGCGTTCGATGCGCCGCAGGGCGGCCTCGTCGAGGGTGCCGCCCATGCCGCCGGTGCCGGTCCACAGCCCCCACGCCAGTGACGTCGCGGGGAGGCCGAGGGCGGCGCGGTGGGTGGCCAGGGCGTCGAGGAAGACGTTGGCGGCGGCGTAGTTGCCCTGTCCCGCACCGTCCAGGAGGGTGGCGGTGGAGGAGAACAGCACGAACGCGGAGAGGTCGCTGTCGCGCGTGAGCTCGTGGAGGTTCCAGGCTCCGTCGGCCTTGGGCCGCAGAACGGTGTCCAGGCGGGTGTCGTCGAGGGAGTCCACCAGTGCGTCGTCGAGCACCCCGGCCGCGTGCACGACCGCGCTGAGCGGCAGCCGCTCCGGTACGGCGGCCAGTGCCTCGGCCAGCGCGTCGCGGTCGGCGGCGTCGCAGGCGGTGATCGTGACCTCGGCGCCGAGTGCGGTCAGCTCGGAGCGCAGCTCCTCGGCGCCGGGGGCGGCCGCGCCCCGGCGGCCGGTGAGCAGCAGTCCGCGTACGCCGTGTGCGGTGACCAGGTGGCGGGCGAGCGTGGCGCCGACGCCGCCGGTTCCGCCGGTGATCAGGACGGTGCCTTCGGTGCGCCAGGGGGCGGTGTCGGGGTTCGGTGCCTGGGTGGTGCGGGTCAGCCGGGGGACGTGCAGCCGGCCGTCGCGCAGGGCGATCTCGGGTTCGTCGGTGTCGGCGGTGAGGCGGAGCAGTTCGTCGGTGCCGAGTGAGCCGTCGCTGTCGAGCAGGAGGAAGCGGCCGGGGTGTTCTGCCTGGGCCGAGCGCACCAGGCCCCAGACGGGTGCCTGGGCGAGTGCGGCCTGTTCGCCGGGGGTGGCGGCGACCGCGCCCCGGGTGAGCACGGTCAGCCGTGCGGTGGCGGAGCGTTCGTCGGCGAGCCAGTCCCGTACGGCGGTGAGCGTGGTGCCGAGGACGGTGCGGACGTCGGCGGCGACGTCGGGTCCGGTCGGGGCGGGGCAGTGGTGGACGGCGCCGGGGGCCGGGGCCGACGCGGTGGGGGCGAGGTCGGGCAGGGGGGCCCACCGGACGTGGTGGAGCGCGTCGGGGTGCGCGGTGGCGGCCAGTCCGCCGGCCGTGAGGGGGCGGACGAGGAAGGAGTCGACGGAGGCGACCGGGGCCCCGGTGGCGTCGGCCAGTTCGAGGGCGACCTCGTCGGTGCCGGTGGCGGTGACGCGTACCCGCAGGGTGGTCGCGCCGGACGCGTGGAGGGTGACGCCGGTCCAGGCGAAGGGCAGCAGGATGCGGCCGTCCTGGCTGTCGGTGCCGTCCTGCGTGGCGAAGTCGGTGGCGTGCAGGACGGCGTCGAGCAGTGCGGGGTGGAGTCCGTAGGCGGAGGCCGGGTCGCCGGCTGTCTCCGGCAGCCGTACCTCGGCGAACACCTCGCCCCCGGCGGCCTTCCAGACGGCTCGCAGGCCGTGGAAGGCGGGGCCGTATCCGTAGCCCTGGGTGGCCAGGTCTCCGTAGAGGCCGGTGATGTCGAGGGGTTCGGCGCCGGGTGGCGGCCAGGTGCCGGACGCGAAGTCCGCGCTCCCCGGTCCGGTCTGACCGCGGGGGGCCAGGCGTCCGGTGGCGTGCCGCGTCCACGGGGCGTCGGCGGGGGCGTCCTCGTCGCGTGAGTAGAAGGCGACGGGGCGGCGGCCGGTGGCGTCCGGGGCGTCGACGACGATCTGGAGGGCGACGCCGCCGGTGCCGGGCAGGATCAGCGGGGCCGCCATGACCAGTTCGTCGAGGCGTTCGCAGCCGGTCTGTTCGCCGGCCCGGACCGCGAGGTCGACGAACGCGGTGCCGGGCAGCAGGACATGGCCGTCGATCACGTGGTCGGCGAGCCAGGGGTGCGAGCGCAGCGAGACCCGTCCGGTGAGGACGGCGCCCCCGGTGTCCGCGAGGCCGACCACCGCGCCCAGCAGGGGGTGGCCGGCGGCCATCTGGCCGAGCGCCGTCGCGTCCTGGGCGGCGTCGGGGGCGCTGAGCCAGAACCGTTCGCGCTGGAAGGCGTACGTGGGCAGCTCGACGCGGTGGGCACCGGCGCCGGCGAAGAAGGCGTGCCAGTCGACGGGGGTGCCGCGGGTGTGGGCGACGGCCAGGGCGCTCAGCAGCTGGTACGGCTCGTCGTGCCCGCGCCGCAGGAGCGGGGCGAACACCGCTGCCGGGTCGGCGCTCTCGCGGCCCATGGCGCAGAGCACCGGGTCGGGTCCGAGTTCGAGGAAGGTGGCGACGCCCCGGTCGGTGAGGGAGGCGACGGTGTCGTGGAAGCGTACGGGGGCGCAGATGTGCCGCACCCAGTACTCGGGGTCGGTGAGTTCCGCGGCGGTGGCGAGCCGGCCGGTGAGGGCGGAGACGACGGGGAGCTTCGGTGCGGCGTAGCTGAGGATCCGGGCGATCTGCCGGAAGTCGTCGAGCATGGGGGCCATCAGCGGTGAGTGGAACGCGTGGCTGACCCGGAGCCGCTTGGTGCGGTGGCCGGCGGCCTCCAGCCGGGCGGCGACGTCGGTGACCGTCGCCTCGTCCCCGGACAGGACGACGGAGCGGGGGCCGTTGACGGCGGCGATGCTGACCGTGTCGCGGCAGTGTGCGAGGAGCGGCTCCACCGTCTCCTCCGCGGCCTCCACGGCGATCATGGCGCCGCCCTCGGGCAGGGCCTGCATCAGCCGGCCGCGCGCCGCGACGAGGGTGGCGGCGTCGTCGAGGGTGAGCACACCGGCGACGTGGGCGGCGGTCAGCTCGCCGATGGAGTGCCCGGCCACGTAGTCGGGACGGACGCCCCAGGACTCCAGGAGCCTGAACAGGGCGACCTCGACGGCGAAGAGGGCCGCCTGCGCGTACTCGGTGCGGTCCAGGAGGGCCGCTTCCGGGGTGTCCTCGTCGGCGAACAGGACGTCCCACAGGGAGCGGTCGAGCTGGAGGTCGAGGTAGCCGATGGCGTTGTCGAGGGCCTTGGCGTAGGCCGGGTGGGCGTCGTACAGCAGGCGTCCCATGGCGAGACGCTGGCTGCCCTGACCGGTGAAGAGGAACGCGGTGCCGCCGCCGGTGACGGAGGTGAGGACGCCGGGTGCGTCACGGCCGTCGGCCAGGGCGCGCAGCCCGTCGAGGAGGCCCGCGCGGTCACCGGCGAGCACCACGGCCCGGTGCGGCAGCGCGGCCCGGGTGGTCGCCAGGGAGTGGGCGAGGTCGAGGGGGCGGGCGTCGGGGGTGTCCTCGACGTGTGCCAGCAGGCGTCGGGCCTGGTCGCGCAGGGCGGCCCCGGTGCGGGCGGAGAGCGTCGCGGGCAGGGGGCGTCCGTCGGCGGCGGCGGTGCCGTCGCCCTCGGCGGCGGCGCTCCGCGCGGTCTCGGCCGGCGGCTCCTCGATGACGATGTGGGCGTTGGTGCCGCTGACGCCGAAGGAGGAGACGGCGGCCCTGCGGGGGCGGTCGCCGGGCGCCCACGGCACGGGTTCGGTCAGCAGCCGGACCTCCCCCGCCGACCAGTCGACGTTGGGCGAGGGGGCGTCCACGTGCAGGGTCGCGGGCAGCACACCATGACGCATCGCCATGATCATCTTGATCAGGCCGGCCGAGCCGGCGGCGGCCTGGGTGTGTCCGATGTTGGACTTCACCGAGCCGAGCCAGGCGGGCCCCGCGGTGCGTTCCTGCCCGTAGGTGGCGAGCAGTGCCTGCGCCTCGATGGGGTCGCCGAGGGTGGTGCCGGTGCCGTGCGCCTCGACGGCGTCGACGTCGCCCGCGGTGAGTCCGGCGTCCGCGAGTGCCTGGCGGATGACCTGGCGCTGGGCGCGGCCGCTGGGCGCGGTCAGGCCGTTGGACGCGCCGTCCTGGTTGATGGCCGTACCGCGCAGGACGGCGAGGACCGGGTGGTTGTTGGCGCGTGCGTCGGAGAGGCGTTCCAGGACGAACACACCGGCGCCCTCGGCGAACGCCGTGCCGTCCGCGGCGGCGGCGAACGCCTTGACCGTGCCGTCGGCGGCGAGTCCGCGCTGCCGGCTGAACGCGGTGAACACACCGGGGCTGCCCATGACGGCGACGCCGCCCGCCAGCGCGAGGGTGCACTCGCCGCGCCGCAGCGACTGGGCGGCGAGGTGGAGGCCGACGAGCGAGCCCGAGCAGGCGGTGTCGACGGTCAGCGCGGGTCCTTCCAGGCCGAGCGTGTAGGCGACCCGGCCGGAGACCACGCTGGGGGCGTTGCCGCTGAGCAGGTATCCGTCCAGGCCGTCCGGCGCCTCGTGCAGGCGCATCGCGTACTCCTGCGGCTCTGCGGCGACGAAGACGCCGGTCCGGCTGGAGCGCAGGGTCCGCGCGTCGATCCCGGCCCGCTCCACGGCCTCCCACACGGTCTCCAGCACGAGGCGCTGCTGCGGGTCCATCGCGAGGGCTTCACGGGGGCTGATGGAGAAGAAGTCCGCGTCGAACTCGGCCGCGCCGGACAGGAATCCGCCGTGCCGGGCGTAGGTGGTGCCGGGGGTCGTGGGGTCGTCGTCGAAGAGCCGGTCCAGGTCCCAGCCGCGGTCGGTGGGGAAGTCGTCACGGATGTGGGTGCCTTTGGCGACGAGCTGCCACAGGTCCTCGGGGGACGACACGTCACCGGGGTAGCGGCAGCCGATGCCGACGACGGCGATCGGGTCGTCGGTGGCGATGCCGGGCGCGACGACCGGGTCGGGCAGGTCGGGCAGGCCCAGGGCCTCGGTGCGCAGATGTGCGGCGAGCGCGGCCGGTGAGGGGTGGTCGAAGGCGACGGTAGGGGGCAGTGCGAGACCGGTGGCCGCGGCGAGCCGGGCGTGCAGCGCCACCAGCGCCACGGAGTCGAGCCCCAGCTCGCGGAAGGCGCGGGCCGGGTCCACGGTCCGCGCGGCGTCCGGCCGGGTCTGCCGCAGTACGGCCTCGGTGCACTCCCGCACCAGGTCGAGCAGCACCCTGGTCTGCTCCGAGGTGGGGAGGGATTCCAGCTCACGCACGAGTGCGGACTGCTGCACCGTGCCCCCGTCCGGCACACCGTCGGTGCCAGAGACGAAGTTTTCCGACTCAGTCATCTGCACTCCACACAATTGTCGCCCGTCGCCGGACGGAATTCACCAGGGAACCGCACCACTTGCGGGTCACGCTATGGAAGGCGAAAGGCCGCACGCAGCCCCTAGAGCCCCCCTAAGACCTGAGATCTCGCCCGCTATTCGCCGCGGGAGAGCGAACGGTGTCCGGCCGGTGCGATGTCCGCGCCTTCGCGGTTCCGGAAGTCACCGGACTCCATCGCGGTCCGGTCGAACGACTTCTGTACGTAGGAGAGGTCGGCGATCAGTCCCGCCGAGGTGACCTCCCGGCCGCGCGCCCGGCCGACGAGCCCGGCCAGGGGCAGCCGCCCGATGCCGGCCCACCGCAGCCGGCCGTCGCCGTCGATGTAGCTGCGGGCCCGGCCGTGATTGTCCGGGTGCAGGCAGTACGGGATGTCCAGAGCGCCCTGCCGGAAGGCGAGGACGAGTGCGTGGCCGATGTCAGGGGCCAGTTCGAGTACCCCCTCGATCAGGGCCCTGGCCTCCAGGTATGTCTGCGAGTCGGCCTCCGCGGGGGCCGGGCCGCCGGGCGGCGCCGCCCTGGCGGTGCGGGCCGCGGACTCCAGTGCGGCGACGTTCTCCGCGACGGTCGGGATCCGGCGGGACTCCGCCACCGTCTTCACGATGAGCCGCTCCGAGCCCGAGTCGACGGCGAGGCGGGTCGCCTGGTCGAGCAGCAGATAGGCGCCTTCGTCCGTGGTCGGGTACACGCCCATGTAGGCGTAGATGACCACGTGCCAGTTGGGCGTCGGGAGCAATTCGGCGCAGAGCCGCCGCAGAGCCGCGACCGCTTCCCGGTCCTGCCCCGGGTGGGTCTGCTGGGCATAGCTGAGCGACACACTGCGTATTCCGTGCGCGCAGAAGAAAAGCGCTTCGAGCACGCTGATCGCCACCAGCTGGCTGGGTGGGCACAATTGCCCGAGCATGCAGCCGCCGAACGTCTCCAGATGCGGTTCCACACCCGATTCCCGCAGTTGCGCGAAATCCTCGGTGCAGCGGACCCAGTTCCGTACGGACTCGTCCAGTGGAGTCCGTCCGTAGGGAAGGCAGTAGGAGACGGGGCCGCCCTCCGTGGCGTTGATCAGGGTCCGGCGCAGCGCGGCGAAGATGTCCTCGGGGACGGCCGATCCGTGCCGGACCTGGACCGGGAACGCCTCGTCCCTGATGTCCGCGAGAACCTGGCCGGTCACGGCCGGGTCGTAGCTGACGATGGGGTAGCCGTTGAGGTCGGCCCCGGCCCGCAACGCGCTCTCCACAGAAGCCAGTTCGCCGACCCGGGTGTAGCTGTCGAGGGTGATGGTGCCGACCGTCGCGGCGTCGGCGGCGCGGGTCGCGGCCAGTCCGGCACGCATGGTGGCGGGGTCGCTGAACCCCATCCGGGGCTGCACCACCAGGTCGCCGGCACGGCTCCTGGCCCGGACGAAGGCTCCGAAGTCCACCGGGCGCGCCCCCTCTGACGTCCGCCGGAGCGGGCGCGCGCCCGGTCTCACGCCACGACCTCGGTGCGTTCCAGGGCGCGGGGGGCGGTGGTCAGGGCGCCGACGAACCGGCTGAAGTCCCTGGTGGTGGTGGAGGCGTCGTCGAAGACGGCGTCGAAACCGGCGGAGATCAGCTCGCCGATCGCCGCGTCGCTCTGCTGCCCGGCGACGCCGAGCTTGCCGCCGATGACCACCGGGGTCGAGGCCAGTTCACCGCGGGTGCGCAGGGCGTCGATGACGCGCAGGCCGTCCTGGTGGCCGTGTCCGTTGACGCTGCTGATCACCACCAGGTCGGGGGCGGTCTCCCGGCAGGCGTCGACGAGGACCTGGTCCGGGACGCACGGTCCCAGGTTGATCACCTCGTATCCCAGCTCCTCGATGAGCAGCTGGAGGAAGACGAGGTTCCAGGTGTGGGAGTCGGAGGCCACGGTGGTGACGATCACGGTGCCGCGCCGGCCGCCCGCCGCGCTCACGGCGTTGGTGGCGCCGTGGGTGAGGGCGCTCATGCGGTCTCTCCCGCCCTGCCCGCGGACGGTTCGTCCACGGTCGCGTAGGAGCGGCTGTGCTCGATGCGGGAGACGGACAGCACCGTGTCACCCCGTACGACCACCTCGGTGGGGGCCGGGCGGCCCAGGAACATCAGGAGGCTGGCGGTCGGCCCGTACGCCCCGGCGTTGGGGATCGTCACCAGGTCGCCGGGGGCGAGCGCGGGCAGGTCGATCTCGCGGCCGAGGATGTCGCCGGGCGTGCACAACGGGCCCACCAGGCTGGCGGATTCGACGCACTCCCCGGATTCGGTCCCGACGGCCACGGGCAGCAGCCGGCCCAGGCCCGACATGCCGCCGAAGGTGTTGATGCCCGCGTCGAGGATGACGAACTTGCGGCCGCGGCTGACCTTGACGTTGCTGACCGAGGCGACCAGCGTGCCGCTCGCGCCGACGAGGTAGCGGCCCGACTCGCAGGCGATCTCGGGGCCCTCGGTCCGCCAGCGCGGGAAGTGGGTGTCCAGCGCGGCCGCGAGTTCGCCGCGCAGCTTGGGGTACGTCCCCCGGCTGCCGGGCACGGCGTACGGCACGGTGAAGCCGCCGCCGATGTCGAGGAAGCGCAGGGGGAGGTCCAGTTCCTGCTGGAGGCGGGCTGCGAGTTCGATGGTGTGGCGGAACTCGCCGACGAGGCTCTCCTCGTCCTTGGCGTTGCTCAGCGGGAAGAAGTGCATCCCGGTGATGCGGACGCCCGCGACGGTCCGCAGTTCGGGGACGACGTCGGCCAGGGTCTCGCTGTCGAAGCCGAACTGCGAGGGGGTGCCGGTCATCCGGATGCTGCTGGTGGCGCTGGCGGTGGCGCTGTTGACGCGCAGCAGGCAGTCGGCGGTCACGCCGTTCGCCAGGGCGGCGTCCGCGACGTGGCGGACGTCGGAGACCGAGTCGGTGGAGAAGACGCGGACGCCCAGGCGGATCGCCTCTTCCAGTTCCCCCGCGGTCTTGCCGGGGCCGGTGTAGAGGCAGTCCTCGCCGCGGAAGCCGGCGGCGAGGGCGGACTCCAGCTCGCCGGTGGAGCTGATCTCGGGCCGGCAGTGGCGGCCCTCGCCCTCGCGCAGGGCCCGGACCAGCCCCGGGTGGGGGTTGGCCTTGAGGGCGTAGAAGAGGGTGAACTCCTCCGGCAGCGCGTCGGACAGCTGCTGCCGGGCCGCCTCGATCTCGTCGAGGTCGTACACGTACAGCGGTGTGCCGAAGCGTTCGGCCAGTGCCTGGTAGCGGCTCATCGCCCTTCCCCGTCGATCATCTCGGTCAGCAGCTGCCGGGCGTTCTTCCCGTGCAGGCTCAGCGGCAGTTCGTCCAGGACCCGGCACAGGGCGGGCACCTTGGCCGGCTCCAGTCGCTCGGCGAGTTCCTTCAGAACGGTGTGCGGCGGCAGTTCCGTCTCGGCGAAAACGACCAGGTCCCGGGTGTCTGTGGGCGGCAGCGCCGTGGCGGTCCGCACACCGGGGATGTCCATGGCGGCGGCCTCGATCTCCACCGTGCTCATCCGGATGCCCTTGCGCTTGAACATGTCGTCGCGACGGCCCTCGAAGTAGAGGTAGCCGTCCTCGTCGAGCCGGCCGTAGTCGCCGGTGTGCAGCCGCAGCGCCCCGGTGTCGGGGTCGCGGCGGAAGGTGCGCGCGGAGAGTTCGGGGCGGCGCCAGTAGCCGGGCATGACGTGCGGGCCGACGGCGACGATCTCGCCGGTCTCGCCGGCCGGGAGGGGCCGGCCCTCCGCGTCGAGGATGAGGACGGTGGTGCCGGGCAGGGGCAGGCCCACCGACTGGGGGCGTTCGTGTTCCTGGTCCGGCGGCATGATGGAGACGCGCTTGCACTCGGTCTGGCCGAACTGGCGGACCACCCGCACGCCGGGGAACGCCTCGCGCAGGGCGGTGACCGCGTGGGCGGGCAGCGCGGCGCCGGTGTTGGTGAACATCCTTACCGGGGGCGGGTCCTGGGTGTCGCGCCGGGCGAGGGTGCCGATCATCGTGGCCAGCGAGGGGACGATGGGCACCACGGTCGCGCCGGTCTCCCGCATCCGCCGCAGCAGGACGAGGTCGGACTCGCCGCCGTCCAGGACCAGCCGGGAGCGTCCCAGGCAGGCGAGCAGCACCTTGTACAGACCGTAGTCCCAGGAGATCGGGAAGCGGCAGAAGACGACGTCGTCCGGCCGGTATCCCAGCACTTCCTGGATGGCGCGGGAGGCGAAGGTGACCTGCGCGTGCGGGCAGACGACCGCCTTGGGCGCGGCGGTGGAGCCGGAGGTGTAGACGAGGAACGCGGTCTCGTCGACGGCGATGTCGAGGGGCGGCGGCGCCGGGCGGCCGGCGGCCTCCTCGACGTGGGGCCAGATCGCCGCGAGGTCGTGCACGGGGAGGCCGGCGGCCCGGCCGAGCACCTCGGTGGTGGGTCCGTCGCCGATGATCAGGGCGGGTTCGGCGTCCTCGATGACGGACCGGAGGTGGTACTCCTTCATCGCGGGGTTGAGCGGCACCAGGATCACTCCGAGGCGCGAGGCCCCGTAGACCATGGCCACCAGTTCCCGCCGGCTGGGCAGCTGGACCAGCAGCCGGTCCCCGCGGGCCGCGCCCTGCTCGGTGAGCCAGGCGGCGAAGCCGTGGCTGAGTTCGGCCATCCGCCGGTACGTCACCTCGCCGGCGGAGTCGTGCAGACACCGTCCGTCGGGGGTGTCGGCGGTCGCGTCGTCGAGGAGGGAATGGACCGTCCCGCCGTTCCCGTGCGCCGTCGGCGCGTAAGTGGTGTTCGGATTCTCCACGGTTCCAACGTCGCTTTCGGGTGTGGGTGGCGAGCGGGCCGGCGTCGTCGCGCGACGGGGCCGGGCTCTTCGGGGATGTGGGAGCCGGTGCGGCCGGGGCACGGAACCTGAGGGGGTGGGTTCCGTGCCCCGGCTTCCGGGGGGCTGTGCCCCGTACCTAGTCGGCGACGCTCAGCGCCGCGACCGGGCAGACGTTGACGGACTCCAGGACTTCCTCGCGGAGTTTCTCGTCCGGTGTCTCGATCAGCAGGACGACCTTGCCGTCGTCCTCGTCCTGGTCGAAGACCGCGGGCGAGGTGATCACACAGGAACCGGCGGCGACACAGCGTTCTTTGTCGACGATCACACGCATGGGAGAGACTCCTTTACCAGGTCACCGGCAGCTCGTGGACGCCGTCGATGAGGGCGTTGGCCTTGAAGGGCAGTTCGTCCAGGGCCGCGTCGAGACGCAGTCCGGGGATGCGCCGCAGCAGGGTCGTGAAGACGACCTCCAGCTGCATGCGGACGAGCATCTGGCCCGCGCACTGGTGGCGTCCGAAGCCGAACGCGACGTTGTGGCGTGCCTCGCGGCGGCTCAGGTCCAGGGTGTTGGGGTCCTTGAAGACGGCCGGGTCGTGGTTGGAGGCGGAGAGCGAGCAGATGACGCCCTCGCCCTTGCGGATCAGCTGGCCGCCGATCTCGGCGTCGTCCAGCGCGACCCGGACGGTGCCGTGGTCGGAGATGCTGGAGTAGCGCGACAGCTCGTCGACGGCCTGGCCGGAGAGCTCGGGGTGCTCGCGGAGCCAGTCGGCCTGCTCGGGGTGCTGGAGGAGGACGAGGGCGCCGATGGAGATGCCGTTGACGGTGCTCTCGTGGCCGGCCGCGATCATGGCCCGTACCAGGGCGCTGATGTCGGACGGTTCCAGCTCGTTCTTCTCCCCGTTGCGCTGGAGCAGGCTGCTGATCAGGTCGTCGCCGGGGTTCTTCTGCCGCTCGGCGATGAGCTCGTAGAGGAGCACCTCGACCTCGGCGTTGGCCGAGGCGTGCTCCTCGGCGCTGCCCTGGGTGACGAGGAGGGTGACCCAGCGGTGGAACAGGTCGCGCGACTCGTGCGGGACACCGGTCAGCTCGCACATGGCGACGGACGGCACGGGCATCGACAGCATGGACACCAGGTCCACCGGGCCGCCCTGGGCCAGCATCGCGTCGATGCACTCGTCGACGATCTCCTGGGTGCGCGGCCGCATCGCCTCGACGCGCTTCACGCTGAGCTCCGGCATCAGCATCATGCGGTGCGCGGTGTGCTCCGGCGGGTCCATGTGCAGCAGGGCGGGCTTGACCTTGCCGAGCAGCTCCATGGGGAAGTGGAACTGGAGCGGGTAGCCGGGGTCGGCCATGTTGGCGCTGAACCGCGGGTCGACCAGCATCTGCCGGACGTCCTCGTAACGGGTGAGGAGCCAGGCCTCACGGCCGTTGAACCTGAGCTTGACCCGGGAGACCGGCTCGGTCTCCCGCAGCGTCGCGTACTCCGGTGCGGGGTCCAGGGGACAGCCGGTGCGCTCCAGGGGGAAGGGGCGGGGCTGGGCGTGCGGGCATGCGTCGACGAGATCGGACACGGTTCCTTCTCCAGAGGTCTCTGCGCTCGGTGGATACGGGGCGGCGGTGACTGGCTCAGCCACGCGCCTTCTCCAGGGAGGCGCGCACGGCGGCGGCGGTGCGGGCGATGTTCTCGCTGAGCGGCAGGGCGCGCAGGTCGGCGGAGAGGACCTCCGCCGACGGGGCGACGTCGACGCCCTTGGCGTCCAGCCTGTGCAGCAGCCCGGTGATGTCGAAGTCGCCGTCGCCCGGCAGCAGACGGCCGCTGAGGACCTCGTTCATGACGTCGGGGGACGCGGTGCGCGGGGCGTCCCCGAACTCCACGCCCGCGATCTGCGCACCCGTGAGCTGGTCGATCGAGCCGAGGCCCGTGGGGTCGCGGAAGAGGTGCCACATGTCGACGAGCAGACCGGCGTTGGGCCGGTCGGCGGCGGCGATGACGTCGGAGGCGACCTGGTAGGTGAAGCCGGGCATCACGGCCATCGCTTCGAGGGAGACGTTCAGTCCGCGCGCGGCGGCCCGGTCGCACATCGCGCCGAAGCGCTCGGCGAGGACATCGGTGGGCGGCATCTCCACACCGGGCGGGTAGACGGCACAGGACTTGACGGAGGGAATGCCGGCGATCTCGGCCAGCTCGAAGAAGCGGGTCTCCGTCTCCAGGGCGGCGGCGCTCTCCTCGGGCCCGGCGTTCCAGCCGAAGTGGACCTCCAGCTCGTGCAGCCGGACCGCGTACTCGGAGAGCAGTCCGCGCAGCTTGTCCGCCGAGTACTCGGAGAGGAACGTCTCCAGCTCCTCGATGCTCATGCCCATCGAGGCGCAGTTGTTCTCGGCCAGCGCGGCCAGCCGCTCCTCCAGCGTGTACCGCACCGGCTCCTGCCAGGCCGACCCGGTCAGCTGCAGATAGGCGAATCCCAGGTCGGTCCTGGTCAGAAGGGTCATGGTGTGTACCTCTCGCTCGGAAGTCCGCGGCCGGTCCTGGTTCCGGTGGCAGGGACGCGGCGCCGGCCTGGGCGCGTCCCACCGGAGGTGCGTTGGGTCCGGGGCGACCGGGCCGCGCTCAGGCGGCGAGGCTCCGGCGGACGGGCCGGAGCGCCGTCCGGGGGTCCACGGCGACGACGTCGAAGTTCCTGGTGGTGACGGGTACCCGGCCGAAGAGGCTGTCCGGTCCCGCGACGTACAGCCTGCCGACGCCGTGGCGGCGCAGGGAGTCGACGACGACGGGCCAGCGGACCGGGCGGACGAAGCCGTCCAGCAGCATCGTGCGGACCTGTTCGCCGGTGGTCAGCAGGGTGCCGTCCTGGTCGGCGACGACCGGGATGCGGGGATCGTGGAAGGTCAGCGGGGCGAACAGTTCCTTCTCGGCCCGCTCGCGCAGCGGGGCGAAGACGCTCGCGTGCATGGGCGGGCGCATCGTGTACAGCGGCAGGCCGCCCACCGAACGGAGCCGCTTGCCCAGCCAGTCGAGGACGGGCGCGCGCAGCGACACCATGTGGAAGTCCTCGTCGACGTGGCAGGAGATCTCGTACCACTCGCCGCGCTCGTCGAGTTCGGCGAGCACCCGGTCGAGTTCCGGGAGCGGGACGCGGGTGAAGGAGTGGGTGACGACGTCCTGGTGGTTCTCGGCGAACCAGGACTCCAGGAGCCTGGCCCAGCCGGCGGTCAGGCGGACCGCGTCGGCGAAGTCGAGGACGCCGGTGTGGGCGGCCGCGGTCTTTCCGCCGAAGCTGGGTCCGACGCAGAGCGTGGGCTCCGGGTCGAAGCGGTCGTGCGCCCACGCGGCGAGCGCCAGGCAGTTGACGAGGAACGCGACCTGCGCGTATTCGCTGTAGTCGCCCTCGGCCTCGCGGTAGCGGTCGACGAGTGAGTAGCCGAGCGCGTCGTCGGCGTCGGCGACCAGCCGGCGGGCCACCGGGTTGATCAGCATGAATTTGGCCGAGTCCTGGAAGCGCGTGGGGCTCATGCCGGGGAAGACCAGCGCAGCGCCGGTGCGGAAGTCGTCTCTCATGGTGTCCTGCCCTTCAGCCCGTCGTCCCGGCGCGATCAGCCCGTCGGGCGCTTCGATTCCGAACCGGTCGGGATCCAGGCTGAGGTCTGCCCGCCGCCGCCAAAACCCCTAAGGTTGCGGGTCCCAATTCCGTTGACGCCGGGTGCTCGTGGCGGCGCGGCGTCCGGCGGCCCGGTCGGCGCAAAGGGACTTCGCTTCCACCCGGCGGTCCCCCGTAGAGCCCCTAAGGGTCGGGCGTCGGGGCCGGACGGGGCGGGTCCCGGCGGCGGGCCGGGCTTGGGCCCGCGGGCCCGGTGTAGGGGGGTGCCGGACAACTTAGGGGAGGGCATGGGGCCGCGCCGGGTCTTCAATGAGGGACGGTTATCCGGATTCCGGCGCCGGTGGAGGAATCCGCCGCGCACCGTCGAGCCATGGATGGGTGGGACCATGACAGTGATTCAGGACGCCCCGTCGGACAGTGTGGGCGACAGTTCCCCGGTACCCCGGCCGGATCTGCGCTCGCTGGTGGCTCAGGCGGCGGAGCTGAAGAGTGCGGCGCGTGAGGGACTGGGCCCGCGCTCCACCGAACAGCAGCACGCCCGGGGGAAGCTGACCGCTCCGGAGCGGCTGGAGCTGCTCTTCGACCCGGGCACGTTCCGCGAGGTGGAGCCGCTGCGGCGGCACCGGTCCACGGGCTTCGGCCTGGAGCACCGGCGGCCGAGCGGGGACGGGGTGATCACCGGGTGGGGCCAAGTCAACGGCCGTACGGTGTTCGCGTACGCGCACGACTTCAGGGTCTTCGGCGGCTCGCTGGGCGAGGCGCACGCGCAGAAGATCCACAAGGTGATGGATCTGGCGCTGTCGTCCGGGGCTCCGCTGGTGGGTCTGAGCGACGGCGCGGGGGCACGGATCCAGGAGGGGGTGACGGCGCTCGCCGGGTACGGCGGGATCTTCCGCCGCAATGTCCGGGCGTCCGGGGTGATTCCCCAGATCAGTGTGATCCTCGGGCCGTGCGCGGGCGGTGCGACCTACTCGCCGGCGCTCACCGATTTCGTCTTCATGGTGCGGGACATCTCGCAGATGTACATCACCGGTCCGGACGTGGTCCAGGCCGTCACCAACGAGCGGGTGACACACGAACAGCTCGGTGGGGCGGAGGTGCACGCGACGGTCTCCGGCGCGGCGGGCTTCGTGTACGACGACGAGGCGGAGTGTCTGGAGGAGGTCAGGCACCTGCTCTCCCTGCTGCCCGCGAACAACCGCGAACTGCCGCCGGAGGCGCCGACCGACGACCCCCCGGACCGGCGGTGCGAGAGCCTGCTGACCCTGGTGCCGCACCACGCCAACCAGTCGTACGACATGCGCGCGGTGATCCGGGAGATCGTCGACGACGAGGACTTCTTCGAGGTCCACGCGCAGTGGGCCACCAACATCATCTGCGCGCTGGCCCGGCTGGACGGCCACACGGTCGGCATCGTCGCGAACCAGCCCGCCTCGCAGGCCGGGGTGCTGGACATCCACGCCTCGGAGAAGGCGGCGCGGTTCGTCCAGACCTGCGACGCGTTCAGCATCCCCCTGGTCACGCTGGTGGACGTGCCGGGTTTCCTGCCGGGCACCGACCAGGAGCACCGGGGCATCATCCGGCACGGTGCGAAGCTGCTCTACGCCTACTGCGACGCGACCGTTCCGCGCGTCCAGGTCATCCTGCGCAAGGCGTACGGCGGTGCGTACATCGTGATGGACTCGCGGTCCATCGGGGCCGACCTGTCCTTCGCGTGGCCGACCAACGAGATCGCCGTGATGGGCGCGGAGGGTGCGGCGAACATCGTCTTCCGCCGCGAGATAGCGGCCGCGCCCGATCCCGCGGCAGCCCGTGAGCAGCGGATCAAGGAGTACCAGCAGGAGCTGATGCACCCCTACTACGCGGCGGAGCGCGGTCTGGTCGACGATGTGATCGATCCGGCCGAGACCCGTGCGGTGCTGGTGAGTTCCCTCGCGATGCTGCGGACGAAGGACGCGTCGGTCCCGGCCCGCAAGCACGGCAACCCGCCGACCTGAGCCCGGTGAACCGCGCCCCCGAGGACCTGTGACCTGTGACCTGTGAGGAGTGACCCGCCCCATGACCGTTCCCGCCCACGCCCCGGCGGCCCGGACCGCGGCCCCGGACCGCACCGGGCCGGCGCTGCGCTTCCTCGGCGGCGCGCCGTCCAGCGAGGAGATCGCCGCGGTGACCGCGGCGCTGCTGAGCCTGCGCCGCGCCCCGGCGGCCGGTCCGGACGCCCCCCGTCCCGACGCCGCACCCCGGTGGAGCGCACCGCTCCACTACCGGCCGCCAGGAAGCTGGGCGGCACGATGAGTAAGGATGTTGAGCACTGATGACGGACGACTCCCGGGAGACCGGACCCTGGATCCGGCGTTTCCATCCGGCGCCGGAGGCACGCGCCCGCCTGGTCTGCTTCCCGCACGCGGGCGGATCGGCCACCTACTACTTCCCGGTGTCGCGTGCGCTGTCCCCCGCGGTCGACGTACTCGCGATCCAGTACCCGGGCCGCCAGGACCGCAGGAACGAGCCCTGCGTCGAGGACATCGAGGAGCTGGCCGGCCTCGTCGTGGCGGAGCTGCGCCCCTGGGGTGACGTACCCCTGATCCTGTTCGGCCACAGCATGGGGGCCACGCTCGCGTTCGAGGTGGCCCGCAGGCTGGAGGCCGCGGGGACACCGCCTCTGATGCTCTTCGCCTCCGGCCGCCGGGCGCCCTCCCGGGTGCGCGAGGAGACCGTGCACCTGGCGGACGACGACCGCCTCATCGCGGACATCACCCAGCTGAGCGGAACGGATTCCGCGGTGCTGGCCGATCCCGAGATCCTGCGGATGATCCTCCCGGCGATCCGCAGCGACTACAAGGCCGCGGAGACCTACCGCTTCCGGCCGGGGCCGCCGCTCGGCCTGGACGTCATGGCGCTCGTCGGTGACGACGATCCGCAGGTGACCGTCGACGAGGCGGGGTCGTGGCGCGAGCACACCACGGCGTCGTTCGAGCTGAAGGTGTTCCCCGGCGGCCACTTCTTCCTGGACTCCCACGTGGCCGCGGTCCTCGATCTGATCCGCGCGCGCACGGGCGTACTGGCGGTGGGACCGTGAACCACTGGGGGCGGCGGGCCGTCCGGCCCGCTCGTCCGGTCGTCCGCGCCTAGGGCCTGTATGGGGCGCCCGGACCGGCGTCCGTCTCGGGAAACCCCTGCCGCATGCCCCGGAGTCATCTCCGGGGCATGTGCGTTTCATGCCCCGGCCAATGCAATCCGGACAGAGTTGCGCTTCCCTCACCAGAATCTAGACGACCGTACTAGACTAACGTCTATCGCGGCATCGGGCAGTCTGCCCTCAAGAGCCGATGTGCGAGGCAGTCCCGGTCGGCGCCCGTGAGCGCACCGGCCTGACAGACATCCCCAACCCGCCCCGCGTACACGGTCACGCCTCCTTCCCATGGTTGGCCGTCACCGACCGGCTATCGACTACGGAGGCCAGAGTGCCGGTACGACCAGAGCACGGCGTCACCTCGCGCGTCACCGAGGACGGGTGCCTCGAATTCCTCACCTCGCCGGACGGCCCCAGTTACCGGTGCAGCCCCGTCGCCGCGGCCATGTGGATCGCGTTGCGCCAGCACAACGGCCAACTCGGCCCGGCGGCCGAGATGCTGGCCGAGCTGTGGTGCACGGACCCGGAGAACACCCGTACCGACATGGACATCTGGGTGAGCGAGCTGCGCGACGCCGGCCTGGTCCGCGACGAGCCCTGAGGGGACGGCGGCCGCGGCACCCGCCCCTCCCCGGGCAGCCGATCACCCCTCGAACCCCTCTCGCGCCCCTTGCCGGGCAGCCGCGGCCGGCCCCCTTCAGGCGGCCGGGCCCGTAACAGCGGCCGGGCCCGTAACGGCGGCGGCACCCTGGTGCAGCACCAGAATGGCCCGCATCGCCTCGGCCAGGTCACGCCCGGAAGGCGCGGTCTCCGGCGAGAACAGCCACAGCGACATCACCCCGTTGAGCAACGCGGCGTAGAACCGCCCGAGGGTGACCGCCATCTGCTCGTCGACCTCGCTCTCGTCCACGCCGTGGAAGAGCGCCACCAGCGCCGACCAGCCGAACGGCTGCGCCCTGGAGAGCCCCTCGCGCATCAGGGGCTGGTTCTCCGCGTGCACGGCGACCTCCACGCTCAGCGCCCACAGGGGTTTGCGCTCCGGGAAGATCTCGACGATGCGGTTCCACACCATCTCGAAGCGCTCGATCGTCGACGAGGCGGATTCGAGGTCGGCCCCGATCGCGGTGTCCGGCCCGAACTCGTCCCCCCACTCCTGCATCGCCTGGACGTACGCCTGCACCAGCAGGGCGTCCTTGGAACCGTAGTGGTAGCCGATGGACGCCAGAGCGGTTCCGGACGCCGCCACAATGTCCCGCGCGCTCGTACGGGCGAACCCCTTCTCCAGGAGACAGCGCTTCGCGCCTTCCAGAAGATCTTCACGGTGACCCACAGCACCACCCTTGCCTTGAAGCCGTCGGGGCATCTTAGACCGACCGAACTCCCTCGGAACCGACAAGCGTTGGACCGTGACCGGCGAACGCAACACCGCCTCGCCGCGCGTGCAGCTTGTGGCCACTAGAGGATGCGTCGAGCGTGCGCCACACTCAGAGGCGTGTGGCGTACGCACACGCGTTGCATATACGCCACACACGTTCCAATAAGGCATTTTCTCAATGCCGGAACAAGTCAATCTGCAGCGTGGTGTTCGGGGGACAGAGTGGAATTTGCCGAAAGAGAGCTGGAAGTCAAGACGTTGCGCACCGCACTCGACGAGTGCCGGAACGGCGCGGCCCGCATCGTCCTCATCGAGGGAGCCGCGGGATGCGGCAAGAGTGAGCTCATCGACACCCTCGCCGAATGGACCGACACGGGCGACGAGGTGGCCCTGCGGGCGTACTGCTCACCGACCGAACGGGCCCTGCCGCTCGGCCTGATGCGGCAGCTGACCGGGGACGCGCCGGCCGGCGCACTGCCCGAGGCCTCCGCGACACCGGACGGCCAGCCGCAGGTCAGCGCGATGCGGGAGTTCCAGGCGGCGCTGGAACGGCTGGGCACCACCGCCCCGGTCATCATCTCCGTCGACGACGTGCACCACGCGGACAGCGCGTCCCTGCGCTATCTCCAGCACATCGTCCGGCACTGCCGCTCCACCAGGATGCTGCTGGTCCTCACGACACCCCTCCACCAGGAGGGCCAGGACGCCGCCTTCGGTACGGAGCTGCTGCGCAGCCGCAACGTGCGGCGCATCCGGCTGCGGCGGCTGAGCCCCGAGGGATGCCGGCGCGTCGCGGCCGGCTCCCACGGCCCCACACCGCGCGAGGCGCTCTCCGGCGAGCTGCACGCGATCAGCGGGGGCAACCCGCTGCTGCTGCGCGCACTCCTGGAGGAGTACCGCTCGGCCCCGACGGGCACCGACGCCTTCCGCCCCGAGCAGGGCGGGCTGTTCGGGCAGGCCGTCCTGACCTGCCTGCGGCACAGCGGACCGCACATGGTGGACCTCGGCGCGGCGCTCGCCGTGCTGGGCGACGCCTACACACCGGAGCGGGCCGGCCGGCTCCTGGGCGTCCCGGCCTTCGCCGCCGCGCAGTCGGTCGCCTCGCTGTCCGCCTCCGGCATTCTCAACGGCCACCGCTTCCCGCACCCGCACACCAAGACGGCGATCCTGGACCAGGTGCCGGCCGACGTGCTGGCGGGTCTGCACCTGCGAACCGCCGAACTCCTGCACGTGGAGGGCGAGTCCGTCACCCAGATCGCCGGTCATCTGCTCGCCGCCGCCCAGCTGGGCCGATCGCTCACCGCCGTCCCCTGGGCCGTCGACGTGCTGCGGGAGGCCACCGAGGACCTGCTCGCCCACGGTGACCCCGCCCGTGCCACCAAGGCGCTCGAACTCGCCCACGAGCTGAGCCGCGACGAACAGCAGCGGGCCGACATCAAGACCCGGCTCGCGGCCGTCACCTGGCGGGTCAACCCGGGACGGGCGGAGAAGCACCTGTCGGCCCCGCTCGCGGTGCTCCGGTCGGGCCGGCTGGCCGCGGAGCGCCTGGCACCGCTGGCCGAACTCCTCACCTCCCAGGGCCGGATAGCCGAGGCGGCCGAGGTGATGTCCATGATCCTCAGCGACACCGCGGCGAGCGGCGCCGGGACCCCCGCGGGGACCGGATACGGACGCCGTCCGGCCGAGGGGGCGGGCACGTCCGGGGTCCGGATCGAGAACTCGGGGGAACCAGGCGGGGGGAGACCCGCGGCCGACACCGAGACGAGCACCGAGACCACCGCCGCCGAACGCTTCCTGCGCACGACCGTCCTCACCGACGAGACACTGGAACCGGTCATGCGCGCGCTGCGGGCCCTCTCCTACTTCGGTCAGCCCGAACGGGCCGCCGTCTGCTGCCGCGAGCTGATCGCCGAGGCCGAGCGGCAGAAGGCCCCCGCCTGGCAGGCCCTGTTCTCCTCCGCGCTCGCGGCGGTGCTGCTGCGGCTGAGCGATCTGCACGCCGCGGAGGAGTACGCGCGCCGGGCGCTGGACTGCCTGCCCGAGCAGAGCAGCAGCGCGTTCATCGGCAGCCCGACGGCCACCCTGATCCGGGCGCGCACTCTCATGGGGGACCATGCGGCGGTCGCCCGCCAGCTCCACCAGCCCGTCGCGGACACGCTGTTCAAGAGCACGCACGGTCTCTCCTACCTGCGCGCCCGCGGTCTCTACCTCATGGCCACACATCAACTCCAGGCCGCGCTGGGCGACTTCCTGGAGGCGGGCCGGCTCGCCAAGAGCTGGGGCGTGGACCGGCCCGCGGTGCTGCCCTGGCGCACGGACGCGGCCGACGCGCTGTTCCGGCTCGGCGAGACGCAGCGGGCCAAGGCGCTCGTGGAGCAGCAGTTCGCCGACCCGGACGCGCGCAGGCCGTGGGTACGCGGTATCAGTCTTCGTCTACGCGCGGTGACCTCGGATCCTCGCCAGCAGCTCGCCCTGCTGAATCAGTCGGTCGACGAGCTGAGCCGCTCCGGCGACCGGGTGGAACTGGCCCGTTCGCTCGCCGCACTGGGCCGTTCCCTGCGGGCGGTCGCCGAGCCCGCGCGGGCGGACGCGGTGATCCGCAGGGCCTGGAACCTGGCCCGGGAGTGCGGTGCCGAATCGCTGTGCGAGGAGATCTGCCCGGAACTCGGTCCGGAGGACGGAACGCACCGGCGCGGCGCCCCGGAGGAGTACCGTTCCGATCTCGACACCAAGTTGAGCGACTCCGAGCGCCGGGTGGCCACCCTCGCGGCGAGCGGCTACACCAACCGCGAGATCTCCCTGAAGCTGCACATCACCGTCAGCACCGTCGAACAGCACCTCACCCGCGTCTACCGCAAACTCAACATCACCCGCCGGCAGGATCTGCCGGTGGACCTCCACCTCGCGGTCTCCACCGCCGAAGCCGTCTGATCAGACCTGCCGGGTTCGCCGTGGACCGCGACTTCAGCACGGACTGGAAGGACTGGTCCCGGTGACCCAAGGAAAGCTGTTCGCGCTCAGCGACCAGCACGTCGCCCATGAGGAGAACCGGCGCATCACGGAGTCTCTCCGGCCGGAGCACGAAGACGACTGGCTGCTCGTCGCTGGGGATGTCGGCGAGAAGTTCGAGGACATCGCCTGGGCGCTGAAGCTCCTCTCGGAGCGTTTCGCCCAGGTCGTCTGGGCCCCGGGCAACCACGAGTTGTGGACCCACCCCGCCGACTCCGTCACCCTGCGGGGCGCCGCCCGCTACGAGGCCCTGGTCGAACTGTGCCGTGGCCTCGGAGTGCTGACCCCAGAGGACCCGTATCCCCTCTGGCACGGCGGCGCGGAACCCGTCACGATCGCCCCCCTGTTCGTCCTGTACGACTACTCCTTCCTCGCCCCAGGAACCCGTACCAAGGAGGAATCCCTGCGCGTGGCCAACGAGTCGGGGGTGGTGTGCACCGACGAGTTCCTGCTGCACCCCGACCCGTACCCGTCGCGGGACGCCTGGTGCCGGGCCCGGGTCGCCCTCACGGAGGAGCGGCTCGCGGCCGTCGACCCCCGGTACGGCACGGTGCTGGTCAATCACTATCCGCTGGTACGGGAGCCGACACGGGTCCTGCGCTTCCCCGAGTTCGCCCAGTGGTGCGGCACCGAGCTGACCGCCGACTGGCACCGGCGCTTCCGGGCGGTCGCCGCCGTCTACGGCCACCTCCACATCCCCCGGGTCACCTGGTACGACGGGGTCCGCTTCGAGGAGGTGTCGATCGGGTACCCGCGGGAGTGGCGCTCCCGGCCGCCCCGCTCCCCGCTGCGCCAGATCCTGCCGCCGCCCGCGTCGGGACCCTCGGCATGATCGGCGCCATACTCCCCCCGGACGTGGCCGCCGTGAGCGCCTTCGGTGATCTGTCGCCCCGGGAGGGCTGCGAGCTCTTCCCGGCGGAGACGGCGGCGATCGTCCGGGCGGTGGCCCGCCGCCGCGCCGAGTTCACCACCGTACGGCTGTGCGCGCGGCGCGCCATGGAGCAGCTCGGGCTGGCACCGGCCCCCCTGCTGCCGGGAAAGCGGGGCGCGGTCAGCTGGCCGGAGGGCGTGACCGGCAGCATGACCCACTGCGCCGGATTCCGCGCGGCGGCGGTCGCCCACACCGGGGCCATCGCGGCACTGGGTATCGACGCGGAACCGAACGGGCCGCTGCCCGACGGTGTGCTGGAGGTCGTCTCCCTGCCCCGCGAGCGCGCCAAGCTCGCCGAACTCTCCCGGCAGCGCCCGGAGGTGCACGGGGACCGGCTGCTGTTCAGCGCCAAGGAGTCGGTGTTCAAGACCTGGTATCCGCTGACCGGGCGCGAGCTCGACTTCACGGAGGCGGAGCTCGACTTCGACCCGGCGGGCACCTTCTCGGCGCGGCTGCTGGTGCCGGGGCCCGAGGTGGCCGGGCGGCGGCACACCACGTTCTCCGGGCGCTGGACGGCGGGGCGCGGCTTCGTCGTGACCGCGATCGCGCTGCCCGCGTGAGATGAACCGCGCGACAGAAACAAAGGAAACATTCAACTAACCCGTTCCCCCAGGTGGCAAACCCAAACGGGGCCACCACCCGAACGCAAGTAAAGGGAAAGTAAATGAACTGCATTAATTGAGTAAATACTGTTCGATGGGCAACCCCCTCGGTTACGCTCGTGATCGACCAAGCCCGCTCCGATTGCCCTTACAGGCAATTCGGCGCAAGGGGAGTTCTTCCTGACTCGGCACCACTGGGACAGCTCCCCGAACGCCATTTTTTAAATTCGCAATAACTTTTCCGAACTTTCCCGCATCGCCTCTCTCCACTGCACGGCCATACCCTTGGATCATTCGTGAGTGAATTTATGTTCCATTTCTCTTCACGAGATCCATATACCCTAGAATTGAAGCCCACCGACCTGCGGGCACAAGGGGGGAGCAGCGAATGCCGGCAGCCAGAGAGTCAGACTGGCTCGGGAAGTTCGCGCCACGGGACCGCGGCGCTTCGGCGCATCGGTTCACCGGGGGCGAGGCCCGGTTCGAGCGCGAGGACGTCGCCGCGGGTCTGAGCCTGAGTCCCGAGCAGTCGATCGGCGCGGAGCGGGTGCTGCGCCTCCTGGGTCTGATCCGCTCGGCCGCCGCCGCGGGCGAGCTCATCGCCCCGGTGGACGCGGAGGAGACGGGGGCGATGCTGGCACGGGCCCTCGGGGCACAGCTGCGCGATCACCGGCTCCGTGAGAGCGTGCTGCACGAACAGCACCCGGACGGCGCCCGTGACCACGAGGAGAACGGGCCGGACCCGGCGGATCCCCTCTCCGCCGCTCCTCCCCCGGCGTGCGATCCCGCCGACGCCGCCGCCTTCCACGCGCTGATCGACGAGATGAGCGCCCGCTGCCGGGAGGAGCTCCTTCTCGTCCTGCCCAGTGGCGCCCGCCCCTGCCAGTCCTTCGCGGTCGCCCGGAACATCACCCTGGACCTGCTGGCCCGCGGGGTGCGGGCCCGGCTGATCTACCAGCACGCCATCCGCGGCGACCTGGTCACCCGGTCCCTGGTGCGGGAGCTCACCCAGCACGGGGCCGAGGTCAGGACCAGCGCCGAGCTGATCGATCCGCTCGTCGCCTTCGACCGCAAGGCGCTCGTTCTGCCGCTCTCCCCGGACTCCCCCCGGGGGGCCGGCCCGACGTCGGCGGCGGCGGTGCGGGACCCGGCCGTGGTCGCGTTCGCCTGCGCCGCTTTCGAGAACCTGTGGAACACCGCGAGCCCGCTCATTCCGGACGCGAAGAACACCACACACACCATCGATGAACTCAAGAAGTCAATAGTGCGCCTTCTGGCAATGGGCCACAAGGACGAAATGGTGGCACGCCGGCTCGGCATATCGGTCCGTACGTGCCGTCGCCATATCGCGGAGATTATGGATGAACAGGGAGCTCTCAGCCGCTTTCAGGCCGGTGTTCATCTGACCCGGGCGGGCCTGGTCGACGAACCTTTTCCGCCGAACAGGGCAGCGACGGAAAAAGAGCCCGGCCCGCCGGATAATCCCCGGGACCCGGAAGGGCCCCCGCACTCGACATACGCACCCGGAACATCACCCATGTAACGAACCGGACTGTTGGGCACGAATCGAATACGTGCCGGAATACCGTTCCGCACCGCCCGCACCACTCCCCCATGACGACGTCGGCTCCCGGGACCACTGTGGTCCCGGGAGCCGACGTCACTCAGGCGGTCAGGGCTACTTGATCCACTCCGACCAGTCCATGTTCCAGCCGTTGAGGCCGTTGTCCGGCTGGATCGTCTTGTCGTGGGAGTTCTTCACGACCACGACGTCGCCGATGAGCGAGTGGTTGAAGAACCACGCCGCCGGGGTGCCCGGGTCACCGCCGCCGCGGGCGTCCATCATGCCGACGCAGCCGTGGCTGGTGTTGGTGGAGCCGAAGACACCCGAACCGCCCCAGTAGTTGCCGTGGATGAAGGTGCCCGACGTGGACAGCCGCATCGCGTGCGGCACGTCCTTGATGTCGTACTCACCGCCGAAGCCGACGGTGTCACCGTTCATCCGGGTCACCCGCAGCTTCTCGCTGATGACCATCCGGCCGTTGTACGTGGTGGTGGCCGGGGCGCCCGCGGAGATCGCGATGTCCTTGACCTGCTTGCCGTCGCGGACGACCTTCATCCGGTGCGAGTTCGCGTCCACGGTGCTGATCTGCCGGCGGCCGACGGTGAACGACACCGTCTTGGTCTGCTTGCCGTAGACCCCCGGGCGTCCCTCGACACCGTCGAGGTCGAGCTTCACGGTCACCTTGGTGCCCGCGGCCCAGTAGTCCTCCGGCCGGAAGTCCAGGCGGTCGTTGCCGAACCAGTGGCCCTCGATCTCGACGGCCGGATCGGCCGTCACCTTCACGGCCTTCTCGACGGCCTCCGGGTCGGTGATGCCACGGGTGAAGTGGATCGAGACGGGCATGCCGACGCCGACCGTGGAGCCGTCCTCCGGGGTGTACTGCCCGATGAAGGTGTTCTGCGGGACCAGTGTGGTGAAGGTGGTGTCCTTCGCCGACTCACGGCCCTTCTCGTCCTTCGCCACCGCGTGGACCTTGTACTTGGTCGCGGAGGCCAGATGCCGCTCCGGCTCCCAGCTCGCGCCGTCCGCCGCGATCTTCCCCTCGACCTCCGCGCCCTTGGCGTCGGAGACCTTGACCGTGGAGAGCTTCCCCTGCTCGGCGGAGATCTTCAGCGCCCCGCTGGTGGCGACGGAGTCGGCACCGTCGTTAGGGGCGACCTTCACCACCGCCTGGGAGGCGCTGGTGTCGTCGGTCTTCGCCCCGCCCTTGCCGCCGCCCTTGCCCCCGCCCTCGGTCTCCTGCCCGCCGCACGCCGTCACCAGCAGCAACAGTGCGCCCAGCACCAGGGCCAGCAGTCCGGTGGCCCCACGTCCACGCCGCCCGCTGTCCGCCCCGGCCGATGTCCCCGATATCGGCTGCCCGTTCAATGTGGTCGTCTCCCCTCGCACGGCCTGGCCCCGCCAAGACCCTGGGAGCTCACGTGCTCCCGCCCCCGCGCGCTGCATATGCACGCTCAGCGAAAGATAATCACACCGGCTACGGACAGATCTCCCCCGGGATGTCACCGTTCCGTCCCAACTCGTTCAGGACTTCGCCTGGTCGCGGGCGGTAGCGGCGCGGTGGGCGGACACGACGGACGGCGCGGCCGCACCGGCCGCGCCGTCCGGACGGCTCCGGAGCGGAGCCGAGCTGTGCGCAGAGGAGCGGGGACGGGTCAGCGCACGGCGGAACCCGCCTTCCACTGGGTCCAGTTCAGATTCCAGCCGCTCAGCCCGTTGTCCGGGGCGACCTTCTTGTCCTTGGAGTTGACGACCTCGACGACGTCCCCGATCAGCGTCCGGTCGAAGAACCAGCCCGCCGGGGTGGACCCGCTGCCGCCCTGCTCGTCGCGGAGCCCGATGCAGCCGTGGCTGACGTTGGTCGAGCCGAAGATGTCTTCGTCGGACCAGTAGTTGCCGTGCAGGAAGGTGCCGGACTCGGTGAGCCGGATGGCGTGCGGGACGTCCTTGATGTCGTACTCGCCGCCGAAGCCGACGGTCCGCCCGTCCATCCGCGTCACCTCGTGCATCTCGCTGACCACCATCTTGCCGTTGTACGTGGTCGTCGTCGGGGAGCCCGCCGTGATCGGGACCGTGGAGACGAGCCGCCCGTCCCGGCGCACCTCCATGGTGTGCTCGGCCGAGTCCACCCGGGAGACCTGCTCCCGGCCCACGGTGAACCTGACGGTCTTGTGCTGGCTGCCGTACGCCTGCGGCGCCCCCTCCACATCGCGCAGCGCCACCTCGACGGTGACCTCGGTGCCCGGCTCCCAGTAGGCGGCGGGACGGAAGTCCAGCCGGTCGGCGCCGAACCAGTGCCCGGCCACCTCGACCGGCGGATCACTGGTCACCCGGATGGCCCGCTGCACGGCCGCGCGACGGGTGATCGGACGGTTGAACTCGAAGGAGACGATCATGCCGGTGCCGACCGTGGACCGGTTCTCCGGCTTGAAGTAGCCGATGAAGCGGTGTTCGGGCACCACTGTGGTGAAGGTGGTGTGGCGGGCCGAGCGGTGCCCCGCACCGTCCAGGGCCACCGCGTCGACGCTGTACTTGGCGGCGAGCCCGAGCCGGCCCGCCGTGCCCTGCGGCGTCCACGAGAGGCCGTCCTTCGCGATCAGGCCCCTCACCTCCTGCTCCTGCGCGTCCTCGATCCGGGTCACCTTGACGCTCTCCAGCCGCCCGTCCGGGACCTTCACCTCGACCTTGCTGTCAGGTTTCACGCCTTCGGCCCTGTCCTGCGGGGTGATCCGGATCGCCTCCTGCGGTGACCGGGACTTCCCGCCGATGATCGAGCCCGTGCCCGAACAGCCGGTCAGAACGGCCAGCAGGGCCAGTACGGCGAGCAGTCCCGAGCGTGTCAGCACGGTGACCGGGCTCGCGTCTGCCTTCTTCGCTACGTGGTTCACGTCCCCCCAACGACCGGGGCGGCTCGGGGGAAACGTGAGTGCGGGGCCACTCGTGGGCAGAACAGAGGGGAGACCACACGCCGGGAGCAGCGGCCGGGACGCCGCGCGCTCCCTTTCCGTGCCGGTCCCCCACGAGCCGCGGGAGGCGAGCAGGTGTCGAGCGCAGCCGAACAGGAGACCGTGCCGAAGACGTGTCCGGGACCGTCCGGACAGGTGCCTGCCCTCGGGCCCGGACAGCGGCCGCCCGCCGTCTGGCCCGGTACGCCGACGCCGCTCGGAGCCCGCTTCCGGGTGGGGCCCGACGGGGTGGCGGGCACCAACTTCGCGCTCTGGGCGGGCGGGGCGGAGGCCGTGGAGCTGTGCCTCTTCGAGGCGGACGGCACCGAGACCCGGCTGCCGCTGACCGAGCTGACCCACGAGATCTGGCACGGCTTCGTGCCCGGCGCGGCACCCGGTCAGCGCTACGGCTACCGGGTGCACGGCCGCTGGGACCCGTGGACGGGCGCCCGCTGGAACGCGGCGAAACTGCTCCTCGACCCGTACGCCCGTGCGGTGGACGGGGCCTTCACCCTTCCGGCCGAGGTGTACGGCCATGTGAGGGACTGGCCGCAGCAGCAGGTCGCCGACACCGTGCGCGACGAACGGGACTCGGCCCCGTACGTCCCCAAGGGGGTGGTGGTCCACGATGACGACGACTGGGCCGAGGACCGGCGGCCCAAGACCCCGTGGGCCGACTCCGTCATCTACGAACTCCACGTCCGCGGCTTCACCAAGCTCCACCCGGACATCCCGAAGGAGCTGCGGGGCACCTACGCCGGACTCGCGCACCCCGCGGCCATCGGCCACCTCAAGCGCCTCGGGGTGACGGCCGTGGAGCTGCTGCCGGTGCATCAGTTCGCCCACGAGGACCATCTGCTCCGGCGCGGGCTGCACAACTACTGGGGCTACAACTCGATCGGCTACTTCGCCCCGCACGCCGGCTACTCCGCCAGCGGCACCGCGGGCCAGCAGGTCGGCGAGTTCAAGCGGATGGTCCGCGCCCTGCACGACGCCGGGATCGAGGTGATCCTCGACGTCGTCTACAACCACACGGCGGAGGCGGGCGAGCTCGGTCCGACGCTGTCACTGCGCGGCATCGACAACCGCGGCTACTACCGGCTCCAGCCCGACGCCCGCAGATACGCGGACTACACCGGGTGCGGCAACACCCTGCACGTGGTGCAGCCGAACGTCCTGCGGCTGATCACCGACTCCCTGCGGTACTGGGTCACCGAGATGGGCGTCGACGGCTTCCGCTTCGACCTGGCGGCGGCGCTCGCCCGCTCGATGCACGACGTCGACATGCTCTCCCCGTTCCTCGCGGTGATCGCCCAGGACCCGGTGCTGCGCCGGGTCAAACTGATCGCGGAGCCGTGGGACGTCGGCAACGGCGGCTACCAGGTCGGCGCCTTCCCGCCGCTGTGGACCGAGTGGAACGACCGCTACCGCGACGCCGTACGGGACTTCTGGCGCGGCGCGCTGCCCGACGTACGCGATCTCGGCTACCGGCTGACCGGATCGAGCGACCTGTACGCGTGGGGCGGCCGCCGCCCGTACGCCTCGGTCAACTTCGTCACCGCGCACGACGGCTTCACCCTGCGCGACCTGGTGAGCTACGAGCAGAAGCACAACGAGGCCAACGGCGAGGGCAACCGTGACGGCACCGGCGACAACCGGTCCTGGAACTGCGGCGCCGAGGGCGAGACCGACGACGCCGGCGTCAACGCGCTGCGCCGCCGCCAGCTGCGCAACCTGCTCACCACCCTGCTGCTGTCGACCGGGGTGCCGATGCTCGTCGCGGGCGACGAGATGGGCCGCACCCAGGGCGGCAACAACAACGCGTACTGCCAGGACAACGAGGTCGGCTGGCTGGACTGGTCACTCCTGGAGCAGCCGCGGTGGCGGGAGCTGACCGAGCTGACGGCCCGGGTGCTGGCCCTGCGCCACACCCATCCGGTGCTGCGCCGCCGGGCGTTCTTCTCCGGCCGGGCGCAGGCCCCTGACGGGCTGCGGGACCTGGCGTGGTTCACCCAGCAGGGCACCGAGATGACGGAGGGGGACTGGTACGCACCGGCCGCGACGGTGGGGCTCTACCTCTCCGGCCGCGACATCCCGGGCCGGGACGCCCGGGGCGCGCCGGTGACCGACGAGAGCTTCCTGGCCGTGCTGCACGCCGGTGACCGCCCGGCGGACTTCCGGCTGCCGGGAGCGCCGTGGGCGCAGAGTTACGAACTGGTCCTGGACACGTCGCGGGAGGACCAGTCCACCGCACCGGGCACGGTCCACCGGGGCGACGCGGGCCTCATGGTGCCCGCGAGATCGGTGCTGCTGCTGCGGGTACGGGAGTGAGCCCGGCCGCTCAGCCCAGGATGCCGCGGTCGTAGGCCACGGCGACGGCGGCCGCGCGGTCCTTGGCGCCCAGCTTGGCGAAGACATGGGCGAGATGGGTCTTCACCGTGGCCTCGCTGATGAACAGCACGGCGGCGATCTCCCGGTTCGAGGTCCCCTTGGCGACGAGTTCGAGCACTTCGCGCTCACGCGCGGAGAGCGTCTCGCCGCCGGGCCGGACGGGGGCGCGCACCCGCGAGACGAGGCGGGAGGCGATGGCGGGCGACAGGACGGTACGGCCGTCGGCGGCGGCGCGCACCGCCGTGAACAGGTCCTCGCGCGGGGCGTCCTTGAGCAGGTACCCGGTCGCACCGGCCTCGATCGCGGGCAGCGTGTCGGAGTCGGTGTCGTACGTGGTGAGGACCAGGACCCGGGAGCGGGCGCCGCGCCGGGTCAGTGCGGTGATCGCCGCGACTCCGCCGCCACCGGGCATCCGGAGGTCCATCAGGACGACGTCGGGATCGAGCCGGACGGCCATCTCGACGCCCTCGACACCGTCCGCCGCCTCGCCGAGCACCCGGAACTCCGCCGCGGACTCGAACATGCCCCGCAGCCCGTTCCGTACGACGGGGTGGTCGTCGACGACGATCAGCGTGATGACGCGTGCGGGTTCCTCAGCCATAGCGGCCCACCGTACTGTGCCCGCGGCGGTGCCGTCTCAGTCGTCGCGGACCAGCGGGACCCGGGCGCAGACCGCGGTGCCGAGGCCGGGTCCCGTCTCCACCTCGACCGTGCCCGCGATGCGTTCGGCGCGCGCCCTCATGCCGCCGAGCCCGAATCCGCCGGCGCCCCGGTACGGCGGCAGCGCGGCCGGGTCGAAGCCGCGGCCGTCGTCCCGCACGTCGAGGGTGATCTCGTCGCCCATGTAGGACAGGGTGACGCCGGCCCGGGACGCGGCGGCGTGGCGGCCGGCGTTGGCGAGCGCCTCCTCGGCGATCCGGAGCAGGGTGGCGCCGACCTCGTCGTGCAGCGGCTCGGCCGTGCCGGTGACGGTGAACTCGGCTCGGACGCCGGTCCGTTGCGACCAGGTGGTGACCGTCTTCTTGAGTGCGCCGGGAAGGTCGTCGTGCTCCAGCGCGGCGGGGAGCAGGTTGTGCACGGAGCGGCGTGCCTCGCCCAGGCTGTGCCGGGCGAGGGCGGTGGCCCGGACCAGGTGTTCCCCGGCCAGCTCCGGATCGGTGGCGGCCGCGGACGTCACGGCCTGGAGCTGGGCGATGATGCCGGTCAGCCCCTGGGCGATGGTGTCGTGGATCTCGGCGGCCATCCGCCCGCGCTCGTCGGCCACCCCGGCCTCGCGGGCCTGGACGAGGAGTTGGGCGTGGAGTCCGGCGTTCTCCGCCATGGCCTGTTCGAGCCGGGCGTTGGCGGACTCCAGTGCGGTGATGGTGTCGACCTGGGTACGGACCTGCTCTGCCTCCCGGTTGCTGATCTGCGCGAAGACCATGGTGAGGGTCCCGTGCAGGGCGAAGAGGATGGCGAAGGTGATCCAGTTCATGAGGCTGACGGGCGGCAGGCCGCTGCCGGACTGCGAACCCGCCATGATGACGGCGGTGGCCAGCATTCCGGCCCGCACGGCCCGGCGCGGAAGCAGCCGGCCCGCGTCGAAGTAGCCGAGCGTCGCGAAGATGGAGAAGAACGGGTTGCACCAGGTCAGCGCGAAGGCGAGGAGCGTGCGGGCGACGAAGTGGAACAGCGCCGCCCGCGACCCCGGCCCGGAGGGATCACGGCCCCGCCGGAGCTGGAGGACGAGCGCCACCGGAACGAGAACCGCGACCGTGTACACGTCCGCGCGGGACATGATGAGCTCGCGGGTCACGGCCGAGACCGCGGTGGCCAGGCCGAGCAGTCCGTACGGTCCGTACCGGAAGAACCGCTCCCACCACTGCTCGGCCGTCGCCACCCGGATGACGGCTTCCCGCTCCCCCGCACTCATGACTGAAGTGTCCCCCGCACGCGTGGCCGAAGTCCCTCCGTGCCCATGACGGACCCCTCCCCCGCGCTCATCGCCGACGCCCCTCCCCCCGGATCGCCTACTCCCAGCGGAAGTTGCGGATCGCGACGCCCGCCGCCAGTACCGTCCACAGCGCCACCACACCGAGGTACGTCCAGCTCGGCCAGCCACCGGAGGCGGCCCGGTCCAGTGCCTGGGAGGCCGCGCCGAACGGGGTGGCCTGGACGATGCGGCGAAGGGTGTCGGGCATGGCCTGCACCGGCACCCAGACGCCCGCGGTGAACATCATCGCGAAGAAGACGACCGAGCCGAGGGCCGCCGAGATCCTGGTGGTGCGGGAGACCGCGCAGACCAGCGCGCCCAGCGCCAGCACACAGGCCACGGCGAGCAGCAGCGCCAGCAGATAGCCGAAGGGCTGTCCGGGCAGCCGCACCCCGAACGCGATCCGGCCGACCGCCATCACCAGCAGGGTGGAGCCGAGTGCCGCGGCGCCGTGCAGGACGATCTGCGCGCCGAGGAGGGCGGAGGGCCTTACGGGGGTGGTGGACATGCGGCGCAGGATGCCGCGCTCGCGGTAGCCGGTCAGTACGGGCGGCATCGCCTGCAGACCGGCCATGATCATGGCGAGCAGCACCGCCACGGGGACGTACAGGTCGATGACGCGCCGGCCTCCGAGCCCGTCGTCGTGCTCCCGGAAGGACGGGATCAGTCCCAGGATCGTCATCAGTACGGTCGGGAAGACGAGGATCCAGAACAGGCTGCCGGGTTCGCGCAGGAAGAGCCTGGTCTCCGCCCTGAGGACCGCGAGGGAGGCGCCCGCCGGGGCGGTGCGCGGCACGTGGCCGGTGACGGTGTTCGCTGTGGCCATCTCAGACTGCCCGTTCTGTGAGTGCGTGCCGCTCGGCGGGTCCGGGGTGTTCGGTGAGGTCGAGGAAGGCGTCGTCCAGGGTGGCGTCGGCGACGCGCAGTTGGTGCGCGGTGACGCGGAGCCGGGCCAGCAGCGAGATCACGGCGTTGACGGTCTCGTCGGTGCCGTCGATGACGACGCGGCCGTTGCGGGTCTCGCACGAGGCCGCACCGGGCAGCCGCGCCAGTTCGGCGTCGTCGAGCGGCCGCGAGGGCGTGAAGGAGATGACCGTGGAGCTGCCGGTCCTGGCGATCAGCCCGGACGGGGTGTCGAGGGCGACGACCCTGCCCTTGTCGATCACGGCGATCCGGTCGCAGAGCCGCTGGGCCTCCTCCATGAAGTGCGTGACGAGCAGGACCGTGACGCCGCTCGCCCGTACCTCCTCGATCAGTTGCCAGGTGTCGCGCCGGGCGCGCGGGTCGAGCCCGGTGGTCAGCTCGTCGAGGACCACGACCCGGGGGTTGCCGACGAGCGCGAGCGCGATGGACAGCCGCTGCTTCTGACCGCCGGAGAGCCGGCCGAACCGGGTGGTGAGCTTGGTGTGCAGGCCCAGGCGTTCGGCGAGCGGCCGCCAGTCGGCGGGGTCCGGGTAGAACGCGCTGTACAGCTCGAGCGCCTCGCCCACCGTGATCTTGGGCTGGAGTTCGCTCTCCTGGAGCTGGGCGCCGAGCAGCAGCGTCACCCGGTCGTGGTCCGCGACGGGGTCGAGCCCGGCGACCCGGACCGTACCGGAGTCGGGGACCCGCAGTCCCTCGACGCATTCGACGGTGGTGGTCTTGCCCGCGCCGTTGGGGCCGAGAATCCCGAAGATCTCCCCCTCGTCGACGGAGAAACCGACCCCGTCCACCGCGGGACGTCCGGCGTAGGCCTTGTGCACCCCGTCCACTTCGATGATTGCCATGTCCACGAGCATCCCGGCCCCGGTCCGCACGTGGTATCCGCCATCACGCTCGAACCGGCATCAGCCGATCGGCTGATGCCGGGCCACGACCGCCGTACGCCCCGTCACGCGCCGGCGGCGGTCCCGGTCTCCTCGCTCCCCGACAGCCGTGCCTCCAGGCGCGCCAGGACCACCCGTTCGCTCTCCTTGCGCACCGACGACAGCCTGGCGTCGGCCACGAGCATCGGCAGCATCCACAACAGGCCCCAGGGACCGAACCCGTCGACCACGCCGGTCGTCCGCAGCGCCAGACTCGTCAGCGCCGAGAGCGCGACCGACACCCCCCACAGCGCCGCCCGGTGCCGGGCCATCCAGCGCAGCCGGCCGTTCCCCGGGCCGGAGAGCGCTTCGAGTGTGGCGGCGAGAACGGCGGCCCGCTGGTCGTCGGGCCGGGCCGCGGCGGCCTCCGCGGCCCGCGCCCGCGCCTCCTGGAGCCCCTGGCCCCTGAGGGCTTCGGCGATCTCGTCGCTCCGGGTCTCGCGCGCCTGGCGCCGCACCGCGCCCTCGGCCGCCGACATCCGCAGGTCCTCCCAGTAACCGCGGGCGGCCCAGCGGTGGGCGGCCCGCAGCCGGGCGTTCTCCGGGGAGTCGGGGGCGAGCTCTTCGAGGCGCCGGGACAGCTCCACGGCACGGGCGGCCCGGCCCGGGTACTCGAAGGAGTCGCTGCGCAGGCACAGCTCGGCGTATCCGGCCAGCAGCCCGGGGTGGTCCGCGTCCAGGGCCAGGCCCTTACGGAAGGCCCGTTCGGCCTCGGTGTCGTGGTCGTCGTCGTCCTCCGACGCGTGGGCCACGGCCAGCCAGCAGTACAGGTCGGCGTGCGGACCCGTCTCGTCGAGCCCCTGGGTGGCGGTGCGCCGGACCCCGGCGAGACCTCCCGCCAGAAAGAGCTGCTCACAGCGTTCGCTGTACACGTCGGCCGTCGTCATGCGTGCTGCCCCCGGTGCTCGCGGTCCCGGCTGCGCGGATTCCGCGACCAGCCGCCCCTCCTCCGGGGCCGACCAAATATCGGCTGCGGTGGTCACGGCGTCAAGCGGGTTCCGGACGGGAAAAGCAGATGAGCGATGTCAGTGGTGAACCGTAGGCTCGCCCCTGATGCCCGAAGAACATGCAGAGTCCAAGGACCGTTCCGTCGCACGCTCCCTGATGCGGCTGTGGCCGTACGTGAAACCGGTGCGGGCCCAGCTGTCCGGCGCGGTCGTGGTCGCGGTCGTCGCCTCGTGCCTCGGCCTGGTGATCCCGTTCGTGCTGAAGTGGATGGTCGACGGCCCGGTCGCCGACCGGGACCCCGGCGGCGTCTGGCTCGGGGCGCTGTATCTGCTGTTGCTGGGGATAGCGGAGGCGTTCCTGTTCGGCCTCCGGCGCTGGATGGTGGCGCGTCCGCTGGCCTCTGTCGAGGCGTCGATGCGGGCCGCGCTCTACCGGCATCTGCAACGCCTGCCGGTCGCCTTCCACGACCGCTGGCCGTCGGGCCAGTTGCTGTCGCGCGGCACGACCGACCTGATGCTGGTGCGGATGTTCCTGGCCTTCCCGCTGATCTATCTGGTGGTCAACTCCACCACGATCGTCGTCGGTTTCGTGATCCTGCTCGGCCAGGAGTGGACGCTCGGCCTGGTGCTGCTCGTCCCCGTCGTGCCGCTGATGATCGCCTGCTCGGTCTTCGAGGCGAAGTACTCGCTGGCGGCGCGCAAGGCCCAGGACCAGGTCGGCGATCTGACGACGGTGGTCGAGGAGAGCGTGCTCGGCATCCGTATCGTCAAGGGCTTCGGCCGGCACCGCAGCCAGGCCCTCGCGTTCCGCGCCCTCGCGCAGCGGCTGCGGGCCACGGAGCTGGACAAGGCGCGGCTGCTCGCGGGCATCTGGGCCCTGATCACGACGATCCCCGAACTCGCCGTCGGGGCGGCGCTGGTGCTCGGCACGATCGAGGTCGCGGACGGCGGGCTCTCCGCGGGCACGCTGGTCGCCTTCCTCTCCACGGCGCTGGCGTTGCGCTGGCCGGTCGAGTCGATCGGCTTCCTGCTGGCGATCAGCCAGGAGTCGGCGACGGCGACCGAGCGGTTCTTCGAGGTGATGGACGTGGCCGAGGAGGAGGAGACCGCGACCGACCGGCCGGCGGCCGGGAGTACGTCCGGTGGCCCCGCCGCGGATGACGCCGGGTCGGGCGGCATGGTCTTCGAGGGGGTCCGGTTCCGCTACCCGGACGCGGCGGAGGGTTCCGCTCCGGTGCTGGCCCGGATCGATCTGCGGATCCGTCCCGGCGAGACGATGGCCCTGGTCGGGGCCACGGGCTGCGGCAAGACCACGCTCACCGCGCTCGTGCCCCGGCTGCACGAGGCCACTGCGGGGCGGATCACCCTGGACGGCGAGGACATCACCGCGATGCCGCGCGAGCGGCTGCGGGAGCTGGTGTCCGTGGCGTTCGAGGAGCCGACGCTCTTCTCCGCGAGCGTCGGGGAGAACGTCCTGATGGGCGCGGAGGGCGCCGGCGAGGACGAGCTGCGGCGCGCCCTCTCGGTCGCGCAGGCCGACTTCGTCCACGACCTGCCGCACGGGATCGCCACCCAGGTCGGCGAACAGGGACTGAGCCTGTCCGGTGGTCAGCGGCAGCGCCTCGCGCTGGCCCGCGCCGTCGTCGGCCGGCCGCGCTTCCTGGTGCTCGACGACCCGCTCTCCGCGCTGGACGTGCACACCGAGACGCTGGTCGAGGCCGCGCTGCGCAGCGTGCTGCGGGACACCACGGCGGTGGTGGTGGCCCACCGGCCCTCCACCGTGATGCTCGCGGACCGGGTGGCGCTCCTGTCGGAGGGCCGGATCAGCGCGGTCGGCACCCACCAGGAACTGCTGCGCGGCAACGCCGAGTACGCCTGGCTGATGTCCGGCGCGGGGAGCCCTGCCGGTGAGGACGCGTACCCCGGTGGCCCCGGCCCGACCGACGACACCCTGGGCGCGAACACCCCTGCCGAGGAGGGCAGCAGCCGATGACCAGCACCACCACGGGACGGCCCGCGGAACCCGGCGACGGCGGGGACGGCGCCGACGAGAAGACCGCGCCGGTCCCCGGCAGCCAGGACCCGGCGCACACCCCGGCGCCCCGGGACTCCTTCGACCGCGACGACCTGCCCACCCCCCGTGGCGCGACGCGCGAGCTGCTCGTCTCGCTGCTCCGCCCGCACCGCGGCCGGGTCGTGGTGGCCGCGCTGTTCCTGCTGGTCCAGCAGATAGCGGTGCAGGCCGGGCCGCTGCTCGTCGCGTACGCCATCGACAGCGGGGTGCCCGCGTTCCGGGACAGGGACTACGGGCCGCTGCTCGCCGTGGGCATCGGCTACGCCCTGTGCTCCGCCGGCGCGGGAGCCATGCAGTACGCCTTCATCCGGGCCTCGGCCGGCGTCAACCAGGACGCCCTGCTCGATCTGCGCGGCCGGATCTTCCGCCATGCCCAGGCCCTGAGCGTGGACTTCCACGAGCGGTACACCTCGGGCCGGCTGATCTCCCGCTCCACCACCGATGTGGAGTCGCTGCGCGAACTGCTCAGCGAGGGGCTGCAGGAGCTGATCGGGGTCGTCCTCTCGTTCGTCTCGATCTCCCTGGTGCTGCTCTGGCTGGACTTCGCGACGGGCGCCGTCGCCGTACTCTCCTTCGCCCCGCTGTATCTGCTGGTACGGCAGTACCAGCGCCGGGCCGGAGTCATCTTCGCCGCCCGGTCGACGGCCATCGCCGCGGTCATCGTGAAGTTCGCGGAGACGATGAACGGCATCCGCCCCGTCCAGGCGTTCCGCCGGGAGGCGGTCAACGACGCGGCCTTCCGGAAGCTGAACCACGAGCACCGGCGCACGAACGGCGACGCGATGATCGAGAACGCGCGTTACGTCGTCGGGTCGCGGCTGATCGCCAATACCGCGGTGGCCGGAATCGTGCTGTGGGGTGCCTACCGCGTCGCCTCCGGCACCCTCGCCCTCGGTGTACTGGCCGCGGTGGTGCTGTATCTGCGGCGGCTCTACGACCCGATCGACCGGCTCAGCATGTTCCTCAACTCCTACCAGTCGGCGGCGGCTTCACTGGAGAAGATCGCGGGTCTGCTGGCCCAGACCCCCACGGTTCCCGAGGCCCTGGAGCCGCGGGAGCTGCCGCCGCTCGCGGGTGACCTCCCGGGCCGCGAGGTGGTCTTCGACGCGGTGAGCTTCGCCTACCGCACGGGTGGTGAGGTGCTGCCCCGCTTCGATCTGACCGTCCCCGCCGGCCAGACGATGGCGGTGGTCGGTTCGACGGGCGCCGGCAAGTCGACGCTCGCGAAGCTGCTGGCCCGCTTCTACGACCCGACCGACGGCCGGGTGCTGCTGGACGGCACCGATCTGCGGGACCTCGCCGTCCCCGAACTGCGGCGCGGAGTGGTGATGGTGACCCAGGAGGCCTTCCTGTTCTCGGGGACCGTCGCCGAGAACATCGCGATCGGCAGCCCGGACGCGAGCCGCGAGGAGATCGAGGAGGCCGCGAAGGCGATCGGCGCCCACGATTTCATCAGCGGTCTCCCCGACGGCTACGACACCGACGTACGCAAGAGGGGCGGCCGGATCTCGGCCGGCCAGCGCCAGCTGGTCGCCTTCGCCCGCGCCCTGCTGGCGAACCCGGCGGTACTGATCCTCGACGAGGCGACCAGCTCCCTCGACATCCCGGGCGAACGGGCGGTCCAGCTGGCGATGGACACCGTGCTGCACGGCCGCACCGCGGTGGTGATCGCCCACCGGCTGTCGACCGTGGAGATCGCCGACCGGGTCCTGGTGATGGAGCACGGCCGCATCGTGGAGGACGGGTCCCCGGCCGAACTCATCGGCGGCACGGGCCGGTTCGCGGGCCTGCACCGCGTCTGGCGGGAGAGCCTGGTCTGAGCCGCCGCGGTGCGGGTTCCGCTGTTCGTGATTCCGCGCGACCATGAACACCGTACAGAGCGACCAGTTCCGGACTGACGGCCCGTGCTGCCCACGCCTGCCGGAGCGCCGGTCACAGAGCGTGGATGTCCTCGCCCAACGTCTCGGCCGCCTTGAGTGCGGTTGCCCGCCGTGGGGTTCGCCCGAGGTGGACCCGGCGTTCCACGCTCTTCGGGTCCACGCCGGCCAACGAGGCGTGCGGCCGGCCGCCTGACGCCACACCAGTGAACATCCCGAAGCGCTCCCGGCGGCTCCGGGCCCAGCCGGCTGGCCGCCGCGGCCGCGCCCGCCGCTGCCATGTCCACCCCGTGGGTGATGGCCTTGAACGCGGCGCAGAGCAAGGCGTCCTGGCCGCGCGGCGGGAGCTCCCGGGCCACGGCCACCGCACCGCCCAGGGTCTCCCGGGCCGCGTCGGGAGCGCCCGGTACGGTGTCGGCCGTGTCGCGCCCGTAGACGAGCTCACCGAGCGAGCCGAGCAGGGCCATGCCCGGTGCGCCGCCGATCTCCTGGCCCGATTCGAGGACGGCCGCCGCGGAGACGAGGAACCCGCCGCCCATGACGTGTCCGCGGTCCAGGCGTTGGGCGAGCGCTCCGGCGGCCGGTGCCGCGACGATGACACCGAGGGACGGCACCGGGCTCCACATCGCGGCCTCGAACGGGCTCTTGCCGAGGACGGACCGCACGTACTGCGAGAAGAAGGCGGCGAAGCCGATGGTGGCGGCCATCGCCAGGAGGTTGACCAGGACCGGACCTCCGCAGGCGCGGCGGCGCAGGAGGGCCAGGTCGACCATCGGGTGGGTGAGCCGGCCCTGGCGGTGGACGAAGACGAGGCCGAGGACGAGACCGATGGCGATTCCGAGGGCGGGCAGCGGCCGGTAGCCGTGCTTGGCGATTTCCTTGATGCCGTGGATCACCGGCAGCAGCGCGGCGAGGGAGAGCACCGCGCTCAGGACGTCAAACCGCGCCTTCACCGGGCTCCGGGACTCCGGGAGGACGGCATCAGGCAGTCTGGCCCAGGCCGCCGACCTGGAGGCGCAGGCGCTCCAGGACACCGGACTCTCCGACGAGGAGTGGATGGCGCGGAACGAGCCACAGTTCGAAGCCGTCTCGGCAGGTGGTCGTTTCTGGTTCTCCTCAATCTTTTCGAACACGACACGTTCGAGCTCGGCCTCCACGTCCTCTTCGAATTCGGGCTGCACAGGACCCTGGACGGCATCGCGGTGATGATCGGCGAAACGTCCGCTTAACGAACACGACTCTTACGGCAACGGACGAATTCCGGCCATCTTGTTGACGCGGCCCTGACAGCAACACCTTTCTCCTGGCACTCTTCACCCCGTTCTGCGCACTGCCTGCTCTGCCCGGACGGCTCACCAGCCGCCGGTACCCCCTCGCAGAAGGAGTCCGCGTGAGATCCACGCCCAGCCGTCGTGCCACCGCGACCGGCGCTCTGATAGCCGCAGCAGCTCTCCTGGCCGCCGGAGTCCAGACCGGCACAGCCACCGCGACACCGGCCGGCGCATCCAGCGCCGCCGCCACGAAAGCCGCTGCAACCGCAGGTGCCGATCACGGTGCGCTGCCCCGGCAGCTCTCCCCCTCCCAGCGTGCGGAGCTGATCCGTGACGCGAACGCGAGCAAGGCGGCCACCGCCAAGGACCTCGGTCTCGGCTCGCAGGAGAAGCTCGTCGTCCGGGACGTCATCCAGGACAACGACGGCACCACGCACACCCGTTACGAGCGCACCTTCAGCGGACTCCCGGTCCTCGGCGGCGACCTGATCGTCCAGGAGTCGAAGTCCGGCGCGACCGAGAGCGTCACCAAGGCCTCCAAGGCCACCACCGCCCAGCTGAAGGCCGTGGACACGGCCGCGGAGGTCGCCCCGGCGACCGCCGAGAAGCAGGCGCTCGGTGCGGCCAAGGCCGACGGCTCGGACAAGACCGTGGCCGAGAAGGCGCCCCGCAAGGTCGTCTGGATGGCGAGCGGCACGCCGCAGCTCGCCTACGAGACCGTGGTCGGCGGACTCCAGGAGGACGGCACCCCGAACGCGCTGCACGTCGTCACGGACGCGACCAGCGGCGCGAAGCTCTACGAGTGGCAGGGCATCGAGAAGGGCACCGGCAACACCGAGTACAGCGGGCAGGTGACCCTCAACACCTCCGGGTCGTACAACCTGACCGACACCACCCGTGGCAACCACAAGACGTACAACCTGAACCACGGTTCGTCCGGCACGGGCACCCTCTTCTCCGGCTCGGACGACATCTGGGGTGACGGCACCCCCCAGAACGCCGAGACCGCCGCGGCCGACGCGCACTACGGTGCGGCCGAGACGTGGGACTACTACAAGAACGTCCACGGCCGGACGGGCATCCGGGGTGACGGCGTCGGAGCGTACTCCCGCGTCCACTACGGCAACAGCTACGTCAACGCCTTCTGGGACGACAGCTGCTTCTGCATGACCTACGGCGACGGCAGCGGGAACGCCTCGCCGCTGACCGCGCTGGACGTGGCCGCGCACGAGATGACGCACGGCGTCACCTCGAACACCGCCGGCCTGAACTACAGCGGTGAGTCCGGTGGCCTCAACGAGGCGACCAGCGACATCTTCGCCTCCGCCGTCGAGTTCTACTCCAACAACGCCACCGACAAGGGCGACTACCTCATCGGTGAGAAGATCGACATCAACGGCGACGGCACCCCGCTGCGCTACCAGGACAAGCCCAGCCGGGACGGCATCTCCAAGGACGCCTGGTACTCCGGCATCGGCAGCATCGACGTCCACTACTCGTCGGGCCCGGCCAACCACTTCTTCTACCTCCTCTCCGAGGGCAGCGGCGCCAAGACGATCAACGGCGTCTCGTACGACTCCCCGACCTCCGACGGTCTGCCGGTCACCGGCATCGGCCGCGCCAAGGCCGAGCTGATCTGGTTCAAGGCGCTCACCACCAAGTTCAGCTCCACCACGAACTACGCGGGTGCCCGTACGGGCACGCTCGCCGCGGCCGGTGAGCTGTACGGCACGACCAGCGCCGAGTACACGGCCGTGGCCAACGCCTGGGCCGGCATCAACGTCGGTACCCGTCCCGGCGGCGGCACCGACCCCGGTGGCACGGTCTTCGAGAACACCACCGCCACGGCCATCCCGGACCACGGTTCGGCCGTCACCAGCTCGGTCAACGTCACCGGTCGTACCGGCAACGCCCCGAGCGCCCTCAAGGTCGGCGTGGACATCACCCACACCTACCGCGGTGACCTGGTCATCGACCTCGTCGCCCCGAACGGCACCACGTACCGCCTGAAGAACTCCTCGGCCACCGACTCGGCGGACAACGTCCAGACCACGTACACGGTCAACGCCTCCGCCGTGGTGGCGAACGGGACGTGGAAGCTGAAGGTCCAGGACGTCTACTCGGGCGACACCGGGAAGATCAACAGCTTCAAGCTCACCTTCTGAACCCAGCCGCACGGCACGCACCACAGCTGACGCGGTATCCCGCCCGGGAGGAGTACCCACTCCTCCCGGGCGGTTCCGTGCTCAGGAGGGGTTCTCCGCGTGGGTCAGCGTCTCCCAGGCGACGAACAGGTTGTCGGTCCCGGCGGGCCTGCGCTGCTCCGTGAGGGTCTGGGTGTGGGTCATCGCGATGCCCATCCGGTTGTGCAGCGCGTTGAACCCGACCTCGGTGACCGGCCCGAGGCTGTCCTTGAGCGATCCGCCGCAGAGCGACGACGGAACGGCCTCCCCCAGCTGGTACTTGGCGTGCAGCCCCAGCGCGTGGCGCAGCCGGTCGGCGATCTCCGGGTAGAGGTCCTGCCCCTGGATCCGGCTGGTCTCCGCGATGTGCGAGAGGGCGGAGAGGCCGTAGCCGGTGTGGGTGAGGTCGCGGCAGGTCTCCTGCGAGAGCCCGTCCATGAAGGTCGACTGGCCCTGCCAGTAGTTGACGATCTTGTCGCGGGTGTCCAGTCCGCTGCCGGGCGCCGTCTTCGGCAGCGCGCCGTCCGAGGTCAGATAGATGTACGCGGGGACCCGTCCGCGGAACTTGGTGACCGCCTTGTCGTACGAGGTGCGGTCCTCCAGGAAGACCGAGATGCCGATCGCGGCCTCGGTCATGCTCAGTTCCCAGTTCCCGTTGCTGTTCGAGCCGTTGATGACCTCGGGCAGGTAGACGTCGCGCAGCATGGCGGAGAACCGGCCCGCGTTCGGCCAGCCGCTGTACGTGTACTTGATGATCTCGGCGGCACGCGGCCAGGAGGAGCCGGCCCAGCCGGTCTGGAGCGGGGCGTTGCTGTTGGTGTGGTCCTTGATCACGGCCGACCAGGCGTCCATGATCTCGACGGCCTTGGCGGCGTAGCGGCTGTCCTGGGTGAGGTACCAGGCCAGCGAGAGCGTGTAGGCGGCTATCGCGTCCTCGCGCTCGTCGGTGCAGCCGTAGTTGGGGTTGGAGTACGAGCCGCACTCCACGACGGCCCTGGGTTTGGCGGTCCGGGTGAGCGAGGCGTACTTGCTCGCCATCATCTGGTCATACGCGCTCTTCCAGGGCTGGGCGCCTGCCTGCACCTTGGCGCGCACGAAGTCCAGCTGGGGACGGCTGACGAGGACGCCGGGGTGGGTGAAGGCGGCGGGGGCGGCGGCCACCGCCGGGGCCGGGTCAGGCGCGGCCCGGCCGGCCGAGGCCGGGGCCATGGAGAAGCCGGTGATCAGTGCCGCGAGGGCGGTGGCGAGGCCGAGGCCGAGGCCGCGCCCGATGGTTCCGGTGCGCATGTGGGGGTGCCTTCCGGTGCGGAGGAGGTCCGGCAACTCGGCCCGAAACCAACGGTGTTCACCCACGTGAACAATGGGCCGGGTGATGAACCCTGCGATGAGTGAGGAACTTAAATGCATCGCATGAACACGTCAAGCACATGTGTTCAGAAGGCGAAGGGCCCGGCACCGGTGGAACGGTGCCGGGCCCTGGGGTCCGTCGTCGGAACGCGACGTCAGCGCATCACCAGACCCGCCTCGCCCGTGCCGTCGGCCGGCTGTGCCACCAGGCCGAGTTCGGCTCCGCCGGCCAGCAGCGGATGGGCCGGCAGCACCCGCACGGTGTACCCGTAGGGGCCGGTGCGGTCCAGGGCCAGCGGGCCGTCGTACAGCCAGCGGCCCTCCAGGTCCTGGCCCCCGGCCGGCTTCAGCGGGAAGATCTGGGCGTCGGTGATGGAGTCGGCGGCGTCCACCCGGCCGGCCACCGCCTGCACCTCCACGTCGTCCGGCTCCAGCACCCCGAGGCTGATCCGGACCCGCAGCGCCAGCGTCGAGCCCAGCTCCGCCGAGCTGTCCGCCTCGGTGGGCGTCACCGCCTCGACGTGATCGACCGCCACCCGCGGCCAGGCCGCCCTGACCCTGGCCTTCCAGCCGGAGAGCTCCCGTGCGGTGGTGGCGTCCAGGGAGCGCTGGGCGAGGGCCGCGGGGGCGTACAGCCGCTCCACGTACTCACGGACCATGCGCCCCGCGAGGACCTTGGGGCCGAGGGTGCCCAGCGTGCGGCGGACCATCTCGATCCAGCGCTCCGGGAGCCCCTCGCCCCCGTGGTCGTAGAAGCGGGGCGCGACCCGGTCCTCGATCAGCTCGTAGAGGGCGTTGGCCTCCAGATCGTCGCGCCGGTCCTCGTCCATCGCCGAACCGTCGGCCGTCGGGATCGCCCAGCCGAAGTCCGGCTCGAACCACTCGTCCCACCAGCCGTCGAGGACGGAGAGGTTGAGGCAGCCGTTGAGGGCGGCCTTCATCCCGCTCGTACCGCACGCCTCCAGCGGGCGCAGCGGGTTGTTCAGCCAGACATCGCAGCCCGGGTAGAGCTTCTGGGCCATCGCCATCCCGTAGTCGGGCAGGAAGACGATGCGGTGGCGCACCCGGGGGTCGTCGGCGAACCGGACCAGCTCCTGGACCAGCCGCTTCCCGCCGTCGTCGGCCGGATGCGCCTTGCCCGCCACGACGATCTGGATCGGGCGCTCCGGGTGGAGGAGCAGTCTCCGCAGCCGGTCGCGGTCGCGCAGCATCAGCGTCAGCCGCTTGTACGAGGGGACGCGGCGGGCGAAGCCGATGGTCAGTACGCCGGGGTCCAGGACGCCGTCGATCCAGCCGAGTTCGGCGGGTTCCGCGCCGCGGGTGCGCCAGGAGGCGTGCAGCCGCTGCCGCACCTCGGCCACCAGTTGTTCGCGCAGCGTCCGCCGCACGTCCCAGAGCTGCCGGTCGGGGATGGCGGCGGCGGAGTCCCAGCGCCCGGGGGTGCCCCCGGACTCGGTGCGCAGCCGGTAGATCTCGGGGGCGACCCAGGTGGGTGCGTGGACCCCGTTGGTCACGGAGGTGATCGGCACCTCGGGGGCGTCGAAGCCCGGCCAGAGCCCGGCGAACATCTCCCGGCTGACCGCACCGTGCAGGGTGGAGACCCCGTTGGCCCGCTGGGCGAGCCGCAGCCCCATCACGGCCATGTTGAAGACGCCGGGATCGCCGCCGTCGTACGTCTCCGTGCCCAGGTGCAGGATGCGTTCGGCGGAGACACCCGGCAGCTCTCCGTCGTCACCGAAGTGACGGGCGACGAGTTCGCGGTCGAACCGGTCGATCCCGGCCGGCACCGGGGTGTGGGTGGTGAAGACGGTCCCGGCCCGTACGGACTCCACCGCGGAGCCGAAGTCCAGGCCGCTGTCGGCGAGCTCCCGGATGCGTTCGAGGCCCAGGAATCCGGCGTGGCCCTCGTTGGTGTGGAACACCTCGGGCACCGGGTGGCCGGTGAGCCGGCAGTAGGTCCGCACGGCGCGCACGCCGCCGATGCCCAGCAGCATCTCCTGGAGCAGCCGGTGCTCGCTGCCGCCGCCGTACAGCCGGTCGGTGACCTCGCGTTCGCCCGGGGCGTTGCCCTCCACGTCGGAGTCGAGCATGAGGAGCGGCACCCGGCCCACCTGGGCCTGCCAGATGTGGGCGTGCAGCGAGCGGCCGCCGGGGAGCGCGAGCACTACCTCGCTCGGTGTCCCGTCGGCTTCACGCAGCAGGGTGAGCGGCAGTTCGTTGGGGTCGAGGACGGGATAGTGCTCCTGCTGCCAGCCGTCCCGGGAGAGGCTCTGGCGGAAGTAGCCGTGGCGGTAGAGCAGGCCGACGCCGACCAGGGGGACGCCCAGGTCGCTGGCCGCCTTGAGGTGGTCCCCGGCGAGGATGCCGAGCCCGCCGGAGTACTGGGGCAGGGCCGCGGTCACCCCGAACTCGGGCGAGAAATAGGCGATCGCGGCGGGCAGCTCGGCGCCCTGCGCGACTTGTTCCTGGTACCACCGGGGGCCCTGGAGGTAGTCCCGGAGGCCGGCGGACACCTCGGCCAGCCGGTGCAGGAACGCCTCGTCATGGGCCAGCTCGGCGAGCCGCCCGGCGGACGCGGCACCGAGCAGGCGCACGGGGTCGCCGTCCGCCCCCCGGCCGGCCACCGGGTCGACGGCCTGGAAGAGCTCACGGGTCTCGGTGTGCCAGGACCAGCGCAGGTTGCGGGCGAGGTCGCTGAGGGGTTGAAGGGGATCGGGGAGGACGGGACGCACGGTGAATCGACGAATGGCCTTCACGTATTCCACCTTTACAGGGGACGTCCGGATCCGAGGGGACGCACCACGGTGTGCGCCGCTCCGTCACCCTCGACGTTAGCCGTGCACGGCACCCGGCAACCACGGCGCACGGCCGTCCGGCGGCGTGCGACCCCGGCGGGCCGACCGCCCCCTTCGCTCCGCCCTCCTGAGTACCACCCGGCGCTACTCGCCGCTCCAGGCCCGTCCGTCACAGGCGTTATGGCCGATTCCCTCACCTCGTACGGCCTTGTGGGCCTTCGCCGCACAGGGAAGGCTTCCCAGTGGCGCCCGCCGTCCCCGCGTGCGCCGGAATTCCGCAACCCCGCGCACGCGCGGCGGAGCCCGGCGCATTCAGAACGTCACAGCTACGCCCGAGTAGTTAACAAACCACCGGATTGGCCCACCGGCATCCGTGGGAAGGCTTCTCCGGTACCCGGAACGAATGCGTTCGGACGAAAGTTCAAGGCAATCCGTCTCGGACCCACGGCCGGTTCATCCGCCGTTCGGCGGCGATCCGCCCGCGGTTCGTATGCAATCGGGACGGCCCGCGCACATTCGATCCACACCCGCGCACCACACCCTCGCCCCAGCCATTCGAGTGCCATTCGAGTGAACGCGGACAGGAGCGGCCATGCCCACACCCCACCAGTCGTCAACGGAGCAGCTAGAAAGGACGGAACCCCACCATCGCGGCGCGCGCGTTCAGCCCTCCGCAGCCGCAGTGCGCCCTGTTGAGTCCGAGCTCCAGTCCCCAGGTGATTTCATGATCGGTCGCATTCCCGTCCTCGACGTCCGTCCCCTCGTCGATTGCGGAAGAAGGCCCGCCAAGGCGGTTTCCGGTGAGACCTTCCAGGTCACCGCGACCGTCTTCCGCGAGGGTCATGACGCGGTCGCCGCCAACGTCGTCCTGCTCGACCCGAGCGGGCGCCCCGGCCCCTGGACACCGATGCGCGAGCTCGCGCCGGGCACCGATCGCTGGGGCGCCGACGTGACGCCGGACGCGGAGGGGCGCTGGACGTACGCGGTCGAGGCCTGGAGCGACCCGGTGGCCACCTGGCGGCACACCGCCCGGATCAAGATCCCGGCGGGGATCGACACCGCGCTCGTCCTCGCGGAGGGCGCCGAGCTGTACGAACGGGCCGCGGAGGGCGTGCCCAAGCGGGACGGCCGCGAGGCGGTGCTGTCCGCGGTCGACGCCCTGCGCGACGCGTCGCGCCCGGCCGCCGCCCGGCTGGCCGCCGCGCTCGCCCCGGAGGCGGAGGAGGCGCTGGCCGGCCATCCCTTGCGTGAGCTGGTCACCGCCTCGCGACCGCTCCCGCTCGTCGTCGAGCGCCGGCGTGCCCTGTTCGGTTCCTGGTACGAGCTGTTCCCCCGTTCCGAGGGCGCCAGGACCGAACCGGTGAAGGCGCCGCGCAAGGGCCGCGCGGCGAAGGGTCCGGCGGTCCCGAAGCCGCCCCGGATCGTCAGCGGCACCTTCCGCACGGCGGCCGAGCGCCTGCCGGCGGTCGCGGCGATGGGCTTCGACGTGGTCTACCTGCCACCGATCCACCCGATCGGGACCACCCACCGCAAGGGCCCGAACAACTCCCTCTCCCCCGCCGCGCACGATGTGGGGGTGCCGTGGGCGATCGGCTCGGCCGAGGGCGGCCACGATGCCGTCCACCCCGATCTCGGCACCCTCGACGACTTCGACCATTTCGTCGGGACCGCGCGGAACCTGCGTATGGAGATCGCGCTGGATTTCGCCCTCCAGTGCTCCCCCGATCACCCGTGGGTCACGGAACACCCCGAGTGGTTCCACCACCGCGCGGACGGCACCATCGCTTACGCGGAGAATCCCCCGAAGAAATACCAGGACATCTACCCGATCGCTTTCGACAAGGATCTGGACGGAATCGTCACGGAGACCGTGCGCATTCTCCGGTTCTGGATGGATCACGGGGTACGGATCTTCCGCGTCGACAATCCGCACACCAAGCCGGTGATCTTCTGGGAGAAGGTCATCGCCGACATCAACCGCACCGATCCCGATGTGATCTTCCTGGCCGAGGCATTCACCCGTCCCGCGATGATGCACGCACTCGCCACCATCGGATTCCAGCAGTCGTACACGTACTTCACCTGGCGCAACAGCCGGCAGGAAATCACCGAGTACGTGAGCGAACTGTCCGGTGAGACGGCCGCCTGCATGAGACCGAATTTCTTCGTGAACACCCCCGACATCCTCCCCGGATACCTCCAGGACGGCGGCAGGCCCGCCTTCGAGGCGCGGGCGGTGCTCGCGGCGACACTCTCCCCCACCTGGGGGGTGTACGCGGGGTACGAGCTCTGCGAGAACACCCCGGCCCGCGGCGGCAGTGAGGAGTACCTCGACTCGGAGAAGTACGAGATCCGGCCCAGGGACTGGGAAGCCGCCGAGCGCGAGGGCCGGTCGCTGGCCCCGCTCATCACCACGCTCAACCGGATCAGGCGCCGCCACCCGGCGCTGCAGCAGCTGCGTGACGTGCACTTCCACTCGTCCGACAACGACGCCCTGATCGTCTACAGCAAGCGCTCCGGTTCGAACACCGTTCTGATGGTCGTCAACCTCGACCCGCACCACACCCAGGAGGCGACCGTCTCGTTGGACATGCAGCGACTCGGCCTCGAACGGCACGAGAGCGTGCCGGTGCGCGACGAGCTCACCGGCACTTCCTATCACTGGGGCAGGACCTTCTATGTGCGCCTTGAGCCGGGCGTGACGCCCGCGCACATCGTCGTCCTGCGACCGTCCCCGCCGACCGGAGGGTCACCCACACCATGATCGTCAATGAGCCCGTCCACGACACGTTCGAGGACACCCCGGCCAAGGACCGCGATCCCGACTGGTTCAAGCGTGCCGTCTTCTACGAGGTCCTCGTCCGTTCCTTCCAGGACTCCAACGGCGACGGCATCGGAGATCTCAAGGGGATCACCGCCAAACTGGACTACCTCCAGTGGCTGGGCGTCGACTGCCTCTGGCTGCCGCCGTTCTTCAAGTCGCCTCTGCGCGACGGCGGTTACGACGTCTCCGACTACACCGCCGTACTGCCCGAGTTCGGTGACCTCGCCGACTTCGTCGAGTTCGTCGACGCCGCGCACCAGCGCGGGATGCGCGTGATCATCGACTTCGTCATGAATCACACCAGCGACCAGCACGACTGGTTCCAGCAGTCCCGTACCGACCCCGAGGGTCCGTACGGCGACTACTACGTCTGGGCCGACGACGACAAGCAGTTCCAGGACGCCCGGATCATCTTCGTCGACACCGAGACGTCCAACTGGACCTTCGACCCGGTGCGCAAGCAGTACTACTGGCACCGGTTCTTCTCGCACCAGCCCGACCTCAACTACGAGAACCCGGCGGTGCAGGAGGAGATCATCTCCGCCCTGCGCTTCTGGCTGGACCTCGGCATCGACGGCTTCCGGGTCGACGCCGTGCCCTACCTCTACCAGCGCGAGGGCACCAACTGCGAGAACCTCCCGGAGACCCACGGCTTCCTCAAGCGGGTCCGCAAGGAGATCGACGCCAACTACCCCGACACCGTGCTGCTCGCCGAGGCCAACCAGTGGCCGGAGGACGTCGTCGACTACTTCGGCGACTACCAGGCGGGCGGCGACGAGTGCCACATGGCGTTCCACTTCCCCGTCATGCCGCGGATCTTCATGGCCGTGAGGCGCGAGAGCCGCTACCCGGTCTCCGAGATCCTGGCCAAGACACCGGCGATCCCGTCCGGCTGCCAGTGGGGCATCTTCCTGCGCAACCACGACGAGCTGACGCTCGAAATGGTCACGGACGAAGAGCGCGACTACATGTACGCGGAGTACGCCAAGGATCCGCGGATGCGGGCCAACATCGGCATCAGGCGGCGCCTGGCGCCCCTGCTGGACAACGACCGCAACCAGATCGAGCTGTTCACCGCCCTGCTGCTGTCACTGCCCGGCTCCCCGATCCTCTACTACGGGGACGAGATCGGGATGGGCGACAACATCTGGCTGGGCGACCGGGACGCCGTACGCACCCCGATGCAGTGGACGCCCGACCGGAACGCCGGATTCTCCTCCAGCGATCCGGGACGGCTCTTCCTCCCCACGATCATGGACCCCGTCTACGGCTACCAGGTCACCAACGTCGAGGCGGCGATGGCCTCGCCGTCCTCACTGCTGCACTGGACGCGCCGGATGATCGAGATCCGCAAGCAGAACCCGGCGTTCGGCCTCGGCTCGTACACCGAACTGCCCTCGTCCAATCCCGCGGTGCTCGCCTTCACCCGTGAGCACGGGGACGACCTCGTGCTGTGCGTGCACAACTTCAGCCGGTTCGCACAGCCCACGGAACTCGATCTGCGGTCCTTCAACGGGCGTCATCCGGTGGAGCTGATCGGCGGGGTGCGCTTCCCCGCCATCGGTCAGTGGCCCTACCTGCTGACTCTCGCGGGACACGGCTTCTACTGGTTCCGCCTCCGCAAGGACGCGCCGCCGAGCTGACCCGGAGCCGGCGCACAGGGTCGCGTGCGGGGCGGTTTCCGCCGCTCCGCACGGGGCACTCTCCCCCCATATCGAACGCTTCAGGGCCCTTCCTGGGTCCTCCTGGCGTTTCGTTCCCTTCGAGTCGAGTCCGTACGGATCATCCTGACCCGACACGTCCCGCACAGCCGGACAGCCAAAGCCGCAATCCGGGACACTCTTCGCATCCTGTGGTGTGCCCGGGGAAAGGACGCGATGCCATGTCGGAGGCTGCATCCGCTCAGGTCACCCTGGCGAACAGCACAGCCCTGCTCCCGTCTCTCGGACCGCTGCTCCATGAATGGCTGCCCCGGCAGCGGTGGTTCGCGGGCAAGGGACGGCCGATCACGGCCTTCTCGCTCGTGTCGGCGACCGAGATACTGCCGGTGGAGAAGTCCGGCGGCACCGCCGCCACCGGCCCCGGGCTCCTGCACCTGCTGGTCCGGGTCCACCAGCCCACCATGCCCGCCCAGCCCCCCGTCGACTGCTACCAGCTGCTGCTCGGCGTACGTCCCACGCTGCCGACCCGGCTGGCACCCGCCCTCATCGGCCATGTGACGGACGGTCCGCTGGCCGGTCTGAGCGTCTACGACGGACTGCACGACCCGCGCCTCGCCGCCCTGCTGCTGGAGCGGCTGCGCACCCCGGGCGGGCTCGGCGTCCTCCGGTTCGGCCGGGGCGCGGCCCCGATCCCCGCCGGACTCGCGCCCCGGGTGCTGGACACCGAGCAGTCCAACTCCTCGCTCGTCTACGGCGACGCCTACATCCTCAAGATCTTCCGCCGGGTGTTCCCCGGCACCAATCCCGATCTGGAACTGCCGCTCGCCCTCTCCCGCGAGGGGTGCGGACGCGTCCCGGCCCCCGTCGCCTGGTTCGAGTCCACCGAGCCGGAACACCTCACGCTCGGGGTACTCCAGCCGTTCCTGCGCGACGCGCAGGACGGCTGGCAGCTCGCCCTGCGCGCACTCGCGGCGGGCCACGACTTCGGACCGGAGGCCCGCGCGCTGGGACGGGCCACCGCCGAGGTGCACACCGCGCTCGCCGCGGCGCTGCCGACCCCCGAACCGCCCCGCGGCGCGAGCGACGAGCAGGCCGCGGGCATGGTGCGGCGGCTGGAGGCGGCCGCCCACGCGGTGCCGGAACTGGTGCCGTACGTCCCCGGGCTGCGCACCGCCTTCGACGCCGTGACGGCACTGGGTGACAGGGGGCGGAGCTGGGCCGCCCAGCGGGTGCACGGCGACCTCCATCTCGGCCAGACCCTGCGCGGGACGGACGGCTTCTGGTCGCTGATCGACTTCGAGGGGGAACCGGCCCGCCCGCTCACGGAGCGCCGCAGCCCGCAGCCACCGGTGCGCGACATCGCCGGGATGCTCCGCTCCTTCGACTACGCGGCCCGCTCCCACCGACCCTGGAACGCCGACTGGGCGGCGCGCTGCCGGTCCGCCTACTGCGACGGCTACGCCGAGGCCGCGGGCACCGACCCCCGCGGCGAACCGGAGCTGCTGCGCGCCCACGAGACCGACAAGGCGGTGTACGAGGTGCTGTACGAGGCACGGCACCGGCCCGACTGGCTTCCGGTCCCGATGGCCGCCATCCACCGCCTGGCCGCCGCCACCGGCTGACACCCGCCGGGGACCGCGTCCCGTCCCGCACGCGGCCCCCGGCGCCCCACCCCTCCGGCCCCACCCACACCCCCCGAGGAGGCTGTCCCTGTGACCGCCCGCAAGCCGTCCCGCAAAGCGCCCGATCCCGCTCCGACCACCCCAGAGGCCTCGCTGTCCGCAGAGCACGCGGACGCCACCTCCGCAGGCCCGGCGACCGGGACCCTCGCACCGGTGGAAGCGAGCGCCCCGCCCCCCGAGCCGGTCACCATGCCGATGCCCATGCCGACGCCGGACCCGGCCACGGTCACCGCGCCCGCCGCCGCTCCCGCCAAGCGGGCGAAGCGGGCGGCGGCCCCGCCGCGTCCGCGCCGCGCCGGCGGCGGTCAGGGGGTCCGCCCGGCCCGCGCCCCGGACGACGGGGACCGGGCCCGGCTGATGGCCGGTGAGCACCACGCCCCGCACGACCTGCTCGGCGCGCACCAGATCCGCGGCGGGGTGACGTTCCGGGTGCTGCGCCCCTTCGCCCGGTCCGTGACCGTGCTGGCCAAGGGGCTCCGGGCCGAGCTGCACGAGGACGGCGACGGCTTCTTCTCCGGGCTCCTGCCGATGCCGGCGGTCCCCGAGTACCAGCTCCTGGTCGCCTACGAGGACAACGAGATCGAGGTCCAGGACCCGTACCGTTTCCTGCCCGCGCTCGGCGATCTCGATCTGCATCTGATCGGCGAGGGCCGGCACGAGGAACTGTGGACGGCGCTGGGTGCCCAGCCGATGGAGCACCAGGGCGTCACCGGCACCCGGTTCACCGTCTGGGCCCCCAACGCCCGCGGGGTGCGAGTCGCGGGTGACTTCAACTACTGGGACGGCACCGGCTTCCCGATGCGTTCGCTCGGCTCCACCGGGGTGTGGGAGCTGTTCCTGCCCGCGATCGGGGAGGGGGCGCTCTACAAGTTCGACATCTGCCGCCCGGACGGCACGCACACGCTGCGCGCCGACCCGATGGCCCGCCATGCCGAGGTCCCGCCGTCCAACGCCTCGGTCGTGACGGCCGCCCACCACGTCTGGCGGGACCAGGAGTGGATGGCCCACCGCGGCGACGTCCCGGTGCACGAGGCGCCGCTGTCGGTGTACGAGGTGCATCTGCCGTCCTGGCGCCCCGGCCTCACCTACCGGCAGCTCTCCGAGCAACTCCCCGCGTACGTACGTGACCTGGGGTTCACGCATGTGGAGCTGATGCCGGTCTCCGAGCACCCCTTCGGCGGCTCCTGGGGCTACCAGGTCACCGGCTTCTACGCCCCGACCTCCCGGATGGGCACACCGGACGACTTCCGCTTCCTGGTCGACGCGCTGCACCGGGCCGGGATCGGCGTCATCGTCGACTGGGTGCCCGCGCACTTCCCGCGCGACGAGTGGGCGCTCGCCGAGTTCGACGGCCGGCCGCTGTACGAGCATTCCGACCCGCAGCGGGCGGCGCACCCGGACTGGGGCACGCTCGAATTCGACTACGGCCGCACCGAGGTGCGCAACTTCCTGGTCTCCAACGCCACTTACTGGTGCGAGGAGTTCCACATCGACGGGCTTCGGGTCGACGCCGTCGCCTCGATGCTCTACCTCGACTACTCGCGCGAGGAGGGCGAGTGGTCCCCGAACGAGCACGGCGGCCGGGAGAACCTGGACGCCGTCGCCTTCCTCCAGGAGATGAACGCCACGGTCTACCGGCGCAGTCCGGGCGTCGTCACCATCGCCGAGGAGTCCACCGCCTGGGACGGCGTCACCCGCGCCACCCACCACGTAGGCCCCGGTGGTTTCGGCGGCCTCGGCTTCGGGCTGAAGTGGAACATGGGCTGGATGCACGACTCACTGGAGTACGTGTCCAAGGAGCCGGTGCACCGCAAGTACCACCACAACGAGATGACCTTCTCGATGGTGTACGCGTACAGCGAGAACTACGTGCTGCCGATCTCGCACGACGAGGTCGTGCACGGCAAGCGCTCACTGGTCAGCAAGATGCCCGGCGACTGGTGGCAGCAGCGCGCCAACCACCGCGCCTACCTCGGCTTCATGTGGTCGCACCCGGGCAAGCAACTCCTCTTCATGGGGCAGGAGTTCGCCCAGGGAGCGGAGTGGTCGGAGGGCCACGGCCCGGACTGGTGGCTGCTCGATCCCTCGTACGCGGCGGAGAGCGACCACCGGGGCGTACGGACCCTGGTGAGCGATCTGAACGCGGTGTACGGGGCGACGCCGGCGCTCTGGCAGCGCGACACGGTCCCGGAGGGCTTCGAGTGGATCGTGGGTGACGCCGCGGAGGACAACGTCTTCGCCTACCTGCGCCTCGACGCGGACGGCTCGCCGCTGCTGTCCGTCTGCAACTTCTCGCCGGTGGTGCGGCACGGCTACCGGATCGGGGTGCCGGAAGGCCCGGCGGCCTGGGTGGAGGTCCTGAACACGGACGCGGCGCGGTACGGGGGCGGCGACGTGCGCAACGAGGAGCCGCTGAAGCCGGAGGCGGTGGCGGCGCACGGCAGGGAGACGAGCATGACGCTGACGCTCCCGCCGCTCGCGACGGTGTGGCTGCGGCCGGCCTGACGAGGCGTCGAAGACGCCACGGCGGCCCCGGGGCGTTTCCCGGGGCCGCCGTGGCGTCTTCGATGGCGTCCTCGCGTCAGTACACCGTGTCCTGCTGGTCCGGTACGACACTGCCGTCGCCGCGCCGCACGGGGCCGAAACCGCCGTCGGGCTCGGTGCGGGCGGCGGTCGCGCAGGGGTAGGCCGTGGTCCTGCGGGGCAGCGGCTCGATGAACATGGGGTTCACGACCCAGCGGCCGTCGGCGTTGTCGTAGGCGCGGCACATCACCTCGTTCTTGTTGCGGTTGAGCACGAGGTGCGCGCCCGTGGCGTCACCGACGAACGTCACGTCGGTGTCGGCGTCACCGCCACCGAGCGTGATCCGCCGGTCCGGGGCCTGCCGGTTCCAGGCGGCCCGGCCCTTCATTCCGTAGATCTCCTGGTTGATCCAGCAACGCTTGCCGTCGATGTACGGGATGGCCTCGCCCCGGGTGACGCCCACCCCGCCGCAGCCCTCGTTGCTCGTCGTGATGCGGCCCTTGCGGTCGAGTACGGAGCGGATGGCCACGGTGTGCGCGCGGTCGATTCCGATGCCGCGTGACCAGACCTCGGTGACCGGCTCGGAACCCGCCGAGACGATCCAGACGTCGAACCCGGCCCTCTGGAGCGTACGGACGAGGTCGCGTTGCTGTTCGTAGTACCTGACGTAGGCCGGAAGGACGTGGGTGCCGACGGTGCGGGTCGCGCCGACGGGCGCGGCGAGGGCCTCCGTGCGGGCGGCCTCCGTGTACGCGCGCAGTTCGGGGACGGTGTGTCCGGCGAACAGCTGGGGCACCCACGCGTACTGCGGAACGGTACGCCGGTGGTTCCACTCCCCCGCGAAGGCGGCCTCGCCGCTCATCGTGCTGCCGTCCTCACGGATCTGGAGGATCTCGTCGGCGCAGCGGGCACGGGTGGAGGTGGGCAGGGGTGCTCCCACCCCGACGTCGGTGCCGCAGGCCTCGGTGAGTGCCTGGTCCGCGGTGTCCGTCAGCCACTTGCTGGTGTCCTTCCAGCGGGCGGGCCGGAGGATCTTGTCGTGGCGCAGGGACCAGCTGATGGTGGCGTCGGTGACGTCGTTCTTGGTGATGGTGTTGTCCCAGTCGAACGCCGCGACCGGGCGCGGTCCGCCCTTGCGGTGGCAGGTGCCGCGCTCGTCGATCACGCGCTGCAGCTGGGCACGGTTGTCGCCGTACCAGGGGATTCCGTCGGAGAGTTGAGGGCAGCGAGCCGTCGGCGTCACGGACATGCGATCGGCCGGAGCGGCTGCCACGGGGCCGGCTGCGGCCGCGACCGCCAACGCGGCGGTGACGGCTGAGGTCCACGCGAGAACAAGTCGGATACGCATGCGAGTGGACCGTACATCAACGTTTCCGCGATGTAGAGAGGGCACGCTCCACCCCGTGGAGCGTGCCCTGAAAGCGACGCGTCCCTGTCCTTCGCGGTGTCACCGCAGCCCGGAGGGCACCCGCGAGACGGGTCCTCAGGCCGCCGGGAGCACCTCTTCGAGCTCCTGGAGCAGCCGGCGCTTCGGCCGGGCGCCGACCATCGACTTCACGGGCTCGCCCGACTGGAACACCATCAGGGTCGGCATCGACAGCACCGCGTACCGGGAGGTGATCTCCGGGTTGTGGTCCACGTCGATCTGCACCACCTTGAGCCGGCCGGCCTCCTCCCCGGCGACGGCGCCGAGCACCGGCGCGAGCTGGCGGCACGGTCCGCACCAGTCGGCCGTGAACTCGACGAGGACGGGAAGCCCCGCCCCCAGTACCTCCGCGTCGAAGGTCTCGTCGGTGACCTCGGCCACGCCTTCCACCTGGATCATGTGTCGTCCTCCCAGTTCAGTTCACACCGTGGTTCGGGGCCGCCGGGCAGCTCGGCGGAAGCCTCCAGTTCGGCGCGGGCCAGCTGGGCGCCCACCTCCGTACGGACCGACTGGAGCTGGCCGATGAGCGCGTCCAGCTCGCCGAGCTTGCGCCGGTAGACGGCCAGCGAGGCCGGGCAGGAGTCACCGGCCGGATGGCCGGCCCGCAGACACTCGACGAAGGGCCGGGTCTCCTCCAGGTCGAACCCGAAGTCCTGCAGGGTCCGGATCTGCTGGAGCAGCCGCAGGTCGCCCTCGTCGTACGTGCGGTACCCGTTCTCCGCCCGCCGCGTCGGCAGCAGCCCGCGCGACTCGTAGTAGCGCAGCGTCCGCGTCGTCGTTCCGGCCCGTTCGGCCAGCTCCCCGATTCGCATGGAACGACCGTAAGCCTTGACGTCGGCGTCAAGGCAAGGGTGACGGGGCTCGGGGGCGGGTGCGGGGTTCGCGGACGCACGCCGGGCCGGTACGGAACTTCCGTACCGGCCCGGCGTGCGTGGGGGCGCTTATGCCTTCACGAGCGAGGGCTGCTCCTCGCCGCCGTCCCTGGCCTCGGGGACGTGCGGCTCCGCGGGGCCCTCGTCCGTGAGCATCGCCTCGTCGAACGGCAGCGCTCCGGAGAGGACCTGGTCCACTCGCTCCCGGTCGATCTCCTTGGTCCAGGTGCCGACGAGCACCGTGGCCACGGCGTTGCCCGCGAAGTTCGTCAGGGCGCGGGCCTCGCTCATGAAGCGGTCGATGCCGACGATCAGACCGACACCGTCCACCAGCTCGGGGCGGTGCGACTGGAGGCCTCCCGCGAGCGTGGCCAGTCCGGCGCCGGTGACGCCCGCCGCGCCCTTGGAGGCGATCACCATGAAGACCAGCAGCGAGATCTGCTCGCTGATGCTCAGCGGGTCCCCCGTCGCGTTGGCGATGAAGAGCGAGGACATCGTGAGGTAGATCGCGGTGCCGTCGAGGTTGAAGGAGTAGCCGGTCGGCACGGTGATGCCGACGACGGGCTTGCTGACGCCCAGGTGCTCCATCTTCGCGATCAGCCGCGGCAGGGCCGACTCGGACGAGGAGGTGGAGAGGATGAGCAGGAACTCCCGGGCGAGGTACTTCAGCAGGGAGAAGATGTTGAGCCCGGCCACCAGGCGCAGGATCGCGCCCAGGATCAGGAACACGAAGAGCCCGCAGGTCAGGTAGAAGCCGACCATGATGACCGCGAGGGACTTCAGCGCGTCCACGCCGGTCTCGCCGACCACCGCGGCCATGGCGCCGAACGCACCGACCGGGGCCAGCCACATGATCATGGCGAGGATGCGGAAGACGAGGCGCTGGAGGTGGCCGATGCCGCGCAGGACCGGCTCGCCGGCCGATCCCAGGGCCTGCAGCGCGAAGCCCGCGAGCAGGGCGATGAGCAGGGTCTGGAGGACCTCGCCCGAGGTGAAGGACGACACCATGGTGTCGGGGATGATGCCGAGCAGGAAGTCCGCGGTGGACTCGCTGTCCCCCGCCTGGGCCTCACCCGCGGCGCGGGTCGCCTCGGTGATGTGGAGGCTGGAGCCGGGCTCCAGGATGTTGCCGACGACCAGGCCGATGGCCAGGGCGACGGTCGACATCACCAGGAAGTAGCCGAGGGCCAGACCGCCGACGGCGCCGACCTTGGCGGCCTTCCGTACGGAGCCGACCCCCAGCACGATCGTGCAGAAGATGATCGGCGAGATCATCATCTTGATGAGATTGACGAAGCCGGTCCCGATCGGCTTGAGCTCAACGGCGGCACCCGGGGCGACGAGGCCCACGAGGATGCCGAGCCCCACCGCCACGATCACGGCGATATACAGATACTTCGTACGGTCCCGCTTGGCGGCGGCCACTCCCACGGGGGTCTCCTCGGCTCGTCCTTGTCCCTCCCCCGTCCCTGGGGGCCCCGGCGACTATGCCGCTCCCTGTGACGCCGGTCACCCTTACGTGCATTTCGTTCATATGTTTTCGGCCAGGCAGACTGTGGCCATGCGCCTTCCCAGCCCTCGTCCGCGCAGTCTGGCCGGACAGCTCTTCGCCATGCAGGTGGTGCTGGTGGCGGCCGTCGTGGCGGGGTGCGCCTTCTTCGCGTACGCGTCCGGCAGCGCACAGGCCCGGGAGACCGCGACCCGGCAGGCCAGGGCGGTGGCCGTGTCGGTGGCCGATTCACCGTCGGTACGGGAGGCGATCCGCACCCCGGACCCGTCGGCCGTCCTCCAGCCGTACGCGGAAGCGGCCCGCCGGGACACCGGGATCGCCTTCGTCACGATCATGGATCCGCACCGGGTCCGCTGGACGCACCCGCACACCGACCGGATCGGCGAGACCTTCCTCGGGCACACGGCGCGGGCCCTGCGCGGCGAGACGTTCTCGGAGACGTACACCGGGACGCTCGGTCCCTCGATCCGGGTCGTCACGCCCGTCCGGGACGGGGGCCGGATCGTCGGCCTGGTCAGTGCGGGCATCACGGTCGAACGGGTCTCCACGCAGGTGCGGGCGCAACTGGGCGCGCTGGGGCTCGCGGCCGGTGCGGCGCTGGCGCTCGGCGGCATCGGCACCTATGTGATCAACGCGCGGCTGCGGCGGCACACCCACGGGATGAACGCCGCCGAGCTGAGCCGGCTGCACGACTACCACGAGGCCACACTGCACGCGGTACGCGAAGGGCTCCTGATGCTCGACGGGCAGCGCAGGATCGCCCTGATCAACGACGCGGGCCGGGAGCTGCTGGGTCTGGCGCCGGGTACGGTCGGGCGCCGGGTCGCCGAACTCGATCTGCCGACGCCGCTGACCGGGGCGCTGCTGGCCTCCGAGGAGCGGGTCGACGAGGTGCACCTGACGGCGGACCGGGTGATCGTGGTCAACACCCGTCCGGTGGTGGGCGGCGAGCGGAGCGGCACGGTCGTCACCTTGCGCGATCACACGGAGCTCCAGGCGCTGTCGGGCGAGCTGGACTCGGAGCGCGGCTTCACGCAGGCGCTGCGCTCGCAGGCGCACGAGGCGGCGAACCGGCTGCACACGGTGGTGTCGCTGATCGAGCTGGACCGGGCAGAGGAGGCCGTCGGTTTCGCCACGGCGGAGCTGGAACTGGCGCAGGCCCTGACCGACCGCGTCGTCGGCGCGGTCGCCGAACCGGTGCTGGCGGCCCTGCTGCTGGGCAAGGCGGCACAGGCGAACGAGCGGGGGGTGGAGCTGGTGCTGGCGGACGACAGCCTGATCGACGACGGGGTCCTGCCCGCGTCGCTGCCGCAGCGCGATCTGGTCACCGTCCTCGGCAACCTGATCGACAACGCGGTGGACGCGGCGTCGGAGGGGGTGAGCGACCCGCCCGGTGCCGCGGACGGCTCCGTCCCCGCGCAGCGCGCCTCGTCGCCGCACCGTCCCGCACGCGCCCGGGTCACCGTCACGGCACTCGCCGGGGACGGCGAGCTCCTGCTGCGGGTCGCCGACAACGGGACCGGCGTCGACCCGGCGGACGCCGAGGAGGTGTTCCGGCGCGGCTGGTCGACGCACGGCGCAGGCCGCGGGATCGGCCTGGCGCTCGTCCAGCAGGCCGCGCACCGCAACGGCGGCGCGGTCACCCTGGAGCGGGGCCCGGACGGCGGCGCGGAGTTCACCGTACGGCTGCCGCTGCCCGAGGGCGGCGGCGCGCGGAAGGGCAGGGCCACATGAACCCAGTGATCAGGGTGCTGGTCGTCGAGGACGATCCGGTCGCCGCCGACGCCCACCGGCTCTACGTGGACCGGGTCCCGGGATTCGAGGTGGCCGCCGTCGCGCGCTCCCGCGCCGAGGCGGTGCGGGCGCTGGAGCGCACACCGGTCGATCTGCTGCTCCTGGACCTGTACCTGCCGGACGGGCACGGCTTGCACCTGCTGCGCTCGCTGCGGGCGGCCGGTCACACCGCCGATGTGATCGCCGTGACGTCGGCGCGGGAGCTGGCCGTGGTCCGGGAGGGGGTGTCGCTCGGTGTCGTCCAGTACGTGCTGAAGCCCTTCGCCTTCGCCACCCTCCGCGACCGGCTGGTCCGCTACGCGGAGTTCCGGGCGGCGGCCGGCGAGGCGAGCGGACAGGACGAGGTCGACCGCGCGCTCGCCTCCCTGCGCTCCCCGCAGCCCGCCCGGCTGCCCAAGGGGCTGAGCGGTCCGACGCTGGAGGCGGTGACCCGGGTGCTGCGCTCGGCCCCGGACGGGGTGACGGCGGCCGCAGCGGGCGTGGAGCTGGGCATCTCCCGCATCACCGCGCGCCGCTACCTGGAGCATCTGGTGACCGCGGGGCGTGCTGCGCGCAGTCCGCAGTACGGGCAGATCGGGCGCCCGGAACTGCACTACCGGTGGGTGGCCGAGGCCCGCTGAGCGGGGCTCCGGGCCGTCCCGGGGACCCGCGCGGGGCGCTCGGCGGCCCGGTTTTCCGCCTAGGAGTTTCCTATGAGCCGTGGCCTCGGTGAAACACACCGTAGTCAGACCGCCTCCGACCTCTTACGGTAGGGCCGTGCACCCCACCCCGCCTTTCAACGCCCCCGCCGCGCGCAGACTGCGCGAGGCCCTGGGTATGGCTCCCGGTCATGTCGCCTACGGCCTCGGCGCCCAGTACGGACTCAGGATCAGCGCCGAGACCGTAGCCGCTTGGGAGCGTGGACTCGCCTTGCCGACCGAGTACGAACTCACGGCGCTCGCGGGGGTGTTGTGGTGCGCCCCCGGTGAACTCCTGACCGCCGCCCGGACCCTGCGCGAGCACCGGGTCGCCCGTGAGCTGGCGCCGGACGAGCTGGCGGGGCTGCTGGGGATGGCCACGGCCGCGTATCTGCGCATGGAGGAGTCCGGGCGGTGGCGGGGCAACGAGCGCCAGTCCGCCGCGCTCACCGAGGCGCTGGGGCTGACGGCCGCCGGCTTCGTGACGGCGACCGGCCGGGACGAGGAGCTGGCCGAGCTGCTGCGCAGCGCCGTCACGACGCGCTGGCAGGCGTATGTGCGGCCGGTCTCGAAGGTGGTGCCGGTGGACCGGAAGGCGGTCCAGGGCGTACTGGAACAGCTGCACTCCGAGTACCAGGCGCTGATGGTGTCCACGCTGAGCTGGAGCAGTACCGGTGACGAGCGGGAGGGTGCGACGGGCGACGCGGGCCGGGCCTTCCTGGCGCGGATCGTGGACCGGTTCTGGCAGACCGCCGACGTGTGAGGTCCGCCGGAGAGTCCGCCGCACAACGATGAGCGGGCCGTGACCGTCCAGGGTGGACGGTCACGGCCCGCTCGACACCGCCGCCGCTGTTCGACGGCTCGGCCGGTCCGGTCAGAAGACCGACTCGGCCTCGCGCATCCGGTCCAGCGGGACGCGCTTCAGCTGCGTCACCGCGTCGGCGAGCGGCACCATCTCGACGTCGTTGCCGCGCAGGGCCGTCATCCGGCCGAAGTCACCCCGGTGCGCCGCCTCCACCGCGTGCCAGCCGAAGCGGGTGGCGAGCACCCGGTCGTACGCGGTCGGCGTGCCGCCGCGCTGCACATGGCCGAGGATGACCGGCCGGGCCTCCTTGCCGAGCCGGGTCTCCAGCTCGACGGCCAGGCGGTTGCCGATGCCCTGGAAGCGCTCGTGGCCGAACTGGTCGATCGCGCCCTTGGCGTACGGCATCGAGCCCTCGGCCGGGTGCGCGCCCTCGGCGACGCAGATGACCGCGAACTTCTTGCCGCGTGCGAAGCGCTCCTCGACCATCTTGACCAGGTCCTCGACCTGGAACTTCCGCTCGGGCAGGCAGATGCCGTGGGCTCCGCCGGCCATGCCGGACTCCAGCGCGATCCAGCCCGCGTGGCGGCCCATCACCTCGACGACCATGACGCGCTGGTGGGACTCGGCGGTGGTCTTCAGCCGGTCTATGGCCTCGGTGGCGACACCGACCGCGGTGTCGAAGCCGAAGGTGCGGTCGGTGGCCGAGATGTCGTTGTCGATGGTCTTCGGTACGCCGACCACGGGCATTCCGGCGTCCGAGAGCATCCGGGCGGCGGTGAGGGTGCCCTCGCCGCCGATCGGGATCAGCGCGTCCATGCCGTAACGGCGGCTCAGCTCGGCGCAGTTCTCGGCCGCTTCGCGCAGCCGGTCGCGCTCGAGACGGGCGGAGCCGAGGATGGTGCCGCCGCGGGCGAGGATGCCGCTGACCGCGTTGAGGTCGAGGGGGCGGAAGTGACCGTCGAGAAGACCCTTGAACCCGTCCTCGAACCCGATGACCTCGTCACCGTGACCCACCACGGCGCGGTGCACGACCGAGCGGATCACTGCGTTCAGGCCTGGGCAGTCGCCGCCTGCGGTGAGAACTCCGATGCGCATCGTGCTTTATCTCCTGCTCGCTAGGGCCTGTCCGGCGGTAACTACACAATCCCCCGTACCGTGAGCCACGGTGATTGTCCCATGCCTGGTACGTACCTCGCGCTCCCGGCCTGTTCCGGTGCCTCCGGCCGCTCGCGGCGGCGGCGCCGGCGGCCTCGGAGAGGGGCTTTCGCCCGGCGGGCGACCCCTCGGCCCCCGCAGGTATCGTCAAACAGGCGATACCACCCATACCTGCCAGGCAAGGACGGGAGAGCACGCGTGACGCGCAGCGTGTACGTGACCGGGATCGACCGGGGAGACGGCCGCCAGGTCGTCGATCTGGGAGTCATGGAGCTCCTGACGCGTCAGGTGGACCGGGTCGGGGTGTTCCGCCCGCTGGTCCACGACGACCCCGACCGGCTGTTCGAGCTGCTGCGGGCCCGCTACCGGCTCTCCCAGGACCCGGGGACGGTCTACGGTCTCGACTACCACGAGGCCTCCGCGATCCAGGCGGAGCAGGGTACCGACGAACTGGTCTCCCGGCTCGTCGACCGCTTCCACCGGGTGGCCCAGGAGTACGAGGTGGTCCTCGTGCTCGGCACCGACTTCGCCGCCACCCAGCTCCCCGACGAGCTGGCCCTCAACGCCCGCCTCGCCAACGAGTTCGGCGCCTCGGTGATCGCGGTGGTCGGCGGCCAGGACCAGAACGCGGAGTCCGTGCGGGCCGAGACGCGCAACGCCTACCGCGCGTACGCCGGTCTGGGCTGCGACGTCGTCGCGATGGTGGTGAACCGGGTGGCCTCCGCGGACCGCGAGGCCATCGCGGACCGGCTCTCGGCCACACTGCCCGTCCCCTGCTCGGTGCTGCCCGACGATCCGGCCCTCTCGGCGCCGACGGTCGCCCAGATCACCGCGGCGCTGGACGGGACGGTGCTGCTCGGCGACGACGCGGGGCTGGCCAGGGACGTGCTGGCCTTCGTGTTCGGCGGCGCGATGCTGCCGAACCTGCTGAAGGCGCTGACACCGGGCTGCCTGGTGGTGACCCCCGGGGACAGGGCCGATCTGGTGGTCGGCTCGCTCGCCGCGCACAGCGCCGGGACACCGCCCATCGCGGGCCTGCTGCTGACCCTGGACGAGCGGCCCGGCGAGGAGATACTCAAGCTGGCCGCACGGCTCGCACCGGGTACCCCGGTCGTCGCGGTGGCCGACGGTTCCTTCCCCACCGCCGAGAAGCTCTTCGCCCTGGAGGGCAAGCTGAACGCGGCGACGCCCCGCAAGGCGGAGACGGCGCTGGGACTCTTCGAGCGCCATGTCGACACGGGCGCGCTCCTCGACCGGATCTCGGTCGCCCGCAGCGGCCGGGTCACTCCGATGATGTTCGAGCACGAACTGCTGGAGCAGGCCCGCGCGGACCGGCGCCGGGTGGTGCTGCCGGAGGGCACGGAGGAACGGGTGCTGCGCGCGGCCGACGTGCTGCTGCGGCGCGCCGTCTGCGACCTCACCCTCCTGGGCGACCCCGGCATCATCCGTAAGAAGGCCGCCGATCTCGGCATCGATCTGGCCGGCACCCAGCTCATCGACCCGCAGACCTCCGAGCTGCGCCAGACCTTCGCGGAGCGGTACGCGCAGTTGCGCGCCCACCGCGGGGTGACGGTCGAGCTCGCGTACGACGTCGTCTCGGACGTCAACTACTTCGGCACCCTGATGGTCCAGGAGGGGTTCGCGGACGGCATGGTCTCCGGGGCCGTGCACTCCACGGCGGCGACGATCCGCCCCGCCTTCGAGATCATCAAGACGAAGCCGGACGCCTCGATCGTCTCCTCGGTCTTCTTCATGTGCCTCGCCGACAAGGTCCTGGTGTACGGCGACTGCGCGGTCAACCCGGACCCGGACGCGGAGCAGCTCGCGGACATCGCCGTGCAGTCCGCGGTGACGGCCGCCCGCTTCGGCGTGGAGCCCCGGATCGCGATGCTCTCGTACTCGACGGGGACCTCGGGCACGGGCGCGGACGTCGACAAGGTCCGCGAGGCGACGGACCGGGTGCGCGCGAGCCACCCGGACCTGATGATCGAGGGCCCGATCCAGTACGACGCCGCGGTCGAGCCGAGCGTCGCCGCGACGAAGCTGCCCGGTTCCGAGGTGGCGGGCCAGGCGACGGTCCTGATCTTCCCGGACCTGAACACCGGCAACAACACCTACAAGGCCGTGCAGCGCTCGGCGGGAGCGGTGGCCGTCGGCCCGGTCCTCCAGGGGCTGCGCAAGCCCGTGAACGACCTGTCCCGGGGCGCGCTGGTGCAGGACATCGTCAACACCGTGGCGATCACGGCGATCCAGGCACAGGGCGAGGAGCGACCCGCATGACCAACCCGACCGAAGGTGCCGCGGCAGCCGAGGGGGCGAGCCGGGTGCTCGTCCTCAACTCCGGCTCCTCCTCACTGAAGTACCAGCTCCTGGACATGCGCGACCGCTCCCGGCTCGCGTCCGGCCTGGTCGAGCGGATCGGCGAGGAGACCTCCCGGCTCGTCCACACCCCGCTGAACGGCGGCGCCGGCGAGAGCCGTGAGCGCGAGGGCCGGATCGCCGACCACGACGCGGCGCTCAGGGCGGCCGCGGAGGAGCTGGCCGCCGACGGGCTCGGCCTGGACTCCCCCGAACTCGCGGCGATCGGCCACCGGGTGGTGCACGGCGGACTGCGGTTCAGCGCGCCGACCGTGATCACCGACGAGGTGCTGACGGAGATCGAGCGCCTGGTCCCCGTGGCGCCGCTGCACAACCCGGCGAACATCACCGGCATCCGCACCGCCCAGGCGCTCCGCCCCGACCTGCCGCAGGTGGCGGTCTTCGACACCGCGTTCCACACGACGATGCCGGAGTACGCGGCCCGGTACGCGATCGACGTGGAGACCGCCGACGCGCACCGGATCAGGCGCTACGGATTCCACGGCACCTCGCACGCGTACGTCTCGCGCAAGGCGGCCGAGCTGCTGGGCCATGCCCCGGAGGACGTCAACGTCATCGTGCTCCACCTGGGCAACGGCGCCTCGGCCTCCGCGGTGGCGGCCGGCCGGTGCGTGGAGACGTCGATGGGACTGACCCCCTTGGAGGGGCTGGTCATGGGTACGCGCTCGGGAGACATCGATCCGGCCGTCACCTTCCACCTCAAGCGGGTGGCGGGGATGTCGGCGGACGAGATCGACGAACTGCTCAACAAGAAGAGCGGTCTGGTCGGCCTCTGCGGCGACAACGACATGCGGGAGATCCGGCGCCGGATCGACGAGGGCGACGAACGTGCCGCGCTCGCCTTCGACATCTACGTCCACCGGCTGAAGAAGTACATCGGCGCCTATTCGGCGGTCCTCGGGCGAGTGGACGCCGTGGTGTTCACGGCGGGGGTCGGCGAGAACTCGGCGCCGGTACGGGAGGCTGCGATCGCCGGTCTGGAGGAGCTCGGCCTGGTGGTGGACGCGGATCTCAACGCCGTACGGTCCGGCGCACCGCGGCTGATCTCCCCGGACTACGCACGGGTCGCGGTCGCCGTGGTGCCGACGGACGAGGAGCTGGAGATCGCCGGCCAGACCTTCGCACTGGTCGACAACTGAGCGACCCCGCGCCCCTTTGTATCTTCCACCAGCCGGAATATTCCGCAGCTAAACAAACCGATAGGATCCGCCTCATGCGCCGTTCCAAAATCGTCTGCACCCTCGGTCCCGCCGTCGACTCCCATGAGCAGCTCGTCGCTCTGATCGAGGCCGGCATGAGCGTGGCCCGATTCAACTTCAGTCACGGTTCCCACGCGGAGCACCAGGGTCGTTACGACCGGGTCCGCAAGGCCGCCGCCGAGACCGGCCGGGCGGTCGGCGTCCTCGCCGACCTCCAGGGCCCGAAGATCCGCCTGGCGAAGTTCGCCGAGGGCCCTGTCGAACTGGTCCGCGGGGACGAGTTCGTCATCACCGCCGAGGACGTCCCCGGGGACAAGTCGATCTGCGGCACCACCTACAAGGGCCTGCCCGGAGACGTCGCCAAGGGCGACCCGATCCTGATCAACGACGGCAACGTCGAGCTGAAGGTCGTCTCCGTGGACGGCCCCCGGGTCCACACCATCGTCATCGAGGGCGGGGTGATCTCCGACCACAAGGGGATCAACCTCCCGGGTGCCGCGGTCAACGTCCCGGCCCTGTCCGAGAAGGACATCGACGACCTCCGCTTCGCCCTGAAGATGGGCTGCGACCTGGTCGCGCTCTCCTTCGTCCGGGACGCCGGTGACGTCAAGGACGTCCACAAGATCATGGACGAGGAGGGCCGCCGGGTCCCCGTCATCGCCAAGGTCGAGAAGCCGCAGGCCGTCGAGAACATGGAGGGCGTCGTCATGGCGTTCGACGGTGTGATGGTCGCCCGTGGCGACCTCGCCGTCGAGTACCCGCTGGAGAAGGTCCCGATGGTGCAGAAGCGCCTGGTGGAGCTCTGCCGCCGGAACGCCAAGCCGGTGATCGTGGCGACCCAGATGATGGAGTCGATGATCACCAACTCCCGTCCGACCCGCGCGGAGGCGTCCGACGTCGCCAACGCGATCCTGGACGGCGCGGACGCGGTCATGCTCTCGGCGGAGTCCTCCGTGGGCGCGTACCCGATCGAGACGGTCAAGACGATGTCGAAGATCGTCGTCGCCGCCGAGGAGGAGCTGCTCTCCAAGGGCCTCCAGCCGCTGGTGCCGGGCAAGAAGCCCCGCACCCAGGGCGGCTCCGTGGCCCGCGCGGCCTGCGAGATCGCGGACTTCCTGGACGGCGCGGCCCTGGTCGCGTTCACCCAGTCCGGCGACACCGCCCGCCGCCTCTCCCGCTACCGCGCGGCCCAGCCGATCCTGGCCTTCACCACGGACGAGGCCACCCGCAACCAGCTGGCCCTCAGCTGGGGCGTCGAGGCCCACGTGGTCCCGCACGTGGACACCACGGACGCGATGGTCGACCTGGTGGACGCGGAGCTGCTGAAGCTGGACCGCTACAACGCCGGCGACACGATGGTCATCACGGCCGGCTCGCCTCCCGGCGTCCCGGGCACGACCAACATGGTGCGCGTGCACCACGTGGGCGGCCAGGGCCGCGACTGACCGCACAGCGGTCCCGTACACGGCATGAGGGCGGTGCCCCGGTTCCTGGGAACCGGGGCACCGCCCTCATGTCGTGCGTCACAGGACTAGCCGTTGCCGCCCGTGAAGTAGTTCTGGAGTCCCGGCACCGTCAGCGTGCCGCCGAACTGGCCGGCCTGTGTCACCTTCACGTGGGTGAAGAAGGCGAACGGCACGTTCAGCGGGGGCGGGGTCTCGGGGCTGAACGTGATCGGGATGAGGCCGAAGAGGTTGCCCTTCAGCTCCTCCGTGTACATCGTCACCGTGCCGTCGCGGATGGTGGAGGTGGACCCCTTCCGCGCCTTCACATGACCGGTGACGCCCGACTGCGGGCCGACCGTCAGCTGGTGGAGGTCCTTGATGTCGACCGAGGAGGCGGTGAACTTCAGCACCTTCTTCGTGCTGCCGTCGCCCTTCTCCACCTCCACGATGCCCTTGTAGTCGAGTCCGCTCAGGGTGAGCAGCGAACTCTCCAGGATCCACGGGTCGTTCGGGAGCCGGGGGATGCCCTGCTCCAGATCGGCCGCGGCCAGTGCCTCCGGGTCGGCGGTCGGGCACGGGAAGGAGGGCTTGGCGCCGTCCGGGATGTCCTCGTCCTTCTTGGGGTCGAGTCCCTTGACGTCCTTGTCCAGCTCCTCGACCGGCTTGCCGGCCTTGCCCGCCGCCTCGCGGATGGCGTCGGTGGTCTTGTCGACCGTGTCCTTCGCGGCGTCCGTGGCCTTCTCGACGGGCTTGTCGGCCTTGTCCGTCTCCGCCTTGCCGGTGGCGCTCGCGGACGGCTTCGGGGACGCGGTGGTGGTGCTCGGGGACGGACTGGCCGTCTCCTTGTCCGGTCCGTCGAAGAGGTCCTTGAGGGCGTCGCCCAGCCCCAGCGGGTCGAGCGGGTTCTTCGACTTGGTGGGCGAAGGGGTCGCGCTCGGCTTCGCGGCCTCGGCGTCGGTGCTCTTCTTCGCCGAACCGGTCGCCTTGTCGGTCCCCTTGTCGCCCGAGGTGCTCGCCGACGGGCTGGACGAGGGCTTCGGGGTGGCCCCGTCGCTCTTGTCCGGCGTGGCCTTGTCGCTCGCGGTGGCGGACGGGGACGGGGAGGGCGACTTCGTCGCGGACGCGGAGGGCGACGGCGACTCGCTCGGCTCGTCGGAGCGGGTCACACAGGGGCCCGGCGCGAAGGGGATGTCCGTGTTGTCGTCGGCCATCGCCAGCTTCGGAGTGAGCCCCATGCCGACGAACACCGCGGTCGGCATCGCGGCGAGCGCGAACGCCTTCCTGCCCGCGGGCATGTGGAGCTTCGTCAGCAGTGACCTCTTGGGGGCGGCGTGGCGGGGCCCTCTTCGCTCCTGGAGCCCGCTCGCGCCCGCGGTGTCCGCCTGATTGTCGTCACCCCGCACGATGGCTCCCGCCGTCGACCTCGACTGTCGTGTCGTACTTCGCCTGCTCCTGCTGGGGAACGGCGCTCCCGTAGAGCTCGCCCCCGGAGTGTTCGGCGGTCTGCTCGTCCTTCGTGAACGAGAGGCCGTCCGGCGCCGTTTCGGCGGGAACTCCCGCTTCGGGCGCCGCCTCGGCCACCGGCTCACCAGGAGCCCAGGAGAGGGAGAGCGCGCCGCCGAGCAGGGCGAAGAGGAAGCCGATCAGGAAGCCGCCGATGTTGGCGACGGGGATCGAGATCAGCGCGAGGAGGATCGCCGCGACGCCCGCGAACACCCGGACGATGCTGTGGAACCACATCGTCAGGCCCAGCGTGATGAGCAGGACTCCGATGATGAGCGACCCGGCGCCCGCGGTGGTGGACATGGCCAGCGTCACGTTGCCGAGGTGCATGTTCGCGTACGGGAAGTACGCGATGGGTACTCCGCCCAGCATGGTGAACAGACCCGCCCAGAACGGCCGGTTACCCCGCCAGGTGCGGAACGTCCGCCGGAAGACGCTGAGGTAGTGCTCGTTCTGCCCTTGGGATTCGGGGCTCATGGAAAACAGCTCCCTGGAACCAGTACTGCCGTGAGAAAGAGAAGGGTGGGTGGCCGGAAGGCGATGCGTCCCCCGGCCACCCTGGCGGGTGCCTAGTGGTAGCACTCCGTGTCTGTGCCCTTGTTCAGGCGCAGCTTCAGACCGCTGAGGTTGAAGGTGCCGGCCGTCGTGGCCCACGCCTTCTGCTTGACGCCGGTCAGCACGGCCTCCTCGGCGCGCTGGGAGAACCCGTTGGGGTTGGCCTGGGTGCCGGGCTGGATGCCCGTGCCCTTGTCCGTGCGCGGCAGCGAACCCGCGGCCACACCGATGTCGATGTTCTTGAACTTGGCGTCGGCGTCGAGCTGCGACACATCGAGGTAGAGGCCCTCGGCGTAGACAGGATCGTGGCCCTTGCCACCCGCCTCCAGCCTCATGGTGACGGTGCCGAGGCCAAACGGCAGGTTGGGTGTGGCGACCGACTGGCACATGTTCGTGATGGTGGCCTTGCTGAAGCCCGACACCGCCACGGCGTGCCCCCCGCCCGGGAGCTTGGGGTCGGAGCCGCGTTCGGCGGCCACGTTGCCGTACTGCACGAAGTCGTAGCCGTGGAGCTCATCGGCCGTGACCTTGAAGTCCTGCCCGGACACGCTGAACGACGCGGCGAGCGCGCCCTGTGCCAGACCCACACCCACCGCGGCGGTGGCTATGACGCTCGGCACCATGACGACAGCGAAACGCTTCCATCTCGTGCCACCGCGAACCTGGGAACTCATACTTTTCCTCCTTCTCGGACGTACATCTCCGGTCTGGCATCCTGCCCGACCCGGGATGGGAGAAGTGCTACGTCCTCGGAAAGGAGAGCGCCCGCGAACGGGACGTGAACCGCGCCCGAATCACCGGCGATCACCCCCGAGCGACAACCACTGGCCACGCGTTTCGCGCAACCTCTTCGGACAGGCCCTGCGAGTCAGCAGGAACCCCCCTGTCCGGAGCCGGCACCACTGCCGCCGGCCCACCCGGTGGGGACCCAATGGAGCCGCCGGCACCGACTGGCAGCCGGGCTGGCGGTATTGGACCGAGCGTGGCCGATCGTGGTCCATTCGCGGCCGTGACACAAGGGGGTTCGTTACTCACTGGTAACGGCGCGATAACCCGCCCGCGACCGGGCGGTACCGGGCGGCCACACAGGGTTGCCCAGGACCCGCAGACGAATCACGGCATTGACGAGCGAAATCGGACAGATCCCAGTGAGTGATTTACTCGGAGTAACAGCCCGTGCTTTTATCAAGATTTGGTAAAGCGAGGGCCTCTCTTATCGCCCCGACGCGAAAAAGGCCGCGACTCCGGGGAGGAGTCGCGGCCGTGTTGTCAGATCAGAACAAGACGCGCGCGAGGGCGGTGCGTGCGGCGCCGACCCGGGGATCATCGGGGCCGATCACCTCGAAGAGCTCCAGCAGCCGCACCCGTACCCGGTCGCGGTCGTCACCGAAAGTCCGGCGGACCGTCTCGACGAGACGCCAGAACGCGTCCTCGACATGACCGCCCACCAGATCCAGGTCGGCCGCGGCGAGCTGGGCCGGCACATCGGCCGGGTTCTCGGCGGCGTCCTTGCGGACCTGCTGCGGGTCCGTCTTCTGGACCCGGGCCAGGAGCTCCGCCTGGGCGAGGCCGAGCTTGGCCTCGCTGTTGGCAGGCTCGTCGGAGAGGACGTTCTTGTACGCCTGGACGGCGCCCGCGAAGTCATTGGCGTCCAGCGCCTGCGCGGCCGCCTCCAGCAGGGCGTCGTACGGGCCGACAGGCACCGGGGCGGGCTCCTGCGCGGCCGCGTCGGGAGCCGCCGCGTCCTGGTCGACGACGATGCCGGTGAGTCCGAACCGCTCCTCGCCGACCTGGATCAGCTGATCCAGGGTCTGCCGGATCTGGGATTCGGGGGCCGCACCCTGGAAGAGCGGGAGCGCCTGGCCGGCGACGACCGCGAAGACCGCCGGGATGCCCTGGATCCCGAACTGCTGCATCAGCATCTGGTTGGCGTCGACATCGACCTTGGCCAGCACGAAGCGGCCGCTGTACTCATGGGCCAGCCGCTCCAGGAGCGGCCCCAACTGCTTGCACGGCTCACACCACTCGGCCCAGAAGTCGATGACGACGGGGACTTCGGCCGAGCGCTGCAGGACGTCGCTCTCGAAGCCCGCCTCATCGACGTCGAACACGAGGGAGGAAGCGGGTGCGGCGGCGGGGCCACCCTGCCGGGCGGACTCGGCGCGGGCCTGCTCCGCCTTCACCTTGGCCTCACCGGCCGCCTTCACCGCGGCGAGGTCGACGACGCCGCTCATGGACATGTTCCTAGGCTGCATACGTACATCCTCCCCCCTTGGCACACCGATCCGGAAAGCGATACGTGAACCGCGCCCGTCCGAGTCCCCCGCCGGTGTGCGAGGTGTACGGACTGACACGGTCCGAGGGCCCCTGAAAGACCCGGTTCGGCACCCGGTCCCCACCCGGTGCCTGTGGCTGTCGTTCGCCCGTGGCGCCACAACGGCGGACCGTTGTTCTTACGCTACGACCCGTAGCGTAACTGGCCACCACCCCTGCTGCACAGGAGTACCCGGTGATCTGTCTCACGGTGAACGGGGCAGGTCGGCGCTAGCTACTGACGGGTATGGTCGCGTCATGCTGAGCCGCAGCCACCCCAAACCCCTACGAACGGGACGTCCGCGCAGTGTCGCGGCCGATGAGGCGATCCTTGAGGCGACCAGAGCCTCGCTGGTCGATCTCGGCTGGTCGAAGCTGACGATGGGCGACGTGGCGACGCGGGCCGGGGTCGCCAAGACGACGCTGTACCGGCGCTGGGCGGGCAAGAACGAACTGGTCGTGGACGCGGTCGCGGTTCTCTTCGACGAACTGGAGCTGCCGGACCTGGGCAGCCTGTTCGCCGATGTGCAGGCGGTGGTACTCCAGTTCGCCGCGCTTCTGGAGCGGCCGGAGACCCAGACCGCGCTGATGGCGGTGGTCGCGGAGTCGACCCGGGACGAGGCGCTGCGGACCCGGATCCGTGACTCGATCGTGGACCGGCAGAAGCGGCTGGTACTCCGTGGCCGCCAACGGGCGCAGGACCGGGGCGAGTTGCCGGTGGAGCAGGACGAGGTCACGGCCGCCCTGACGGCGGACCTGGTCTTCGACGTGATCGCCGGCGCGGTGGTGCACCGGGTGCTGGTGAGCGCCGAGCCCGTCGATGCCGACTGGGCCCGGCGCTTCACGCTGCTACTCCTGGCGGGGCTGGGCGCGGCCGCCGGACAGTAGCCCGCGGGCTACTTCTGCCAGGCGCAACTGCCCAGCGTGGCCTTGTCCGCGGAGACCAGACGGTCCGCCCGCTTCGGCGTCATCAGCTTGGTGCGGTCGTTGTGGCAGACGACGGTGCGGTCACCCTGTCCGGCCAGGTCCACCAGGATCTGGTCCCAGTGGCGGTACTGGACGTCATGGCCGGAGTCGGCGTATGTACGGACCACCGGGGTGACCGGCAGCGCCTTGCGCCAGGTGGCGAGGCTGGCCGGCGGGACGGTGGTGTCCTTGTCGCCGCCGTACAGGTAGACGGGCGCCTTCAGCTTCGACAGGTCGGGGCCGGGGCGCTCGCAGTAGAGCTTCTGCTCGTGCACCTGCGGGGCCGGATCGGACTTCTGGCCGCGCTGGTTGTACGTGCGGGCACCCTCCTCGTACGCGGTGTCGGCGAAGCCCGGGATGGACTTGACGGCACTGTCGTCGGGGAACGCCCACCAGGAGCGCGGGTCGGCGATCGAGTCCTTGACCGCGTCGGCGAGCGCGTCGTCGCTCAGACCGCAGTACGCGGCCTTCTCACCGTACGGCGGGAGCGCGGCGGCCAGGTGGAGGGCCTTGACGCGGCCGGGGGCGCGGGCGGCGAGCTCGGCGGCGTACGGTCCGCCGCCGGAGATCGCGATCACCGAGACCTTCTTGACGCCGAGCCGGTCCAGGACCTCCAGGGCGTCCTTGGCGAAGTCGGCCTTGCCGAGGGAGGGGTCGTACTCCGTGTCGCCGAAGCCGTTGCGCTCCACGGAGATCAGCCGGAGGCCGAACGACTCCCGGGTGGAGCGGAAGAAGTCCGTCATGTGCGCGGCGCGCGCGCTCGTTCCCGTGCCGCCGATGTAGAGGACCGGGGTACCGCCCCGGCGCCCCTCGTCGATGTAGTGCGCGGTCCGGCCGTCGGACAGCTTCGCCGCCTTCACGTCCGGGCCGAGCGAGTCGAAGGTGTCCTGCACCCTCGGCTTCGCCGCCGGTGCGGCGCTGACCGCCGTCGAACCGCTGACCAGCAGCGTTCCGAGTACGGCGAGTGCGGCGCCCGCGGCCGCTGTCATTCTCCCGGACAGTCTCACTGTGTTCCTCCAGAGGCGTGACGAGTATCGCGGCTGCGCCTACCCGAGCCCCTGGAGGTGACACCTGTAACTGCCAACTGTCTGTCAGAAGCCGGGCGGCTCCGTGTAGGTGCCCCACTCCTCGCGCAGCACCCCGCAGATCTCACCGAGGGTCGCCTCCGCCCGTACGGCGTCGAGCATCGGGGCGATCATGTTGGAGCCGTCGCGGGCGGCGGCCAGCATCGCGTCCAGCGCGGCACCCACCCGGGCGTCGTCGCGGCCGGCCTTGCGGCCGGCCAGCTCGCTGACCTGGTCGCGCTCGACCTCGTGGCTGACCCGCAGGATCTCCAGGTCCCCGGTCACCGAGCCGTGGTGGACGTTGACGCCGACGACCCGCTTGTCGCCCTTCTCCAGCGACTGCTGGTAGCGGAAGGCGGACTCGGCGATCTCGCCGGTGAACCAGCCGTCCTCGATGCCGCGCAGGATGCCGGAGGTCATCGGGCCGATCGGGTGCTGCCCGTCCGGGTGGGCCCGGGTGCCGCGCTCCCTGATCTGCTCGAAGATCTTCTCGGCGTCCGCCTCGATCCGGTCGGTGAGCTGCTCCACGTACCAGGAACCGCCCAGCGGGTCGGCCACATTGGCGACGCCGGTCTCCTCCATCAGCACCTGCTGGGTGCGCAGGGCGATCTCCGCGGCCTGCTCGGAGGGGAGGGCGAGGGTCTCGTCGAGGGCGTTGGTGTGCAGGGAGTTGGTGCCGCCGAGGACTGCGGACAGGGCCTCGACCGCGGTCCGTACGACGTTGTTGTACGGCTGCTGGGCGGTGAGGGAGACACCGGCGGTCTGCGTGTGGAAGCGGAGCCACTGCGCCTTGTCGGTCTTCGCGCCGTACGTCTCCTTCATCCAGCGGGCCCAGATCCGCCGGGCCGCGCGGAACTTGGCGATCTCCTCGAAGAAGTCGAGGTGCGCGTCGAAGAAGAACGAGAGGCCGGGCGCGAAGGTGTCGACGTCCATCCCACGGGAGAGGCCGAGCTCCACGTAGCCGAAGCCGTCGGCGAGGGTGTACGCCAGCTCCTGCGCGGCCGTCGCTCCGGCCTCGCGGATGTGGTAACCGGAGACGGAGAGCGGCTTGTAGGCGGGGATGTCGCGGGCGCAGTGCTCCATCAGGTCGCCGATGAGACGCAGATGGGGCTCGGGCTGGAAGAGCCACTCCTTCTGCGCGATGTACTCCTTGAAGATGTCGGTCTGGAGCGTGCCGTTGAGCACGGCGGGGTCGATGCCCTGGCGCTCGGCGGCGACCAGGTACATGCAGAAGACGGGCACGGCGGGGCCGCTGATCGTCATCGACGTCGTGACGTCACCGAGCGGGATGTCCCTGAAGAGGACCTCCATGTCGGCGGCGGAGTCGATGGCCACGCCGCAGTGGCCGACCTCGCCGAGCGCGCGGGGGTCGTCCGAGTCGCGCCCCATCAGGGTCGGCATGTCGAAGGCGACGCTCAGTCCGCCGCCGCCCGCGGCCAGGATCATCTTGTAGCGCTCGTTGGTCTGCTCGGCGTTGCCGAAGCCGGCGAACTGGCGGATCGTCCAGGTGCGGCCGCGGTAGCCGGTCGGGTGGAGCCCGCGCGTGAAGGGGTACTCGCCGGGCCAGCCGATCCGCTCGAAGCCCTCGTACGCGTCCCCGGGACGGGGGCCGTACGCGGGCTCGACCTGGTCCCCGGAGAGCGTGGTGAAGTCCGCGTCACGCTTGCGGGCCTTGTCGTAACGAGCCTGCCAGCGTTGGCGGCCTTCCTCGATCGCGTCAGCGTCCATGGTGACGAATTTACTAGGACGTCCTAGTAAATGTCGATGGCAAACCGCCCGGTGCTTTGCACGGGGCGGTGGGGACCGGGCTTCGGTCAGGCCTTCGCGGGGACCGGGACGGCGTCCGTGAGCAGCGGCTCGACCTCGCGGACGACCTTGCGCTCGACGAAGAACGCGGCCGTCGGGATCGTGCCGGCGATCAGCACCCAGAGCAGCTTGCCCATCGGCCACTTCGCCTTGGAGCCGAGGTCGAAGGCGAAGATCAGGTAGATGATGTAGAGCACGCCGTGGACCTGCGAGACGACGAGCGTCAGGCCCTCGCCGGTGTCGAAGCCGTACTTGAAGATCATGCAGGTGCAGAGCACCAGCAACATGACGGCGGTGACGTAAGCCATCACCCGGTACCGGGTCAGCACGCTGCGTTTCATGCCATCGAGCCTAACCGGACACCCGGGGCGATCTTGCAGCGGGCCGGGGCCCGGAACCCGGTCTCTCAGTTCTCCTCGAAGTCCTGGGCCGCGATGCGCAGCGGCCGCAGCAGCGCGAAGATCTCGCCGCACTCCTCGGCGTCGTACGTCCCGAGCCCGAACTCCATCGCGACCAGGTCCTCGGTGGCCGCCTCGACGACCTCGCGGCCCTTGTCCGTGATGGAGGCGAGCGTGCCGCGGCCGTCGTTCGGGTTGGGGCGCTTGTCGACCAGGCCGGAGCGCACCAGCCGGTCCACGGTGTTCGTGACGGAGGTGGGGTGGACCATCAGCCGCTCGCCGATCTTGGACATCGGCAGCTCGCCGGCCTTGGAGAAGGTGAGCAGGACCAGCGCCTCGTACCGGGCGAAGGTCAGCCCGTACGGTTTGACCACCGCGTCGACCTCGGCGAGCAGGATCTGTTGCGCACGCATGATCGAGGTGATGGCGCCCATGGAGGGCACCGGACCCCAGCGCTGCTGCCAGAGTTCGTCGGCGCGGGCGATGGGATCGAAGGGGAGACTGAGCGGCTTGGGCACGGCATCGACCTTACCCACTGGTCATATGCTGGTCCGCCCCGTCTCGAACTTCGGTCCGAATACGGTGAGCGGGTGCGGTTCCGCGGACCTCCGCCACGAGCAGCAGCAGGCACAGAGTGCCCAGGACACCGGCCCCGGCGACCACCCGGTGCACCGGGAAGAACTCCGCGGCCAGGCCCGCCAGGGCCATGCCCACGCCCTGGAGCGTCATCAGTCCGGCGGTGAGCAGGGTCATGGCCCGGCCGCGCAGCTCGTCCGGGACGGCTTCGACGAACCACTGGTCGAGCCCGATGATGTACGCCGAACCCGCGCCGGCCAGCACCAGCGCGGCCGCGATCGGCACGATGCCGGGGCTGAACCCGTACAGCAGGAAGGGCAGCAGCCCCACCGCCGCGACCGGCAGCACGAGCCGGGAGCGGGTGCGCGGGCTCAGCACCGCGCCCACGTACAGCTCGGCGGCGATCTGGCCGACCGGCATCGCGCACATCAGCAGCCCGAGCGCGACGGTGCCCGCGCCGATCTCCTCTGCGTACGGGGCGGCCAGCGCCTCCGGGGCGACGACGAACACCGGGGGCAGCCAGAACAGCAGCAGCAGCGCGCGGATCCGGCGGTTGCCGAGGACGAGGCGGGCCCCGGAGAGCGACTCCCTGAGCAGGGTGCCGCCCTGACCGCCGCCGGTCCGGGCGGGGCGGTCCCGGGTGCCCAGGCGCAGGAGGGCCGCGGAGCAGAGGAAGGTGACGACGGTGACCGTGATCGCGCCGCGCGGCGAGACCACCGCCAGCAGCAGCCCGCCCACGCCGAAGCCCGCGAGCAGCGCGCTCTGGGAGACGATCCGCAGGAGCGAACGGCCCAGCACGTACAGGTCGTCCTCGCCGAGGATGTCGGCGAGCGCGGCCATCCTCGTGCCGGTGAAGACGGGCGACACCGCGGCCACCAGACAGCGCAGCACGAGCAGTCCCGCCACGGGGGTGCCCGGCAGCACCATCACGGCGACGCAGCCCGCGCAGATCAGGTCGCAGGTGACCAGGACCCGGCGGGCGGGGTAGCGGTCGGCGATCCCGCTGAAGAGGGTGCCGCCGACGAGGTACGGCAACATGCCGAGCGCGAAGGTGAGGGCGCTGAGCAGCGGCGAGGCGGTGAGGTCGTACACGAGGACGGTGAGCGCCAGTTCGCTGACCACCACACCGAGCAGCGAGAGCAGATGCGCGGCGAAGACGGCCCGGAACTCGCGGACGGCGAAGACGGCGCGGTAGCCGCGGGACGCTTCCCCGGCGGGTACGGAAGGGGGCGCGGCGGGTGCCGCGGTGGCCCGGAGCGCGGGCGGTCCGCTCGGGTCGGGGGGACCGACGCGCTCCGGGTGCGGTGCCGGGAGAGGGGCCGCCCCGGTGCGGGTGGGGCTCGCGGGGCGCGGGACGGGCGGCCGCGCCCGGTGCGGGAGCGGCCGTTCGTGGGGTGTGTCCGGCGCGTCGCGGGGTCCGCCCGCCAGGGGATCGTTGTCTCTCGGCATGGGCGCAGCCTGCGGGAGGACGGCACCCGCTCCGTAGACTTTCGGCCCACACCGAATCTTCCGAGGCCCGCGTATGCCGTTCCATCTGCATTTCGACGAGAGCGATCTGCTCCGCTGCCGGTTCGCGCTCTCCCCGCTCGGGGAGACCCAGGCCGCCGTGCGGGTGCTGGCCGCGCCGGAGCGGCAGGGCTACCACCTGCCGTGGCTGCGCCGGATCCGGCACGAGGCCGCCGGGCTCGACCTCGGGCCGCTGTGGCTGCTGATGAACGAGCGCGGTCACAGCCCGGACTTCTTCTGCCCGCCGCCACTGGGGCCCCTCGCCTCGTTCGAGGAGGAGATCGCGGGGGTGCGGGCGGTCGATCCCCAGCTGGCCCGGGAGGACATGGCCTGGGCGCTGTCCGACCGGCCCGGAGCGCTGGACTCCCCCGCCGGACAGGCGCTGCTGACCGATCCCGCGCGGGCCGTGCGGGAGCTGGCCGATCTGCTGGAGCAGGTCTGGCGGATGCTGATCGAGCCGCACTGGCCGCGGCTGCGGGCCCTGCTGGAGGCGGACGTGGCGTACCACTCGCGGCGGCTCGCCGCGGTCGGCTTCGAGCGGCTGCTGGGTGAGCTGAGCCCGCAGCTGAGCTGGTCGGAGTCGACGCTCACCATCTCGCGCACGTCCGGCCGGCACTCCCGGGTGCTCGGCGGGCAGGGCCTCGTGCTGATGCCCAGCGTCTTCGCCTGGCCGAACGTGGTCGGCGGGTTCGAGCCGCCCTGGCTGCCCGCGGTCATCTATCCGGCGCGCGGCATCGGCGGGCTCTGGACGGAGCCGGCCGACAGCACGCCGGAGGTGCTCGCGCGGCTGCTCGGCCGGGCCCGCGCCGACGTCCTGTGCGCGCTGGACGAGCCGGCGGGCACCGGCGTGCTCGCCCACCGGCTCGGCCTCGCTCCTTCCTCCGTGTCGGAGCATCTGTCGGTGCTGCGGGCCGCGGGGCTGCTGACGTCGCGCAGGTACGGCCACCAGGTGCTGTACGAGCGGACGCCCCTCGGGATCGCCCTGGCGGTGCCCCAGGACCAGCCGGCCCGATGACGGGAGCCGAGCGGCCAGGGGTCACGGGACCGGGCCCGGAGCGGCGGCAGGTTACCCAACCTGCCGCTCGCCCAGAAGTGCCCGGCGTCAGCCGGCCAGGTGGCGCTCGACCGTCTCGACCTTGGAGGTGAGACCGTCGGTCACCCCGGGGCGGATGTCGGCCTTCAGGACGAGGGAGACCCGCCCGGCCCGCGCCTCGACGGCCTCGACGGCGCGCTTGACGACGTCCATGACCTCGTCCCACTCCCCCTCGATGGAGGTGAACATGGCGTCCGTGCGGTTGGGCAGTCCGGACTCGCGGACGACGCGTACGGCGTCGGCGACGTACTCACCGACGTCCTCGCCGACACCCAGCGGACTGACGGAGAAGGCGACGATCATGCGCTGACCGTACCTTCCCGGCGGGCGCGGGCGGCGATGACACCGTCGGCCTCGTAGCGCTTCAGCACCTTGTCGCCGTACAGCCCGCCGAACGGCAGGACGCAGAGCAGGAAGAAGAACGCGACGCGCTTGAACGGCCACTTGGTCTTGGACCAGACGTCCAGCAGCAGCACGACGTAGATCACGAAGAGCACGCCGTGCAGCATGCCGAGCGGCATCATCAGGAAGTCGATGTCCGAGACCCGGCTCAGGACGGAGCCGAAGAGGATCAGCGCCGGGAACGAGAGCGCCTCGGGAATCGAGATGAGGCGCAGCCGGTGCAGGGCGGTAGCGGTCTTGATGTCCACGGGGGCACCTTCGGTGGGAGGACGGTGACAGCTTGTGAACGCAGGCACAAGCGCCACCATTGTGGCACCGGCAGCCGCCCGGCAGCGTGGCGGGGGCCGTTTCGCGCCTTTCCGGCACTTCTTGTCCTCCAATCACCGGACGGCGTCGTTTTCCGGCGGCTACCGTCACACCGTGGCAATGTTCCGACTCCAAGGCAGCAAGACGCTCGCCGTCGACCTGACCGGCGACGCCGTCAAGGCGAAGAACGGTTCGATGGTCGCGTACGACGGCCGGATGGCGTTCAAGAAGATGACCGGCGGCGGCGAGGGGCTGCGCGGCATGGTGACCCGCCGGCTGACCGGCGAGCAGATGGCCGTGATGGAGGTGAAGGGGGAGGGCACCTGCTTCTTCGCCGACCGCGCGAGCGAGATCAGCCTCGTCTCGCTGCGCGGCGAGAAGCTGTACGTCGAGGCGAGCAATCTGCTCTGCACCGACGCCGGGCTGCGCACCGGCACGACCTTCACCGGGCTGCGCGGCGGCGCGACGGGCAACGGCCTGTTCACCACCACCGTCGAGGGCACCGGCCAGGCGGCGATCATGTCGGACGGCTCGGCGGTGGTCCTGCGGGTCTCCGCCCAGTACCCGCTCTTCGTCGACCCGGGCGCCTACATCGCCCACCAGGGCAACCTCCAGCAGCACTTCCAGTCCGGGGTGAACTTCCGGACGCTGATGGGCGAGGGATCGGGCGAGTCCTTCCAGATCCGCTTCGAGGGCGAGGGACTCGTCTACGTCCAGCCCAGCGAGCGGAACACGATCGGGGGCGATGTCTGATGCCGTTCCGCGAGATCAACTCGAAGATGGTCGAGGCGACAGTGCTCCCCGGCCAGAAGATGTTCAGCCAGCGCGGCGCGATGCTGGCCTACCGCGGCGAGGTGTCGTTCACCCCGAACATCCAGGGCGGCCAGGGCGGGGTGATGTCGATGATCGGCCGCCGGATGGCGAACGAGGCGACGCCGCTGATGACGGTCGAGGGGAGCGGCACCGTGATGTTCGGTCACGGCGGCCACCACATCCAGGTGATCAACCTCGCCGGGGACACCCTCTATGTGGAGGCCGACCGGCTGCTCGCCTTCGACGGCTCACTCCAGCAGGGCACGATGTTCATGGGCTCGCAGGGCGGGGTGATGGGCATGGTGCGCGGCCAGGTCAGCGGACAGGGCCTGTTCACCACGACGCTCAAGGGACACGGCGCGGTGGCGGTGATGGCGCACGGCGGGGTGATCGAGCTGCCGATCACCCCGGGCCGCGAGGTGCATGTGGACCCGCAGGCCTACGTCGCCCACCACGGCGACGTGCGCAACAAGCTCTCCACCGCGCTCGGCTGGCGCGAGATGGTGGGACGCGGCTCCGGCGAGGGGTTCCAGCTGGAGCTCAGCGGCAGTGGTGCGGTGTACGTCCAGGCGTCGGAGGAGAAGCTGTGAGCGCGCCCGTGGTCTTCGATCCGATGACGCTGCCGTCGGACGACAACGTCAACTCGTACACCTTCTGTGTGGAGCTCAAGGGGAGCCAGTGGTTCCTGCAGAAGGGCAAGATGATCGCCTACTACGGGCGGATCGAGTTCAACGGCATCGGGCACGGCCGCTTCGAGCGGCTGGTGCGCACGAGCTTCCACTCGCCGCTCCACGCGAGCGACTGGGTGGTGGCCGAGGGCAGCGGGAAGATGCTGCTCGCGGACCGGGCCTTCGACGTGAACTCGTACGACCTGGAGGACGGGAACCTGACGATCCGCTCCGGCAATCTGCTGGCCTACCAGCCGACACTGGCGCTGAAGCAGTCCATCGTGCCGGGGTTCCTGACACTGATCGGCACCGGGAAGTTCGTCGCGGCGTCCAACGGCCCGGTGGTCTTCATGGAGCCGCCGCTGCGGGTCGACCCGCAGGCGCTGGTGGGCTGGGCGGACTGCCCCTCGCCGTGCCACCACTACGACCACGGGTACATGGCGGGCGTACTGGGCGGACTGCGCGCGTTCACCGGGATCGGGGGCGCCTCGGGAGAGGAGCACCAGTTCGAGTTCGTGGGCGCGGGTACGGTGCTGCTCCAGTCCACCGAGGTGCTGATGGCCGAGCAGCCGACGGGGGCGACACCGCAGCAGGCGGGGGTTCCGGGCGGCGGTGGTCAACCTGGGTCCACCCCCCGCACCCCCGGTCGACCTGGGGACCTCCAGCGGCGCTTCGGGTTGTGAACGGTACTCTGCGCAGTGTGACGCCGACCGTCAGCACCCGGCTCGTGAGCGCGTGCCGGGCGTCACATCAACTGACTTCGTCCGGATTTCAACTTCTTAGGTAGAATCCATATATGGAGACCGAGACGGCCACTCGCTGGCTGAGCAATGCGGAGCAGTGCGCCTGGCGCACCCATCTGGATGTCAGCAGGCTGCTGATGCACCAGCTGGAGAAGGATCTCCAGCCGTTCGGCCTGACCAACAACGACTACGAGATTCTCGTCAACCTCTCGGAGTCCGAGGACCAGCGCCTGCGGATGAGTGACCTCGCCACCGCCACTCTGCAGTCCAAGAGCAGGCTCTCGCACCAGATCACCCGCATGGAGAGCGCGGGCCTGGTCCGCCGGGAGAACTGCGAGTCCGACCGGCGCGGACTGTACGCGGTCCTCACCGAGGCAGGCGCGGAGACGATGCGGAAGGTGGCACCGCACCATGTGGCATCGGTGCGCAAGCACTTCATGGACCTGTTGACCCCGGAGGCGCTGGAGCAACTGCACGCGGCCCTCGCCCCGGTCGCCGACCATCTGCGCGCACGCCGCGTCTGACCGAGATCCGGAACACCGGGGGCGGCGCTCAGCGGGAGCCCGGCAGCCATAGCTCGAACCGGGCGCCGCGCTCCCCCGCACCGGCCGCGGTCAGCCGGCCCCCGTGCCGCCCGGCCACATCACGGGCGATGGCGAGGCCCAGACCGGCCCCGCCGTCGTCGCGGGCGCGGGCGTCGTCCAGCCGCACGAAGCGCTCGAAGATCCGCTCGCGCTCCGCCTCCGGCACCCCGGCCCCGTCGTCCGTGACCACCACGGCCACCCCACCGCGTTCCGCGCGCACCTCGACGGCCACCGAACTCTCCGCGTGCCGCTCGGCGTTGTCCAGCAGGTTGCCGATCACCCGGACCAGCTGCCCGCGTGAGCCGGTCACTTCCAGCCCGCCGGGCTCCGGCACGGACACCGTCACCGGGATCCGGTCGCCGACGCGCTGCGAGACCTCCTCCCGCACCAGTGCGCCGAGGTCCAGCCGCGCGTTCCCCGGCCGCTCCCCCGCGTCCAGCCGGGCCAGCAGCAGCAGATCGGCGGCCAGCACCTGGAGCCGTACGGTGTCCGCGACCGCGCCCGCCACGTCCAGCAGCTCCGGGTGCGCGGCGCCGACCTCCAGCTGGGTGCGGAGCGAGGCGATCGGGGAGCGCAGTTCGTGCGAGGCGTCCGCGACGAACCGCCGCTGACGGTCGACGGAGGCCTCCAGGGCGGTGAGCGTCTCGTTGGTGGTGCGGGCCAGCCGGGCGATCTCGTCGCGTGAGGCGGGCTCCGGCACCCGCCTGCTCAGATCCTCCGACGCGGTGATCGCCGCCATCTCGCGCCGGATGCCCTCGACCGGGCGGAGCGCCCGCCGGGTCACCAGCCAGGTCACCCCGGCGACGACGAGCAGCACGACGGGCAGCCCGGCCAGCATCGCACCGCGCACGCTCGCGACGGCCCGCTGCTCTGCGGCGAGCGGGGCACCGGCGTGGACGGTCAGGGTCAGCCCGGCGGAGTTCGTCGCCTCCACGGAGGCGAACCGGTACGCGGCGCGGTCGCCGTCGACGGTGGCGGTGCCGTTGCTGAAGTGCGGTTCGTCGGTGGAGACCTCGCCGCGTCCGGGGTCGGCGCTCGCGGCGTCGTCATCGTCATCGTCATCGTCGCGGCCCCGGTCGTCGTCGCCCTTCTCCGGGGCGGCGGGCGAGGGCTGCGGGGTGACCCGGTCCGTGCCGGTGCCGGAGATCGCCTCCAGGTCCTCGGAGACGGCGACCACCCGCCCGTCCTCGTCGGTCACCTGAACCGGATGGTCCTCCCCGTCGCCCGTCTCCAGCTTGTCGTACGGCACGTCGAGGGCCAGCTGCCCGGCGGTCTCGCGGGCCGCCACCTCGGCCTGCAGGCCCGCCTGGTCGGTGAGGTTGGCGCGCAGGACGAGCAGGACGGCCAGCCCGGCGGCGACGACCGCGAGGGCGACCACCACCGTGGCACCGAGCGCCGCCCTGGCCCGTACCGATCTCACAGCGCCTCCAGCCGGTAGCCGGCGCCGCGCACCGTACGGATGGCGGCCGCGCCGAGCTTGCGGCGCAGCGTGCTCACGTACACCTCGACGATGTTCGGGTCGCCGTCGTAGGCGAAGTCCCAGACGTGCTCCAGGATCTCCGCCTTGCTGACCACCTGCCCTGCGCGCAGCGCGAGCTGTTCGAGCACGGCGAACTCCTTGGCGGTGAGGGCGACCTCGTCCTCGCCGAGATGGACCCGGCGGGCGGCGGTGTCCATCCGCAGGGAGCCGACGGTGACCACCGGGGAGGCGGAACCACCGCGCCGGCGCAGCAGCGCGCGGACCCGGGCCACCAGCACCACGTAGCTGAACGGCTTGGTCAGATAGTCGTCGGCGCCGGTGTCGAGGCCCTCCGCCTCGTCGTACTCCCCGTCCTTCGCCGTCAGCATCAGGATGGGCACCTCGTGGCCGGCGGCGCGCAGCGCGGCGCAGACCCGGTAGCCGTTCATCCCCGGCAGCATGATGTCGAGGACGACCAGGTCGTACGCGCCCTCGGAGGCACGGTGCAGCCCTTCGAGCCCGTCGTGCACGACGTCCACGGCGAATCCCTCGGCGGTGAGCCCCCGGGCCAGGGAGATCGCCAGCCGCTTCTCGTCCTCCACGATCAACAGGCGCATGTGCACAGCCTCGCAAACAGAAGCTGAAGACGGCTTCAGGTGGCTTCAGGCTGCGTTCAGCATCCCCCCGGCAGTGTGGACCTCGTCGCAACGGACCATCCGATCGGGGAGGACCCCTCATGAAGCGAAAGATCGTCATCGCCGCCGTCACCGCAGCCGTCATCGTCGGAGGCGGGACCGCCACGGCCGTCGCCCTCGCGGGCGGCGAGAGCCACGGCCCGGCAGACCGCAGCAGCACGGCGAGCAACGGCTCCGCCCGTGTCACGGTCGGCGACGCGGCCAGGGCCGCCGTCGGGGCCGTCCCGGGCACGGTGACCGAGGCCGAACTCGACGACGAGGACGGCCGGCTCGTCTGGGAGCTGGATGTGTACGGCTCCGACAGGTCCTGGCACGACGTGACGGTGGACCCGGGCAACGGCAAGGTGCTCGGCCGGCACGTCGACAACGACGACGACGGCGACCGGCACGCGCCCCGGAAGACCTCCGTCACGCTCGACGAGGCGGTCGGCGCCGCACTCCGCTCCGTGCCCGGCACGGTGACCTCCGTCGAGCTGGAGGACCACGACGGCCGCGGCGGCCGGGCGGTGCACTGGGAGGTCGACATCCGGGGCGAGGACGGCGGGAAGCACGAGCGAGACGTGGACGCGACGACGGCGAAGGTCACCGTGGACCGGTCGGACGACGGCCACGGGGACGACGACGGGGACGACGGCGACGACGACTGAGGCGGTCGCCGCCGTCCCTCCCCGGCGGTCCCCGGCAGCTCTCAGGGGATGTAACCCGAGACGACCGTGCCGTCGTCGAAGGAGAGGAACACGACATCGCCGACGGCCAGCAGCTGCGGCGGGTCGCCGGGCGGGAAGGGGACGCCGGTGTAACCGGTGATGTTCGCCGGCTCCCCGTCCTTCCGCCGGTACGCGCCCACCCCCGTGCCCTTGGCCGCGAGGATCTGGTCCCCCGCCACCGACGGTTCGCCGCCCCCGTCGGCGAACCGGTCCTGCGGCCACTCGGGCCGGCCGTCGGCCGCGTCGAAGGAGTAGAGGCGGTCGTCGCCGGCGACCACCACGGTTCCGTCGTCGGTCAGCGCCACCGGGTCACGGACCGCCATCTCCGGGGCGATGATCCGGTGTTCCCGGGGCCGGGTCACGTCCTTCATGACGGCGACTCCCGTGCCCGCCGCCCGGCAGACCAGCAGGCGGCCCCTGAGCGCCGGGTCCCGGCACGGGAAGTCGTTCCCGGGGAGCCGTTCCTTCACGGTGCCCGTCGCCCCGTCGACGATCCGGGTGTCCCCGGCGACCACGACCAGCCGCCCGTCGTCGGCGACCAGGGCGGGCCGGGTCCCGTCGTAGGGCTTGTTCCACAGTTCGCGCCGGTCGCCCGTGAGCCGGCGGGCGGCCAGCCTGCCGGTGGCCGGGGTGCCGCCGCCGGTGACGTAGTAGAGGGTGTCGCCGTCCTGGACGGCGGCCGAGCCGGTGTGCCCGGCGGGCAGCTTCGCGCGCCACCGCTCCTGGCCGTCCGTGATCCGGTAGCCGACCAGGGCCCGGCCGACGAACGCGTACACGGTGCCCTCGGTGAAGCCGGCGACCACGGCCGCCCCGGCACCCTGCGCCCCCTTCGGGGTCCGCCAGCGCCGTGTGCCGTCGGCCGCGTCGAGCGCGGTGACTCCCTTCGATCCGCCGCACAGCAGGGCCGATTCGGCGAAGCTGCAGCCGCCCGAGCCGCCCTCGACCGTGGCCTTCCACGCCTTCCAGCCCGCGGGCCGGGCGGACTGATCGGTCGCGGCCTCGCCGAAGTCCCCGGTCCGGCCGCCGTCGGCCCGGGGAAGCACGCGCACATCGGCGGCACGGGACGCACCGGCGCCCGGACCCGTGGACCGGGCGCCGTCCTCCGGGCCGCCGCGGGGGCCGGGGTCCGGCCAGAGCACATAGCCCAGCAGCAGGCAGGCCGTGACCGCCACGGCCGCCGGCACCACCCGAGACGTCCGGCGGCGGGCCGCCGGCGCGTCCGGCCCGGCCCCGGGCAGGGCGGCCGGCGGGCGGGGCGGAAGCGGTGGCACGACGAACGCGGGGGCCTGCTCGGCCGGAGCCGCGTCGGCGCACTCCCCGGCCGCCCGCTCGTAGTCCGCCTGCTGGTCCCGTACCCCCGGCGTCCAGGGGAACGGCACCGGCACCCGCTCCGGGAGCAGCAGGGCGGCCAGCTCCCGGGGAGCGGGGCGCCGCTCGGGGCGCGTGTCGAGGCAGCGGGCGATCACCTCGCGCAACGACGCGGGCACACCGGAGAGTTCGGCCTCCCCGCGGGAGATCCGGAAGATCACCGCTGCCATGTCGGAGTCGTCGAACGGACCGTGTCCCGCCGCCGCGAACGTCAGCACCGCGCCCAGGCAGAACACGTCGGAGGCGGGCACCAGCGCCGCAGAGCCGTCGACGTGCTCGGGCGAGATGTATCCGGGGCTGCCGACCACGACTCCGGTACGGGTCAGCTGCGTGGCGTCGAAGGTCTGGGCGATGCCGAAGTCGATCACCTTGGGCCCGTCGGGGCCCAGGAGCACGTTGCCCGGCTTGAGGTCGCGGTGCAGCACGCGTACGGCGTGCATGTCGGCGAGCGCGAGGGCCAGGCCGGCGCCCGTGGCCCGCACCACCCGCTCGGGCAGCGGCCCGCCCCGGGACACCGCCTCGGCCAGCGAGGGGCCCGGGACGAACTCGGTGGCGAGCCAGGGCGTCCGGGCCGTCGTGTCGCCCCCGACGAACGCGGCCGTGCGGGGGCTGCGCACGGCGGCCGCCGCCTCGGTCTCCCGCCGGAACCGGACCCGGAACCCGTCGTCCAGGTCGAGTTCGGGCCGTACGGTCTTCAGCGCGACGAGCCCCCCGGCGGGGTCCCCGGCCGGCCGGGCGAGGTACACCTCCCCCATGCCGCCCGTGCCGAGGAGGCCGAGGATCCGGTAGGGGCCGATCCGTGTCCGGGTGCCGGGGGCCAGGCGTTCGATCATGACGCGGACGGGCGGGGCAGCGGGACGGAGAACACCCTGCCGCCGTGCTGGATGACGTACACGGCTCCGCCGACCGGAAGCACCTCCGGCGGCAGCACCTCCTCGGACATGACAAGGCCCCACTGGAGCGTGTCGTAGTCCTTGCGCGGTTCGGGTCCCGGAGCGCCCTTGAGCGCGGTTGTGCGCAGCGGGCCGGGTGCGGACCCGTCGTGCAGGGCGACGCTGTACAGGCTGGTGCTGTCCGCCCACACCAGGGTGTCCGCGACGATCATCGGGGCCGAGGCGGCGTTGACGCGGCCGCTGAACGACCTACGGTCCAGCGGATAGCGGGCGAGGCGCTTGCCGTCGTCCCGCCGGGCGAGGACGATCTCCGGGTCGATGTCGTCCTCCTCCCAGGGGAGGGCGCCCCGGACCAGGACGGCCACATGGTCGTCGACGGCGGCGAGGGTGGCCTCGTCGGTGAGTTCGTCGGGCAGCGGGATCTCACCGGCGGACTCGAGCGAGGGGATGCCGAGCCGCTGGACGGCCATGTGCTCGCCGTCGTCGGAGTACGTGTACGCGGCGCAGTAGACGTGCGGGGCACGGACCAGCGCGTCGTGGCACCGGGAGGTCTGTCCGTCCTTGGCGCGGCCGAGTTCGGTGCCGTCCTCGGTGCGCAGGGCGCGCAGTCCGCCCTGTCCGAGCAGGTAGAGGACCCCGTCCCTGGTGGCCAGCGGCCAGAAGTCGTACGCGTCGGCCTTCGCGAGGTTCTCGCCCACCAGCGGTTTGCGCCACTTCTCCTTGCCGGTGGCGAGGTCGAACGCGGCGATCCTGGCGCCTTCCGGGCCGGGGCCGACAGCCGCGAACACCCTTCCGTCGGCGACCAGCGGGGCGCTCTCGAAGCCGTGGGAGGATCCCGCGCGGGACTCCCAACGGGGCTTGCCGGTACGGGAGTCCAGCGAGACGAGCCGGCCTCCGGTGGCGAGCAGGACCTGATCGCCGTAGACCGCGGGCCGGGTCGATCCGGACGGCATGAAGACCTGCCCCGTGGGGCTGATCCGGGCGCCGGTCTCATCGGCGTCCAGCCGGGCCGAGTAGCCCCACAGCTTCTTTCCGTCGGACGGCGACAGCGCCTCGTACGAGCCGGCCGTGGTGCGGCAGACCAGCACGTCACGGCCCGCCGCGCAGCCGAACGGCTGCCCGGTCGTCCTGGCCTGCCAGGTGTGCCACCCGGCCGGCCGGACGTCACGGCCGTAGGGGACGGTGCCGGAGCCCTCCCGGCCGCCCTGGGCGTCGATACCGGCGAGCACCGTCGCCGGGTTCCCCGGATCGGCGTCGCCGCCCTCGTCGCCGCCGCGCAGCGCCAGCAGGCCGCCGGTCGCGGCTCCGAGCAGGACGAGCGCGACGAGGGCCGCCGCGAGGTTCCGGCGCCGCCGGGAGCGCGCGGGCCCGTCCGTTCCCGGCCCCTGCGTCGGCACCATGTGCAGGCCCGGCGCGAAATCCGTTCCCCGCGTCGGCAGTTGGTGGGGCGCCGCCCGGCTGCCCGTGGCCGCCTCTGTGGGGGTGTATCCCGGCAGCAGCGGCCCGTCCAGCGCGACGACCCGGGCCAGCTCCCGTCCGTACTCCGCGATCTGCCCGCCCACCGGGGCGGGCCACTCCGCGGCGGCGCCGGGCGTGAGCCGTTCGGCCAGTTCGGCGGCTGTGGGGCGGGCGGCGGGGTCGGCGGTCAGGCAGTCCTCCAGGACCGCGCGCAGCCCCTCGGGGACCTCGTCCAGGTCGGCCTCGACGTACTTGACCCGGTAGAGGACCGCGGCGACGGGCCCGTCCCCGAACGGGTCGCGGCCGACGGCGGCGAAGCAGAGCACAGAGGCGAGGCAGAAGATGTCGGAGGCCGGGACGACGCGTCCGCTGCCCGCCACGTGTTCCGGCGACATGAAGGCGGGGCTGCCGACCATCCGGCTGGTCGTGGTGAGCGGGGTGGCGCCGGTGTCCCGGGCGATCCCGAAGTCGATGAGGCGGGGACCGTCGGCGGCGAGCATCACGTTGCCGGGCTTCACGTCGCGGTGGACGATGCCCGCCGCGTGGACGGCCGCCAGGGCGCCGGCGAGTCCGGCGCCCAGCATCCGCACCTCGGCCTCGCCCATCGCTCCCGCGCCCCGGACGGCGGCGGACAGCGTGGGTCCGGCGACGTACTCGGTGGCGAGCCAGGGCACTTCGGCGTCGGCGTCCCCGTCGAGCAGTGGCGCGAGGCGGGGCCCGCCGACGGACCGGGCGACGGCGATCTCGCGGCGGAAGCGGCTGCGGAAACCGGGGTCCCGCGCCACGTCGCGGCGGACGGTCTTGACGGCGGCCGGGCCAGAGCCGTCGCCCCGGTCGCCGAGGAACACCTCCCCCATGCCGCCCGCCCCGAGCCGGGCCCGTATCGCGTACGGGCCGATCCGTCCGGGCGAGTCCTCACGCAACGGACTCAGCATGTGCCGCTCCCCCCTTGGCACGCATGACACGTGACCGGCGGCAATCGTGTCACGGCCGGGGCGGGTGCGGCAGGGCGGGAAGACGTGAACGGCGCACTCCGGCACCGCGGCTGACGTGTTATCAGCCATGGGGCCGGAGTGCGCCGCGCCGGGCGCCCGGCCGTGGCCCGTTCCCGGCGCGGCCCGCACGCCGCGCCGGGAACGGGGAGGAGCCGCCCGGTGGCTCAGTCCTCCCCGGTCAGCCCCGCCACCAGTTCGTCGGCCGCCGTGTACGGGTCGAGCCGGCCCGCCACGATGCGCTCCGCGAGAGCGCCGAGGCGGCGGTCGCCGTGCAGGTCGCCGATGCGTTCACGGAGCCGGGTGACCGCGATCGTCTCGACCTCGTGGGCGGCGCGGGACGCGCGCCGCTCGGCGAGCACCCCGTGCTCCTCCATCCACGCCCGGTGCTTCTCCAGCGCCTCGACGACCTCGTCGATGCCCTCGCCCCGGGCCGCGACCGTCTTCACGATCGGCGGCCGCCAGTCGCCGGGGCCGCGGGACGCCCCGAGGCCCAGCATGTGGTTGAGCTCGCGGGCGGTGGCGTCCGCACCGTCCCGGTCGGCCTTGTTGACCACGTACACGTCACCGATCTCCAGGATTCCGGCCTTGGCCGCCTGGATGCCGTCGCCCATGCCGGGGGCGAGGAGGACGACGGAGGTGTCGGCCTGGGAGGCGATCTCCACCTCCGACTGGCCGACGCCCACGGTCTCCACCAGGATCACGTCGCAGCCCGCCGCGTCCAGCACCCGGATCGCCTGCGGGGCCGCCCAGGCGAGGCCGCCCAGATGTCCGCGGGTGGCCATGGAGCGGATGTAGACGCCCGGGTCGGACGCGTGGTCCGACATCCGCACCCGGTCCCCGAGGAGCGCGCCGCCGGAGAAGGGCGACGACGGGTCGACGGCGAGCACGGCGACCCGCTTGCCCTGCCGCCGGTACGCGGAGACGAGCGCCGACGTCGATGTCGACTTGCCGACGCCGGGTGACCCGGTCAGACCGACGACACAGGCGTTGCCGGCCAGCGGCGCCAGGGCCGCCATCACCTCGCGCAGGTGCGGCGACGCCCCCTCCACCAGGGAGATGAGCCGGGCCACGGCCCGCGGCCTGCCCTCGCGGGCCTGCTCGACCAGGGTGGGGACGTCCACCATCACCGCTCCGTCTCCTCGCTCGCTGCGTGTTCTGCGTACTACGTGCTACTTGCCCGGAACGCGGAGGATCAGCGCATCGCCCTGACCGCCGCCGCCGCACAGCGCCGCCGCTCCGGTGCCGCCGCCGCGCCGCTTCAGCTCCAGCGCCAGGTGGAGCACCACCCGGGCGCCGGACATCCCGATCGGGTGGCCCAGCGCGATGGCACCGCCGTTGACGTTGACCTTCTCGGAGGTCACGCCGAGGTCCTTCATGGACTGGACGGCGACGGCCGCGAACGCCTCGTTGATCTCGATGAGGTCGAGGTCCTCGACTCCGATGCCCTCCTTCTTGAGGGCGTGGCGGATCGCGTGGGACGGCTGGGACTGGAGCGAGTTGTCCGGGCCCGCCACATTGCCGTGGGCGCCGATCTCGGCGATCCAGTCCAGGCCCAGCGCCTCGGCCCTGGCCTTGCTCATGACGACGACCGCGGCGGCACCGTCGGAGATCTGCGAGGAGGTGCCCGCGGTGATCGTGCCGTCCTTGGCGAAGGCGGGGCGCAGCCTGCCGAGCGACTCGGCGGTCGTCTCGGGGCGGATGCCCTCGTCCTTGGCGAAGAGGACCGGGTCGCCCTTGCGCTGCGGGATCTCGACCGGGGTGATCTCGGCCTCGAAGAGCCCGTTCTTCTGGGCGGCGGCGGCCCGCTGGTGGGACTGGGCGCCGATCTCGTCCTGGGCGGCGCGGTCCAGGCCGAGGCGGGTGTTGTGCTTCTCGGTGGACTCACCCATCGGGATGTTCTCGTAGGCGTCGGTCAGGCCGTCGTACGCCATGGAGTCGAGCATCTCGATCGCGCCGTACTTGTGGCCCTCGCGGGACTTCGGGAGCAGGTGCGGGGCGTTCGTCATGGACTCCTGGCCGCCGGCCACGACGATCTCGAACTCACCGGCACGGATCAGCTGGTCGGCCAGCGCGATGGCGTCGAGTCCGGAGAGGCACACCTTGTTGACGGTGAGCGCCGGGACGCTCAACGGGATGCCCGCCTTGACCGCGGCCTGCCGTGCCGGGATCTGCCCCGCCCCGGCCTGCAGCACCTGGCCCATGATCACGTACTCGACCTGGTCGCCGCCGATGCCGGCCCGCTCCAGCGCCGCCTTGATGGCGAAGCCTCCGAGGTCGGCCCCGGAGAAGCTCTTCAGCGAGCCGAGGAGACGGCCCATGGGCGTACGGGCGCCCGCGACGATCACAGAAGTCGTACCGGTCGTTCCTGACATGAGGCACAGCCCCTTGGATTAGAAGTGAACGAGGGTTTACCTGAATGTACTGAGCGGTACCCGGCCCGTCATCCGGCAGCGGGTGTGATCGCGCGCACGTTGCGTAACCAACCGCGGAGCGCTGCACTGTTCCCATGCTGACGCGAATCGACCACATCGGGATCGCCTGTTTCGACCTCGACGCCACCGTCGAGTTCTACCGCTCGACCTACGGGTTCGAGGTCTTCCACTCCGAGATCAACGAGGAGCAGGGCGTACGCGAGGCCATGCTCAAGATCAACGAGACGTCGGACGGCGGCGCCTCCTACCTCCAGCTGCTGGAACCGACCCGCGAGGACTCCGCCGTCGGCAAGTGGCTGGCCAAGAACGGCGAGGGCGTGCACCACATCGCCTTCGGGACGGCCGACGTGGACGCGGACGCCGCGGACATCCGGGAGAAGGGGGTCAGGGTGCTGTACGAGGAGCCCAGGACGGGTTCGATGGGGTCCCGGATCACCTTCCTGCACCCCAAGGACTGCCACGGCGTCCTCACCGAACTGGTCACGTCCCGGACGGAGCACTGACGGGGAAGCCGCTGCACGGATCCAGCCGGAGCGGGACAACAGCTTCTCAGGGATACCCGGCCCGGTAGAGTGGGCTGTTCCGGGCCGGGGCCGGGTCGGGGCGCGCCACGCCCTCAGCCGTTGATCTGTCACCATTCCCCGGGGGGACCGTTCGCCGGCGGACGGTGCTCGTTTGGAATTGCGATCAGGGTTGGGGTCTCCCCTGCTCAGTGGGGCATCCCCTGCTCGAACGAAGTTGAGAGCTTGGGGAACAAGTTGAGAGTTCGGGGAAGGATGGGACCGCGCAGTGCGGGGCTACGAACGCCAGGAGAGCCACCGAGCTGAAGACGACCATCTCTCTCGGTTCGAGGCCGAGATGGACCGGCTGAAGACCGACCGGGAGAAGGCCGTCCAGCACGCCGAGGACCTCGGTTACCAGGTCGAGGTCTTGCGCGCCAAGCTGCACGAGGCCCGCCGCAGTCTGGCGACCCGTCCCGCGTACGACAGCGCGGACATCGGCTACCAGGCGGAGCAGCTGCTCCGTAACGCCCAGGTCCAGGCCGAACAGCTGCGCAACGACGCCGAGCGCGAGCTGCGCGACGCCCGTGCGCAGACGCAGCGGATCCTCCAGGAGCACGCGGAGCACCAGGCCCGGCTCCAGGCCGAGCTGCACAACGAGGCCGTGCAGCGGCGCCAGCGGCTCGACCAGGAGCTGGCGGAGCGCCGCCAGACCGTCGAGTCCCATGTCAACGAGAACGTCGCGTGGGCCGAGCAGCTGCGGGCCAGGACCGAGTCCCAGGCCCGCCGGCTGCTGGAGGAGTCGCGGGCCGAGGCCGAGCAGGCGCTGACCGCCGCCCGCGCCGAGGCCGGCCGGCTGGCGGACGAGACGCGCCAGCGGCTCGGTTCCGAGGCGGAGTCCGCCCGGTCCGAGGCCGAGTCGATCCTGCTGCGGGCCCGCAAGGACGCCGAGCGGATGCTGAACGCCGCCTCCAGCCAGGCGCAGGAGGCCAGCGCCCACGCCGAGCAGCTGCGTACCTCGACGACGGCGGAGACCGAGCAGACCAGGCAGCAGACCGCCGAGCTGAACCGGACCGCCGAGCAGCGCATGCAGGAGGCCGGGACGCAGCTGCGCGAGGCCCGGGTGGAGGCCGAGAAGGTCCTGTCCGAGGCGAAGGAGGCCGCGGTCAAGCGGCTGGCCGCCGCCGAGTCGCAGAACGAGCAGCGCACCCGTACCGCCAAGTCGGAGATCGCCCGGCTGGTCGGCGAGGCCACCAAGGACGCCGAATCGCTGAAGGCGGAGGCCGAGCAGTCGCTCGCCGACGCCCGCGCGGAGGCGGACCGGCTCCGCTCCGAGGCGGCCGACGCCGCGCGCACCGCCGCCGCGGAGGACGCCGCGGCCCAGCTCGCCAAGGCGGCCCGTGCCGCCGAGGAGGTGCTGACCAAGGCGTCGGACGACGCGAAGTCGACCACCCGGGCGGCGGGCGAGGAGGCGGACCGGATCCGCCGCGAGGCCGAGGCCGAGGCGGACCGGCTGCGCGGCGAGGCCGCCGAGCAGGCCGACCAGCTCAAGGGCGCGGCCAAGGACGACACCAAGGAGTACCGGGCCAAGACGGTCGAGCTCCAGGAAGAGGCGCGCAGGCTGCGCGGCGAGGCCGAGCAGCTGCGCTCCGAGGCGGTCGCCGAGGGCGAGCGGATCCGCGGCGAGGCCCGCCGGGAGGCCGTCCAGCAGATCGAGGAGGGCGCGCGGACCGCCGAGGAGCTGCTGTCCAAGGCGAAGGCCGACGCGGAGGAGCTGCGCGGCGCCGCGGGCACCGAGAGCGAACGGGTCCGCACCGAGGCCACCGAGCGGGCCGGCACGCTGCGCAAGCAGGCCGAGGAGGCCCTGGAGCGGGCCCGTGCCGAGGCCGAGACGCTGCGCACCGAGTCCGAGGAGCAGGCGGAGTCGACGACGTCCGCGGCCGAGCGGGCGGCGGCGGAGCTGCGCGAGGAGACCGAGCGCGCGGTAGCGGCGAGGCAGGCCGAGGCGGCCGACGAGCTGGCCCGGCTGCACACCGAGGCCGAGAACAAAGTCGCCACGGCCGAGCAGACGCTCGGCGAGGCGCGCACCGACGCGGAGCGCGTGCGGCGCGAGACGAACGAGGAGTCCGAGCGGCTGCGCGCCGAGGCCGCAGAGCGGCTGCGCACCCTCCAGGAGCAGGCAGAGGCCGAGACCCAGCGGCTGCGCGACGAGGCCGCCGCCGATGCCGCGCAGTCCCGTGCGGAGGGCGAGAGCGTCGCCGTACGGCTGCGCGGTGAGGCGGCCGCGGAGGCGGAGCGGCTGAAGACAGAGGCTCAGGAGAGCGCCGACCGGGTGCGGTCCGAGGCCGCGGCCGCCGCCGAGCGGGTGGGCACGGAGGCCGCGGAGGCGCTGGCCGCCGCACAGGAGGAGGCGAACCGGCGCCGCCGCGAGGCGCAGGAGACCCTCGACGGGGCACGTGCCGAGGCGAACCAGGAGCGCGAGCGGGCCCGCGAGCAGAGCGAGGAGCTCCTCGCCTCCGCCCGCAAGCGGGTCGAGGAGGCGCAGGCCGAGGCCCAGCGTCTGGTCGAGGAGGCGGACGGCCGGGCGACCGAGATGGTCTCCGCGGCCGAGCAGAAGGCCCAGCAGGTACGGGACGCGGTCAGCGGGCTCCAGGAGCAGGCAGAGGCGGAGATCGCCGGGCTGCGCTCCACCGCCGAGCATGTCGCGGAGCGGACGAGGTCCGAGGCGCAGGAGGAGGCGGACCGGGTCCGCGCCGACGCCTACGCCGAGCGGGAGCGGGCGGGCGAGGACGCGGCCCGGATCCGCTCCGTCGCGAAGGAGGAGACCGAGGCCGCGAAGGCGATGGCCGAGCGGACGGTCTCCGACGCGATCACGGAGTCGGAGAAGCTGCGGGCCGACACCGCGGAGTACAGCCAGCGGATGCGTACCGACGCGTCCGACGCGCTGGCCTCCGCCGAGCAGGATGCCTCGCGCAGCCGTGCCGAGGCCCGCGAGGACGCCAACCGGATGCGGTCGGAGGCGGCGGTCCAGGCCGACCGTCTGATGTCCGAGGCGACCACCGAGAGCGAACGGCTCGTGGCGGAGGCCGCGCAGCAGGCGGCGCGGATCGGTGACGAGGCGGCGGGCGAGTCGGAGCGGCTGCGGGCGGAGGCGGCGGCGACCGTCGGTTCCGCGCAGGAACACGCGGCCCGGACCCGCGAGGAGTCGGAGCGGCTGCGCGCCGACGCGGAGGCCGCGGCCGAACAGATGCGTGCAGAGGCCCGCCAGGAGGCGGACCGGCTGCTCGACGAGGCGCGCGAATCGGCCTCGAAGCGCCGGGCCGACGCCGCGGAGCAGGCCGACCAGCTGATCAACAAGGCCCAGGAGGAGGCGCTGCGCGCCGCCACCGAGGCCGAGGAGCAGGCCGACACGATGGTCGGGGCGGCCCGGAACGAGGCCGTCCGGATCACCTCCGACGCGACGGTCGAGGGCAACTCCCTGGTGGAGCGGGCCCGGACGGACGCGGACGAGCTGCTGGTCGGCGCGCGCCGGGACGCCACCGCCATCCGGGAGCGGGCCGAGGAGCTCAGGACCCGGCTGGAGGCCGAGATCGAGGAGATGCACGACCGTGCCCGGCGGGAGACCTCCGAGCAGATGAAGACGGCCGGCGAGCGCGTCGACAACCTGATGAGGGCGGCGACCGAGCAGCGCGACGAAGCCGCGGCGAAGGCCAAGGAGCTTCTGTCCGACGCCAATTCGGAGGCGAGCAAGGTCCGGATCGCCGCCGTGAAGCGGGCCGAGTCGCTGCTGACGGAGGCCGAGCAGAAGAAGGCCAGCCTGGTGCGCGAGGCCGAGAAGCTGCGCTCCGACGCCGAGTCGGAGGCCAAGCGGACGGTGGACGAGGGCCGGCGGGAACTCGACGTCCTGGTGCGCCGGCGTGCGGACATCAACACGGAGATCTCCCGTGTCCAGGACGTACTGGAGGCGTTGGAGTCCTTCGAGACCCCCGCGGCGGGCGGTAAGGGCGCCGACAGCGTCAAGGCCGGGGCCACAGCGGGTACGCGTTCGAGTGGCAAGCCGTCCGATGGGTAGGTCCCGTCCGGTGGGCTCCCACGGCCCGGCAAGGTCACTCAGCCCCCCGAGTAGCAAGGGTTGCGGGGGTCAGCCACTCAAAAGAGGTGTCATTCTCCAGATCAAACAGGCATCTGCTCGATGACACGCCGTCCGGGCCCCTAGGATTCCCTCTATCACCTCACCGGTCTTACTTCGACAGGAACCCCATGAGTGACCCTTCCTCCCCCTTCGGCTTCGAGCTCGTGCGGCGTGGTTACGACCGCGGTCAGGTGGATGACCGCATTACCAAGCTCGTCGCCGACCGTGATAGTGCTCTCGCCCGCATCACGTCTCTGGAAAAGCGCATCGAGGAACTGCACCTCGAAACGCAGAACGCCCAGGCGCAGGTGAGCGACGCGGAGCCGTCGTACGCCGGTCTCGGCGCGCGCGTGGAGAAGATTCTCCGCCTTGCCGAGGAGGAGGCGAAGGACCTGCGAGAAGAGGCCCGTCGCGCCGCCGAGCAGCACCGCGAGCTCGCCGAGTCCGCAGCCCAGCAGGTGCGCAACGACGCCGAGGCCTTCGCCGCAGAGCGCAAGTCCAAGGCCGAGGACGACGGCGTCCGCATCGTCGAGAAGGCCAAGGGCGAGGCCACCACGCTCCGCTCGGACGCGCAGAAGGACGCCGCCCAGAAGCGCGAGGAGGCCGACGCCCTCTTCGAGGAGACCCGCGCCAAGGCCGCCCAGGCCGCCGCGGACTTCGAGACCAACCTCGCCAAGCGCCGCGACCAGTCGGAGCGCGACCTCGCGTCCCGCCAGGCCAAGGCCGAGAAGCGTCTGGCCGAGATCGAGCACCGCGCAGAGCAGCTCCGTCTGGAGGCCGAGAAGCTCCGTACGGACGCCGAGCGCCGGGCCCGTCAGACGGTGGAGACCGCGCAGCGCCAGTCCGAGGACATCGTGGCGGACGCCAACGCGAAGGCCGACCGGATCCGCAGCGAGTCGGAGCGCGAGCTCGCGGCACTCACCAACCGCCGCGACTCGATCAACGCGCAGCTGACCAACGTCCGCGAGATGCTGGCGACGCTGACCGGCGCCGCCGTGGCCGCCGCCGGCACCCCCGCCGACGAGGAGCCCGCCTCCCGCGGCGTCCCGGCCCAGCAGACCCGCTGACGCCAGGGAACAACGCGATAACGACCGGTGGTCCCCCGACGCACCGGTCGGTCCGACACCGACGCGCCCGGTTCCGCCCTTTGTGGTGGCGCCGGGCGCGCGGCCGTTCTAGCGTGAACGCATGATCGAGCTCGATGGTCTCACCAAGCGTTTCGGCAGCAAGGTCGCCGTCGACCGGTTGTCGTGCCGGATCAGGCCCGGGATGGTGACGGGTTTTCTGGGCCCCAACGGGGCGGGCAAGTCCACCACGATGCGGATGATGCTCGATCTCGACAACCCCACCGGCGGATCGGTGCGCATCGACGGGAAGCACTACCGCGAGCTGGAAGAACCCCTGAAGCACATCGGTGCGCTGCTCGACGCCAAGTCGATGCACGGCGGCCGCAGCGCGTACAACAACCTGCTCTGTCTCGCACAGAGCAACCGGATCCCGCGGAGCCGGGTGACGGAGGTCCTGGACACCGTCGGTCTGACCGCGGTGGCCAACAAGAAGTCCAAGGGCTTCTCCCTCGGCATGGGGCAGCGGCTGGGCATCGCCTCCGCGCTGCTCGGCGATCCCGAGATCCTGATGTTCGACGAACCCGTCAACGGTCTGGACCCCGAGGGGATCCACTGGATCCGGAACCTGATGAAGACGCTCGCCTCGGAGGGCCGGACGATCTTCGTCTCCTCGCACCTGATGAGCGAGATGGCGCTGACCGCGGATCACTTGATCGTGATCGGCCAGGGGAAGCTGCTGGCCGACACCTCGATGGCCGACTTCATCCACCAGAACTCCCGCAGTTACGTACGGCTGCGCTCGCCGCAGCAGGAGCGGCTGCGGGACGTACTGCACGAGGAGGGCGTCATCGCGGTCGAGTCGGGCAACGGCACGCTCGAGATCGACGGCGCCGCCACCGAGGACCTGGGCGAGCTCGCCGCCCGGCACAGCATCGTGCTGCACGAGCTGAGCTCCCAGCGGGCGTCGCTGGAGGATGCCTTCATGCAGATGACGGCGGACTCCGTGGAGTACCACGCGCACTCCGAGCGGGGACCCGAGCCGCCGCCGGTGGGACCGCACTGGGGCGACCGGTGGAATCAGCCGCCCGGCGCCGATCCCGGTCCGCCCGACGGCGCTCCCGGGGCCCCCGGCGGGTCCGGCACCGGCAAGGGGGCGTGACGCGATGGCATCGGTACCCGCGGTCCTGACCTCCGAATGGACCAAGATCCGTACGGTCTCCTCGACCACCTGGACGCTGATCTCCGCGTTCGTCGTCACCGTCGCGATGGGCGCGGCGCTCTGCGCGGTGATGAACTCCCAGTTCAGCAGCCTCTCCGACGCGGAGCGGGCCACTTTCGACCCCACCTACGTCAGTTTCTCCGGGATGATCCTCGGTCAGCTCGCGATGGTGGTCTTCGGTGTCCTGGTGGTCGGTACGGAGTACAGCTCCGGCATGATCCGTACCTCGCTGGCGGCCGTGCCGCAGCGCGCCACGTTCCTCTTCAGCAAGATGCTGGTGGCCGGTGTGCTGGCCCTGGTGGTCGGCCTCGCCACCAGCTTCGTCACCTTCTTCCTCGGTCAGGCCCTGCTCGGCGACCACGGCACCGACATCGGCGCGGACAACGTGTTGCGGGCGGTCTTCGGCGGCGGCATCTACATGGGGCTGATCGCGGTCTTCTCGATGGCGGTGGCGACGATGCTGCGCAGCTCCATGCTGTCGCTCGGCATCCTGATGCCGTTCTTCTTCCTGGTCTCCCAGATCCTGTCGGCCGTACCGGGTGCCAAGAGCGTCGCCCGGTACTTCCCCGACCAGGCCGGGTCCAAGATCATGCAGGTGGTGCCCGACGCGATGAACAGCAGTCCGGCCCCCTACGGGCCGTGGGCCGGGCTGCTGATCATGGTTGCCTGGGTGGCGGCCGCGGTGATCGGCGGCTTCCTCGTACTCAAGAAACGGGACGCCTGAGCGGGCCCGTCCGGGGGCGCGCCGCCGCAACGCTTTGGCCGGAACCGTAAAGGCCTGGTTATCCTCCTAACTCTTACGGGGGCGTGCGGCCTGACGGCCTGGGCCCCGACGACAGATAAGTCGATGGGGCTGGAGCATGATCGAGGCAGTCGGCCTGACCAAGCGCTATGGCGCGAAGACGGCCGTGCACAACCTTTCCTTCCAGGTGCGGCCGGGCACCGTCACCGGATTCCTCGGTCCCAACGGGTCGGGCAAGTCGACGACCATGCGCATGATGCTCGGCCTGGACCGGCCGACCGCCGGCCATGTGACGATCGGCGGCCACGCCTACCGCAGTCTGCCGAACGCCCCGCGCCAGGTGGGCGCGCTGCTGGACGCCAAGGCGGTGCACGGCGGCCGCAGCGCCCGCAACCACCTGCTGTCGCTGGCCCAGCTCGCCGGCATCCCCGCCGCCCGGGTCGATGAGGTGCTCGGTGTCGTCGGCCTCCAGGACGTCGCCCGGAAGCGGTCCAAGGGCTTCTCGCTCGGCATGGGGCAGCGGCTGGGCATCGCCGCCGCGCTGCTGGGCGACCCGCAGGTGCTGCTCTTCGACGAGCCGGTCAACGGGCTCGACCCGGAGGGCATCCTCTGGGTCCGCAACCTGATGAAGATGCTGGCGTCCGAGGGCCGCACGGTCTTCGTCTCCAGCCACCTGATGAGTGAGATGGCACTCACCGCCGACCATCTGATCGTGATCGGCCGCGGCCAGTTGATGGCCGATATGAGCATCACGGACTTCATCTCGGCCAACTCGGCCGACTTCGCCCGCGTCCGGGTCCAGGACAACGGGTCCGAGCAGCGGGAGAAGCTCACCGCCACCCTCATCGAGGCGGGCGGCCAGGTCATGTCGGAGCCGGACGGCGCCCTGCGGATCACCGGGCTGAAGCTGCCCCGGATCAGCGATCTGGCCCATGACTCCGACGTACGGCTGTGGGAGCTCTCGCCGCACCAGGCCTCGCTGGAGGAGGCGTACATGCGGATGACGCAGGGCGCCGTGGACTACCGCTCGACGGCGGACCAGAAGGCCGGACTGCAGCAGCCCTTCCCGGACGGCGGATACGGGCAGCGGCACCCCGGGTACGCGCCGCCGCAGCCCGCCGCCCCCGAGGTGCCGCAGCAGGGCTGGTACGCCCCGCCGCCGCCCGGGGACAACCCGTACGCGACAGCCCCCGGACCGGGCGGGCAGGCGGCCGCCGCCGCCGCGGTGGTGGTGCCTCCCACCGCCTCCGCCGTCCCCGCCGCTCCCCCGGCTCCCGCCCCCACCGCTCCCGCCCCGGCCCCGGCAGCGCCCACCGCGGCTCCCGCGGACCCGACCGCGCGCGACACCAGCGAGGACCCCCGATGACAACGCCGCCGACGCCGTACCAGCAGCAGGCGTACCAGCAGCCGCCCGCACCGCAGCGGACCGAGCGGGCCGGCCTCTACACCTCGCCGATCCCGGTGCGCAGGGCCACCCTCAGCGACGCCATCGCCTCCGAGTGGACCAAGATCCGTTCGGTGCGCTCCACGATGTGGACGCTCGGCGTCCTGATCGTGCTGCTCCTCGTCATCGGCCTGCTCTCCGCGATCACCGTCGACATGTCCGACACTGACCTGGGCTCCACCCCGGTGCTCAGCCTCGGCTTCTTCGGCGTACTGCTCGGCTCGATCTGTGTGATCACGCTCGGCGTGATGACGATCGCCTCGGAGTACGGCACCGGGATGATCCGTACGACGATGACGGCCTGCCCCAGCCCCGGCCGGGTGCTCGGCGCGAAGGCCATCGTCTTCTTCCTGCTCACCTTCGTCCTGACGACGGTGATGACCTCGGTCGTCGCGGTGCTCCAGACGGCCATCCTGGACGCTGACACGCCCAGCGGTGCGGACTGGCTGCGCAGCACGGTCGGCGTCGGCCTCTACATCGCGACGCTGGGGCTGCTCTCACTGGCGATCGGCGCGCTGATCCGGCACTCGGCCGGTGCGATCACCGTCATGATCGGTGTGGTGCTGCTGCCGCTCGTGCTGGCGATCTTCATGTTCGCCGAGTCGCTCGCGACCGTCCAGGAGTGGCTCCTGGAGTACTCGATCCCCAACCAGCTCAGCAACTTCTACGACACCTCGGTCACCGCGTCGGGGCCGTCCGGCTGGGAACCGCTGTGGATCATGCTTGTGGTGACCGCCGTGGCCATGGGCGGCGCCTATCTCGCGATGAGCCGCCGGGACGTCTGACCGGCCGCCGCCCCGCCGCCGCCGGGGGGACGTTCAGTACCGAGGCGCGTTCCTGGACCGCTGCACCCGTGTGGTGCGGCGGTCCTTCGCGTTCCAGCACGCCTTGTGCCAGTGCCTGCGGTCGTCGATCCCGCCGTACTCGGGCCAGGCCACCAGGTGCGGGACGCCGGACGGGATCTCCTGGTCACAGCCGGGGCACCGGTAGTGCTTGCCCACCGCGCTCGCGCCGCTCACCGGGCGGACGGACCAGTCCTCGCCCTGCCACTCCTCCGCGCGCCCTCCACCCCCGTAACGGTCTCCCACCGCGCCGGCGCTTTCGGTGGGGCTCTCGCCGCCTCGGGGGCGGTTGCGGCGCGGGGACACGTGACACCTCACGGGGCAGGCTGGGCAGTTCCCGTCCAGCGTAGGGCCATTCGGCCGGGGCAGATGTCCCGCACCGCACACCACCGGGCCCGGGACGGGACGGGTTACCGGAAAATCGCAACAGCTTCATGCCCGACCGTGCCTTTGGCACGTGTCAGACGTTGTTGCCACTAGGGGAAAGCCGCGTCGGCCGCAAGGAGGCAATAGGCGATGCGTGTGGGAACGTTTGTACTGGCAGGCCAGTTTCCGGGGCAGGGCACCGGGGAAGCGCTGCATCGCGCGATCCGGTCCGCCGAGGTCGCGGAGGAATCCGGACTCGACTCGGTCTGGCTGGCGGAACACCACTTCGTGCCGTACGGGGTCTGCCCGTCCGCCGTGACACTGGCCGCGCTGCTGCTCGGCCGCACCCGCAGAATCCGGGTGGGCACCGCGGTGAGCGTGCTGCCGACCCAGCATCCGGTCGCGCTCGGCGAGCAGGCCGCGCTGCTCCACCTCACCAGCGGCGGCCGGTTCAGCCTCGGCGTCGGCCGGGGCGGCCCCTGGATCGACCTGGACGTGTTCGGCGGCGGCCTGGAGGCGTACGAGAAGGGCTTCCCGGAGTCCCTGGGGCTGTTGCTCGACTGGCTGCGCAAACCGCGCGTGGCGGGCCGCGGGGAGCGTTACCGCTTCCCCGAGGTGGCGGTGGTGCCCCGGGCCGACGAGCTGTTCGACGGGGAGAGCGGCGAGAACCCCTGCGGTCCCGAGGTGGTCGTCGCGTGCACCTCTCCGAAGAGCGTGCGGCTCGCGGCCGAGAACGGTCTGCCGATGCTGCTCGGCATGCACTGCGGGGACGAGGAGAAGGCCGAGATGGTCGGTCTCTGGCGGACCGCCGCGCTGACCGCGGGCCGTTCGCCGGAAAGCGTGCGGGAGGCCGGGCACGTGTCGGCGGGAGTGGCCCAGATCGCGGACCGCACCGAGGACGCCACCGAGACGCTCGTGAAGGCGATGCCCGGCTGGCTGCGGCAGGGGCTGGACGCCCATGTGACGGTCGACGGCCGGCACCGGGTGATGCGCGACCCCGTCGGCTATACGGAGATGCTGTGCGGCATCCACCCGGTGGGTCCGCCCCGGCTCGCGGCGGACCGGCTGGCGGCCACGGCGGAGCGCACGGGTATCACCCGCTTCGCGCTCCTGGTGGAGGGTTCGGGCGATCTCGTGGCCACGGAGGAGAACGTGGCGCGCCTGGGCACCGAGGTGCTCCCGCTCCTGAGATGAGCCGCCGGAACCACCGTTCCGTCGTACGAACGGGAGCTGCCGCCCCGGACCAGTCGCACCTCCCGCGGCCCGGAACGGCAGCAAAGGTGTTCAGCAGTCCCGTAGTTCGGGCGACTGGTTGAGCAGCTGGCCCCTCACCGAGGTGAACTTGGCCAGCCGGTCGTCGACCGAGGCGTCCAGCGGGAACACCGCGACGCGGTGGCAGTTCTGGAATGCCAGGCGCACCCCGAAGTGCCGCTGCAGCGCGCCACGGATGGCATCACTCGCGAGCGCACGCAGCAGCTGGCCGCGTGCCTGCTCGTCCGGCGGCGGCGTCTGGTTGTCGGCGAACTCGCCGCCGTCGACCTTCAGCTGAGCCACCAGCGAACTGATCATCTCCCACGCGAAGGGCAGGGAGGTCCGGACGCAGTCGACGAAGTCGGCTTCGTCGACCTCGCCTCGCTCGGCCTGTTCCAACAGCGCCGGTGAGACGTCGAGCGACATGGGTTCTCCTCTCGCGACCCCGACGGAGGGCCGGGGCCTTACGGGCAGGGAAGGAGGACGGCGACGCAGCGTGCACAGACGGCGACCTCCTGCATCCACGGTAAGGGTGCAGTCCGGGCCGCACCAGGAGATTGGGAACACAACCGGCCAATAACGAAGGGGCTCAAAGACGGACAAGCCAGATTCGGTCAGGTCGGGGCGGGGACGGAGTGACGGGTGGGTGAATCGCGTCGACCGCCCGTCGTCGAGTAGCGTGGCCCACCATGCGTCTCGTCATCGCCCGCTGCTCCGTGGACTACGCGGGCCGGCTCACGGCCCACCTGCCCTCCGCTCCCCGTCTGATCCTCGTGAAGGCGGACGGGAGCGTGTCGATTCACGCCGACGACCGGGCGTACAAACCGCTCAACTGGATGTCGCCGCCCTGCACCCTGAAGGAGGGCGCCGACGACACCGCGGGCGTCTGGACCGTGGTGAACAAGGCGGGCGAAAAACTGATCATCACGATGGAGGAAATCCTCCACGACTCGTCCCACGAGCTGGGCGTCGATCCCGGCCTGATCAAGGACGGCGTGGAGGCCCACCTCCAGGAACTGCTCGCTGACCGGATCGAGATCCTCGGCGAGGGCTACACCCTGATCCGCCGCGAGTACTTCACCGCCATCGGCCCGGTCGACATCCTGTGCCGCGACGCCGACGGCCAGACCGTGGCCGTCGAGCTCAAGCGACGCGGCGACATCGACGGCGTGGAGCAGCTGACCCGCTATCTGGAGCTGCTCAACCGCGATCCGCACCTCGCCCCGGTGAAGGGCATCTTCGCCGCCCAGGAGATCAAGCCCCAGGCCCGCGTGCTGGCGACGGACCGCGGCATCGGCTGCGTGGTCCTCGACTACAACGCGATGCGCGGCATCGAGGACGACAAGCTCAGGCTGTTCTGACGCCTCGGACGCCGAGGTTCGCCCGTCATGTGACGGGCGAACCCCCGGCTGCCCAAAGACCGTCCGGCGATTGAGGACGAGGCGCGGGGGCTCCCCCGGCTCAGGCCACCGACGCGCTCTCCGACGGCGCCGCGGACTCGTCCGCGCTCGCGCTCGTCACCCCCGACGGCCCACTCGCGGAGTCCGACGAGCCGGGCAGACCCGGCTCGTCCGTCGCGCTGTCCGTGGGCGACGGGGTGTCACTCGGCGACGGGGTACTCGGCGACTCACTCGTCGGCGGCGGATTCGACTTCGTCGGCCCGGGCGACTTGGTCGGCTTGTCCGAGGGACTCGGCCCGTCGCTCGACGGGTTGCCGGAGGAGGACGGGGTGTCCTGCGGGGCGCTGCTCCCCGGGGAGGGACTCCCGCTCCCGGTCGGCGCGGCCTCGCTCCCCGTCGGCCCCGGTGTCGACGACGTGGCGCTCGGCGCCGGAGCGGGCGGAACCGCGTGGTCCGTCGACTCGTCGGCCGGGAGCTCGTTCTCGCTGCCGTCGTCCTCGCTCACCGACTGCTCGGTCGAGACAGCGGGGTCGTCCTGCGGATCGCTGTTCGACGTCAGCCCGAGCGTCACCACCGTGCCGAGCACACCTGCGAGCAGCACACCCGCACCGGCGGCGACCAGGTTGCGCCGCGCCCCGCCCAGTACCGCGAAGCGGCCGCCCGTCCCGCTCCCGGCGCCCTTCGGAGCGGTCTGCCGGGACATGACGGCGGTCTCGTCCGCGTACGACCGCGGCATCGTCACCGGCAGCCCGACCGTCGGGCCGCCGGGCGAGGACGCCTCGAAGCGGCCGGCCGGTATCTCCTCGTTCAGGGGCACACCGCCTGCCGCCGGCCCGCCGGAGAGGTCCTCGACCAGGGCGAGCGCCCGGCGTCCGGCCACGGCGCCCGGCTTGTCGGCCAGGGCCCCGCGCATGCTGATGGAGGTCTCCAGCTCGGCCCTGGCCCGGTCCGGATGGCCGGTACAGAGCGCGAGTACGCCCAACTCGTGGTGGAAGTAAGCCTCTTCGGCGACCTCGCCGGCGATCCGGGCCGCCTCCTGGCCGATCCGCAGGGACTTCTCCCAGGCGCTCCAGTGCAGCCCGGCCGCGAAGGCGGGCGAGGCGCTGCGGGCCAGCAGCACGGCGACGCTGGTCTGTCCGGCGCCGTCCCCCGGCACCAGCTGCGTCATCGCCGCGAGGATCGCGTCGGACTCGGCGACCGCCCGTGCGGGGGTGACGGAGGGGTGACCGGCCCACCAGGCGTAGTGCTGGGCCGCCGTACGGGCCCGGCCCGTGGCGTCGTCCCCGTATCCGGCGGCCTCCAGTTGGGCGACCACACCGGCGGCCAGCCGGTAGCGGGACCCGGCCGGGGAGAGCAGCCCGCAGCCCGCCAGTTCGCCGAGCGCGGCGTCGGCGTGGGTGTCCCCCACGAGCGCCGGCAGATGCGCCTGGTGCGGCACCTCGCCGCCCAGCGCGACCGCGAAGCGCAGGGTGTCGCGTGCGGCCCCGCTCAGCCGTGAGGCGAGCAGCGCGGCGGGCGCGGCGCCCTCGCCGAGGCTGGGCAGCGGCAGTTCGGGGGCCTCGGCCGGGAACGGCGCCTCCGCGGGCCGGCTGTCGAGGTAGCCGTACTCGTCGTACGTGGTGGGGTCGGCCCGCAGCAGGTCGCGCTGGCGCAGCAGGGCGCCCGCCTGGACGAAGCGCAGCGGAAGGCCCTCGGACTCGAACCAGAGGTCGCCCGCCCAGTTGGTCTCCTCCTCGGTGAGCGGCCGTTCGACCACCCGCTCCATCAGGACGACCGAGGCCGCGCCGTCCAGTCCGGCGAGGAAGACCTCTTCGAGGTGGGAGTCGGCGCCCGGTGCGGCGACGTCGGGCGTCGCGGCGAGCAGGAAGGCGCATTCGGGCGTCGCGTCGAACAGTTCGTCCAGCGCGGCGCCGCCGAACTCCAGGTCGTCCAGGACGACGACGGCACCGGTGGTGCGCAGCTTCGCCAGCAGCAGTGCCCGGTCAGGGCGGTGCAGCGGTGCGTGGTGTACGGCGTCGAAGAGTCCGTACAGCAGATCGGTGACGGTCCGCTTGTGGCCGCTGAGCCGTACGACTCCGTCCGGTGCGAGCTGAGCGCAGTCGGCGGCGACGGCGTCGAGGAGCGCGGTTCGGCCGGATCCGGCCGGTCCGGTGAGCCGTACCGAGCGTCCGCGGGCCAGCAGCCGTACCAGCCGCTCGCGTTCGTCCTCGCGCTGCAGGAGGGGCAGCTGGAGAACCGGCGGGCCGGGTGGCACGGGGGGCGCGGCGGCCCGTTCGCGGTCGGCGCGCTCGGCGGGGGTGCGCCGGACCGGTTCGGCGGGCTGCTCGCCCGGCCGGCACGGTTCGACCTCGCTGCCGTCGACCGGGTTGATCGTGAGCAGGAGGTCGCCCGATATGAGCGGGACGATACGTGCCTGTTGCGGTGTTTGCTGACCGAAATCCGGGGTCAGCGGATCGCGGGTGGGACGCCGTCGGCCGGCGTCCTGCGCGGAGCCGTTCCTGTCGTGGCCGAACTCATCCGGCCCCCGGTGTGTCGGGTCCATCGCCAAAGCCCCCAAGACGCGTCGAGCACGGTTGCCCCTCCCGGCCTCGCACGTCCAGCTGTCGCTTCCGGTCCGGTGTCAGCCAGGTGGGTCCGTCAATCGGCAGACGGCCGAACCCTAAACCTCCGCACAGTATCTACGAACATCCGGGGTGCCGTGCCGCCCGACAGATCACGGTCTCGTGAGGATTGTGCGGCTTCGGCCGCGGGGTGCGAACGGGGGTCCGCCGCCGCCCGGGACCTCAGACACGCGGCAGGGACTCCGCCGCGATTCCGCCCTCGATGGCCAGGATGCGGTGCAGTCTGGTGGCCACCAGAAGGCGTTGCATCTGCGGCGGCACTCCGCGGAGCACCAGCCGCCGTCCGGCTCGTCCGGCGCGTCTGTGCGCGCCCATGATGACACCGAGTCCGGTGGCATCCCATGAATCCAGCTCGGTCAGGTCCAGCACCAGATCGCCGACTCCGTCGTCGAGGGCCGAGTGCAGGACCGTACGGGCGTCCGCCGCGCTTCGGACGTCGAGGCGGCCCCCGACGACCAGCTCGGCGTGGTCGCCCCTGATGTGCATATGCGCTCCCCTGGAATGCTCCGTGGCAAGGTCCGGCTGTCTGAAACTGCCTCTGCCCCAACTGACTGCGGCAGCGACAGGGAAGTTGCCGTCTGTAAGCGAACCGATACCGAATTCACTCCGTGGAGTGACTGAGGCCCGCCCTGGATCCGGTGCGGATCCGCTGATCCCGGGAGGCGACCCCCGGGGCCTCCGAGCCTGATTGACGGCGGATCAGGCAGCAGACGACCAAAAACGATCAGTAGGTGTAAAAGCCCTGCCCGCTCTTGCGGCCGATGTCACCTGCATCGACCATCCGGCGCATCAGCTCCGGAGCGGCGAACTTCTCGTCCTGGGATTCCGTGTAGATGTTGCCGGTGGCGTGCAGCAGGATGTCGACGCCGGTCAGGTCCGCGGTCGCGAGCGGGCCCATGGCGTGGCCGAATCCCAGCTTGCACGCGATGTCGATGTCCTCGGCCGAGGCGACGCCCGACTCGTACAGCTTGGCGGCCTCGACGACCAGCGCCGAGATCAGCCGGGTGGTGACGAAGCCGGCCACGTCCCGGTTGACCACGATGCAGGTCTTGCCGACCGACTCGGCGAACTCCCGCGCGGTGGCGAGGGTTTCGTCGCTCGTCTTGTAGCCGCGTACGAGCTCGCAGAGCTGCATCATCGGCACGGGCGAGAAGAAGTGCACGCCGACGACGCGCTCCGGGCGCTCCGTCACGGCCGCGATCTTGGTGATCGGGATGGCGGAGGTGTTGGACGCGAGCACGGCGTCGTCCCGGACGATCCCGTCGAGGGCCCGGAAGATCTCGTGCTTCACCTCCAGCTTCTCGAAGACCGCCTCGACGACGACATCCGCGTCGGCGACCGCGTCGAGGTCGGTGGTCGTGGTGATGCGGGCGAGCGCGGACTCGGCGTCGGACGCCGCGAGCTTGCCCTTGGCGACGAACCTGTCGTAGGAAGCCTTGATGCCGTCACGGCCACGGGTCAGGGCCTCGTCGGTGACATCGCGCAGCACCACGTCCCAGCCCGCCTGGGCGGACACCTGCGCGATGCCGGACCCCATGAGTCCGGCTCCGATGACGGCGAGCTTCCTGGCCACGTTGGCACCCCTGCTTTCCCTGCGGTTCTCGTCGATGCTCTCCGGCGGAGGTTAGTCCCCGTGAGGGGCGCTGGGGTCGCTAAGAGATGCGCGTCACGTCTCAAATGACGGACATCACACCGGCGGGCGTCATTCGGTGGTGCGCCGGGCGTAGTTGAGGACCTTTTCGCTCAGCAGGTGCTCCATGTCGTCGAGCAGGCACAGGGCTTCGCGGGAGACCTCGGCCGGCGAACTGCCGGCCACCATCTCGCGTCCGATGAGAGCCAGAAGCGTGGTGTGCACTCAGTTGATCTGCCCGGCCATGAGCGACGGCAGCGGGTCCTCCGGACGCGCTCTCCCACTTCATGCCGCTGCGGTATCCGGTGGACGCGATCCGGGACGGCTACACCGGCCACTACGCCACCACCTCCATGCTCCACGGCGTGCTGGTCGCCCTCGGCTTCGCGACACCGGCCGTGACAGTGGGCACACGCGTCTTCCGCGGGGCGGGCGCGTAACTAGGCTGACCGCATGGTCAATCTGACACGTATCTACACCCGTACCGGCGACCAGGGCACCACCGCCCTCGGCGACATGAGCCGGACCGCCAAGACCGATCTGCGGATCTCCGCGTACGCCGACGCCAACGAGGCCAACGCGGCCATCGGGGCGGCCATCGCGCTCGGACAGCTCACCGATGACGTCGTGAAGGTCCTCGTCCGCGTGCAGAACGACCTCTTCGACGTGGGCGCGGACCTGTCGACGCCGGTCGTCGAGGAACCGGAGTACCCCCCGCTGCGGGTCGAGCAGTCCTACGTCGACAAGCTGGAGGCGGACTGCGACCACTTCCTGGAGCAGACGGAGAAGCTCCGCAGCTTCATCCTGCCGGGCGGCACACCGGGCGCGGCGCTGCTGCACCAGGCGTGCACCGTCGTGCGGCGCGCCGAGCGCTCCACCTGGGCGGCGTTCGAGGTGCACGGCGAGGTGATGAACCCGCTGACGGCGACGTATCTCAACCGGCTCTCCGACCTGCTGTTCATCCTCGCCCGGGTGGCGAACAAGGAGGTCGGCGACGTGCTGTGGGTGCCGGGCGGCGAACGCTGAGGGCGAGCGGGCCCGGCACCTACTCCGCGTCCCGCTCCGGATCCCGCCCCGGATTCCTCTTCGGGAACAACGTGTAGCTCGCCGCGATCACCAGGTTGATCCCGATCACGAACAGCATCGTCTGCTGCCAGGACCGCAGCGACGCCAGGTCCCCGTCGCCCCCCACGTACCAGACCGCTCCTTGGAGCAGCGCCAGCGCCGTCACCGCGGCCAGCGTCCACCGCCCGGCCACCCGCCACTCGTGCACCGCCCGCGCCGTCCCGTACTTCGGCGGCCTCACCGGTGGCGGGCCGCCGGCGAAGCGGTGGGCGACGCGCTCGTCGACCCAGCGGATCGTGGAGTGCCCGAGGCCCACCGTGAAGCCGATGTACACGGCGGCGAGGCCGTGTTTCCAGTCCGGAGCGGCGCCGTTCTTCAGGTCGACGGCCGTCACCACCAGCAGGATCACCTCCAGCAGCGGTTCGCACAGCAGCAGCGCGCCGCCGAGCCGCGGCTTCTTCGCCACGTACCGCAGCGCGAGTCCCCCGGCCAGCAGCACCCAGAAGGCGATCTCGCAGAGAACGATCAGTGTGACGATCACGGTCCCGCTCCTTTCTCTCCCCTCCAGCCTCCCCACCGGGACGCGCCCGGTCGTCGACCGGAGTGACGAACCGGCGCTGCATCCTTCGATGTAGTCGCGGCTCACCCCTGGTACGGACGTCCGGTGACGGACCGCCGTGTTGGATGGGAGGGTGTTCTCTCCTCCCCGCCCCCACCGGGACGACGTCCTCATCGCGGTCAGCGGTCTGCTCGGCGGAGTGGTGCTGTGGCTGCTCGGTCTGCACATGCAGAACGGCCGGCCCCTCGACGCCCCCGGGATCGAGCTGGTCCCGCTCGCCGTGATGTCGGTGCTGGCGCTGCTGCGCAGAAGCGCGCCGCAGTCCGCCCTGGTCATCGGCACCCTCGCGCTGGTCATGGACCAGTTCACGGCCGGGAACCTGGCGACCGTGCTGCTGTACACCGACGTCATGTACGCGGCCGTGCTGTACGGCACTCCGGCGGCCGCCCGGCGGATCCCGGTGACCACCTTCCTGATCACGGTCACCGTCACGATCGGCTTCCTGGCCTGGTTCCGCAGTGCAGAGGCGCTGCTCATCGGCATCGTCACCGGACTGGTCTCGTTCGTGCCCGCCCTCACCGGGGTCAGTGTGCGCAACCACCGCGACGCCGCGGAGACCGAGCGGCTGCGCGCCGATCAGACGGCTCTGCTGGCGGAGATGGACCGGGCTCAGGCGGTGACCGCCGAACGGGCCCGGATGGCGCGCGAGCTGCACGACATGGTGGCCAACCATCTCTCCGCGATCGCCATCCACTCCACCGCGGCGCTGTCCATCGACACACCGGAGACGTCCCGGAACGCCCTCGGAGTCATCCGGGAGAACAGCGTCGACGGTCTGGCCGAAATGCGCCGTCTGATCGGGCTGTTGCGTACGAACGGACCGGATCCCGGCCCCAGCAGCTCCCCGACCCTCGGCTCGCTGGACGCCCTGGTCGAGCAGCACCGTACGAACGCCGCGTCCAGCGGGCTGACCTGCGTGCTCGATGACTCCCGCAGCGAGACCGGTCCGCTGCCGGCGCCGGTCGAGCTGGCCGCGTACCGGATCGTGCAGGAGTCCCTGACGAACGCGCTCAAGCACGCCGGGCCCGGCCCGGTCACGGTCCGGCTGGGGCAGGCGGGGCGGCGGCTGACGGTGGAGGTCACCAGCGTCCTCGGGAACCGGCCGGGACCGCGTGCGCCCGGTTCCGGGGCCGGACTGATCGGGATGCAGGAGCGGGTGGCGCTGCTCGGCGGGGACATCGAGGCGGGGCCGGTGTCCACCGGGAGCGGGACGAAGATCTGGCGTGTACGGGCTGAACTGCCCGTCGGGGAAGGGAGCGTGAGGGCATGACGATCCGGGTTCTGGTGGCCGAGGACCAGTCCGCGGTGCGTGCGGGGCTGGTGCTCATCCTGGGCAGCGCACCGGACATCGAGGTCGTCGGGGAGGCCGGCGACGGGGAGGCGGCGGTGCGGCTGGCCCGTGAGCTCCGCCCCGACCTGGTGCTGATGGATGTCCAGATGCCCAGGCTCGACGGGGTGTCGGCGACGAAGCAGGTGGTCGCGGAGCGGCTGGCGGATGTGCTGGTGCTGACGACGTTCGACCTGGACGAGTACGTCTTCGGCGCGCTCCGGGCCGGGGCGTCGGGCTTCCTGCTGAAGGACACCGAGGCGCACGGCCTGCTCGAAGCGGTACGCACGGTGGCGCGCGGCGAGGGCCTGATCGCCCCGGCGGTGACGCGCCGGCTGATCGCGGAGTTCGCCGGTGCCACCTCCGCACCGCCCCGGACGCCGGACCGGGCGGTGCTGGACGCCCTCACCAGGCGCGAGCGCGAAGTGCTGAGCTGTCTGGGCGAGGGCCTGTCGAACGCCGAGGTCGCGGTGCGGCTGTCCATGGCGGAGGCGACGGTGAAGACGCACGTCAGCAGGCTGCTGGGGAAGCTGGAGCTGCGCAGCCGGGTCCAGGCGGCGGTGCTGGCCCAGGAGTTGGGCGTCTGAGGTTTAGCAGCACCCGGCTCCGTTCTTTGGTCTGGACCTCTTGACGATTGGTCCAGACCTTCCTAATCTCACCGAACACACTGCGGTGAGTACGCCATGACAAGGCGCACTCAGGGCGGCGCAGGGTTGCAGTCGACGGACCACCCCCGTTTGTCCGGACCTCACCCGAGGAGCACCGTTGAGCACTGAGACCCCCCGCCGGACCCGATTCAGATTCGGGGCCGGGAAAGCCACCAGATCACGAGCCGTCGCGGGCCTCACCGCACTGCTCCTTCCCCTCGCCGCGATGGTCGGCATGGCCTCCCCGGCCGAAGCAGCGACCTCGGCGACCGCCACGTACCTCAAGAAGTCCGACTGGGGCAGCGGATTCGAGGGCCAGTGGACGGTGAAGAACACCGGCACCACCGCCCTCAGCTCCTGGACCATCGAGTGGGACTTCCCCTCCGGCACCGCCGCCGGCTCCGCCTGGGACGCCACCGTCACCAGCTCCGGCACCCACTGGACCGCCAAGAACCTCGGCTGGAACGGCTCGGTCGCACCGGGCGCCAGCGTCTCCTTCGGCTTCAACGGCACCGGCTCCGGCTCCCCCACGGGCTGCAAGCTGAACGGCGCCTCCTGCGACGGCGGCAGTGTCCCCGGTGACAACGCCCCCTCCGCCCCCGGCACCCCCACCGCGAGCGCCGTCACCGACACCTCGGCGAAGCTGAGCTGGAGCGCGGCCACCGACGACCACGGCATCAAGAACTACGACGTCCTGCGGGACGGCGCGGTCGTCGCCACGGTCACCGGCACCACGTACACCAACACCGGCCTCACCGCCGGCACCGACTACTCGTACACCGTGCGGGCCCGCGACACCGCCGACCAGACCGGTCCGGCCAGCGGCGCGGTCAAGGTGCACACCACCGGCGGCGGGGGCACCGACCCCGGTACCGGTGACAAGGTCAACCTCGGCTACTTCGCCGAGTGGGGCGTCTACGGCCGGAACTACCACGTCAAGAACCTGGACACCTCCGGTTCCGCCGCGAAGATCACCCACATCAACTACGCCTTCGGCAACGTGACCGGCGGCAAGTGCGCGATCGGTGACTCCTACGCCGACTACGACAAGGCGTACACCGCCGACCAGTCGGTCGACGGCGTCGCCGACACCTGGGACCAGCCGCTGCGCGGCAGCTTCAACCAGCTGCGCAAGCTCAAGGCGAAGTACCCGCACATCAAGATCCTCTGGTCGTTCGGCGGCTGGACCTGGTCCGGCGGCTTCGGCCAGGCGGCACAGAACCCCGCCGCGTTCGCCCAGTCCTGCTACGACCTCGTGGAGGACCCCCGCTGGGCCGATGTCTTCGACGGCATCGACATCGACTGGGAGTACCCCAACGCCTGCGGTCTGACCTGTGACACCAGCGGCCCGGCCGCGCTGAAGTCCCTCACCTCCGCGCTGCGCACCAAGTTCGGCAGCAACAACCTGGTGACCGCCGCCATCACGGCCGACGGCTCCGCGGGCGGCAAGATCGACGTCGCCGACTACGCGGGCGCCGCGCAGTCGCTGAACTGGTACAACGTGATGACGTACGACTTCTTCGGCGCCTGGGACGCGAAGGGTCCGACGGCTCCGCACTCCCCGCTCACCCCGTACACCGGCATCCCGAAGGCCGGCTTCTCCTCGTCCGAGGCCATCGCCAAGCTGAAGGCCCAGGGCGTCCCCGCCTCGAAGCTGCTGCTCGGCATCGGCTTCTACGGCCGCGGCTGGACCGGCGTCACCCAGGACGCGCCCGGCGGTACCGCCACCGGCGCCGCCCCGGGTACGTACGAGGCGGGCATCGAGGACTACAAGGTCCTCAAGAACACCTGCCCGACCACCGGCACCATCGCCGGCACCGCCTACGCGCACTGCGGCACCAACTGGTGGAGCTACGACACCCCGGCCACCATCTCGTCCAAGATGGCCTGGGCGAAGACCCAGGGCCTGGGAGGCGCGTTCTTCTGGGAGTTCAGCGGGGACACCAGCAACGGTGAACTCGTGAGCGCGATGAACAGCGGCCTCAAGTAGTCACCACCGCACCGCATCCCGCGTAACCGCCGAAAAAGCACCGGGGAGACAGGTCCGCCCCCTGTCTCCCCGGTTTCCGTCTGTGTGGTGCGAGGCCTCGGGCCACGTTCACCCTCCCCCAGACTCCGTCCGGGAGGTGCCCCCTTCCAGCGAGGCCCCTATTTAAGCGACATTGACTCGCTGGCCGGGCGGTGCCGCCTCCAGCCAGGCGAGGAACCCGGTCAGGGCGTCCTCGCTCATCGCCAGCTCCAGGCGGGTCTCCCGGTGGAGACAGCCGAGCACGACGGCGTCGGAGAGCAGCGCGAGCTCCTCCTCGCCCTCGGGCAGCCGACGGGCGACCACCTCGATCGAGGACCGCTCCAGCACCCGGCGCGGGCGCGGGGAGTAGCTGAAGACCCGGAACCAGTCGACCTTGTCCCCGTGGTAACGGGCGACCCCGTACACCCAGCCCTTGCCCGAGAGATCGGGCTCCACCGGCACGTTCCAGCGCAGGCTGCAGTCGAAGGTCCCGCCGGAGCGCTGAATCAGCCGCCGGCGCAGACCGAAGACGAAGAGACCAACCGCGACCAGTGCGACGACCAGCCCGCCCACCCACAGCGCGAGGAACATCTCCACCGACCTCCTCGCGTCATCGAGTAAACGGATACCGCCCGGACTTCACCTGCACCTGCATCGCCTCAGCCGCGACACGGTCTGGAGAGGTCTCCAGCTCGGGCCGCGGCTGAGGGTAAAGACGTTTCGCGGGGTGGCTAGTGCACCGCCACCGCACGCAGTCGCACATCGGCGCGGCGCTCGGCGGCGCCGTCCGTGTCCGACTTCGCACGTTCCAGCGCACGCTCGGCGCGCTGGACATCGATCTCGTCCGCCAGCTCGGCAATCTCCGCCAGCAGCGAGAGCTTGTTGTCGGCGAACGAGATGAAACCGCCGTGCACCGCGGCGATGACAGTGGAGCCATCGCTCGTACGGATCGTCACCGGGCCCGATTCCAGCACACCCAGAAGCGGCTGGTGACCGGGCATGACGCCGATGTCGCCGGACGTGGTGCGCGCGACGACCAGGGTGGCCTCGCCGGACCAGACACTACGGTCCGCCGCGACCAGCTCGACGTGCAGCTCAGCAGCCAAGGGTGGCTCCTCGGGTCACCACCCGGCGGTCATGCCGGGTGTTGGGTCAATTCTACGGGGCGTGGTGAGGGGGACGGGACACACCCGCCCCCCTCGGTGAGCCGGAGGCTCAGGAGACGCCGAGCTCCTTGGCGTTGGCCTTGAGGTCCTCAATGCCACCGCACATGAAGAACGCCTGCTCGGGGAAGTGGTCGTACTCACCGTCGGCGATCGAGTTGAACGCGGCGATCGACTCGTCGAGCGGAACGTCCGAACCGTCCACGCCGGTGAACTGCTTGGCGACGTGGGTGTTCTGCGACAGGAAGCGCTCGATGCGACGGGCGCGGAAGACGGTGAGCTTGTCCTCCTCGCCGAGCTCGTCCATTCCGAGAATGGCGATGATGTCCTGGAGGTCCTTGTACTTCTGAAGGATTCCCTTGACCCGCATGGCGGTGTCGTAGTGGTCCTTCGCGATGTAACGCGGGTCCAGGATCCGGGACGTGGAGTCCAGCGGGTCCACGGCCGGGTAGATGCCCTTCTCGGAGATCGGACGGGAAAGAACCGTCGTCGCGTCGAGGTGGGCGAAGGTGGTGGCCGGAGCCGGGTCGGTCAGGTCGTCCGCGGGGACGTAGATCGCCTGCATCGAGGTGATCGAGTGACCACGGGTCGACGTGATGCGCTCCTGGAGGAGACCCATCTCGTCGGCCAGGTTCGGCTGGTAACCCACCGCGGACGGCATACGGCCGAGCAGGGTGGACACCTCGGAGCCGGCCTGGGTGTACCGGAAGATGTTGTCGATGAAGAAGAGCACGTCCTGCTTCATCACATCGCGGAAGTACTCCGCCATGGTCAGACCGGCCAGCGCGACCCGCAGACGGGTGCCCGGGGGCTCGTCCATCTGACCGAAGACAAGCGCCGTCTTGTCGATGACGCCGGACTCGGCCATCTCCTCGATGAGGTCGTTGCCCTCACGGGTACGCTCACCGACGCCCGCGAACACCGACACACCGTCGTGGTTGTTGGCGACGCGGTAGATCATTTCCTGGATCAGAACGGTCTTGCCGACACCGGCACCACCGAACAGACCGATCTTTCCACCCTTGACGTACGGGGTGAGAAGGTCGATGACCTTGACGCCGGTCTCGAACATCTCGGTCTTCGACTCGAGCTGGTCGAAGGCGGGCGCCTTGCGGTGGATCGGCCAGCGCTCGGTGACCTCGGACTCGGCCTCGGGCTTGTTCAGGATCTCACCAAGGGTGTTGAACACCTTTCCCTTGGTCATCTCGCCGACCGGCACCGTGATGCCGGCGCCCGTGTTGGTCACCGGGGCCTGGCGGACCAGACCGTCGGTGGGCTGCATCGAGATCGCGCGGATCACGCCGTCGCCGAGGTGCTGGGCAACCTCGAGCGTCAGCTTCTTGATCTTGCCGTCCTCGGCCGGGTCGGCCACCTCGACGGTCAGCGCGTTGTAGATCTCCGGCATCGCGTCGACGGGGAACTCCACGTCGACGACCGGGCCGATGACCCGGGCGACGCGGCCCGTGGCAACGGCCGTCTCAACTGTGGTCGTCATTACTTGTCACTCCCCGCGGTCGCGTCGGCCAGCGCACTGGCACCACCGACGATCTCGCTGATTTCCTGGGTGATTTCGGCCTGGCGGGCCGCGTTGGCAAGCCGGGAGAGGCTCTTGACGAGCTCCCCGGCGTTGTCGGTGGCCGACTTCATCGCGCGGCGGCGGGCAGCGTGCTCGGAAGCAGCGGCCTGCAGCAGCGCGTTGTAGATCCGGCTCTCGACGTACCGCGGAAGCAGGGCGTCCAGGACGTCCTCCGCCGACGGCTCGAAGTCGAACAGCGGCAGGATCTCTCCCTTGCCGTCCTCGTCCTTCGTGATGTCGAGGCTGAGCGGCAGCATCCGGTTGTCCACCGGGTTCTGCGTCATCATCGAGACGAACTCGGTGAAGACGATGTGCAGCTCGTCCACGCCACCTTCGGCGGTCTCCTGGGTGACCGCCTCGATCATCGGGGCGGCCGCCCGCTTCGCATCCGCGTACGTCGGGCTGTCGGTGAAGCCGGTCCACGACTCCGCGACCTTGCGCTCGCGGAAGTTGTAGTAGGCGACACCCTTGCGGCCGATCACATACGTGACGACCTCCTTGCCCTCACCGCGCAGCCGCTCGGTCAGCTGCTCCGCGGCCTTGATGGCGTTGGAGGAGTAACCGCCGGCCAGACCGCGGTCGCTCGTGACGAGCAGGATCGCGGCCCGTGCCGGAGTCTCGGCCTCGGTGGTCAGCGGGTGCTTGGTGGTCGAACCGGTGGCCACCGCGGTGACCGCACGGTTCAGCTCGGTGGCATACGGCATCGAGGCCGCCACCTTGCGCTGCGCCTTGACGATGCGCGAGGCGGCGATCATCTCCATCGCCTTGGTGATCTTCTTCGTGGCGGTGACGGAGCGGATGCGGCGCTTGTAAACGCGAAGCTGAGCGCCCATCGATCAGCCCTCGCCCAGAAGCTTGCCGTCCGAGGTCTCGAACTGCTGCTTGAAGGCGGCAACCGCGTCGGCGATCGACTGCAGCGTGTCGTCGGACATCTTGCCGCCCTCGACGATGCTGGTCAGGAGGTCCTTGCGCTCGCGGCGCAGGTACTCCAGCAGCTCGCTCTCGAAGCGACGGATGTCCTCGACCGGGACGTCGTCCATCTTGCCCGTGGTGCCGGCCCAGACCGAGACGACCTGCTCCTCGACCGGGAGCGGGGCGTACTGCGGCTGCTTCAGCAGCTCGACCATGCGCTTACCGCGCTCCAGCGAAGCCTTCGAGGCCGCGTCCAGGTCGGAACCGAAGGCGGCGAACGCCTCCAGCTCACGGTACTGGGCGAGGTCCACGCGAAGCCGGCCGGAGACCTGCTTCATGGCCTTGTGCTGGGCGGAGCCACCGACGCGCGAGACCGAGATACCGACGTTCAGAGCCGGACGCTGGCCGGCGTTGAACAGGTCGGACTCCAGGAAGCACTGGCCGTCGGTGATGGAGATGACGTTGGTCGGAATGAACGCCGACACGTCGTTCGCCTTGGTCTCGACGATCGGGAGGCCCGTCATCGAACCGGCACCCATCTCGTCGGAGAGCTTGGCGCAACGCTCCAGCAGACGCGAGTGGAGGTAGAAGACGTCGCCCGGGTAGGCCTCGCGGCCCGGCGGACGGCGCAGCAGAAGCGACACGGCGCGGTACGCGTCGGCCTGCTTCGACAGGTCGTCGAAGATGATCAGGACGTGCTTGCCCTGGTACATCCAGTGCTGACCGATGGCCGAACCGGTGTACGGCGCCAGGTACTTGAAGCCGGCCGGGTCGGACGCCGGGGCGGCGACGATGGTCGTGTACTCGAGCGCGCCGGCCTCTTCGAGGGCACCGCGCACAGAGGCGATGGTGGAGCCCTTCTGACCGATGGCGACGTAGATGCAGCGCACCTGCTTGTTCACGTCGCCCGAGCGCCAGTTGTCGCGCTGGTTGATGATCGTGTCGACAGCCAGCGCGGTCTTACCCGTCTGACGGTCACCAATGATCAGCTGACGCTGGCCGCGGCCGATCGGCACCATGGCGTCGACGGCCTTGTAGCCGGTCTGCATCGGCTCGTGCACCGACTTACGGACCATGACGCCAGGGGCCTGCAGCTCGAGGGCGCGCCGGCCGTCGGTCGCGATCTCGCCGAGACCGTCGATCGGGGTGCCGAGCGGGTCGACGACGCGGCCGAGGTAGCCCTCGCCGACGCCGACGGAGAGCACCTCACCGGTGCGCTGCACCGGCTGGCCCTCCTCGATTCCGCTGAACTCGCCGAGGACGATCGCACCGATCTCGCGCTCCTCGAGGTTGAGGGCGAGACCGAGGGTGCCGTCCTCGAACTTCAGCAGCTCGTTCGCCATGGCGGAGGGCAGGCCCTCCACCTTCGCGATGCCGTCGCCGGCAACGCTGACCGTACCGACCTCCTCGCGCGAGGCCGCGTCCGGCTTGTACGACTGGACAAAGTTCTCCAGCGCATCCCGGATCTCCTCCGGCCGGATCGTGAGCTCCGCCATCTGGGTTCCCTGCTCTCCTTGTTGGGCCCGAAGTTTCTTAAGGGGGTCTGGGGGCCGACCCCCAGGAATCTTCTGCAATTTCTGCACGGCCCAACCGGGCCGCTGGTCTTGCTCTGTCTCTGTTGTTGCGCCGGGCCTGGTCAGCCGGCCATCCGCCGGGTCGCCTCGTCGAGACGCTCCGCGATGGTGCCGTTGACGACCTCGTCACCGACCCGCACCGTGACTCCGCCGAGGACCTCGGGGTCCACGTCGAGATTCAGGTGCATCTGGCGGCCGTAGATCTTCGCCAGGGCGGCGCCGAGGCGCTGCTTCTGCCGATCGCTCAGCGGCACTGCCGAGGTGACGATCGCGACCATGCGGTCACGACGCTCCGCGGCGAGCTTGGACAGGGAGTCGAGTCCCTCTTCCAGGCTACGTCCCCGGGGCTGGGTGACAAGCCGCACGATGAGGCGCTCGGTGACGGGCCGCGCCTTTCCGCCGAGCAGGCTGCGCAGCAGCTCGCCCTTGGCGGCGGGGGTCGCGGTCCGGCTGGTGAGCGCGGCGCGCAGCTCCGGGTCCGAGGCGACGATCCGGCCGAACCGGAACACCTCGTCCTCGACGTCGTCGAGGTCACCGCTGCGCTGGGCGGCGGTGAGGTCCGCGGTGTTCGCCAGTTCCTCGACCGCGTCGACCAGGTCACGCGAACGCGACCAGCGCGAGCGGACCATGCCGGAGACCAGATCGACGGCTTCGCCGCCCACCTGGCCGCGCAGCAGACGCCCGGCCAGCTCGGCCCTGGCCTCGCCGGCCTGGGCCGGGTCGGTCAGGACCCGGCGCAGCGACACCTCGCGGTGCAGCAGCGCCGTGACTCCGGCCAGGTCCTCGGCGAGCTTCGCCACATCGACCGACGTGCTGTCGGTCAGTGCGTCGAGACGCTCGCGTGCGGCAGCCAGTGCCTCGCGGCTCGCGCCGTTCATCGGACGGCCTCGGCCTTCGCCTCGAGCTCGTCGAGGAAGCGGTCGACGGTGCCGCTCTGCCGGGCGTGGTCCTCAAGGGACTCGCCGACGAGCTTGCCGGCCAGGTCGGTGGCGAGCTTGCCCACGTCCTGGCGCAGCGCGGACGCCGCGGCCTTGCGGTCGGCCTCGATCTGGGCGTGGCCCGCAGCGACGATCTCCTCGCGCTGCCGCTGGCCTTCCGCCCGCATTTCCTGCAGGATCACGGCGCCCTGCTCCTGCGCCTCCTGGCGCATACGAGCGGCTTCGTGGCGGGCCTCGGCGAGCTGAGCCTTGTACTGCTCAAGCACGCTCTGGGCCTCGGTCTGGGCCGCATCGGCCTTTTCGATACCGCCTTCGATGGCCTCGCGACGCTCTTCCAGAACCTTGTTGATGTTCGGGAGGAGCTTCTTGGCGAGGAAGCCGAAGACGATGACAAAGGCGATGAAGCCAATGACGAGCTCAGGAATCGGCGGGATGAGCGGGTTTTCCGCTTCCTCCGCCGCGAGCTGAACCAGAGGGTTCACGTCAGTGCCTTCCGTCGAATGGGCTGTTCGCGACCGGTCAGGAGGTCGGGTAGACGAACGGCATGACCAGACCGATCAGGGCGAGCGCCTCACAGAAGGCGAAGCCGAGGATCTGGTTGGCGCGGATGAGACCGGCAGCCTCGGGCTGACGGGCGAGCGCCTGGGTGCCGTTACCGAAGATGATGCCGACGCCGACGCCGGGGCCGATCGCGGCGAGGCCGTAACCGATGGAGCCGAGGTTGCCCTTGATTTCGACGCTGGTGGCGGCGAGGGTCTGGAGAGCAGACATGCCGGTTCTTCCTTCTCTTTCTTGGTCCAGTGGGGGTTGGCCACCGGGTGCTTCAGGAGGTGGGTGCTCAGTGGCCCTTGGCGAGAGCGCCCTGGATGTAGCTGCAGGTCAGCAGGACGAACACATAGGCCTGAACAGCCTGGATAAAGAGCTCGAACGCGGTCATCACGATGACCATGACGAACGAGACACCCGCGTAGGCAATGCCGATGCCGTTGAGCAGGTACCAGCTGGCGATCGTGAAGAGCAGCAGCAGAGTATGGCCCGCGAACATGTTGGCGAAGAGCCGGACGGCGTGCGTGAACGGCCTGACCAGCAGGTTCGAGAAGAGCTCGATGGTCATCGAGAGCGGAAGGACCGCGCCAAGGCTCTTGTCGTAGCCCGTGAAGTTCTTGAGGGCTCCGACAAAACCGTGCTTCTTGAAGGTCAGGCTGACCCATAGGACGTACACGACCGCGGCGAGCGCGGCCGGGTACGCGATGATCGCCGTCACCGGGAACTGGGCGACCGGAATGATGGACCAGAGGTTCATCATCCAGACGAAGAAGAACAGCGAGACGACGAGCGGGACGTACTTGTCGCCCTCGCGCTTGCCGATCGTCTCGTAGACGACGCCGCGGCGTACGAAGTCGTAGCCGGCCTCGGCCACCATCTGCAGCTTGCCCGGAATGAGCTTCGGCCTGGCGAAAGCGGCCCAGAAGAAGCCGACGATGATGACCGAGCCGACCAGCGCCAGCAGCATCGTCTTGTTGAAGTACAAGTTGCTGTCCCCGTCGCCCCAGAGGGGCTCGAACAGGAACGAGTGCAGACCGGGAGCCGGGAAACCACAACCGTTGTTCTGGAAGATGTGGCAATCGGTCTCGAAGGCGAGCACCTGTGTCGGGTCAGCACTCACCGCGGGCTCCTTCAGCGTGGCGCATAGGTACGGCAACCTCGTTGTGTCGGCGCGGCGCGCAGCCGCGGTTCGGCACTGGACTGGTGTTTCGGATGTGTGAGCGGCAGTCAGGCATTGAGCCTCGCGATCGAGCAGGCGTCAGCTCACATGCCCGCGCCCGCGGTGCCGCAGTTGGAACCGGACGATAGCAGGGTCCTGAACTCGCCCTTATCCCGCCCCTACCCTTCACGACCTGGACCCAGTGTTCTTGGGCTTCTCACCCTTGTCGGACTCCGACTCGGGCTCGACGTAAAGGATCTTGGCCTTCATGTGCGCACGCGCCTGTGCGCCGATCCACACGAGAGTCGTCGCGACCAGCGTGATCGCGAAGGCCTTCGGGTTGAACATCGTGGTGTTCTTGAATACGGCGACAAAGATGAACAGCAGAAGCAACTGAGCCGTGTACAGCATCAGCCCCATCGCCTGGAACAGGTGGGGCAGGGACTTGGCGGTCCGTTGCAGGACCACGAGCCCGATCCCCATGAAGAGGATGACCACGATCGTCGCAACGATCGCGCCCAGGGCTCCCTTGCCACCGGCGACGCCAGCGCTGATCGCGGCGGCAACAGCGCCGGCGACAGCGGTGGGTACGGCGGTCTGGAGGAGAGTCCGGACGTCGTTGGACGGCATGGCGGCAGCTCCGCTTGCTGGGGGTTGGCAGTGTGTCGTCATGGACGAGCGTAGGCCCGGTCCGAGTCGAAGCCTCGGGGCCAAGAGACCGTGCTACTCAGGTCCTTCGGCTCTGTCACCGGGTTCGTGAACGGTATCACAAACTATTTGATGAGGTCTTTACCAAGAAAGTGTGCTCGCTGTCACACTTGAGTGGGAACAAGCGCGCGTGAGCAAGACAACCCAACGGCTTGTCTGGTATTGCCCATTGATGCCCGAATCATCGACGTGTGGAATCAGTCTCACGCCGGTCCGAAAATCGCGAACGGGGGCCAATGGCGGTCGCCCCGTTGACGCCCGAGACCCCTGCGGCGACCGGGGCCCGTGGAGGCGCCTCAGCCCCCTCCTGCCCCATCTGCGCGTCCAGCGGCTCCCGTTGGTCTTCCGGCCCCTCCTCGGACGCGGCCGCGGGCTCCTCGACCCGGCGCCGCCGCCGGTAGCGGGGCGGCACGATGCGCTGCGCCCACAGCGGGGCGCGCGGGGTGAAGCGGGGCATCAGGAGCAGGATCAGGCCGAGCGCGCTCAGGCCCACGATCACCAGGACGATCCACATCGACGCCGAGTGCACGGAGTAGCCGACCGCGCCGAAGGCGATCAGGGCCGACCAGAAGTACATGATCAGCACCGACCGGCTGTGCGAGTGGCCGATCTCCAGCAACCGGTGGTGCAGGTGGCCGCGGTCCGCCGCGAACGGCGACTGGCCGTTCCAGGTTCGCCGCACGATCGCCAGCACCAGGTCGGCCGCCGGGATCGCGATGATGGTGAGCGGCAGCAGCAGCGGGATGAAGACCGGCAGCATCGCGTGGGTCGCCTGGCGCTCGCTGCCCTCGAAGATCTTCATGGTGTCCGGGTCGACCTGGCCGGTCACGGAGATCGCGCCGGCGGCCAGGACGAGGCCGATCAGCATCGAGCCGGAGTCGCCCATGAAGATCCGGGCCGGATGCATGTTGTGCGGCAGGAAGCCGAGGCACATGCCCATAAGGATCACCGTGAAGAGCGTCGCGGGGGCGGCCGCCTCGATCGTGTGTCCGTACCAGAGCCGGTAGGTGTAGAGGAAGAACGCGGCGGACGCGATGAGGACCATGCCGGCCGCCAGGCCGTCCAGGCCGTCGACGAAGTTCACCGCGTTGATCGTGATGACGACCAGGGCGACCGTGAGCAGCGTGCCCTGCCACTGGGTGAGGGCGACGGTGCCGACGCCGGGGATCGGCAGCCACAGGATCGTCAGGCCCTGGAGGACCATGACCGCCGCGGCGATCATCTGCCCGCCCAGCTTGATCAGGGCGTCGATCTCGAACTTGTCGTCCAGCACGCCGATCAGCCAGATCAGCGCGGCTCCGGAGAGCAGCGCCCGCGGCTCGCTGGAGAGGTCGAAGACGCCGTCGAGGTTGGCCAGGTGATCGGCGACGATCAGACCGGCGCACAGCCCGCCGAACATGGCGATGCCGCCGAGCCTCGGGGTCGGTTCCCGGTGGACGTCACGCGCACGGATCGCGGGCATCGCCCCGACCGCGATGGCGAACTTCCGCACCGGGCCGGTGAGCAGATACGTCACCGCCGCCGTGACACAGAGCGTCAGCAAGTAATCACGCACGGGCTGCCCCACAAATGTCGCCGGCCATCTCAGCCCACACCTTAGCCCGACCGGCACACGCGCCCGGTCGGGCCGACTACGCCGGCCTCACGGTTGAGGACACCGAGGTACCCGTAATGGTTGCACCGGCCACCCTCATTCGGGACAAAGGGCCTATGTCACGCCGGGTACGGCGGAAATTTCGCCGCCAGTTCCCGTACCTCCGTAAGGACGTCGCCCTCCTCGCGCACCGCCGTACCGAACAGCGCCGCGAGCCGTGCCATGGCGGCGTCCCCCATGCCCTGGGTGGTGACGGCCGCGGTGCCCAGCCTGATGCCCCGGGCGTCACCGTAGGGAAGCGCGCAGGTGTCCAGCACCAGGCCCGCCGCCGCCAGCCGGGCGCGGGCGGTGTGGCCGTCCACGCCGAGCGGGGCCGGGTCCGCGACGATCAGGTGGGTGTCCGTGCCGCCGGTGGTGACCTCGAAGCCCTCGGCCTCCAGACCGGCGGCGAGCACCCGGGCGTGGGACACCACACGGTGGGCGTACGCGGCGAAGGCCGGGGTCGCCGCCTCGTGGAACGCGACGGCCTTCGCGGCCACCGTGTGCATCTGGGCGCCGCCCTGGGTGAACGGGAAGACCGCCCGGTCGATCCGCTCCGCCAGCTCCGCGCCGCACAGGATCATGCCGCCGCGCGGCCCGCGCAGCACCTTGTGCGTGGTGGCGCAGACGACGTCCGCGTACGGAACGGGGTTCGGCGCCGCTCCCCCGGCGATCAGCCCCATCGGGTGCGCGGCGTCGGCGATGAGGTACGCGCCCACCTCGTCGGCGATCTCACGGAACCTCTCGTGGTCCGGGTGGCGCGGATAGGAGATGGAGCCGCTGACGATCGCCTTGGGGCGGTGGGTGCGGGCCAGGGTGCGGACCTGGTCGTAGTCGATCAGTCCGCTCTCGGAGTCCACTCCGTAGCCGATGAACTCGAACCAGCGCCCGGAGAAGTTGGCGGGTGAGCCGTGGGTGAGGTGTCCGCCGTACGGGAGTCCCATCGCGAGGACCGTGTCGCCGGGCCGCAGCAGGGCCGCGTACGCCGCGAGGACGGCAGAGGAGCCGGAGTGCGGCTGGACGTTGGCGTGCTCGGCGCCGAAGAGCGCGGTGGCCCGGCGGACGGCGATGCGTTCGGCGGCGTCCGCCTGTTCGCAGCCGCCGTGGTGCCGCTTGCCGGGGTAACCCTCGGCGTACTTGTTGGCGAGCGGCGAGCCAAGCGCGGCCAGGACCGCGGGCGAGGTGAAGTTCTCGGCGGCGGTCAGCTGCAGTGTGCCGGACTGCCGGCGCAGCTCCGCCAGCAGCACGTCGGCGATCTCCGGGTCCTCCCGGAGCAGCGCGTCGAAGTCCTGCGGCAGGGCGACCGTGGGTGCGGCGGGGGCGGTGACCGGCATCGGGGGCTCCGGGCCTGGGAGGAGTGCGCTGACGTCAGCTCCAATGTAGGCCCGCGACGGGCCCGCTGCCCGCTGTCACACCCCGCGGTGCACCCGTCCGGCCCCCGCGCCGGTCAGCGCGGAGTCGATACGCCCGTCAGCGCGGTGACGACCGGTTCCAGGGCCTGGTTGATCTCGTCGCCGATGGACCGGAAGAACGTGATCGGGGCGCCGTACGGGTCGTACACCTCGTCGGCCTCCGCGGTCGGGGCCAGCAGCCAGCCGCGCAGCGCGGCGGCGGCGCGCACCAGCGCGCGGGCGCGCTCGACGACGCCCTCGTCCTTCGCGTCCGGCAGCGTCGCGTGGTCTATCGCCCGGACCAGCCGGGTGAACTCCTTGAGCGTGAAGGTCCGCAGACCGGCCGAGTGACCCATCGAGATCACCTGGGCCCGGTGGTCGCGGGTGGCGGTGAGCACCAGGTCGGCGCGGATCACGTGCTCGTCCAGCAGCTCACGGCCGACGAACCCGGTGGCGTCGGCGCCGAAGTCGGCGAGGACCACCTCGGCGTTGGCCTCCATCGGGGCGCCCTCGTGCCCCCAGGTGCCGGCACTCTCCACGATCAGGCCGCCCTGGAGCGGGTCGCCGAGGCGGTCCACGAGGGCATGGCGGGTCAGCCGCTCGGTGATCGGTGAGCGGCAGACATTGCCGGTGCTGACGTGGAGGATGCGGAAAGTGTCGGTCTGCCCCGCTATGCCACGCCCCTCAGGGGCGGTCAATTGGCCACCTCGAGGTCGGGTACCACCTTGCGCAGCTCCTCCGCGGAGAGCGCGCCGGCGCGCAGCAGGACCGGCACCTTGCCGGTGACGTCGACGATCGAGGACGGGACGATGCCCGGCGTCGGACCGCCGTCGAGGTAGACGGAGACGGAGTCGCCCAGCATCTCCTGGGCGGCGTCGCAGTCCTCGGGCGAGGGGTGTCCGGTGAGGTTGGCACTGGAGACGGCCATCGGGCCGACCTCGGTGAGCAGCTCGATGGCGACCGGGTGCAGCGGCATCCGGATGGCGACGGTGCCGCGGGTGTCACCGAGGTCCCACTGCAGGGACGGCTGGTGCTTGGCGACGAGCGTGAGGGCGCCGGGCCAGAAGGCGTCGACCAGCTCCCACGCCTGCTCGGAGAAGTCGGTGACCAGGCCGTGCAGGGTGTTCGGCGAACCGATCAGGACGGGCGTCGGCATGTTGCGGCCGCGGCCCTTGGCGTCCAGCAGGTCGGCGACGCCCTCGGAACTGAAGGCGTCCGCACCGATCCCGTACACCGTGTCGGTGGGCAGCACGACCAGTTCGCCGCGGCGGACGGCGGACGCGGCCTCGCGCAGACCCGTCGTACGGTCCGTCGCGTCGTTGCAGTCGTATCGCCGTGCCATCAGCCGGCCTCCTCAAGCATGTTCGGGTAGGGCTGGTACGGGTCGTGCGGGTGGTGGCCGCCGGTCACGGCATCGCCTTGCGGGCCGTGGCGAACCGGGGACGGTTGTTCAGGTCGGGGTGGTCGGCCGCGTCGGCCCAGCCCCGCTCCTCGGTGAAGATCCACGGCACCTGGCCGCCCTGGGTGTCGGCGTGCTCGATGACGACGAGGCCGCCGGGGCGCAGCAGGCGGTGCGCGGTGCGCTCGATGCCGCGGATGGTGTCGAGGCCGTCCTCACCGGAGAAGAGAGCCATCTGGGGGTCGTGGTCGCGGGCCTCGGGGGCCACGTACTCCCATTCGGTGAGCGGGATGTACGGCGGGTTGGAGATGACCAGGTCGACCTGTCCGTCGAGCTCGGGAAGGGCCGTCAGTGCGTCTCCGCGGTGCACGGTGACCCTGGAGTCCTCTGCGTTCTTCCTGGTCCATTTGAGGGCGTCCTCGGACAGCTCCACGGCGTGCACGCGCGAGCGCGGCACCTCCTGGGCCATGGCGAGGGCGATGGCACCAGAGCCCGTGCACAGGTCGACGATCAGCGGCTCGACCACGTCCATCGCGCGCACGGCGTCTATCGCCCAGCCGACGACCGACTCGGTCTCCGGGCGGGGCACGAAGACACCGGGCCCCACCTGGAGCTCCAGATAGCGGAAGAAGGCGCGTCCGGTGATGTGCTGGAGCGGTTCGCGGGCCTCGCGCCGGGCGATGGTCTCCCAGTAGCGGGCGTCGAAGTCGGTGTCCGGCACGTTGTGCAGCTCGCCCCGCTTGACGCCGTGCACGAACGCGGCGAGTTCCTCCGCGTCGAATCTCGGCGAAGGCACACCGGCGTCGGCCAGCCGCTGGGTGGCCTGGGCCACCTCGGCGAGCAGCAGGTTCATCGCGGTTCTCCGTACAGGTTCACGAGCGGTGCGGGTGGTGGAGCTTACGCGGCGGCGAGCTTGGCGGCGGAGTCGGCGTCGACACAGGCCTGGATCACGGCGCCCAGGTCACCGTCGAGCACCTGGTCCAAGTTGTACGCCTTGAAGCCGACGCGGTGGTCCGAGATGCGGTTTTCCGGGAAGTTGTAGGTACGGATCTTCTCGGAGCGGTCGACCGTGCGCACCTGGCTGCGCCGTACGTCGGAGGCTTCCTGCTCGGCGGCCTCCTGGGCGGCGGCGAGGAGCCGCGAGCGCAGGATGCGCATGGCCTGCTCCTTGTTCTGGAGCTGGCTCTTCTCGTTCTGGCAGGACGCCACGACGCCGGTGGGCAGGTGCGTGATGCGGACGGCGGAGTCCGTGGTGTTGACGGACTGGCCGCCGGGGCCGGACGAGCGGTAGACGTCGATCCGCAGGTCGTTGGCGTGGATCTCGACGTCGACCTCCTCCGCCTCGGGCGTGACCAGCACACCGGCGGCGGAGGTGTGGATGCGGCCCTGGGACTCGGTGGAGGGCACGCGCTGCACACGGTGCACGCCGCCCTCGTACTTCATCCGGGCCCAGACGCCCTGGCCGGGTTCGGTGGCCCCGTTGCCGCCCTTGGTCTTCACGGCGACCTGGACGTCCTTGTAGCCGCCGAGCTCGGACTCGGTGGAGTCGATGATCTCGGTCTTCCAGCCGACCCGCTCGGCGTAGCGCAGGTACATGCGCAGCAGGTCCCCGGCGAACAGGGCGGACTCGTCGCCGCCCGCGCCCGCCTTGATCTCCAGGAGCACGTCCTTGTCGTCACTGGGGTCACGGGGTACGAGCAGGAGGCGGAGCTTCTCGGTGAGCTCCTCGCGCTCCTTCTCCAGGTCCTTGACCTCTGCGGCGAAGTCGGGGTCGTCGGCGGCGAACTCGCGGGCCGTCTCGATGTCCTCGCCGGTCTGCTTCCAGGAGCGGTACGTGGCGACGATCGGGGTCAGCTCGGCGTAGCGCTTGTTGAGCTTGCGCGCGTTGGCCTGGTCGGCGTGGACCGACGGGTCCGCGAGCTTCTTCTCGAGATCGGACTGTTCGCCGATCAGTTCCTCGACCGCCTCGAACATCTTCGGGCTCCTGGTTTCTTCGCTCGACGTACGGCCGGCCGGCGGGGGCGCCTGCCGGGCGGGATGCGGGGATGCCGTGTCCCGGCCGGAAAAAACGCCGGTCTCGGCGCCCCCGGGAAGAGGGCGCCGAGAACCGGCGCAGTGGCTCGCTACTTGCTGGCGGAGCCGGCGGCCTTGCCGAAGCGGGCCTCGAAGCGGGCCACACGGCCACCGGTGTCGAGGATCTTCTGCTTGCCCGTGTAGAACGGGTGGCACTCGGAGCAGACGTCCGCACGGATGGCGCCGCTGTCCAGGGTGGACCGGGTGGTGAACGACGCGCCACAGGTGCAGCTGACCTGGGTCTCGACGTACTGGGGGTGGATCTCGCGCTTCAAGGGTGTCTCCTAGTTTCGGGAGGGCGCCGGGTCGTACGCGCGGATTGCGTGTCCGTGAACCGGGGCCGACGTACCAGTCTGCCAGGACCGGCCGTATCTCCCAAAACCGGGGTCGGCCCGGAACTATTCCCGGGCGCTCCCGGTCACTGCACGATGTCGCCCGCGTCACCCTTGTCGCCCGCCGACTTCTCGGTGGCCGAGGCGGGGATCGGCTTGTCGTGCCGGAGCGCCGTCCACACCTGCTGTCCGGCCTTCTCCTGCGGTATGACGCGGTTCGGGTCGGCCGGGTCGTACTCGACCGGCAGGGTCACCATGTGGACGTCGTCGGCGCCGAGGCCCTTGAGTCCGTTGGCGAAGCCCGCGAGCTTCTTGACCGAGCCGAGGTCGGAGTCGGTCGTGATGGCCTTGGTCGCGGTGTCCGCGAGGCCGTACAGCTTGGTTCCGTCGAGGACGCCGACGCTCTTCGCCTGCACCATGAGCGCCTTGATGAAGGCCTGCTGGAGCTGGATGCGGCCCAGGTCGCTGCCGTCGCCGACGCTCTTGCGGGTGCGGACCAGGCCGAGCGACTGCTCACCGTCGAGGGTGTGGGTGCCCGGCTCCAGGTTCAGATGGCTCTTGGAGTCGTTGATCGCCTGCTTGGTGGTGATCTTGACCCCGCCGAGCTTGTCGATCAGCTTCTTGAAGCCGGTGAAGTCGACTTCGAGGTAGTGGTCCATCCGGATCCCGGACATCGACTCGACGGTCTTGACCGCGCAGGCCGGTCCGCCGACCTCGTACGCGGTGTTGAACATCGCGCGCTGTTGGCCCGCGACGTCCGCGCCGCTCTCGTCGCTCTCGCACTCGGGCCGGGTCACGAGGGTGTCGCGGGGGATGGAGACGACGCTCGCCGTCTTGTGGCCCTTGTTGACGTGGACGATCATCGCGGTGTCCGAACGGGCGCCGCCCTCGTCGGCGCCGTACTGCTGGTTCGCACCGGAGCGGGAGTCGGAGCCCAGGACGAGGATGTCCTCGGAGCCGTTGTCGACGTTGTGGGGGCGGTTCTTGCCGAGGGCGTTGTTGATGTCGACGGCCTTGAGATTGCCGTCGAGCTGGAAGTAGGCGTAACCGAGTCCCCCTCCGCCCACGACGACCAGGCCGGCCAGACTCCACGCGGCTATCACGGTCGCTCTGCGGCGGCGGGACGGCTTCCTCCGGCGCTTGCCGGTGGCCCGTATTCGGCTGTCGCTCCCGCTCTGCCCGGTCATCCGTCTCCTCGTTCCCTCGGCTGCTCTCCCGGCTACCCCCTGCTTGGTGTGCGGGTGTCCGTGCGCCGCTTTGTCGCTCTTCAGGTACGACGTCACGGCGACAAGAAGGGTTGCACAGGACGCCGTGGGCCCCGGGTGAGCGAGGAGCGGCCCCGGGGAGTGCGGGAACAGCCGGTGATCCGGCACTCACCTGCGGTTTCTTGCCCGGTACAGGCAACGTGGGGCGGGTGCGACGCCAGGTGACCGTGTGGCGAAGGTCTCGGACCGGCAACGGCCCGGGGGCGGCCTCCCGTACCGGCGTACGACACAGGGCCGCCCCCGCGGCACCGAAGTGGCGGGGGCGGCCCTGTGGACGGCTGCCAGGGGGTTACGACTAGTCGTTGTTGCCCGGGGCCGGCGTCGTCTTCTGGATCTGGAGCAGGAACTCCGCGTTGGACTGGGTCTTCTTCATCCGGTCCAGGAGGAGCTCGATCGCCTGCTGCTGGTCCAGTGCGTGGAGCACCCGGCGCAGCTTCCAGACAATCGCCAACTCGTCGCTGCCGAGCAGGATTTCTTCCTTACGGGTGCTGGACGCGTCGACGTCCACCGCCGGGAAGATGCGCTTGTCGGAGAGCTTGCGGTCGAGCTTGAGCTCCATGTTGCCGGTGCCCTTGAACTCCTCGAAGATCACCTCGTCCATGCGCGAGCCGGTCTCGACGAGCGCGGTGGCCAGGATGGTCAGCGAGCCGCCGTCCTCGATGTTCCGCGCGGCACCGAAGAAGCGCTTCGGCGGGTACAGCGCGGTCGAGTCGACACCACCGGACAGGATGCGGCCGGAGGCGGGGGCCGCGAGGTTGTACGCGCGGCCCAGGCGGGTGATCGAGTCCAGCAGGACGACCACGTCGTGACCCAGCTCGACGAGACGCTTGGCACGCTCGATGGCCAGCTCGGCGACCGTGGTGTGGTCCTCGGCGGGACGGTCGAAGGTCGAGGAGATGACCTCGCCCTTCACCGACCGCTGCATGTCGGTGACCTCTTCCGGACGCTCGTCGACCAGGACGACCATCAGGTGGCACTCGGGGCTGTTGACCGTGATCGCGTTGGCGATCGCCTGAAGGATCATGGTCTTACCGGTCTTCGGCGGGGCCACGATCAGGCCTCGCTGGCCCTTGCCGATGGGGGCGACCATGTCGATGATCCGGGTGGTCAGGATGTTGGAGTCGGTCTCCAGACGGAGCCGGTCCTGCGGGTACAGCGGGGTCAGCTTCTGGAACTCGGGCCGGCCGCGGCCGGACTCCATGCCGTTGACCGTGTCGAGGCGGACCAGCGCGTTGAACTTCTCGCGGCGCTCGCCGTCCTTGGGCTGGCGCACCGCACCGGTGACGTGGTCACCCTTGCGCAGGCCGCTCTTGCGGACCTGGGCGAGCGACACGTACACGTCGTTCGGGCCCGGCAGGTAGCCGGAGGTCCGGATGAACGCGTAGTTGTCGAGGATGTCCAGGATGCCCGCGACGGGGATCAGGACGTCGTCGTCGGTGACCGGCGGTGCGTCGCTCGCGAAGTCGTCGCGGCCACGGCGGCCACGGCGGTCGCGGTAGCGGCCACGACGGCCACGGCGGCCACCCTCGTCGTCGAAGTCGTCCTGCGGTCCGCCGCCGCCCTGCTGACCCTGACCCTGGCCCTGGTTCTGGCCCTGGTTCTGTCCCTGCCCCTGGCTCTGGCCCTGGCGCTGCTGGCGCTGGCCGCCCTGGCCACCGCCCTGCTCGTCGCCGCCCTTGCCGCGGCGGTCGCGCTGGCGCTCACGACGGTCACCGCGGTCGCCGCGGTCACCACGCTCGCCGCGCTGGCCACGCTCCTGGCGCTCGCCCCGGCGGCCCTCCGCGTTGTCCGCGGCGGCCTCGGCCTTGGCCTCGGAGCGGTCCTCAGCGGGCGCCTCGCGCTTCGGCTCGTCCTGCGTGCGGTCCTTGGCCTGGGCCTTGGGCTCCGCCTTGGTCTCCGGGCTGCCCGCCTGAGCGGTCGCGCGGCGACGACGGCGCTCGCCCGCGGGCGGCTCGTCGCTGGCCGGCTGTCCGGGGATGTCGATCTGCTGCTGGGCCGCGGCCTTGTCGGCGGGAGCGGCGGCGGCCGGGGTCTCGTCCCCGGCGCCGGTGCGCGCCTTGGAGGTGGCCCGGCGCTTCGGCTTGGTCTCGGCCTCGTCGGCGGGGGCCGCGGCGGTGGCCTTGGCCTTGGGCGCGGAGGAGCCGCCGGCCTGGGCCTCCTTGATGACCTCGATCAGCTGGCTCTTGCGCATCCGCGCAGTGCCCTTGATGCCGAGGCCGGACGCGACCTGCTGCAGCTCGGCCAGGACCATGCCGTCAAGGCCGGTGCCGGAGCGGCGGCGCCGTGCGGTGGTGCCAGTGGCAGCACCTTCGGCGGGCGCGGCGCTGTCGACGCTCTTGTCGGCAGTCACGCCCATCAGATCGGTGGTGTCGCTCACGAAGGGTCCTTCCCTGGAGCGGACGTCGGCCTTCTGGCTCGGCGACCGGTTGTGCTGTCCGACAGCGGTCTTCGGTGGTGCGGACCGTGCCGGGGCGGTGGTCCGCCGGGTAGGTACGGCGGAGAGATGAACGTGTGCATGGGCCCGGCGCGAGCATCCCCCTGCTCGGCCCACTCCTGGACGAGCGAGAGGGTGTCGTGCCGGTTCCGGAGCGTGCTCGAAACTGCTCAGGCAGGCTGCTCAGGCAGTTGGGGAGGCTCCCGGAAGAAATGGTGGTCCCGGAAAGGGACACGAAGCAACGCGCCTCATAGACGTCGATTGCAGACTTGAGGTTAACACTACCGGCTCCAACAACATTCCCCCTCTCACGCACCGGCAATCACTTCTCGCTACGGGGCGAGCGGCAGCACACTCGCACCCTGGGCGTCGAGAGTCAGCCGGTTGGCCGCCCAGCCCTCGCCCGCCAGCCGTGCGACCTTGTCGGCCGCACCGTCCTCGGCCAGTGCCAGCACGGTCGGCCCGGCACCGGAGATGACCGCGGGGACGCCGTCCGCGCGCAGTCGGTTCACGAGTTCCACGCTCTGCGGCATCGCCGGGGAGCGGTATTCCTGGTGCAGCCGGTCCTCGGTGGCGGTGAGCAGCAGCTCGGGACGCCTGGTCAGGGCCTCGACGAGGAGGGCGGCACGGCCCGCGTTGAAGGCGGCGTCGACATGCGGGACCGAACGCGGCAGCAGTCCGCGGGCGGTCTCGGTGAGCACCGGGTTGCCGGGCACGAAAACCACCGGAACGATGGAATCCGCGGGGTCCATCCTGATGGCGCGGGCCGATCCGCCGTCCATCCAGGCGAGCGTGAACCCGCCGAGGAGACACGCCGCGACGTTGTCCGGGTGACCCTCGATCTCGGTGGCGAGTTCCAGCAGGGCCGCGTCGTCGAGCCGGGCGTCACCGCCGGTCGTCACGGCGCGGGCGGCGACGATGCCGGCGCAGATGGCGGCGGAGGAGGAGCCGAGGCCGCGTCCGTGCGGGATGCGGTTGGCGCAGACGATCTCCAGGCCGCGGGGCTGTCCGCCGAGCAGGTCGAAGGCGGTGCGCAGGGACCGTACGAGCAGGTGGTTCTCGTCGCGGGGCAGCGTGTCCGCGCCCTCACCGGCAATGTCGATGTGCAGTCCGGCGTCGGCGACGCGGACGACGACGTCGTCGTACAGCCCCAGCGACAGGCCGAGGGCGTCGAAGCCCGGACCGAGGTTGGCGCTGGTTGCGGGGACGCGCACCCGTACGGCGGCGGCTCGGAAGGCGGGACCGGCCATCGCTCTGACGACTCTCCTTGTGAGGCGGCGGGGAAATTCGAAGTGCCGCGGGATATTGGGGTCTCCGTGCGGCTCTTCGGGTTCTTCTGGGCTTCTTCCGGGCTTTTCGGGGTCTGCGGGGGCTTTCGTGGATTCTTCGGGGCGATTGCGGCGGCGGGTATTGCGTGAGTCCGGGATGGGACCGGCGGCCGCAACGGCCTGCGCACCCCGGTCATATGCGGCGGGGTGGGTTGGGTACAGCTTATCGAAGGAAGGTTCTGTGGCGACATAGGGCGCACAGGAGGCGCACGATGCGTGTCGCACGCTGCCGGTGCGCTCTCCGTCCCGAAAAGGGCCGTTGAGCCGCCTTCCTGACGAATCCGCCGCCGCGCCGCCGTGCGGCGCGGCGGCGGGTACTACGCGAGGCCCAGCTTCTCGGCGGCGGCGACCGCGTCGACCGGGACCGTGACCGGCTGGGGGGCACCGGCGACGGCCCAGTCCGGGTCCTTCAGGCCGTTCCCGGTGACCGTGCAGACGATCCGCTGCCCCCGGTCGACCTTGCCCTCTTCGGCGGCCTTGAGCAGGCCGGCGACTGACGCGGCCGAGGCGGGCTCCACGAAGACGCCCTCCTGGGAGGCCAACAGCCGGTACGCGGCAAGGATCTGCCGGTCCGTCACCTCGTCGATGAAGCCACCCGACTCGTCCCGCGCGTTGAGCGCGAACTGCCAGGAGGCCGGGTTGCCGATCCGGATGGCGGTGGCGATGGTCGACGGGTCCTTGACGATCTCGCCGCGCACGATGGGCGCGGAGCCGGAGGCCTGGAAGCCCCACATCCGCGGCTTGTGCGTGGACATGCCGTCCGCGGCGTACTCTGTGTAGCCCTTCCAGTACGCGGTGATGTTGCCCGCGTTGCCGACCGGGAGGACGTGGATGTCCGGGGCGTCGCCGAGCGCGTCGACGATCTCGAAGGCCGCGGTCTTCTGACCCTCGATGCGGACCGGGTTCACCGAATTGACCAGCGCCACGGGGTAGTTGTCCGAGAGCGAGCGGGCCAGCGTCAGGCAGTCGTCGAAGTTGCCGTCGACCTGGAGGATCTTGGCGCCGTGCACGAGCGCCTGGCCCATCTTGCCGAGCGCGATCTTGCCCTGCGGCACGAGGACGGCGCAGACCATTCCGGCGCGGACCGCGTAGGCGGCGGCGGAGGCGGAGGTATTGCCGGTGGAGGCGCAGATGACGGCCTGCGCGCCCTCCTCCTTGGCCCGGGTGATCGCCATCGTCATGCCGCGGTCCTTGAAGGACCCGGTGGGGTTGGCGCCCTCGACCTTGAGGTGCACCTCGCAGCCCGTGCGCTCGGAGAGGACCTGAGCGGGGACGAGCGGCGTGCCGCCCTCACGGAGCGTGACGACCGGTGTCGTGCTCGTGACCGGGAGACGGTCCCGGTACTCCTCGATGATGCCGCGCCACTGGTGGGTGCCCTTGGTGGTCATGGGTCCTTACTCCCCTTCAACACGCATGATGCTGGCGACACCACGTACGGTGTCGAGCTTGCGCAGCGCCTCGACGGTCCCGGAGAGGGCGGCGTCGGACGCGCGGTGGGTGACGACGACGAGCGAAGCCTCGCCGCTCTTGCCCACCCGTCGCCCGCCGCCACCCTGCTCGATACCGACTTCGTCGCCGCTGCCTGAATTTCGGCCTTTCTGGCGGACCGTATCGATGGATACGCCCTGTTCGGCGAAGACCGTCGCGACCTGGGCGAGTACGCCAGGCTTGTCGGCCACGTCGAGACTGATGTGGTACCGCGTGACGACGTCGCCCATGGGGCTGACCGGCAGACGCGTGTACGCGGACTCACCGGGGCCGGGGGCCTCGTTGAGCTTGTTGCGGCAGACCGCGACGAGGTCGCCGAGGACCGCGGACGCGGTCGGCGCGCCACCGGCGCCGGGGCCGTAGAACATCAGCTGCCCGGCGGCCTCGGCCTCGACGAACACCGCGTTGTACGCCTCGCGGACCGAGGCCAGCGGGTGGCTGAGCGGGATCATCGCGGGGTGCACGCGGGCCGTGACCGAGCGCCCGTCGGCGGCGCGCTCGCAGATGGCGAGGAGCTTGACGGTGCAGCCCATGCGGCGGGCGGAGGCGATGTCGGCGGCGGTGACCTCGGTGATGCCCTCGCGGTGCACGTCACCGATCCTCACCCGGGTGTGGAAGGCGATTCCGGCGAGGATCGCGGCCTTGGCGGCGGCGTCGAACCCCTCGACGTCGGCGGTCGGGTCGGCCTCGGCGTATCCGAGGGCGGTGGCCTCGTCGAGCGCCTCGGAGTACCCGGCGCCGCTCGTGTCCATCTTGTCGAGGATGAAGTTCGTGGTGCCGTTGACGATGCCCAGCACCCGGTTGACCTTGTCGCCGGCGAGGGACTCGCGCAGCGGGCGGACGAGCGGGATGGCGCCGGCCACGGCGGCCTCGTAGTAGAGGTCCCGGCCGTGCTGCTCGGCGGCGGCGTGCAGGGCCGCGCCGTCCTCTGCGAGCAGCGCCTTGTTGGCGGAGACGACGCTCGCACCGTGCTCGAAGGCGGTGGTGATGAGCGTGCGGGCGGGCTCGATGCCACCGATGACCTCGATGACGACGTCGATGTCACCCCGTTTGACCAGGGCGGTGGCGTCGGTGGTGATCAGCGCGGGGTCGATGCCCTCGCGCACCTTGGAGGGCCGGCGCACGGCGACACCGGCGAGCTCCACCGGCGCGCCGATGCGCGCGGCGAGGTCGTCGGCGTGCGTCGTCATGATGCGGGCCACCTCTGAGCCGACCACTCCACAGCCCAGCAGCGCCACCTTCAGCGGACGCGTACGCATCATCCGACCTCGTTTCCTTTACATCTGATGTATGGACCAGTCTCACTCACCGGACGGGCGTTCCCCGCCACCCGTCCGGATCCTGAGATGTTTACGGGGAACCCGGGGGGTGTCCCGGGAAATACGGCATCAGCCGACATCGAGACGCAGGAGATCTTCCTCCGTCTCGCGCCGGACGATGACCCGCGCCCGCCCGTCGCGCACGGCGACGACGGGCGGGCGCAGGGCGTGGTTGTAGTTGCTCGCCATGGAACGGCAGTACGCGCCGGTGGCGGGGACCGCGATCAGGTCGCCGGGGGCCAGGTCGGAGGGGAGGAAGGCGTCCTTGACCACGATGTCGCCGCTCTCGCAGTGCTTTCCGACGACCCGGACGAGCATCGGCTCGGCGTCGGAGGTGCGCGAGACGAGCGCGACGCTGTACTCGGCGTCGTACAGCGCGGTGCGGATGTTGTCCGACATGCCGCCGTCGACGCTGACGTAGGTGCGCAGCCCCTCCAGGGGCTTGATGGTGCCGACCTCGTAGAGCGTGAAGGCGGTCGGGCCGACGATGGCGCGGCCCGGCTCCACGGAGATCCGCGGGGTGGCGAGCCCGGCGGACTCGCACTCACGGGTCACGATGTCGCCGAGCGCCTTGGCGATCTCGTACGGCTCGCGCGGGTCGTCTTCCGAGGTGTACGCGATGCCGAGGCCGCCGCCGAGGTCGATCTCGGGCAGCTCGACGCCGTGCTCGTCGCGCACCTCGGCCAGGAGCTGCACCACGCGCCGCGCGGAGACCTCGAAGCCGGCCATGTCGAAGATCTGCGAGCCGATGTGCGAGTGGATGCCGATCAGTTCGAGCCCGTCGAGGGTCAGCGCCCGCCGGACGGCCTCCGCGGCCTGTCCCCCGGCCAGCGCGATGCCGAACTTCTGGTCCTCGTGCGCGGTGGCGATGAACTCGTGGGTGTGTGCCTCGACGCCCACGGTGACCCGGATCTGCACGGGCTGGCGCCGGCCGAGCCGCTGTGCGATGTGCGCGACCCGGGCGATCTCCTGGAAGGAGTCGAGGACGATCCGCCCGACGCCCGCCGTGACGGCCCGCTCGATCTCGTCGACCGTCTTGTTGTTGCCGTGGAAGGCGATGCGCTCGGCGGGCATCCCGGCGTCCAGGGCGGTGGTCAGCTCGCCGCCGGAGCAGACGTCCAGGTTGAGCCCCTCCTCCTGGAGCCAGCGCACGATCGCACGGGAGAGGAAGGCCTTGCCGGCGTAGAAGACGTCGGCGCCGGGGCCGAAGGCGTCGGACCAGGCGCGGCAGCGGGCCCGGAAGTCGGCTTCGTCGAGGAAGTAGGCCGGGGTGCCGAATTCCTCGGCCAGCCGGGCGACTTCGATCCCGCCGACGGTGAGGGCGCCGTGTTCGTCCCGGGTGACGGTGCGGGACCAGACCTTCTCGTCGAGGACGTTGAGGTCCTCGGCCGGGGCGGAGTAGTGGCCCTCGGTCATGACGTCGGCGTGGCGGGGACCGGCGGGGTGTGCGGATCGGCTCATCGTGTTGCTCTGCTCTCTCGGGTCTCTCAGAGGTAAGGGGGCGCGCTGATGCCGAGCAGGGTCAGGCCGCCTGCCAGCACCGTCCCGGCGGCCTCGGCAAGGGCGAGCCGGGTGCGGTGGGCGGCCGAGGGTTTCTCGTCCCCGACGGGGAGCGGCGACGCGGTGTCGTGGAAGTCGAAGAACGCCTGCGCGACCGTTTCGAGGTGGCGGGCGAGCCGGTCGGGTGCGCGGTGGTGCGCGGCGGCGGCGAGGACGGCGGGGTGGTCGGCGATGACGGCGAGCAGCGCGGACGCCGCGGGCTCCTCGAAGGCCTCCGCGGAAACCTCGTCCCGGGCGGCGGTGAACCCGAGCCGCTCCGCGCCGCGGGTGAGCGCGTGGGTGCGGGAGTGGGCGTAGCGGACCAGGAAGAGGGGGTTGCCCGCGCCCTGGACGAGGAGCTCGTCGCCGAGCGGGGCGCGGTCGTGACCGGCCGGCCGGAGCAGTCCCCAGCGGGTGGCGTCGGGCCCGAGCCGTTCGAGCAGCTCGCCGGCGCGGGCGCCGGCCGGGACCGGCCGTATCTCCGTGAGGGGTACGGGGGGCCGTCCGTGGGCGTCGACGGTGATCCCCAGCCGTGCCCAGTCCGGGTCGGAGGCCTCGTCGCAGCTGATGCGCACGGGCGCGCCCTGCGCGCGCACGAGCCGGCGCACCGCGTCGGCGGTGACCGCGGCCCGGACCTCGCGGGCGTGGCTGAATTGCAGGGGCGCCCCGGCGAGCGCGTCGCCGTGTCCGTAGCGCAGCCCCTGCTCCCGCACCCGGTGCAGGAGGGCGCGGTGCGCGGCGGCGTCGGCGCAGGCGTCGAGCGTGAAGTTCAGGAAGCCGGGTCCGGTGACCTCGACCCGCCCGATGCCGGGCGCACCGGCCAGCCGCTCCCGCAGGATCTCGGCCACCTCCCGCGCGGGCCGCGCGGCGGGTCCGGCGAGCTGGAGGGCGACGGCGCTGGCGTAGTCGCCGCGTCCGCCGGGCCGGGTCCTCTCCACTCGCACGCGCGCGGGCACGGGCGCGCGCAAGGCGTCCTCGTCGACCGCGCGGCGCACGGCGCGCAGCACGGTCGTGGAGAGATCGGCGGGGGTCACGGGACAAGCGTATGGGAGGGAGGGGGGCCTTCCGCGAACCGGTTTCGCCATCCGGTCAACCGGCGGCGCTCTCCGCCCGCCCGGCGCCCTGCCTGCCGTCGAGCACCGGCGGCCGGCCGCGCTCCATCAACTGCCGTACGACCCTCACCAGCTCGCTCGGCTCGAAGGGCTTGGCGAGGAAGGCGTCAACTCCCGCCGCGACCCCGTTGTCCACCTCGTACGGCGTGCAGGCGCTGATGATCGCCACGGGCAGATGCCGGGTCCGCGGATCGGAACGCAGTCTGGTGGCCGTCTGCAGACCGTCCAGCCGGGGCATGACGACATCGAGCGTGATCACATCGGGGCAGACCCGATGCACCAGATCCAGACACTCGACACCATCGGCCGCGGTCACGACCTCGAAGCCCTCCAGCTCGAGATTGACCCTGATCAACTGCCGGATGACCTTGTTGTCGTCGACAACAAGCACGCGGCCGCAAGCCACTGACACCCTTCGAGAGTAGGCGGGGCGGAGGGGCTGCGTCCGGGTTTTGCCCACTTCCGTCCCCGGACTGATGGCGGCGAAGGTTGGCCGGATGTGTGTGCGACCTGCCCGGCGGCGCCAGGGGCGCCCGGCGGGGGCGCGGAAATACCTGTTCACGGGCACCGGGCGGAAGCTGGTAGTGTTTCACCCGTCGCAGAGCAACACAGCGATACGCCCCCGTAGCTCAGGGGATAGAGCATCGGCCTCCGGAGCCGGGAGCGCAGGTTCGAATCCTGCCGGGGGCACCTTGCAAAAGGTGCCGAATAGACCCTCTGATCAGCGGAAACGTTGAGCGGGGGGTCTTTTTCACGTCCCTGCTGATGACCGCGGGACAAGCGGTTGCGCAGCTGGTGCGACCTGGCCGGCATCGCCAACGCCGCACCACCCGCCCTCAGGCGGCCGCCCCCGCGTACTCCTCCGCGAGGAAGCGGATCGTCTGGTCGACGAAGACCCGCATCTCGCGGGACAGGTTCTTGCCGCGCCGCCACGCGATCTGGGTGTGCACCTCGAACGGGATGCTCCAGGGGAGGCTGACCAGCGTGCCCGCCTCCAGGGCGTCCGCCACGGTGGCTGTCGGGAGCAGGCTGACGCCGAGGCCCGCGGTGACGCCGCGCTTGATGGACTCGGTCGTGCCGAACTCCAGGAAGGGCAGCGGCTCCCCCGTGCCGTCGTTGAGCTCGGCCTCGAAGAGTTCCCGGTAGGCGCAGCCCGCCTCCGCGGAGATGACCTGGGTCTGGCGCAGGGCGTCGGTGGTGATCTTCTCGGCCCGGGTCAGGGGGTGGTCCGGGGCGGCGACCACCGTGAGGGGTTCCGAGCCGAGTACCTCCGTCTGGACGCCGGGGTGCTGGGTCTCGGCCTCCATCAGGAAGCCCATGTCGAACATGCCCTGGCGCAGCGCGTGGCAGGTCTCGGCGCACAGGCTGGGTCGCAGCACGATCTGGAGGGAGGGGTAGCGGTGGTGGAAGAACTCCAGGAGCGGGGGCATCCGGTAGGAGGTGATGCTCTCCATCGAGCCGACCGTGAGGACGCCGGAGGGCTCCTCCGACGCCCGCGTCGCGCCGCGCGCCTCTCCGGCGAGGGTGACCATCTGCTCGGCGTACGGCAGGAGGCGCTGGCCGGCCTCGGTGAGCTGTATACGGCCGCCGAGGCGGTCGAAGAGATCCACTCCGAGCGACAGCTCCAGGGACTTGATCTGAGCGGTGACGCTGGACTGCGCGTACTTCAATTCGGATGCGGCCCTAGTGAAGCTGAGCAGCGTCGCCACCTTGTGGAACGTGACCAACTGTCGGATGTCCATAGCCCCTCCTGGGTTCGGCTGACGCCGTACTCAATACTGCTTTCCCAGGAAATCAAGCCGGGCGGGGAGAGGCCAGGACATGGGACTGTCTGATCCAGGACAGCGGTCGTCATGATTCGGACACGTCGATGCCGACGAATGCGGGAAGATCCAGCTGATCGTCGGGGATCAATCCCTGACGGCCGATCAGAAGACCGGCCTGGAAACGACTGGTCGCGCCAATTTCTTCCATGATTGCGGAAATATGACGGCGGCAGGTCCGTGTGGCCATACCCAGACGACGGGCGATCACTTCGTCCTTCACCCCCATGGCCATGAGGCGGAGAATTGACATCCGAAGATCCTCGGCGACCTGTTGGTATTCAATGGTCCGCCCCACGTCGAAGGGCTGGCTTCCCTGCCATACGGACTCGAATGAGCGGCACAGGTAGGCGACGAGCGTGGGATCGGAGACAATGGCCGCACCGGGGGGTTCTTTTCCCGTCCGCTCCTTGGGTATGAACGCCAGTTTGCGATCGTAGATGATGAGTCGCTCGGCGAGTTCCTCCGCCGTGCGGACCTCCGCGCCCTCCTGGCAGATCTGCCGCACATAGGTGCGCGTAGCCAGGCTGGAGCGGGCAGTGTGCTGGTAGAGCGTGCGGATGCGGATGCCGCGCCGGCGCATCTCCAGCGTCTGCATCAGGTCCTGTTCCAGCATTTCGGCGCTGCGGCCACCGCCCGGCTGGAGGCTGATCCGCTCTTCGGTGCAGCGCCGGCGCGCGAGGTCGATCTCGCGGCGCACCTCTTCGAAGTCGTCCAGTACCCGGATCGGCGGCAGATCGTCGGTGGCCGCCCGGTCGTGGGAGCGGTAGACCTCCGCCAGGACCCTCAACTGCCGGTGAATACCGGCGATCTGCTGTCTTCGCTGGGCGATCGAGACCTCCAGCGGCGTCACGAGTTCGGCCTCTGCCACGTCGGGATTGAGCGGCACCATCGTGGTCCCGGACCCCGTCGGGCCGAGGAGTCGCAGCTCCTGCAGGGTTTCCCGGGCCTGCGCGACCAGTTCGGCGTCCACCTCCAGACCGGCCGCGATCTCCTTGTCGTCGAAGACCCCCACGCGCAGCGCCCACGCATAGGCGTCCACGGCCACACCGTCCAGCAGCAAACGCTCCCCCACTGACCCTCCCCCGCCGCATTCGGCCCGTCCGCCTGTCCACTAGCTGCCGGTCCATCCTAGGACAGTTCGTGGCACTCGAAGTGGATCTCCATAAATGGCACGGTTCTCTTGCGGCCAGAAAATACATCAGCCAAGCAGCGCAGGGGGATACGCAATGATGAACACCCGTCATTCACTTGTCCGGAACATCGCGGCAACCACTCTGGCCTTCGGAGTTCTCTACTCCGCCGTGGCCTCGGCAGCGGTGACTTCCAGCCACGAAACCGTGCAGATAAACACGGTGGCCGATGACAAATGGGACACCGTACCGGCCCATCCCGGTTCATCGTTCAACAGAGAAATCTCTTGATCTCATTCGCGTATACCCCAGAAGGGCACATCATGACATCAAATCGTCCCTCGGTCCCGACCGGTGCTCCGAACGCGGTTTCCGACACTCTGCACTGGCCGTGAAAAGAGCGGAATCAATGTCTCCGCTCTCCCCGTCAGTAGTGGACACGGCGGTCTCCGGGGGTCACCCGGTAGCGTATGTTCCACAGGCTCCGGCGCACGTAGGCGCGTTGCAGCCAGCGGTCCCGGCCGTCGTGCCGGGCCACGAACTCCGAGCGTGCGTGCACGCCTTTGCGGTTGTTGACCAGGAGCGCCTGGCCGGGTTCGAGGCACACGGTGTGCGCCGTCGCCCGGCACGCGTCCTGTAGCTCCCCGAACGCCGTCGCGGCCCCCCGTGTGAGCGGGTGTACGCCGTTGGCCGAAATCGCGATCTCCGGGTAGTCCACCGCACCACTGATGACCGGCACGGGATCGGACAGTACCTGTCCTCCGCCCGCGGCACTACGGGTATAGCTCCCCGGCGCGTTGAGCCGGAAGAGCGGACTGCGCAGCGTCTCCACCGCGCCGTCCGTGAGCTGCCCGCAGATGTCGCGGGCGTCCGCGTAGTGCGTGGCGGCCGCTCCCGAGCGGTCGCCCCGCAGGCAGTTGAGCACCAGGAAGTCCGGGTTGGCGATGTCGTAGCGGCCGGTGGAGTCATAGGTGATGTCGCTGTGGAAGTTGAGGAAGACCGCTGATCCCTGATTGGTCTGGGTCCGCTCGCCCCCGGGCACCGGGACGACGTCGTGGACGAGCCGGCCGTTCTTCTCGGTGAGGACTCCGATGGGCTCACCGAGCAGCCCGGCCAGACCCAGCAGGACGCCCTCGGCGACGAAGCCCCGCTTGTCACGTGCGGGCCCGCCGTCCACCGGGGTGAGCGGCAGGGTGTCCTCGACCGGGAGATTGCTCACGAGGGTGGCCCCCGGAGTGTCGATGTGCCGGCCGAAGTCCATTATCCGCTGGAGCTGTTCGAGGGGCAGCCCCGCGAAGATCCGGTGGTACCGGGTCATGGACCGGTCGATGTCGGCGGCCGGGTCCGGCAGTACCGACAGCGCGGTGCCGATCGCGTCGCGCACCGCGTCCGGCAGCACCAGCCGCGCGAAGGTCGGCGCCGCGTCCCGGTCCACGGACCGCAGGGTTTCGGTGGTCACTCGGTCACACTCCTACGAGACGGGATTCGGGTCCGCGGGCGGCAGTCGGGAAGTCCATCCAGTCATGGAGCCGTTGCGCGAGGTGCAGCGCGTCCTCCCCGCTCTCCGCGAGGTGCGCGGTGACCTTGCTGCCCCGCACCTCGGCGACCGGCACCCCCAGGTAGCGGCCCGGCTCGACGCCGTACGCGCGCTGGACGGCCTCCAGGTCCACATAGCCGCCGACCACCGCGACCCGCGGCCCGCCGTTCTGGCGCACCGTGGCGATCCCCGCCAGGTGAAAGGCGTGGTGCGCGGCGTCGGCCAGGGCGTCATCGGCGTAACCCAGCACCACGGAGCGCTGGTTGAAGACGACCGCGGACATCTGGTCGCCGCCGGTCCCGATCCTGGTGCCCACGGTGTACGGGGCCCTGTTGTAGCGCAGCACGATCTCGATGCGGTGGCGCAGGGCGAGTTGCACGGCCCGGCGGTGCAGCACCCGCGCACCGTGCAGGGACATCAGGGCCGCCATGTTGTACGAGACGTGCGGCAGCAGCCGCGCCCCGGTGACCAGGTGCGGGTCGGAGGTGTAGATGCCGTCGACGTCCGAGTGGATCTCGCAGGTGTCGCTGCGGACCGCGGCGGCGACCGCGAGCGCGGACAGGTCAGAGCTGTTCTTGCCCAGCCAGGTCGGCCGCCCCTGGGCGTCCGCCGCCTGGCCGCCGGGCACCACGACGATCTCGTGGCTCTCCAGCGCCTTGAGCAGCGGGGCGGGATCCGTGCCGGTCACCCGGGCCCAGAGGAAGGAGGAGTTGGTGGTCAGTCCGATCTGGTGGCCCGCCAGCACCGTCGCGCTGCGGCCCGTCCGGTGCAGGGCGGTGGCCAGCAGATGGGCGCTGAGCAGGTCCGCGGTGGTGAGCAGGCCGGCCGTGGTGGGGTCCTCGGGGTGCGGGTTGACCGTGTGCAGGCGCTCGCGCAACCCCTCCGTCTCCCCCTGCATCGCGCTGACCACCACGACCAGCGAGCGGCCCTCGGCCCTGATCCGGGCGTCGAGGCCGGCCGCGAGGTCCCCGTACGCGGCGGGGGAACGGAACGTGGAGCCGCCGAACTTCAGCACGGAGACCGGGGCGTTCGCTCTCGTCCGGATGTTCATCGGGTGCCTCCTGACATGAAGCCGTGCCGCAGGACGTACTCGGCGATCTGGACGGCGTTCAGGGCGGCGCCCACCCGCAGGTTGTCCGAGACCACCCACATCCAGAAGCCGCGTGGATTGTGCGGGGCCACCCGGACCCGGCCGACGTGCACATGGTCGGGGTTGCCCGCGGTGAGCGGGGTGGGGAAGGCCGCCCGGTCCTCCGCGTCGTGCACGGTGACCTCGGGCAGTGCGCTCAGCAGCGTGATCAGTTCCTCGCGGGCCACCGGCGAACCCGCCTCGACCCAGACGGACTCGGCGTGGCAGTTGACGACCGGGACGCGCACACAGGTGGCGGTCAGGTCCAGGTGCGGGATCCCGAGGATCTTGCGGGACTCCTGGAGCATCTTCTGCTCCTCCAGGGTGAACCCGCTGTCCAGGAGTTCGTCGATGAAGGGGACGACGTTGAAGGCGAGGGCGGGCCGGAAGCTCTCCGCCGGGAGTTCGGCGTCCGGGTCGCGCAGCGCGACCTCGCTGCCTTCGAGGAGTTCCTCGATGCCGCGGTGGCCCTTGCCGGAGGCGGACTGGTAGGTGCTGGTGACCACCTGCCGGATGCCCCACCGGCGCTCGACCGTCTGGAGCAGCCGCGCCAGCGGGATGGTCGAGCAGTTGGGGTTGGCGATCAGGCCGTTGACCGGACGGGTCTCCAGAACCTCCCCGTTGACCTGCGGTACGACGAGCGGGGTCTTGGGGTCCATCCGGAAGGCGTTGGTGTTGTCGATCACCAGGGCGCCCTGGGCGGCCGCGGTTCCCGCCCACTCCTGGCTGACCGGGGTGCCGGCCGAGAAGAAGGCGATGTCGGCCCGGCCGAAGTCGAACTCCTCCAGGGCCTGGACCGCGTAGGAGAGGCCGTCGACCGCGAGCCGCCGGCCCGCGCTGCGGGTCGAGGCGACGAGGTGGATCTCGCGGTAGGCCAGCGCCCGCTCCTCGATCAGTTCGATGAGGGTGCTGCCCACCGCTCCTGTCGCACCGACGACTGCGATGCGTGGGGCGGTGGGGTCGGTGACGAGCGTCATCAGGGTTCTCCGATCCGGAGGGGCACGGTTGCGGGTGCGTGAACCGGTCCTGCCGGGTGGTCCCTCGGCAGGATGCGACGGGGGTGTCCGTCGCCGGGTACGCGGGGCGGTCTCCACCGACGGGCCGGCGGGTGCCGGGCGGGGCGCGGCGGCGTCATCGGCGCACGTCCTCGTGGCCCGGGGCCGGGGCCGCGGTGGTGGATACGGCATCGGTGGTCATGTGCCTCGCGGCTCCTTCCTCTGTCGGGTGTCGGTCAGTTCAGGGGGACGGCGTAGTGGAGACCGCCACGGGTCCAGAGTTCGTTCGCACCGCGCGGCACATCGAGGCCGGAGGCGGCGCCGAGGTTGCGTGCGTAGACGTCCGCGTAGGTGCCGACGGCTGCCAGCACCCTGGCCGCCCAGCCCTCGTCCACCCCGGCGGACGGGCCGTGCCGCCCCGCCAGTTCCGCCGCGGTCCGCCGGTCCGATCCCGACGCCTCCAGGTGTTCCGCGGAGATCAGCAGGTGGAGCACCCAGCGCACCAGCCGGAACCAGTGCGGATCGGCGTCCCGGACGGCGGCCGCCATGGGCTCGCGGGAGATCGAGGCCGGCAGGATGCGGTGCGCCCGCGGGTCCGGCAGTCCGGCCCGGATCCCGGCGAGCGCGGTGCGGTCCAGCACGTACGCGGCGCACTCGCCGGCGGTGTACGCGGCCACGGCCTCGGCCGGGTCCGCGAAGCCGGCCGGTTCGACGCTCAGGCCCCGGGCGCCGTACCAGGCCGCCAGGTTGGCCGGGGTGGTGCTGCCGGTGTGGACGGCCAGGCGCCGCCCCGCCAGATCCGCCGGGTCCTCGACGCGGTCGGCGGTGCGGACGAGGAAGCCCTCACCGTCGTAACAGGTGATCCCGGCGAAGAGCACGGGGTGGGCGGCCTCCCGTCCCATGGTCCAGGTCAGGTTGCTCACCGTCAGGTCGGCCCGGTCCGCGGCCAGTACGGCGAGGCGCTCTGCGGCGGGCACCGGGCACCAGTCGACCGCCTCCGGATCGTGGAGCGCCGCGGCGGCCACCGCGCGGGCGATGTCGGCGTCCAGTCCGGTCCAGCGGCCGTCGGCGGTGCGCAGGGAGAGCCCCCGGATGCCCTGGGAGACGGCGGCGCGTACGGCCCCACGGGACCGTACGGCTGTCAGGGTGGGGTGTGCCGCGGTGGTCATGAGACTCCGGCCGGCAGGGAACGTGTCCGCTGCTCACGGTCGGAGTGCCGCTCGGCGCGGCGGGAATCGATGATCACCGTGCTGGGCGCCGGACCGCCCGGGTTCCACGGGTGCGCGTCGGAGGATACGCCGGAGACGCTGACGTGCCTCCCGGCGGCGGCGATTCCATTCATGGATTTCCTCGGTAGAAATGTGGTGTGGGGCAGGAGAAATCATCCGTGGCGCATCACCGAGTGGTCCAGGGTGAACGGTTGGAGATAGCCGAACGCGGCAATCGGGATTGTCTATCCCGTACTGTCCGGATCGTCGCCGTCCCCGAACAGATCCAGCCGGGCGGCCGCCATGCCGAGCTGGAAACGGGTGTCGACGTCGAGCTTCTCGCAGATACCGGCGAGGTAGCGGCGGAGCGTACGGGTGGAGATGCCCAGCCGCCTGGACATGAATTCGTCGGACCGGCCGCGCTCCAGATGGCGCAGGATGGTCAGTTCGATGTCCTCGAAGACATCGGCGGCGTAGCCCGCCCCGTCGACCGGCTTGGCGTGGTCCCAGATGTGCTCGAATATCAATTCCAGGAAGCCCACCACGGCCGGGTCGCGGAACAGCGCGCCGCCGCCGTCCTTTCCGGCGGGAACGAGCGCGTAGGCGCTGTCGAGCAGAATCATCCGTCCCGGAATGACCACGGCGGTACGCACCTGGGCACCCAGATCGCCCAGGTGCCGCACGTGCGCGAGTGCCTCCCGCTGGCGGCGGGCGGTGTGCGGCAGCACGGTCCGGTAGACGACGCCGCGGTCGAGCAGATCGCGGTCCAGGTCGAGCGCGGCCCGCAGCGTCGGCCCGCTGCCCAGGGTCGGATGGGCGGTGAGCACGCTGTGCTGGACGCGCAGCGACAGGTCGGCGAGCCGCTCGCGTACGGCTTCGCCGTCGGCGAGCAGCTCCGTGGTGGTGTCGGCCTGCCGGCGCCGCTGGTGCTCCTCGTACAGCGGGCCGAGCGGGCGCAGGTCGCGCCGGGCCGTGTCGATGCGCCGCATCAGCCGGTGCACCTGCACCTGGAGGGAGGCGGTGAGCTCGGCCGCGGCCAGGCTCGGCGAGACCGCCTCGTACCGGTGGGGACCGTCCTCCTGGAGCAGGCGGTGCGCCAGCAGCCGGTTGACGGACTCGGCGGACAGCTCTGTTCCCGGCCCGGGCCCGCCGGTCGCCGCGTCAGCGGCGGACGGCGCCTCCAGCAGCCGGCGGTACACATCGATGTCCTCTGGTCTGAGTTCGTCTTCCGACACGTCGGGTCCTCGTGGTCGTGCGCGGCTCACAGGGCGAAGCAGCGCTCCAGGAAGTCGGTCGACACGTCCCCTTTGATGAATTCGGGGTGCCCGAGGATCTCCTGGTGCATCGGGATCGTGGTGTGCATGCCGGGTCCGGAGACCTCGAACTCGGCCAGGGCCCGCTGGGTGCGTTCGATGCAGCTGCCGCGGTCCGGCCCCCAGACGATGAGCTTGCCGATCATCGAGTCGTAGTAGGGGCTGACCCGGGCGCCGGGCACGTAGTCGGTGTCGACGCGGACCCAGGGGCCGCCGGGGACGCGGTAGGTCTCCAGCGTTCCGGGGGTGGGGGCGAAGCCGCGGGCCGGGTCCTCGGCGTTGATGCGGCACTCGATGGCGTGCCCGCGGATGTCGATGTCCTCCTGCTTGACGGAGAGCGGGCTGCCGGAGGCGACCCGCAGCTGCTCGCTCACCAGGTCGACGCCGGTGACGAGCTCGGTGACCGGGTGCTCCACCTGGATGCGGGCGTTCATCTCCATGAACCAGAACGTGTCCTCGGCCGCGTCCGGGCCGGTCTCCAGGAGGAACTCCACGGTTCCCGCGCCCCGGTAGCCGACCGCGCGCGCTCCGGCCAGTGCCGCTTCGCCGAGCCGGGCGCGCAGTTCGGGCGAGACGGCGGCGGAGGGCGACTCCTCGATGAGCTTCTGGTGGCGCCTCTGTACGGAGCAGTCGCGCTCGCCCAGGTGGACGGCGCCGCCGAAGTCGTCGCAGACCACCTGGATCTCGATGTGCCGGGTCTTCTCCAGGTAGCGCTCCATGTAGACGGCGCTGTTGCGGAAGACGGCCTGGGCGCTCGCCCGGGTGGCGACGTAGGCGTCGCGCAGGTCCTGGGGCCGTCGCACGACGGTGATGCCGCGGCCTCCCCCGCCCGCCGCGGCCTTGATGATCACCGGGTAGCCGATCTCGGCGGCGACGGCCTCGGCCGCCTCCACGGAGTCGACCGGTTCCACGGTGCCGGGCAGCAGCGGCAGGCCGGCCTCCGTCATCAGCCGGCGGGCGGTGGCCTTGTCGCCGACGTTCTCCATCACGTCCGGCGGCGGGCCGATGAAGGTGATGCCGTCGTCGGCGCAGATCTCGGCGAAGTACGGGTCCTCCGAGAGGAATCCGTAGCCCGGGTGGATGGCCTGGGCCCCGGTCCTGACGGCGGCGCCGATGATGTTGGGGATGTGCAGATAGCTCCGGGCGGGTGCGCCGGGGCCGATGTGCACGGCCTCGTCCGCCGCCTTGACGAACTGGGCGTCCGCGTCGGGGGTGGAGTACACCGCGACCGTACGCACTCCCAGGTCGCGGCAGGTCCGGATGATCCGCAGCGCGATCTCGCCGCGGTTGGCGATGAGTACCTTGTCGAACACGTCTCGGTCCTCCTGTGTGGGTCCGGTGTCCCGGACTCTCAGTCGACGGGAACGAGATCGAAGAGCGGCTGGGCGTACTCGACGACCTCACCGTCCTGGGGGTGGACCGCGTGGACCCGTCCCCTGACCTCGGCGGTGATGGAGTTGAGCAGCTTCATGGCCTCGATGATGGCCAGCTGGGCTCCGGATTCGACGATGTCCCCGACCTTCACGAACGGCTCGGAGCCGGGCGAGGACGCCTGGTAGAAGGTGCCGACCAGGGGTGCGGTGACCGTCACCAGACCGGCGGGCGGCGCGTCTGGCGCCGGGGCGTCGGGCGTGGCCGGGGCCGCCGCGGCGGGTGCCGGGGCCGCGGGCGCGGCAGGGACGGCGGCGGGCGCGTACGCCGGGGCGTTCTCCCACTCGACGTCCACACTGATCCCGCCGGCCCGCAGCGTGATCCGCCGCAGGGTGCCGGGCAGTTCGTCCGCGAGCAGCCGGGTCTGCGCCCGCAGTTCCTCCACGGACATGGGCTCCGTGGCGGGCTTGGTCTCAGTACTCATCACTCTTCTCCCAGTCGACTGTCGGCTGCCGTTCGGGGTCCCCGAACCGGTCGAACCTGTCCCGGCGGATCTCGACGAGCCGGTCGCCCGCCAGTTCGAGCAGCGGGGCCATGGTCTGTACGAGGGCTGTCCTCACATTGAGTGCCGTGGGGTACGGGGCGGTGTGCGCGCCGTCCACGGGCTCCGGCACGATCGCGTCGACCACACCGAGGCGCAGCAGGTCGGACGCGGTGAGCCGGAGGGCGTCGGCGGCCCGGCCGGCCTGCTCGGCGGTGCCGAAGAGGATGGTCGAGCAGCCCTCCGGGCTGATCACCGAGTAGTAGGCGTTCTGGAGCATCAGCACCGAGTTGGCGACGCCGAGCGCGAGCGCTCCGCCGCTGCCGCCCTCGCCGGTGACGATGGAGACCACCGGCACCCGCACCCGGGAGAGTTCGAGGATGCACTCGGCGATGGCCAGGCTCTGGCCGCGTTCCTCCGCGCCGATGCCGGGGAAGGCGCCGGGGGTGTCGATGAACGCGACGATCGGCAGGCCGAACCGGTCCGCAAGCCGCATCAGGCGCAGCGCCTTGCGGTAGCCCTCGGGGTTGGGCATACCGAAGTTGCTGCGGACGAGTTCGGAGGTGTCGTGGCCCTTCTGGTGGCCGAGGACCACCACGCTCTGGCCGCCGATCCTGGCGATGCCGCCGGTCAGCGCGCGGTCGTCGGCGAAGGCCCGGTCGCCGTGCAGGCTGACGAAGTCGTCGAAGACGAAGCCGATGTACTCCTGGACGGTGGGCCGTTGGATGTTACGGGCCAGCGCCACGGTCTCGCGGGTGGTGCGGACCGCCGGGAACGGCTCGGTGAGCGGGGCGGACCCGGTGCCCTCGGGCAGTTCGGGTACGGAGGGGCCGAGCAGGGTCAGCAGCCTGGCCAGGTACTCGCGCTGGTTCTCGCGGGGCACGACGGCGTCGATCATGCCGTGCTCCAGCAGGAACTCGGCGCTCTGGAAGCCGGCCGGCAGCTCCTCCCGGATGGTGTTGCGGATGACCTGGGGCCCGGCGAAGCCGATCAGGCTGCCCGGCTCGGCCAGGATGACGTCGCCCAGCATCGCGAAGGACGCGCTGGCACCGCCGAAGGTGGGGTCGGTGTTGAGGTTGATCACCGGCAGCGCCGCCTCGCGCAGGGCGGCGATCCACTGCGAGGTCTTCGCCATCTGCATCAGGGACAGGGCGCCCTCCTGCATACGGGCGCCACCGGAGGCGGCGATCAGCAGCAGCGGGAGCCGCTCCGCGAGCGCGTGGCGGGCCGAGGCGGCGATGCCCTCGCCGACGACCGAGCCCATGGAGCCGCCCATGAAGCCGAAGTCGAGGACGGCGACCACCAGGGGACAGCCCTCGATCGTCATCCGGCCGCAGAGGAGCGCGTCGTTGCGCCCGGTCCTGGCCTGGGCGTCGCGGAGCCGGTCCGGGTAGGGCTTGCTGTCGGTGAAGGAGAGCAGGTCGCGCGGCCGGTACGCGTCGGGCAGCGGCTCGAAGCTGCCGGGATCCGCGAGCTGGTCGATGCGCACCTGCGCGGGTATCCGGAAGTGGAACTGGCATTCCGGGCAGACTTTTCGGTTGCGGTCGAGCCGTTTGCCGTAGACGAACGCTCCGCACGCCCCGCACTTGCGCCACTGGACGTCCTGTCCGGCCCGCACCGGTCCTTGTTGTTGCGCCATGGGTCCCTCTCCCCTCTTATTCGTGGTCCGCCACGGGCGTGGCCGTCCGCTGCGGCCGGCCGGCGGTGGCCTTGGCCATGCCGAACGGCGGCATGTTGCGGTAGACGGTGTGCATCCGGTCGGGATCGACGACGTACGCCTCGTGGTATATGCCGACGGCGCCGTTGTTGCCGATGCTGCGGTTGAAGCGGGCCCAGGCGGGGCGGTGGGACGCGTCCATGGTGCGGGAGTACGTCATCAGCTCGTCCATGCTGCGCCAGTACTGGAGCACGATCACGGTGCGGTTGATCCAGGTGCGGGAGCCCAGGAATCCGTGCTCCTTGTTCTTGTTGAGCTCCATGAGCATCGGGAACATCGCGATGAAGGAGGGCAGCCAGCGGTGCACCTTCCAGAAGCTGTTGATCCTCATGCCTATGAGGAACACGACCGCTCCCTCCGGCGGATCCGCCACCTGCGGTACGGTCTCGACCTTGTTGGCCACGGGGCTCTCCTCTCTCAGAACGGGTAGCTGCGGGCGGGACTGCTGACGGTGAGGGTGTGCCAGCGGGTGAAGGCGTCCAGTGCGGCACGGCCGCCGAATCCGGAACCGTTGCCGGAGGCGCCGACGCCGCCGAAGGGCAGCCGGGGGTCGTGGTTGACGGGCTGGTCGCCGACGTGGACGACCCCGCAGCGCAGTTGCCCGGCGACGTGCCGGCCGCGGTCGGCGTCGCAGGTGTAGACGGCGGCGGTCAGTCCGTGGTCGGACGCGTTGGCGAGCGCGACGGCCTCGGCGTCGTCGGCGAACTCGGTGACGGTCGCGACGGGGCCGAAGACCTCGCGGCGGAAGATGTCCATCCGCGGTGTGACGCCCGCCAGTACGGTCGGCGGGAAGTACGCGCCGTCGGCCCGTCCGCCGGTGACCAGCCGGGCGCCCTGGGCGACGGCGCCCTCCACCGCGGCGGCGATCCTGACGAGCTGCGAGCGGTTGATGACCGGCCCGATCTGGGCGTCCTCGCGGAACGGGTCGCCGATCCGCAGCGCGGCGGCGTGCCGGGCGAGGGTCTCGGTGTACTCCTCGGCCCGGTCCCGGTGGACGAGGTGGCGGCGGGCCGCCATGCAGATCTGGCCCTGGTGGAGGAAGGAGCCCCAGGAGCCGGCGGACGCGGCCTGCTCGATGTCGGCGTCGGGCAGCACCACGAAGGCGTTCTGGCCGCCGAGTTCGAGGACCACGCGCTTGAGCAGCCGCCCGGCGAGGGCGCCGATCTCCCGGCCGACCTCGGTGGAGCCGGTGAACGACACCATCGCCACGTCGGGCGCCTCGACGAGCGCCCGGCCGGTCTCCGCGTCCCCGTACACCACCTCCAGTACGCCCGGCGGGAGGCCGGCGGCGGCCAGCACCTCGGCGATGACCCGGCCGCCGGAGAGCGGGGTGTGCGGATCGGGCTTGAGCAGCACCGCGTTGCCGAGGCCCAGCGCCGGGGCGACCGAACGCATGGCGAGCAGCAGCGGGAAGTTCCAGGGGACGATGACGCCGACGACGCCGAGGGGCACCCGCCGCACCTCGTCCTGGCGGCCGGGGTCGGAGCCGGGGCCGTGCGGGGTCTCCGGGGCCGTGGCGAGCTCGGCGCCGTGCCGGAGCTCGGCGACGCCGGCGCCCACTTCGAAGAAGGCCTTGCCGGGGATGGAGCCGCCCTCGCGGACCAGCAGCTCCTGGATCTCCGGCGCGCGTTCCTGCATCAGGTCGGCGGCCCGGGTGAGGACCGCCGCCCGGTCGGCCGCGGGCAGCAGGGCCCAGCCGGCCGCGGCGGCGGCCGTGCGGCGGGCGGCGGCCGCGACCGCGCCCGCGCCGGAGAGCGGGACCGTGCCCAGCACCTCGCCCGTGGTGATCTCGCGGCTGGTCAGCAGCGCGGTTTCGGTGGCTGTGCTCACCTGCGTACCTCTGTTTCGTCGTCGGCGCCGTCGGCGGCGGATTCGGTGCGGTCGGCCGGGGCGGCGGGGCCCGCCTCCCGGGTCAGTACGGCGTAGGCGGTGACCCGGCCCCGGCCGGTGGTGACGGAGACCTGGACGTCGCCGTGGAGCACCGAACCGGCGAAGCGGGCCACCTCGCCCCTGAAGAGCAGCGTGTAGGGCCCGTCGTCCGGCCCCCGTACGTCGATGTCGCCCCAGTGGCAGCCGACCCTGGGCGGTGCGGCCAGGGCCCGCAGCGCCGCCTGGCGCAGCGTCCAGCCGACGGCCGAGGTGCGTCCGGCGGGCAGCCGCAGCGCCTCGGTGCCGTGCCAGGCCACCAGCCGCTCGAAGGATTCGACGCGCATCTCGTAGCTGCCCACCCGCACCACGGTCCGCTCCCCGTCAGGCATGGACCGGCCGCCCCTTGCCGAGCATGTGCTCGACCATCGCGACCAGGTTCCCGACGGTCAGCCGGTCGAGCATCCGGTCGAGGGTGAGCCGGCCCGCCCAGATCTCCGGGTCGAGCTGCGGCATGACGACGTGCAGCCTTTCCAGTCCGCGCCGGCTGATGACGCCGTTCTCGTCGCAGAATTCCGCGTCGGGCACCTCCCCCTGCAGATAGCGGCCGCACCGCTCGACCGTGATGATGAGTGGTACACAGCATTCGATACGGAAGAAGACATCCAGCAGATCAAGTGAATCCAGGCCGAGATCGGCGGAGAACGAGAGATCCTCGGTGTATTTCTCCGGGGCGAGTCCCATCGCCTCCACGATGACGGACCGCACCACTCCTTCGACGTCGTATGCAGACATGTGCGTCACTCCTGTCCGGCTGCGGCTTCGTGGCCTTCGCCAACCAGATCCGCGGGCCGTCCCGGAACGGACACCTCCGCACCCGTGCGCTCCGCCGGGCAACGGACACAGGCGGCCGGCGGCAGCCACTCGCCGTCCTCGGCCGCGGCCAGCGCGCGGCGCAGCCTGCGCAGGCAGCGGGTCCGGATCGGGCCGACCGAGCCGACGGTCATGGACAGCGAGGCGGAGATCTCCTCGTAGGAGGCCGGCGGGTCCTCCAGGGCCAGCAGCAGGACGCCTCGGCACTGTTCGGACAGCGTGGAGACGGCCCGCAGCACCTCCTCCTCGCGGTGCGCCCGCAAGGTGATCTGCTCGGGGCTCTCGTGGTGTCCGGACAGCCCTTCGAGGGTCTCGCTGTCCCCTACCATCACCAGTCGCCTTCCCCGCGTCACCACCTTGATCGACTCGCGTCGCGCGACCGTCGCGAGCCAGTCGCCGACCCGTTCCGGATCACGAATTCGGCTGACGTTCTGGACGAGCCGGAACCAGGTGAGCTGCCGCACGTCCTCGGCATCCACTTCGTTCATCCGGTAGCCACGAATAACGGACCAGATGAGCCTGCCGAACCGGTCGATCATCTCGTCCCACGCGGCCTGTTCGCCGCGTTCACACCCCGCCAGAATCTCCGCATTCCCTTTAAGGGCCATTTGGGAGTCCTCCGTGTGGAATTGATCTGTCTTTCGACGGATGTGCATTCCATGCAACCCTTCCCCGACTGCCGGGGGCAAGTTCTCCGGGTGTCAGATAGCGGACTGGCCGGAGGTGGACACCACCGCCCGCGCACCCGGCTCCGGTCCGGGCGCGCGGGGTCATGCCGGTGTCCCGGGCGGCAGGAGCTCGGCCATGGCCGAGCGCAGCCGTACCGGCAGTGGCCCGGCGTCGTCCGCGCTGCCGCGGATGGCCACGCCGAGGGCGAACCGGTCCCACACCTGGAGCACATGGACCTGCCAGAGCGGGCGTTCGGGTTCGGGGATCTCGTCGTCGACGACGGCGAGCCCGCCGTCGCGCAGCCGGTGCACGGAGAAGGCGTCGAAGCCGCGGCACATACCCATGCCGGTGGCCTTGGTGTACGCCTCCTTCGCCACCCAGGAGTCGGCGAAGGCGTGGCCGCGCTGGTCCTCCCGGTTGCGGCGCAGCACCTCGTTCTCCAGCGGGGTGAAGACCTTGGGGGCGAACTGCATCGCCTCCGGCCTGGCCGGGGTGGCCTCCGCGTCCACTCCGGCGATCCGGCCGCGCACGACGATGGCGGCGATCAGCCCGTTGGTGTGGGTGATGTTGAAGTCGAGTCCCCAGCTGGCGCCCTCGACCTGGGGCCGGCCGTACTTGCCGGTGCGGAACCGCCAGGAGTCGGGCGGGGCGTCGGTGTACAGCGACAGGACCTGGCGGGACAGCAGCCTGGCGCCCAGGAAGCGGAGCCGGGCGGCCGGGAACAGCAGCCGGTCGTGCCGGGCGCGTTCTTCGTCGGTGAGGAGCTCGGCGCCGCCCGTCGCGGCGGCGAACCGCTCCACGTCCTCCTCCGCGAGCAGCCACACCTCCGCGCTGTCCGCGAGCGGGTCGGGGTGCTGCCCCCCGGGGGCCATGGGTGCTGTCTCCATAGGGGGTTCACCCGTTCACGGGGAAGGCGCGGAAGGAGAAGAGCCGGCCCTCGCGGTGCGCGTGCAGCATCGCGTCCGCGACCTCGGAGATCTCGGCGGGGCCCGCGGCCCGCTCGGTGGGCCGGAACTGCTTGAGCAGCCGCTCCAGGCAGACGAGCAGTACGGCCGGGGAGCGCAGCTCCGGGGCGATGCTGTCCCGCCCGTTGAGGTAGAGGTGGACGACGGCCGCCGCGGCGGACACCGTCGTGTACTGCTTGGCCAGGTCGAAGAGCTCGGCCGACTGGGCGACGGCCTTGCCGAGTTCGGCGCTGAGCTTGCGGTGCTCCTCGGCGAGCCGGTCCAGTTCGCCGACGATCAGCCCCGCCGTGTCGGCCGCTCCGGCCAGCCGGGCCGCGTCGGGTCCCCAGGCGGCGGCCGCCGCCAGGCGCAGTTCGGCGACCGCCGGGCGCAGCGCGACCACCGGGTCGTCCACGCCCCGGCTGAACAGCTGCTGCTCGGAGGGCCGGTAGGGCTCCATGGGGTGGGCCGGGTCGAAGAGGGGCGCGGTCCGTGCGGTGGCACCGGCCACCACCTCGGGGACCTGCTCGACGGCGTTGGCGAGCAGCCGCTCCAGTTGCAGGGCGATGTTCTTCAGGTTCACCACGGTGTTGCCGTCGGCGAAGTCGGAGATCACGAAGTCCCGCATGACCTTCTGGAAGATCCCGTGCCGGGGGTGGGACCGCAGGTAGTGGCGGGCCCCCAGGACGACGGCGAGCCGGTCGATCGACTGGGCGAGGAAGGTGGGGATGAAGTACTTCACCACGGACGACCAGACGCTGGCCTGGTCCGGGCTCAGCTGGAGGCTCCGTACGGCGCCGAGGGTCAGCGCGTCGGCGATCAGCAGGTCCGCGTAGCTCTCCACGAGCTGGCGCTGCGAGTACGGGATCTCGGAGACCGGGCCGCCGAAGATCTTCCGCTCCACAGCGAAGTCCAGGGTGGTGCGCAGGGCGGTGTCGACACAGCTCATCGCGATGCCGGATATCGCGATCCGCACCAACTGGCCGCTCTTCAGCGACACTTCGAGGCCCTTGCCCCGGCCGCCGATGAGGGCGGAGTCCGGTACGAAGCAGTCGCGCAGCCTGACACCGCTCATGTCCAGGCCCCGCAGGCCGTGCAGCGGCTCGTCCGGCAGGTGCTCCAGTTGGCCGGCCGCCAGGCCCGCCTTCTCCACCGCGAAGATGGAGTATCCGCCGGGCCCGCCCTTCTCCGAGGTACGGGCGAAGACCATCACGGCGTCCGCGACGGTGGCGTTGCCGATGGTCCACTTCTCACCGTTGAGCAGCCAGCCGCCCTCGGTGCGCCGGGCGGTGGTCTCGTTGGCGAGGATGTCGCTGCCGTGGTTCCGCTCGGAGAGGCCCCAGGCGAGCTTCCCGCCGCCCCTGATCACGTCGGCGAAGTGCTGACGCTGGCGCGGGGTGCCGCCGACCCACACCGGCATGTAGCTGATGCTGGCCAGGACCATCGCGGTGGCCGAGGTCGGATCGCGCCGGGCGACGAGCCGGTAGAGGTTGAAGCCGTCCTCGACGTTGACCGCCTTCCCGCCGTGGGCGGCGGGCACCATCCAGTCGTACAGGCCCCAGCAGGCGACCGTGTTGACGAACTCGTGGGGATACTCCTGGCGTTCGTCCAGTTCGAGGACGCGGGAGAACGGCATCGGTCCGGACGGGTCGTGGGGATCGCCGAGGTGGCGTTCCAGATCGGCCATCAGCGCGTGGAGATCAGTCATGTCCTGTCATCCTCCGGAAGCCGTGGTTCCCCGTTCGGGGAGCTGTCGCACAGCCGGACCGGCAGTGCGGTGAAGAGCCGCCGCTCGGTGTCGAGCGCGGTGACCAGCCGGCCGAGGGGGGCGATGTCCGGGCCCGCCCGGCGGGGGTCGCGCCCCTCGGCCAGCGAACGGGCCAGGGTGAGTACGGGGTTGAGCCAGGCGGTGCCGCCCCGGTCCGGATCGCCGTAGAGTCCGGGCCGGTCGCGGTGGAACCACCAGGTCAGGGCCGCCGTGCCGGCCGCGTACAGCAGGCAGAGGCGGTCGGCGAGATCGAGGGTGTCGGGGGCCGCCTTCGGCGAGCGCGCCCGGTCCCGCTGTGCCTCCACCGCGGTCCCGAGGGTGGCCGCCAGGTCGGCCCGCAGCCCGGTCACCGAGGCGGCGGCTGCCGTGTCGCCCCGCCGGCCGAGCTCGGCGGCGATCTCCCCGGCGTACTCCGCGAAACCCAGCAGGATGTCGTCCTTGGCCCGTACGCCGAGGTCGAGCGCGGCCGGATCGAGCGGGGGCAGACAGGAGCCGTCCCCCAGGGCGAGGACGGCGTCGAGCCGGAGCCGGCGTTCCGCGGACTCGCGGCCGCCCGGCTCCGGGGGCGTCCCGTCGCCGTACGCGGCCGCGTAGGACGGCAGGTGCATCGCGATGGCCCGGAGGTTCCCGAGCAGGCTGGTGTCGATCACCTCGACCATCCCGTTGTCCCGGACCGCCTTGTCCAGCACCCCTCCCGGGCCCTCCCGCAGGACGGCCCGCGCCCCCGCCATGGCGCGACAGCGGGCGGCGGAGGCGGCGGTGAGCCGGGTGGCGACATGCTTGACGACGGAGGAGGCCAGCGCGAACGCGCCGGGCGCCACATGGATGGCGCGGGCCGCGACGAGAGCCGTGAGGTCGGCGGCGAACAACTCGGCTGCGGCCAGCGCGAGTTCACGGGAGCCGTACGGGGTCTCCGCGACCGGAACCCCGCCGGTGCGGTGCGTGCGGGCGAAGCGCAGGGCGGTGCGCAGCGCCGTGTCGGCGGTGGCCAGGCAGCCCGCGGTGCTCATCAGCCGGACCACCTGCTGGGCCCGCATCGCCCCGGCGAGGCCGCTGCCGACCGTGCCGACGACGGCGCTCGGGGGCACCGGGACGCCGGTGAACTCCAGGTCCGCGAAGTCCATGCCGCGCATGCCGGTCGTCCGCCTCGGCGGCAGCCGCCGCACACCGCTGTGCGCCAGCTCCTCGGGGCCGAGCAGCAGGGCGGTGAAGGCCGCGGGCCCGCGCTCCGCCGTGCGGGCCACGACGACCGCCGCCTCCGCGGTGGAGCCGCGGCCCACCAGCCACTTGGTGCCGGTGAGCCCGCGGTCGTCGTCCAGGCGGCAGGTGTTGGCCAGTACGTCGCTGCCGGCCTGCTCCTCGGAGAGCGCGAACGCGACGGTGCGTCCGTCGCGCACCCAGCCGGCGATGGTCCGGTGCTGTTCGGGGGTGCCCGCGGCCAGCACCGTCATGACGGCGGAGATGCTGAACATGGTGGCCGGCATGACGTTGACGTCGCGGCGGGCGGCGACCCGGACCAGGATCTGGGTGTCCTCCAGCGAGTGGAGCGTCCCGCCCAGCGCTTTCGGCAGGTAGCCGAGGTGGAGACCGGCCGTGCGCAGCCGGGCCTCGGCGTCGGCCGGGTACGCCCCGGCGGCGTCCCGTGCGACGCCGGCGGCGAACCCGTACGGGTTGTCCGCCTGCCACGGGTCGCCCAGCGCGGCGTCCAGCCGTTCGGCCCGCGGGTAGGGGCCCGCGCCCTCGCCGCCGCCGGGCAGCGCCCTCAGCCGGTGCGTGGGGGCGGTGGCGTCGGGCGAGGGGGCCGGCTTCTCTCCGGCGGCCGGTGGTGAGGTGGTCATGGGCGTGCCCCGGCCACCGGGCCGACAGCGGCCGCGTCCTCGGGGGACGGGCGGGTGCCGAGGCCCGTCGGGAAGGTGACGCCCGCACCGCGCAGCACGGAGAGCCGCTGGTGGAAGGCGGCGCCCGTCATGATCTGCCGGGCCACGTCCGCGACCCTGCGGTGCTCGGGCGCCGCCAGGTAGGTGCCGCGGACCCAGGCGTTGAAGCTGCCCATCGCCGGGCCGCACCAGATCTGGTAGTCGACGGCCCGGTCCGCCTCGCCGGTCTTCGCCCAGCGCGACGCCATCCCGAGGTACCAGCGGAAGATCAGCGCGGCCCGCCGCTTGGGGTGGTCGGCGGCGCGGGCGAGCTGGTCGGGGTCGCGGCGGGTGAAGTACTCGACGGTCTCCGCCCAGACGCTGTCCAGGGGGCGGCGGAAGATCTGCTTCTCGACGCGTTCGCGCACCGCCGCCGGGATCTCCTCGATGCCGTCGTGGGCGCGGTAGAGCTCGTACAGCTGCTTGGCCCGCATCGGGAAGAACGTGCCGCGCTTGAGCACCTGGAGCTCGACGCCCATCTCGAACATGTCGGCGGCGGGTGCCATCTCGAAGTCGGCGATGCCCGCCTGCGCGAGCATCTCCTTGACCCGCGGCGAGGTACCCGCCTCCAGGCAGGACTGGTTGACCGATCCGGTGACGATGTAGTCCGCGCCCATCGCGAAGGCGCCGGCCGCCGCCTCGGGCGAGCCGATGCCGCCGGCCGCGCCGACCCGGACGCGCTCCGGGTAACCGTGCTCCTGCATGATCGCGTCGCGCTGGCGCATGATGACGGGCAGCAGCGCGGGCAGCGGACGGCGGTCGGTGTGCCCGCCCGAGTCGGCCTCGACGGTGATGTCGCCGGCGACGGGGACGAGCTTCGAGAGCCGGGCCTGCTCCTCGGTGACGGCGCCCTCCTCGACCAGGGCGCGCACCATCGCCTCCGGCGCGGGCCGCATGAAGAGCTCGGCCAGCTCGGGCCGGGACACCTTGGCGATGACCTTGTTCTCCGCGATGACACCGTGCGGGCCGCCGGCGCGGAGACCGGCGAGCCGGTAGCGCACGATGTGCGGGGTGAGCGTGAGGAAGGCGGACGCCTCCACACAGGGCACCCGGTACTTCAGGAAGAGGTCGACGGCCGTGCGCTCCAGCCGTTCCTCGCTGGGGCTGTGGATGAGGTTGCAGGCGTACGGAAGTCCGGGGATCTCGTCCCGGAAGCGGATCAGCGCCTTCTCGATGGCCTCCGGGAGGAGCCCGGCCGCGCCGTACGAGCCGAGCAGTCCGGCCCGCGCCATGGCGATGACCATGTCGGCGGAGGCGATGCCGTTGGCCATGGCCCCGCTCATGTAGGCCTGGCGCAGGCCGTGCGCGGCCAGGAACGCGGCGCTGCCGAGCCGTTCGGGCCCGAGCGGGGGCGCGGTGGCGACGATCTCGTGCTCGCCGCCGGCCACGACCGCGCCGCCGGTCACCGCGCCCAGCCCGTAGGGCCCGCGCACGATGTAGACGGGTTCCCCGAGACGCATCAGGGCTTCGTGCACCCCGGTGTCACCGACCGCGGGCGCCGCGGTCCCGGTCCACCTGGGCCGTTGGTGGTCGCTGGTCATGCTGGGTCTCCTGTCGGGTCGGACGAGGCCTCGGGCCCGGTCGTGGTGGATCTCGATTCCTCGGGCGGGGGTTCAGGGCCTGCCGGGTGGCCGCCCGGTCTGCGGCCACCCGGCGGGCTCAGGCCCCGTCGTGGTGGATCTCGATGCCGATGCCGCCCAGCTGGTAGATCCGCAGGGTGGACTTCCAGACGCTCGCGTCGCCGAGCAGCACGATCCGGCCCGGGGTGCGGCGCACTTCCTTGACGTGCACGTCGAACTCCATGTCGGGGTCGTCGCGCAGGATCTGGCCCCGGTAGGACCAGGTCGTCTCGGTGCCGGAGAGCATCGCGAAGCGGGGGTTGACGAGCCCGTCGGTGAGCCCCGTCTCGACCGCGTACACCTGGAGTCCCTGGAGCAGGGCCTCGACGCCGAGGGAGCCGGGCATCACCGGGTCGCGGTGGAAGTGGCAGGAGAAGTACCACTCGTCGGGCTCGATGGAGCGGTGGCCCCGCAGATAGCCCTGGCCGTGCTTGCCGCCGCCGGGCAGGATGTCGACCCACTCGGCGAGGTCGAGGTGGCCGCCGGCCAGCCGGGGTCCGCCGCGGGTGTCCTCCGCGGCCCGGTGGGCGGCGAGTTCGACCCGGCGGATTCCGGCGGGCCTGGCCGGCTGCTGGTCGAGCCACGGCAGGACGTGCTTGCCCTTGTCCAGGCCGACCTGGTTCTCCAGGGCCTTGGCGTTGAAGTAGCCGAAGAGCGACTCCCCGGTGTAGAACACCTCGCCGTCGGCGGAGAGTTCGTAGCGGTAGTTCTGCAGGATCGACCCGGGCATCTGGTCGCTGGACAGCAGCGTCGAGCGGTGCTGGATGGTCTTGCCCCGCAGGTCGATGTCCTTGACGAGGGTGGCGCGGCCGTCGAGGTTGCGGATGCTGAACTGCTCCTCGGGGAAGGGCAGCGTGGCGCCCAGGTAGTAGCCGAGCAGGATGGCCGCCTGGAGGCTGGACTCCATGTAGACGCAGTTGGGCATGGAGGGCGAGCCGTTGTCGCCGTAGTACCAGGCGTCCTGCGGGGAGTCGTACTCGGTGACCATGACCGCGCCGCGCTTGAGCACCCCGCGGGTGCCTTCGAGCTCCATCACCCGGTCGACGAAGAGGAAGTCGCCGTTGGGGATGTACGGGGCCCGGCTGTCGGCGTAGACCTCGAACTCCGGTCCCATCGCGGTGGCCAGGTCGCCCCTGGCCGCGTGCGCCATGTGGAACTCGCTGAGCAGGGCCCGCTCACCGGTGGCGGGGCTCAGCCGGCCCAGGAAGTGCGGCACCTTGCCGCCGGCCTCCGGGCGGTAGGGCGTGCCCGCCTTCTCGACCAGCCGGATGCCGAGACCGGTGACGCTGATCGACGGCTTGCCGTCGCGCAGCACGATGACGTCCGCGGTGATCGCGGGGCGGGGCAGCAGGGTCAGGTCGGTGATGTCGATCCGGTACTCGATGCGCTCGGTGTCCGGAGTGATCTGGCCGCGCACCTTCACCTCGGTCTTCAGCCCGGGGACGGGCTGGAACCGGGCGTCGGGCAGGGACAGGTGCAGGCCCAGGGAGAACGCGTACGTCTCCAGCAGCTGTACGGCGCCCTCCGCGACCAGCGAGCCGGCCAGGACCGGGTCGTCCGGGAAGTGGGAGGTGAAGTACCAGCCGTCCGGCACGAGGTGCTTGACCGCCTCGATCCGTCCGAGGCCGTGCGCACCGCCCTTGCGGTCGAGCAGGGTCACCTCGTCGGCCATGCGCAGTTGCTCGGTGGGCAGTCTGAGCGAGCTGTTGGTCCCCTCGGGCTTGCGGTGGCCGGGCCCGAAGACCTCGTCGAGCCGTCCCTCCGCGAGCAGCGCCAGGTCCTGGGAGGTGAGTGAGGTACGGGCGGTGGCCGCCAGCGGCTTGAAGGAGCTGGCCCCGGAGAAGGCGGCGTTCTTGGCGGGCGGTACGGCCTTGCCCTGGATGATGCCGAGGGAGCTCTCCAGCTCCTCGTCGGTGAAGAACCCGGCGCAGGCGTTGTTCAGCTTGAGGATCAGCTCGCCGTCGGCGTAGCAGTCGTAGTGGAAGAAGAACAGCATCGTGTCGCCCTGCCGCACGAACTGGTCGATCCAGATGTCGTAGCGCAGGGTCTGCCCGACCTGGGGAAGGTCGCCGACGAAGCTGAGGCTGCTGTCGAGGAGGCGGTACACACGGTCGCCGCGGTTGGTGAAGTCCGCTCCGAGGTAGCTGATCAGGAGCAGGTCGCACTGTCCGGCCTCGATGGTGACCGCGGGCGGGACCTGTCCGTCCACGGCGTACCAGGCGTCGGCCGGCACGTCGTACTCGGTACGGATGAACGAGGGCCTGAACTCCCCGGGTTCGGCCTCCAGCGCGGTGACCCGCGTCGCGAAGTGGTACGGGGGCGCGGGGAGCCGGATCCGGCGGCGGAAGGCGTCGATCTCGGCGTAGCGCTCCCCGAAGACGTTGCCGATCCTGCCGGTGGCGAACTCCAGCAGGTCGTGCTCGTCCCAGATGACTCCTTCGGGCTTGGGCGGCCGGGGCGCGGCGACGGGGGCGGTGGCCGGGGCCGATGCGGCGAGCAGCGCCGTGAGCTGTTCGCGCAGGGCCTGCTGGGCGTCCAGCACCTCCTGGTGCGCCTCCAGCATCTCGCTGCGGAGTCCGCGTACCAGGGTGAGGGTGGTCTCCTCCGCGGTCCGGGCGGGGCGGGCGGGCAGTGGCGTTCCGAAGATGGCCGGCCGCGGTGGCTCCTGCGCCGGGGCGGCCGGCGGCACGGTCGCGGCGGTGGCCGGGATCATCGTGATGGGCTCCCGCTCCAGCTCGATTGCTGATGCGGACGGTGGGGCGGCGGGGCGGATCGACATCGCGGAGTCCCATTCCGTGGCGGTTTCGGCGCCCCCTGCAGTTGCGGGGGCGGGAGTGGCGGGAGCCAGGGGCAGCCCGGATCCGGCGGGAGCGGCTGTGGCCGGCGCGCCCGCGGCGAAGGAGGCGCCGAGTGCGGCGACGGGCACCTCGGTGGTGGTGACGGTGGCCGTCGCGGTGGCGGTGGGCGTCGCGGTCGTGGTCGCGGGGGGCGTCGCGCTGACGGTCGCGGCGACGGGCTTCGCGATGACGGCGTCGGCCGTGACGAGTTCGGCCGTGACGGGGTCGGCCGGTTCGGTGTGCAGTCCGGCGATCGTGGCCGCCGCGCCCTCGGCGACCAGCGGCGGGACGGGGGCCCCGCCCACGGTGAAGGTGCGCAGCCCCAGGGTGCCCCGGGTGCCCGAGGGCGCGGCGGGCGGTGCGAACGGGGCGAGGTCGACCGGGACGCCGTGGGAGGCGAGCCGGGCCACCAGCCGGGCGATGTCGGTCGCGCCGCGGGCGCCCCGCCGGTCGACGGAGACCGCGAGATGGGGCTCGTCCCCGAGCGTCTCGTGGATCCAGCGCGCACACGTACTGCTGGGACCGACCTCGATGAAGCAGCGGAAGCCGTCCTCGTAGGCGCGTCGCACCAGCTTCGGGAAGTCCACCGTCTCGCGCAGCGTCACGGCGATGTTCCCGGCGACGGCGTCCGCGTCGAAGTCGGTCACCGGTGCGTAGTGCCGGCTGCTGTAGAGCACCAGGTCCCCGACGTCGCCCGTCGGATAGCGGTTGAGGTCGGCGAGATCGGTCAGCACCCCGTCGACCACGGAGCAGTGCATGACGTGGTTGGCCGGGGAGCGGGCGCTGCGGCAGGCCAGTTCGGCGATGACCTCCTTGCACTGGCCCGGGTCACCGGCGACGACCACCTCCAGCGGGGTGTTGACGTGCGTGATGAAGACCCGCTCGAAGCGCTGGACGACAGCCTGTACGTCCGCCGCCGGGGCGAGGAGCACATGGGTGGACCAGACCTCGTTGTCGGGCACCTCGTCGCCGAGTCCCCACAGTTCGCGCACGGTCCGCTTGGGGCCGCGCAGCATGTCGTCGAAGAGCGGTGAGGCGCTGATCTTCTCGTCGCCGCGCGCGCTCTTGATCCAGCCGCCGGTGGCGAAGAGCATGCTGCTCTCACCGAGGCTGTAGCCGAACGCGCCGTCCACCGGAATGCCCAGCACCTCGCGCACCAGGTCCGTCGAGAGCAGCGCGTAACTCGTGCCGGCCGCCAGCATCAGCGGGATGTCCTCGACGAGTTCGGCCTCCCGCCGCATCAGGTCGCGGCGCCCCATCGGGGTGAGCGAGCGCGGGTAGAGGGAGGCGCTGCGCAGCAGTTCGGCGGGGAGTTCGGCCTGGGCCTCGAAGCGCGGCAGCAGGCCGGGGAACGAGCGGAAGAGCGAATGCCCCAGCCCCAGGTACGAGTTGAACGCGCCCGGGAAGACCAGGGCTACCTTCCCCTCCGCGCCCAGCGGGCGGGCGGTGAAGTAGCTGCCGGACGGGGAGAGCCACTCGCCGCCGGACTCCCACACGCCGGGGAGGTCCTTGAGCGCCTGGTCGATCTGCCGGGCAAGCCCCTCGGTGCTGTCCGCGACGAGCACCGCCTTGAGGGGGGCGGGCCGGTCCTCCGCGAGGGCCGCCCAGTCGCCGTCCAGGGCCGTGCGCAGCTCACCGAGCCGGCGCAGCAGCCCGGCGATGTCGTCCGCGCCGACGGGGACGACGAGTGCGCCGCCGGACCTGGTCCAGTCGGTCTCGGTGACCTCGCCGCGCACCTGGCCGCCGGTGAGGACGACGTGCGCGTGGCTGCCGGACGTACCGGTGACGCTGACGGAAGCCGCCCGCCGTCCGTCGCGGCGGGTCCGCAGCCAGGGCCGGGAGTCGGCGGCGAGGAAGAACGCGGAGCCGCCGAGCCGTTCGGCGTCGACGCCCGCCGGTGCCACCGGGAAGTAGCCGTGGTGCAGGCAGAGGGCGGCCCGGATGACGGAGGCGAGCGCGGAGGCGCAGCCGCTGTCACCGATGGAGCCGTGGACACCGGACACGGCGGTCCGCAGTTCCCCGCCGGACCGGTCGGCGGTCCAGGTGCGGGCGAGTCCTTCGAGGGTGGCGGGGTCCGCCGCCCCCGTCTCGACGAGCTCGACCTCGCCGGGGGTGAGCCCGGCGGCGGCGAGCGCGTCCTCCGCGGCTGCGGTGACCAGCTCCGCGTCCACGCCCGGGGCGACGCCCGCCGAGTGGCGGACGGCGAGGGCCGACACCGTGGCGTACACGGTCCGTTGGGCCGGCACCGATGCGGGCCGGGTCACGACGACCGCTCCGGCGCCCTCCCCGAGGACGCGGAGTCCGCCGGTGACGGTGCCGGGTTCCAGCAGTTCGCGGGCGAGGGTGCTCTCCGGTCCGGCGGCCAGGTCGACGGCTCCGACGAGGACCGCCTCGACCGTGGGGTCCATCAGGAGGAGCCGGGCGACGTCGAGGGCGTCGACCCCGACCGCGCTGTCGGAGGAGAGGGTGAAGGAGGGGCCGTTGAGGTTCCACAGCGAGGAGACCCGGCTGGCCATGATGTTGCCGATGTAGCTGAGGACTTCGTTGGGTTCGATGGAGTCGTGGATGCCGTTGCGGGCGGCGCGGGTGAGCGCGGCCAGTTGCTCGGGCGAGGGCCGCACACCGGCGCTCGCGCACCACTCGGTGAGCTTGCGGCCCAGTTCGTACCGGGAGCCGTGGCCGTGCGCGCTGGGCTCCATCTCCATGCCGAGGACCACGCCGACCCGGCGCGGGCTCCCGCCGGCTCCGCGACCGGGGCGGGGCCGTGCGTACCCGGCGTCGAGCAGTGCCTCCTCCGCGACCCGCATCATCAGCAGGTGCTGCTGGTTGAAGTGGTCCAGTTCCTTGGGCGGAATGCGGTACGAGGTCGCGTCGACCTCGAACTCCTCGATGTACGCGGCCCGGGGCACGCCGTCCTTGGCGAGCCCGGCCCGGTCGAGCGGCCCGCCGTCGACGGTCTCGAAGCCGCGCCACCGCTGCTCGGGCAGCTCGCGTACGGCGTCGAGCCCTTCGTATCCGGCGCGTTCGAAGGCGTCCAGGGTGGTGAAGGAGCCGAAGTGGGCCCCCATGCCGATGACGGAGAGGGCGGGCGGGTCGGTGGGGGGCGGGGTGTCGGCCGGGGGCCGCGGCGCGGCGCCGGCGTCCGGGCCGTCCGGTGCCGAGAGCACCACGTGTGCGTTCGTACCGCCGAAGCCGAACGCCGATACGCCCGCGCGGCGCGGGTCTCCGGCTGCCGGTTCGGGCCAGGGCCGCAGTTCCCGTACGACACGGTCGGCGACCGTGCCGGGCAGCGGTTCCTCGACGCCGATGGTCGGGGGGATGGTGCCGTGCGCGAGCGACAGGACCACCTTGATGAGGCTGCTCATGCCGGCCACCGTCAGCAGGTGCCCGAGGTTGGCCTTCACCGAGCCGAGCAGCGGACCGCGCCCGAAGAACTCCTCCACGCTGCCGAGTTCGGTGCTGTCGCCGAGCGGGGTGCCGGTGGCGTGGCACTCCAGGTACTGGATCGCGGACGGGTCGACGCCCGCCTCGCGGTAGGCCAGCTCGTACGCGGCCCGCTGCCCGGCGGCGTTCGGCGCCAGCATGTGCTTGCCGGGGCCGTCGTTGGTCAGGGCGACCGCGTCGATGACCGCGTACACCCGGTCGCCGTCGCGCTCGGCGTCGGCCAGCCGCTTCACCGCGATCATCGCGGCGCCCTGGCCGGTGACGATGCCCCGGGAGCGGGCGTCGAAGGGCTGGCTGAATCCGTCCTGCGGGTAGGCCCGCAGGTCGGAGAAGGACAGGTGGACGACGGTGGGGTCGGGGGCGCAGACGCCGCCGGCGAGCATCACGTCCGCGCGGCCGGTCTCCAGGTGGAGGCAGGCCAGCTTGAGCGCGTACAGCGCGGACGAGCAGGCCGCGTCCAGGGTGAGCCGCGGCCCTTCCAGGCCGAGTGCCGCGGCCACCACCTGGGCGGGCATGCCGCCCGCCCACAGGTTGTGGGCGGCGGCCACGCCGTCGGGTGAGCCGCCCCCCGGACCGGCGGCGTCGTCGCCGCCGGCCGGGGCGGTGATGCCGGCGGCGGCCGGGAAGCCCGCTTCCACGAGCCCCTCGGCGACCGCCGTGTCCCACAGTTCTCCCACGAGCCGGCCGGAGGCCGGGGTGGGGAACGGGTAGTTCCCGAACACCACCCCGGTCCGCCGCCCGCTCCGGCCGTCCGCGGACGCGGGGGATTGGCCCGCGTCGGCCAGAGCGTCCCTGGCCACTGAGAGCGCCCAGTGGAACGAGCGGTCGAGACCGGCCAGGTAGTCGGGCGGGAGAAGGTATCCATTCGGTTCACGGAGGGCCCCGGGGCCGCCGCTTCCGGCGGTCCCCGCGGACGGGGAGCTCGCGTCGTGCTCGTCGAGGAATCCGCCCCGGAGGCAGTAGATGCGGTGCCTGTCCTCGGGGTCGGTCTCCCTGTCCTGCGGGGAGTGCCCGAAGATCCGGCTGCCTCCGTCGGTGCGTGAGTCCACGCCGCCGATCAGGTTCCGCCAGTAGTCGTCGGGGGTCCCGGCGCCGGGGAAGAGGCAGGCCAGGCCGACGATCGCGTACTTGCCCATGAGGGGTCAGCCTCCGATTGTCCGAATGGGGCCGGTCGGGGGCCCGGTGAGGGGCCTCCCGGCCGGGCGCCCGGTGAGGGGCGGGGGGAGAGGGAGCACCGGCCGGGGTGTCAGACCGAGACGGTGCCGGCGGCGACCTGTACGGGCTGCCCGAACTTGCCCTCCAGCTGCGGGTCCTCCACCACCGACACCCCGTCCATGACCTGGAGCACACGGCCCTCCCGGTCGAGTGCGGTGACCGAGCAGGTGATGCCGGTACTGACCTCCTCGATGTTCTCCACGGCGATCAGGAACTCCTGGTCGCTGGGGATCTCGGCGAAGAAGCGGGTCCGGGCGATCTCCATCGGCAGGCACGCCCGGCTCCGGTGCTGCCGGACCCAGACCAGCGCCGACTGCAGCAGCAGATCGGCCAGCACCGGGCTGTGCAGCGTTCCGTGGTACGCACCGCGTGCGGGGCGCCCGTCGGTGAGCCGGGCGCTCAGCAGCAGGCCCCGCGCGTCCGAGGACAGGACGCGGCGGAGGCCGCGCAGGCTCGGTCCGTGGAAGAGCGTGCCGTTGCGGTACAGCGGTCCCGCGTCCGTGCCGCTCGCCCCGCGGGCGGTACCGGCCAGGTCCGTACGGTCCGCGAGGCCGGCTCCGGCGTCGCTCGTGACCAGGTTGGCGCCGTACGCGGGCCGGCTCTGCCCGGCACCGTCCACCGCGGACGCCAGGACGTCCACCGTGTCGGGCCGGGAGTCGCGGCCCGGCTCCAGGAACAGCCGCAGCCGCGAGGGGGCTTCACCCTCTCCGTCCAGGACGACTCCCTTGAAGACCCGGAAGCCGCTCACCTCGGTGACCGTCTTCCCGCTCGCCGTCTCGGCCGCGCCGATCAGGGCGCCGAGCGCCGCGGTGGCGGGCAGCACCTTCCTGCCGTCGATCGTGTGGTCGCCCAGCAGGGCGTCTGCCGCCAGTTCCGCCAGATCGCGGTCCGCCAGCAGCGAGACCGGGGTGCCCGGTCCGGCGGCGGGCGGGGCGGACAGCGGCTTCAGCGGACCGGCGACGATGACCGTGTCGTGGCCGCGCGCCGCGGTGAACTGCTCGGCGAAGATACCGGCCCCGGTCCGTACCGGGACCAGCTCCACACCGCGCGAGGCGAACATCCTGCGCAGGTCGTCGGTGACCATCCCGCCGTCCCAGGCACCCCAGTTGACCGAGGTGACCCGGGCCGAGGGCAGTTCGTGCTTCAGCCGGACGGCGAGCCGGTTGAGCGCCTCGTTGGCGACCGCGTAGTCCGACTGGCCCCGGTTGCCGAAGAAGCCGGCGACGGAGGAGAAGAACACCAGGTGCCGCAGGTTCGCGGTGCCGCGCAGCGCGTCCAGCACATGGCCGAGGCCGAGGACCTTCGTCCCCAGGACGCGGTGGACCTCCTCCGCGGTCTTCTCCACGATCAGCCGGTCGGCCAGCACACCGGCGCCGTGCACCACTCCGGTGACCCGGCCCGCGTACGGTGCCAGCGCGGCCCGTACGGCGGCGGCGTCGGTGATGTCGACGACGACGTACTCGACGGTGGCGCCGCTCGCCCGCAGCCGCCGGAGGTTCTCGGTGATCTCCCGGCTGCCGGTCACCTCCCGGTAGACCGCCTCGACCCCGCGCGGGGTGGGCTTCTCGCCGGTGGCGGCGATCCGCTTGGCGATGGCGCCCTTCAGCCCGGCGCCTTCCAGTCCGGCCGCCCAGCCGGGCTCCGGCGTCACCTCGCTGCGGCCCAGGAGCAGCAGCCCCGCCGGCCGTGCGTCGACCAGCGCCTGGAGGCAGTCCGCCGTGATGCCGCGGGCTCCGCCGGTGACCACGAGCAGGTCACCGGCATCGATCTCGGGCACGACGGCCAGGTGCCCGGCGGGGGCCTCGGCCGAGGGGACGACCGTGCGGCGCCCGTGGGCGTCGTGGGCGACGTCCGCGAGGTCCGTGGCCAGGTCGCCGATCTCGCCCAGGAAGCGGTCGGCGACCGTCCGGTCGTCCAGACCCGGTGCGAAGTCGACGGTACGGGTGAAGAGTTCCGGGACCTCGATCCCCAGCGTCTTCACCAGTCCGGAGACCCCGCCCAGCAGCGGCGACCCGGACGCGCTCCCCCGGTAGCCGTTGGCCCCGTCGAGCTGGGTCAGGGCCACGAAGCCGGCTCTGTTGCCGGCGGCGGCGGCCGCCTTCAGCGCGGGCTGTGTCTGCTTCGCCACGAGTACGGTGTGCGCCAGCCGCTGTGCCGCGTCGGCCCACTCCTGTCCGGTGGCGGCCACCAGCTGCACGACGAGGTCGATGCGCGTGGCGGTCACGGCACGGGCCAGCTCGGCCGCGTCCCATGTCCGCAGCTGCTGCACCGAGTCGGCGGCCTCCGTGGTCGCCACCTCGCCGGGCAGCCCCACGACCTCGACCCGCCAGCCGTCGGCACGCAGCGCGCCGATCACCGGACCGGCCAGCGCGGACCCGTCGTCCACGACGAGCGCGGTCCGGTGGTCCGCGTAGGCCTCCACGACCCGGTAGGGCGCGGGCAGTTCCTGCACCGAGGCGAAGGTCCGCCCGACCCCCGGAGCACTCGGGTAATCGACCACCAGGGGCACCTGGGAAGCGGCGGGGGCGGGGGCGCTCGCGGCGGCGGGAGCGGGAGCGGCGGCAGCGCTCAGGAAGCCGGCGACGTCGTCGAGGGTGCGCAGCTCACCGAGGCGTTCCGGATCGACATCACCCGAGACGGGGAACCGCTCCTGCAACGCACCGAGGATCTGGACCCGCTTGATCGAATCGATCCCGAGATCCGCCTCAAGATCCATACCCGGCTCCAGCATCTCCGCCGGATAACCCGTCTTCTCCGCCACCACACCCAGCAGAGCTTCCAGCACCGCACC
>NZ_JBIVTZ010000002.1:235315-422119 GCF_044756945.1 Streptomyces sp. NPDC091387 | reverse complement strand
CGGAGCAGGGGCAGAAGCGGCAGCAGCCGGTGCAGACGCCGAGCTCAGGAAGCCCGCCACGTCATCGAGCGTACGCAGCTCACCCAACCGCTCCGGATCGACATCACCCGACACCGGGAACCGCTCCTGCAACGCACCCAGGATCTGAACCCGCTTGATCGAATCGATCCCCAGATCCGCCTCAAGATCCATACCCGGCTCCAGCATCTCCGCCGGATAACCCGTCTTCTCCGCCACCACACCCAGCAGAGCTTCCAACACCGCACCGTCAACAGCAGCAGCAGGAGCGACAGGCTCCTCGACCACAACCGGAGCAACCTCCACCGGAGCAACTGGAGCCACGGGAGCGACCGGAACCACCGGCGCGACCGGAGCCGCCGGAGCCACCGCCACCGGAGCCGGGACAGCCTCCGCCGGGGTCTCCTCCGTGCCTCGCAGGGCGTCGATCAGCAGCCGGGTGGCGCGCTCATGGCTTGAGGCGATGGACGTGCCGTGCTCCTGGATCAGGCGCAGGGCGGCGTCGGTGTCGGGGTGGGCGCCGGAGCGGACCGAGTCCTCCAGGGACTGGACCGCCTGCTGGATCGTCGTGACGTGCGCGTCGAGGATCTCCGCCTGAAGGCCGAGCCCCTCCCGCACGACATCGCTCAGCTCGGCATCGGCGGGGGCGACGGCGGCCGGAGCCGCTGCCGGGACCGGGACCGGGACCGGAGCCGCGGCCGGCTGTGTCACCGTGGGCTCCGCCAGGGCTTCCTCGTACGCCGAACGGCGCGCGTCCGTCACATAGTTGATGCCGCGCAGCGGAATCGTCAGGCCCTTGCGGACCGGCACGACCAGCTCCGGCTCCGTGTGGTCGTCGATGCCCGTGACCGGCAGGCCGAGCACGGCGAGCTCGACGACCGCCCGCTTGAGGGCCACCTCGCTGTCCTTGGCGGGGCCGCCGTCGACCGCGAGCGACACGACGTCGTCCCGGCCCTCCAGGATGCGGCCGATGAGGTCCGACAGCACCCGCTTGGGCCCGAACTCGACGAAGACGCGGTACCCGTCGGCGTACATCTGCTCGATGCGGGCGGCGAAGTCGACGGGCTGGAGGAGCTGGTCGACGAGGGTGCGGCCGTTGGCGGCCTGGTCGGTGCCGTATGTCGCGCCCGCGGTGTTGGCGTACACGGGGACGGCCGGGGTTCCGAGTCCGACGCGCTCGACGGCCTCGCGGAAGGCGTCCGCGGCGTGGGCGACGAAGCGCGTGTGGAACGCGGCGGAGACCGGGAGGCGCTTGGCGTGGACACCGCGGCCCGAGGCGTCCGCCACCAGGCGGTCGATCTCGGCGGTGGGGCCGCCGACGACGATCTGGCCGGGGGCGTTGATGTTGCAGACGCTCACGTCGCGGTACCCGGCGACGAGCGCCTGGACGGCGGACTGTTCGGCACGGACCGCGGCCATCGCGCCCGGGTCGAAGCCGGTCGCGCCGGCGGGCGGGGCCATGGCGAGGCCGCGGGCGCGGGCGAGCTCGGCGAACCGGTCGTCGTCCAGCGCGCCCGCCGCCCAGAGGGCGGTGAGTTCACCGAAGGAGTGGCCGATCGTGCCGTCGGGGGTGAAGCCGAGCTTCTTGAACCACGCGAACTGGCCCGCCGACAGCGCGCCGATCGCGGGCTGCGCGAACTCCGTGCGGCGCAGCCGCTCCTCCTGCTCCTTGCGCACCTCGTCGGTGAACGCGGGCGGCGGGAAGACGGTCCTGCCGAGGGTCTCGGCGCCGCCGGTGAGCTGGTTGGCCTTGTCATAGGCCGCGAGCACCGAGGGGAGGGTCAGGGCGGCGCGGCGGCCCATGCCGACGTACTGGCTGCCCTGGCCGGCGAAGACGGCGGCCGTCTTCGCGCCCTGGGGCAGGGCGGCGCGGCGGTAGGTGATGCCCTTGGGGTGCTGCCAGGATGTGGCGTCCGGCTTGGCGCGCAGCAGCCCCACGGCGACGGTGCGCAGTTCCTCGAACTCCTCGTCGTCGCGGGCCACGATGCCGACGCGCGCGTCGCCCGCCGGGACCCAGCCGACCGGGTCGGCCGCGGTGCCGCGCTCCAGGGAGCGGGCGAGGGCCTCGGGATCGGCGGCGTGCCAGATGCCGGTGCGGGCGGTCGGGCCGAGCACCTTGGGCGCCTCCGCGACGTCGTGCTCCTCCAGCACCATGTGGAAGTTGGTGCCGCCGAAGCCGAACGAGGAGACGGCGGCGCGGCGCCGGTCGCGGGCCGGGTCGAGGACCCAGGGGCGGGCCTCGGAGCTCACGTAGAAGGGGGTGCTCGCCGGGTCGACGGCCTCGCTGGGCTTGTCGACGTTGATGGTGGGCGGCAGGACCTTCTGGTGCAGGGCGAGGGACAGCTTGATCAGGCCGGCCGCGCCGGCGGCGGCCTTGGTGTGGCCGATCTGCGACTTCACGCTGCCGACGGCCGCGTAGCCCAGGTCCGCGGGGGCGTCCTCCGCCTGGTCACCGGTGACGAAGGAGCCGAGCGCGGACAGCTCGGTGTGGTCGCCGACCGCGGTGCCGGTGCCGTGGGCCTCGAACAGCTCGATGGCGCCGACGGGCAGGGCCGCGTCCTCGTACGCGCGGCGCAGCGCGAGCTGCTGTCCTTCGGCGCGGGGGGCGTAGATGCTCTTGAAGCGGCCGTCGCTGGAGGTTCCGATGCCCCGCAGTACGGAGTAGATGCGGTCGCCGTCGCGCTCCGCGTCGGCGAGCCGCTTGAGGGCGAGCATGCCGATGCCCTCGCCGATCAGGGTGCCGTCCGCCGAGGCGTCGAAGGGCCGGATGACCTGGCTCTTCGAGAACGCCGGGGTCTTGCTGAAGCACATGTACATGAGGATGGTGTTCTCGGCGTCGCAGCCGCCGGTGAGCATGAGGTCGGCGCGGCCCTCGATGAGCTCGCTGACGGCGAGCTTGGTCGCGGCGAGGGAGCTGGCGCACGCGGCGTCGACGGTGCAGTTGGTGCCGCCGAGGTCGAAGCGGTTGGCGATGCGTCCGGCGACGACGTTGCCGAGCATCCCGGGGAAGGAGTTCTCCTCCCAGGGGATGTACGCCTTCTTGAAGCGGCGCGCGATCTCGTCCGCGTCGGCCTCGCTCAGTCCGACGCTGCGCACGACCTCCTTGATCACCGGGGTCTGGAGGCGCGCGGAGAGCGGCTGCGTGAGGGAGTTGGCCCCGGTCACGCCGAGGATGACACCGGTGCGCGAGGGGTCGTACCAGCCCGAGCCCTCGGTCCCGGCGTCGCGCAGCACATCGCGGGCGACGGTCAGGGAGAGCAGCTGGAGGATGTCCGTGACCTCCAGGGTGTTCGGCGGCAGGCCGAACTCCATGGGGTTGAACGGGGTCTCCGGGAGGAAGCCACCGCGGCGGGCGTAGGTCTTGTCCTCGGCGGTGGGGTCAGGGTCGTAGTAGTCGTCGGTGTTCCAGTGGCTGGACGGAACGTCCTCGATGCAGTCGTTCCCGTCCACGATGTTGCGCCAGAACTCGCGCACGTTACGGGACTTGGGGAACAGGCCGGCCAGCCCGACGATGGCGATGGGGGTTTCGGCCAGACGTGAGTAGTGCACGACGGTCCTCTCGGTCAGATGCGCCGGGTGGCGGGGCAGCGCTGGTGCGGTGGTCGGTCAGGCGACGGCGGAATCGGCCGGCCGTCCGGACAGCGCGGCTGCGGTACGCGGGTCCTGGAGCATCGTGTAGTGATCGCCCGCGACCGCCAGCCGTCGTACGGGGCGGTTGCTGAGCTGGCTCCAGCCGAGGTCGCCGCTGTCAGGGAGCAGCGACCGTTCGGGCTTGACGAGGGTGATCGACCGGTCCAGCGCGGCCGGTTCGTACGGGGCGGTGCAGCGGTTGTTGCGGGTCAGACCACCGTGGTAGGCGGTGTACAGCTTCCGCAGTCCGGCGAGTTCGGTGTCGGCGGGCAGCAGGCCCTGGGCGGTGGCCGCCGCCAGTACGGCGGGCAGTCCGTCCTCGGCCGCCGCGACCGGAGGCACGCTCACGGTGAACGGGCGGTCCCGTTTGGCGCCGAGGTACATCGCGAACCAGTCGAGCAGCATCCGGGGTTCCAGCACCTCGTCGGTGCGTTTGAAGGCGGGGACCGGTGCGATGCTGTCGAGCAGGACGAGCTCGTCCAGCTGCCCGGCGCGGCCCTCGGCTTCGAGCCGGGCGGCGATCTCGAAGGCCACCACGCCGCCGAAGGACCAGCCGACCAGCGAGAACGGCGTGTCGCCGGGTGCCGACGCGTCGATCTCGGCGAGGCAGCGGCCGGCCAGTTCGGGCACGGTGGCGGGTTCGGCCCGGGGGTCGAAGGCCGCCGTGAAGAAGGCCGGGATGTTGCCCAGGTCGAGCAGGGACAGTGCGGTGTCCGCCGGCAGCCGCTCGGCGAACGGCTGCCAGGCGGCGGGCGCCAGCGCCCCCGGGTGGACGGCGTAGAGCCGGCGGGCCGCCCCGGTGTCCGGGGAGGTCAGCGGGGTCAGTACCGGGCGGCCGGCGGAGGGGTCAGGCCGCTTCGGCATGGCGGGCGTTCTCCTCGGCTATGTGCTCGGACAGGGCGGCGATGGTCGGGTGGTACCAGAGCGCCGTCGCCTCCAGTTCGAAGCCGAGCCACTTCTCCAGTTCGCCGGCGAGAATCAGTGCCTCGGTGGAGTCGAGGTCGAATTCGTCGAAGTAGCGCTCGACGTCGACCAGGTCCTTCTCCACACCGAGCCGGACGGCGAGCTTCTCGACCAGCCAGGCCTGTGCTTCCAGAGCGGTGACACGCTGCATGGGAGTTCCCTCACTTCTTGATGTCGCGGGCAATGGACTCGGCGGCCTTGAGCCCCGAGACGTATCCGGCTTCGTGCGAGCCGATCAGGTCGTGGCCGATCTTCGGGGAGTGGAAGTACGATCCGGCGAGCTTGACCCGCCCCGTGTCGTTGACCGCGTAGATGGTGCGCTGCATGGAGCGCACGTCGAGGTCGATGATCGGGTGGGTGAAGGGGAGCTCGCGGATGACCGTCTCCTCGCGCGGGACGATCGGTGAGTCGAGGGTCACGAAGTAGTCCTTCCGGGCGGTGAAGCCCTGGAGGGAGTTCATGTAGTACGCGACCCAGGTGCGCGGGGTGCCGTCGACGGTCTTGAGCCCGTAGTTCCAGCTCTGCCAGCGGGAGCGGTCCGGCGGCATGCTGGAGGGGTCGGTGTGCAGTACCGCCTTGGTGGAGCTGTAGCGGACCTTGCCCAGGATGTCGGCCTGGAGCGGGGTGGGGCTGTCCAGGAGGGCCAGTGTCTGGTCGGCGTGCGAGGCGACGACCGCGTAGTCGTAGCGCTCCTCGCCGTCGGCCGTGGTGACGACGACTCCGGCGTTCTCGCCGTCCTCCTCGCGGATGCGGGTGACGGGGCTGGAGGTGCGCACCGTGCCGTTGAGGGCTCCGACGACGCGGCGCACGTACTCGATGCTGCCGCCGGAGACGGTCTTCCAGGCGACGGAGCGGCCGCCGAGGCCGCCGGGGTCGTGCGACATGAAGAAGGCGATGACGGTGGTGGCCGGCATTTCCCAGATCAGTTCGGCGGGCACCGACCAGACGGCGGTGGCGAGGAGCACGACGTATCCGTACTTGAAGGCGTCGGAGTAGCCGCCCCGGTCCAGGTACTCGCCGAGTGCCATGTCGGTGCGCTTGCGCAGGAAGTCGCGGGGCGCCTCCTTGTGGAAGCGTTCCGCGTCCCGCCACAGGGGCATGAAATCGGCCGGGTAGCGCCGGGCGATCTCCTCCTCTGCGAGCTCGAACTCGGCGGTGCCGTAGTCGAGTCCCCGGTCGAGGTCGAAGAAGTCGAAGCCGCCGGTGTGGTCCAGCGCGGTGGCCCCCACCTCCTGGAAGAAGGAGGTCAGCTGGGGGTACGTACGGGAGTTGAAGACCACGAAGGCGGTGTCGATCCCGATGGTGGCGCCGTCCTCCTCGACCTCCACGGTCAGGGCGTGCCCACCGGGCCGGTTCTCCTTCTCGTACACGGTGACATCGACATCGTCCGGCAGATGGTAGGCGGCGGAAAGGCCGGATATACCGGCTCCGATCACGGCGACACGAGTTGTCATGAAGGGTGGCCCCTCGGGTTCGGGCAGTTCTCCGGAAAGGGAAGGAGTCGCTGTGGTGCGACGGCCGCTGGAGCGCTGAGGGCGAACCCTCTTCAGGCATTCGGTCGTTGGTTCACCGCTCCGATCGAGCCGGCGGGCTGCGACGTGCAAGGAAAGTAATTCGAGCCACGCCGGAGGGTCAAACACCGCATCGCCGAACATGCGCGTTCCATCGAATTCATCGATGACCCGCAAAGGCGGTGTCCGGATCAACCGGTACCGGACACCAGGGGCACGAACAGGCCAACCCCGCCACTCCGGAGCGGTTGTGCACCACCACATGTCCGGATCGCCGTCGCGCGTGTCTCTGGTGGGTAGCGGGTATTCCCTGCTGTGATCACGCGCCCCATGCCGAAGAGGAGATTTCCCCCATGCCCACCATTCCCTGGATGCCCGGGGCCGCTGCCACCGAGTCCCCCGACTCCGGCGAGGCCGTGGTCATGGCGTCGAAGTTCGAGGTCAAGTCGCTGCTCAGCGTGCCGCGGTTCTTCCTGCTGTCGCTGGTGGTGTGGAAGCAGGTCCGTTCCGCGCCCGGCACCATCGGCGCGTCGCTGCGCGCCGAACCGTTCAAGAAGACGTTCTGGACCCTGTCCGCGTGGCAGGACCAGGAGTCGCTGGAGACCTTCTCCCGCAGCGACCCGCACGCGAAGGTGGTCGCGAAGCTGCGGCCGACGATGGACCGCTCGACGTTCGTCTTCTACGGTGCCGCCCGGAGCGAGCTCCCGCTGTCGTGGGACGACGCCGCGCTGCGCATCGCCGAGAAGCGGGGCAAGTGATGAGCGCGGAAACGGAGACGACGGCCGCCGCCGCCGCGCCCGCGAAGCCGGTCATCCCGCACGGCAAGCTGATCCTGACCGCCGCGTGCCTCGGTCTGTTCATGTCGTTCATCGAGGTGACGTCGGCGATCTCGACGCTGCGCGCCCTTCAGGTCGACATGAACATCGCCCCGGCGGACCTGAGCTGGGTGTCCAGCACGTACACCCTGGTCGTGGCGGCGTGCGTGCTGTCGGGCGGGGCCCTGGGCGAACGGTACGGACGGCGTCGGGTGTTCGTCATCGGCGTGGTCACACTCGCGGTCGGCTCGCTGGTCGTGGCGACGGCGGGCACCTTCCCCCAGGTGCTCGTGGGCCGGGCCGTCAGCGGGATCGGCGGCGCGCTGGTACTGCCGACCTCACTGGCCATCATCACCACCACGTTCTTCGTCGATCTGCCGCGCATGCTGCGGTACATCACGGTGTGGGTGTCGGTCTCCGGCATCGGTCTGGCCGTCGGCCCGCTGCTGGGCGGGGCGTTGCTGGACGCCTTCGCCTGGCAGGCGGTCTACCTGGTCAACACCCCGGTCGCCGTGGTCACGGTGGCGGTGACGCTGTACGCGGTCTCCGAGTCCAAGGTGCCGGACAGGCCGCTCGACCTGCGTGGCCAGTTCCTCTCGGTGCTGGGTCTCGGGACCCTGGTGTACGGGATCGCGACGGGCGGCCGGGCCGGCTACGACGACCCGGTCGTGCTGACCTCGCTGGTGGTCGCCGCCGTCTCGCTGTTCGCCCTGGTACGGGTGGAGCGGCAGGTGGCCGTGCCGATGCTGGACGTACGGATGATGGGCTCGATCCGGGTGTCGGCGACGCTGCTGGTGGCGGCTTCCGCGCTGTTCACGTTCGTCGGCGTGGTCTTCCTGGAGGTGCTCTTCCTCCAGCGCGTCCAGAACGTCTCCGCGCTGAGCACGGGGGTCCGGCTGCTGCCCGCCATGGTCTTCTTCGTGCTGTCGACGCTGGTGGCCCAGAAGGTCTCCGGGAAGATCGGTCCCGGCCGGCTGCTGGCCGCCGGTTCGCTGATCGCGTCGGTCGCGGCGGTGCTGCTGATCCGTCAGGAGCCGGACAGCTCGTACCTGGTCACGGCCGTGGGCCTGGCGCTGGTGGGCCTGGGCAGCGGGTTCGTGGTCGCCCCGTCGACCGCGGCCGCGTTCGCGGTGGTCCAGCCCGCCCAGATGGGTTCCGCGTCGAACGCCGTCACCGCGTTCCGGCAGGTCGGTTCGGTGCTGGCGACGGCGGTGCTGGGTGCCGTGCTGGCCGTCCGCTTCGTCGGGGCGCTGCCGCGGACGCTGGCGGACAACCACGTCCCGCCGCAGATCGCCACGGCCGTGGTGGACGTGGCCCGCAGCGGCAGCAGCGGCAGCGGCCGTCCCTCGCCGCCCGGGGTGACCGATGCCATCGCCTCGGGATTCACCGCCGGTATTCACACCGGCCTGTGGGTGGTGGCCGGCGTATCGTTCGCGGCCGCCCTGTTGGCTGCCGTATTCCTCGCCCGTAAAACGCCTTCCGCCTGAACGAGTGATTCCGTCCGATTCCGTCCGATCCTTCTGACCGTGAATCAGGGATTTCCCTGGCGGCCGGAAATCCTCGGGAAAGGATTCACGGTTCTCCACGGAGCCGATTTCATTTCACTCGCCGCCCACGACCGGGAACGGAAAGGGAATGGTTCGGGCGAGGCGAGGGAAAGCGGGAGCGGAGCACGAGGATTTCGGGCTCCGCGCCGGCCTCTGACAGCCCAGGAGTCCGGCAGACCGTCAGCCGGTCCAGCCGTCCGGTCACTCGGAGCTTCCGACCAGCCGTCCAGCCGTCCAGCCGTCCAGCTGCCCGTCCGGAGCTTCCCGGATCTACCGGGAGCCTTCGGGCGGGACTTCCGATCCCCGGCGATTCGGTGCGAACCGACCTCTACGCGCGTCCACTTGGCCGATTCTTGGGAAACGCATGCCCCATACATGAGGTGTTCCTCGCCAGAGTGGCGGATTACATGTGCACATCATTCGGCACATGCTCCGCACGCGAGACCCACATCGCAGGGGGTTACTTTGAGAATCAGCCGCGCCGGACGACGCGCCGGACTGAGCATGGCAGTGACACTGCCACTGCTCGCCGGTGCGCTCGCCCTCGGGATACCCAACGCAAGCGCCGACTCCGCACCAGTCGGCCGGGGCGCGCTCCAGGGCACCAAGCCGGCCTGGGCCACCGCCACGGCCGACCGGGGGGCCACGTCCGACAGCGGAAAGGTCGCCGTCCGGGTCCACCTCACCGGACGGGACGCGAAGGGGCTGGCCGCCTACGCGGCCGCCGTCTCCGACCCGCGGTCGCCGTCGTACGGGAAGTACCTGAGCGCCGCGCAGGCGCAGGCGCGGTTCGGGGCCACCCAGCAGCAGATCGACCGGGTCAGCCAGTGGCTGAAGTCCGCCGGGCTGACCGTCACCGGCGCCAACCAGCACTACGTGTCGGCGACCGGTGAAGTGGCCAGGACCGAGAAGGCGTTCAGCACCCAGCTGCGCGACTACCGCAAGGGCAGCCACACCTACCGCGCCCCGGCCTCCACCGCATCGGTGCCGGCCGCGCTGAGCGGCGACGTGCTCGCCGTCTCCGGCCTGGACAACGCCCCGCACAAGTCCAGCCACGACGAGGTGCTGCCGCCGCCGGACGCGGTGTTCCGCAACTCCGGCCCGACCTCCTCGTACTTCGGCTCGAAGACCGCCTCCACCCTGCCGAGCGCCTACGGCTCCAAGGTGCCGTACGCGGTCAAGGGCTACACCGGCAAGCAGCTGCGCGCCGCGTACGGGGCCGGGGACTACACCGGCAAGGGCGTGACCGTCGCCATCACCGACGCGTACGCCTCCCCCACCATCGCCCAGGACGCCGCCGAGTACGCCAAGCGCAACGGCGACGCACGGTACAGGCGCGGGCAGCTCAGCCAGGTGCTGCCGGACGACTACACGAAGACCGAGGAGTGCGGGGCCTCCGGCTGGTACGGCGAGGAGACCCTCGACGTCGAGGCCGTGCACGCCGTCGCGCCCGCCGCGGACATCGTGTACGTGGGCGGCGCGTCCTGCTACGACGACGACCTGCTGGACTCACTGAACAAGGTCGTCGACCACCGGCTCGCGGACATCGTCTCCAACTCGTGGGGCGACGTCGAGGCGAACCAGACCCCTGATCTGGCGCTCGCCTACGACCAGGTGTTCAAGATGGGCGCGATCGAGGGCATCGGCTTCTACTTCTCCTCCGGTGACGACGGCGACAACGTCGCGTCCACCGGCACCAAGCAGATCGACGTCCCGTCGAACTCCGCCTGGGTGACCTCGGTCGGCGGTACGTCGCTGGCCGTCGGCAAGCACGACACCTACAAGTGGGAGACCGGCTGGGGGACCACGAACGCTCCCCTGGCGGCGGACGGCAAGAGCTGGACCGGCTTCCCCGGCGCGTACACCTCGGGCGCGGGCGGCGGCACCAGCTCGACCGTGAAGCAGCCGTTCTACCAGCGCGGCATCGTGCCGGACTCGCTGGCGAAGGCGAACGGGAAGACCCGGATGCGCACGGCCCCCGACCTCGCGGCCGTGGCGGACCCGAACACCGGCTTCCTGGTCGGCCAGACCCAGACGATGCCCGACGGATCGCTGGGCTACGACGAGTACCGCATCGGCGGCACGTCGCTGGCGGCGCCGGTCATCGCCGGTGTCCAGGCCCTGGCGCAGCAGGCGCAGCACGGCCGGCCCATCGGTTTCGCCAACCCGGCGATCTACGCCCGCTACCAGTCGAAGGTGTACCACGACGTGACGGACCACCCGCTGGGCAAGGGCCATGACCTGGCCGTCGCCCGGGTGGACTTCGCCAACGGGTACGACGCGGCGGACGGTCTGCGGACCTCGGTGCGGAGCCTGGGCAAGGACGCCTCGCTGTCGGCGGTGCGGGGCTACGACGACGTGACGGGTGTCGGCACCCCGGCCCCCGGATACGTGAGCTCCTACCGCAGGCACTGATCCTCGGACCGGTGACGCGGCAGTACGCGGGAGCGGACCGACCGGCCGCCCCGGGGCGCGAGCCCCGGGGCGGCCGGTCGGCCGTTCCGCCGGGCCCGGGGACGGGGGCAGGGGCGGGAGCGGTGCTCAGGCGGAGGTGCGTTTGCGCGGGGTGCTCTTCGTGCCGCTCCGCTTCCTCGCCGTGGTCTTCTTGGCCGCGGACCTCTTCGCCGTGGTCTTCTTCGCTGCGGACTTCTTCGCTGCGGACTTCTTCGCTGCGGACTTCTTGGCCGTGGACCTGCTCGCTGAAGTCTTCTTGGCCGTGGTCCTCCCCGGCCCCGCCGTGGACTTCTTCGCGCCGGAGGCCGAGGAGCCGGACCGGCCGCCCTTGTGGTCGGCCATCGAGGTGACCTTCGCGACCGGCGCGTCCCCGCCGTCCCCCTCCGCCCCGCCGGCGCGGGCCTCCTTCGCGGCGCGGACGCTGCTCTCCAGGGCCGCGACCAGGTCGAGCACCTTGGCGCCGGAGTCCTCCGGCTCCGCCCGCCGCGGCACCTCACCGGAGATCTTGGCGGCGACGAGCTCCTCGACCGCCTCCCGGTAGTCGTCGCGCAGCGCGTCCATGTCGACCTCACCGAGGGTGGCCATCAGGGCGTCGGCCAGGTCCAGTTCGGCGTCGCGCACCTTCACGCCGGCATCCGGTGCGACCCCTTCGGGGGCGCGGATCTCGTCCGGCCAGAGCAGGCCGTGCATCGCGATCACGTCATCGACGACCCGCAGCATCCCGAGGCGCTCGCGCCCGCGCAGCGCGTACTTCGCGACGGCGACCTTCCGGCTCCGCTTCAGCGCCTCGCGCAGCAGGGTGTACGGCTTGGCGGCCGGGACCCCGTTGGCGGAGAGGTAGTAGGCCGCGTCCATCTGGAGCGGGTCAATCGAATCGGCCGGCACGAAGGCGACGATCTCGATCGTCTTGGCCGTCGGCAGCGGCAGCGAGCCGAGGTCCTCGTCGGTGATCGGGATCATCGAGCCGTCGGCGTCCTCGTAGGCCTTGCCGATCTCGGCCGCGGGCACCTCCTCCCCGTCCAGCTCGCACACCTTGCGGTAGCGGACCCGGCCGCCGTCGGTGAGGTGGATCTGCCGGAAGGAGACCGAGTGGTTCTCGGTGGCGTTGACCAGCTTGACCGGGATGCTGACCAGCCCGAAGGAAATGGCGCCGTTCCATATGGACCTCACCGGTCACCCCTTACATCCGAAACATCCGTATAGATCAGTAACGATCAGTAGAGATCCGTTTTACGTGTGATTCTTATCGTATGACGCCGATCACAGAGGTGGAGGGGCGGCGGCTGACGCTCAGCAATCTGGACAAGGTGCTGTATCCGGCCACCGGCACCACCAAGGGCGAGGTGCTGCACTACTACGCGGCCACGGCCGCCGACGCGCTGCTGGCGCACCTGCGGGAGCGGCCCGTGTCGTTCCTGCGCTATCCGGACGGTCCGGACGGGCAGCGCTTCTTCGCCAAGAATCCGCCCCCCGGTACGCCGTCCTGGGTACGGACCGCCCCGGTGCCGCACCACGAGAACGAGGGGGCCCGGCAGATCGTCGTGGCGGATCTCGCCTCGCTGATGTGGGCGGCCAACCTGGTGGTGGAGTTCCACACCCCGCAGTGGCGGGCCGGAACGCCGGGAGTGGCCGACCGGCTGGTGTTCGACCTGGACCCCGGGGAGCCCGCGAGCGTCGTGGAGTGCTGCGAGGTCGCCCGCTGGCTGCGGGAGCGGCTGGCCGCGGACGGTCTGGAGGCGTTCGGGAAGACCTCCGGGTCCAAGGGGCTGCACCTGCTCGTCCCGCTGGAGCCCACGGCGTCCGCCCGGGTGTCGGCGTACGCGAAGGGGCTGGCCGTTCAGGCGGAGCTGGAGCTTCCGGATCTGGTCGTGCACCGGATGAAGCGGGCGCTGCGGCCCGGGAAGGTGCTGGTCGATTTCAGCCAGAACGCCGCGGCGAAGACGACCGCCACTCCCTACACCCTGCGCGCGAGGTCCGAACCCACCGTCTCCGCGCCGGTCACCTGGGCGGAGATCGAGGAGTGCCGCAGCCCCGGGGAGCTGGTCTTCCTCGCCGGTGACATGGCGGCCCGGCTGGGGCGGTACGGGGATCTGCTCGGACCGCTCAACGAGCCGGGCCGGGGACGGCCGATTCCGGACACGGCGTAGCACCCGGGCCGTCCTGCCCGGGGCATACCGCACCGCCGCCTTTGTTGTCATGCCCAAAGGCAAAAGGCCGCATGTGGCGGGTGGATTGTCGGAGCGGTGGTGCACACTCTGCGCAGACACTGCTTCGTGGTGACGCGTGGGGAGGCGATGACGTGTTCGCGGGGATCGACGAGGTCGACTGGGCCTCGATGGAGCATGCCTACGGGCCTGCCGATGATGTGCCCGGCCTGCTCCAGGGCCTCGCTTCCGCCGATCCGGCGGAGCGCGAGGGAGCGCTGGACGGGATGTACGGGGCCGTGCACCACCAGGGGGACGTCTACGCGTGCACCCTCGCCTGCATTCCCTTCCTCTTCGAGCTCGTCGTGGATCCGGCGGTCCCGGACCGCGGCGGCATCGTCGAGCTGCTCACCAGCATCGGCGGCATCGACCTCGACGAGGACGACGAGGACGAGATAGACGAGGACGAGATCGAGGGCGCGGCGAACTACGCGATGGCGGCGGCGGCCGTCACGGCGGGCGCCGGGGTGTTCTTCGCGCTGATGGCAGACGACGACCCGGGAGTGCGGGTCTCCGCCCCGCTGGCGCTGGCCACCCTGCACGGCCACCCCGCGCGGGTCCTGACGCTGCTGCGGGACCGGCTGGCGGTGGAGCCGGACGAGGAGGTGCGGCTCGCGCTGGTCGAGGCGGCGGGGCGGGTGGCGCTGCGCCACCGTCAGCTGACCGACCAGATCGCGGACTGGCTGAGCCGGCTGGCCGCGGAGGCGTATCCGCCGGGGCTGCGGCTGGCGGCGCTGGCCCAGCTGGCGCGGTGCGCACCGCAGGCGCTGCCCGGCGACGTGGTGCGGGTGGTGGCGGGGCTGCTGCGGCAGCTGCGCTCCTCGCCGGTGGCCGCGGCCGCGGAGCCGGGGCCGCCGCGGGCGGCCGAGGCGCACAGCGAGCCGGAGCCGGCCGGGGTCGAGGAGCGGGCCGCGCCGGCGACCCTGGTGGGGCAGTTGCGGGCGCTGTCGGCCGAGGAGAGCGCGGGTCGCGCGGCGCCCTGGACGGCCGATCTGCTGCGGACCCTGCACGTCGGTCTCGATGACCGGGTCGCCGAGCGGACGGCGCTGCTGACCGATCAGCTGTGCAGCCCCGACCGCTGGCAGCGCATCGACGCGGTCCGGATGAGCAGCGGGCTGATCCGGGCCTGGCGCGGTTCCTACGGGGAGCTGGTGCGGCTGGTCGGCGAGCAGCTCGGCGCGGCGGAGCCGAGGCTGGCCGAGGCCGCCTCGCACGTCCTGGAGGAGCTGTTCGGCCTGGCCGCACCGGCCGCGGACGCGCTGGCGGCCCGGGTCGCGGCGGAGCCCGGGGCCTGGGTGAAGGAGTGGGCGAGCGGGCCGCCGGGGCTCGGCAGCGCGGTGAAGGCGCTGTCCCGGCTGGGCGACGCCCGCGCCGTGCCCGCGCTGGCCGCGGCGCTGGAGCGGCCCGAGGTGCCGCACGACGTGGGGTTCGCCATCGGCTATCTGGGGTCGGCGGCCCGTCCGCTGGCCGGTGCGCTGCGGCGCAGGCTCGGCGAGGTGGGCCTCGACGAGGGCGCGTACGACCGGGCGAGCCCGCTGCTGGCCGGGCTGACCGCGCTGCGGGCGGGCGAGGCCGCGCCGGAGGTGCTGCGGGTGCTGCGCGGGGCTCCGGAGTACCGCGGTGAGTGGCTGCGCACGGCGGCGCTGCGGGCGCTCGGCTCGTTCGGGCCCGCGGCGCGCTGTGCCGTGCCGGAGCTGCGGGCGCTGATCCGGCGTCCCGGCACCGCGGCGGCCACGGAGGCCGCCGAGGCGCTCTGGGCGGTCGGCGGGGACGCCGACGCCGTGCTGCCGGTGCTGATCGAGGGGCTTCAGGCGGAGCACGCGCACGAGCGGCGGTCGGCGGCGAGCGCGCTGGGGCGGCTCGGTGCGCGGGCAGAGGTGACCGCGCCGCGGCTGCGGGCGCTGCTGGGGCACGAGGAGCTGTGGCTGCGGGTGGACGCGGCGATCGCTCTGTGGGAGGTTTCCGGGCGGGCCAGGGAGTCCGTTCCGGTACTCCTGGCGGCCTGGGAGCAGAACCGCCACGTCAGGGTCCGGGTGGCCGGATGCCTGGCGCGGATGGGGGCCGCCGGCGCGGGGTCGGACGCGGTGCACGTGCTGCGCGCCGAGCTCGCCTCCGTACGCCGCCACAACGCGATGGACGGCGGCTACGGCAGCCATGACACATACGAGGACGAGAAGCTGCTGGCGCTCTGCCGCCGGGCGCTCATGGGTAATTCGGGGAAGGGACCCACAACATGATCATTTTCGGTACGCGAGGCTATCTCTACCAACTGGCCGTCATGACGATGGTCTGCGGCTGGTGCGGGAATCCGTCCGCGCACACCCTGCGCAAGCGGGTCACGAAGTTCACGCTGTTCTTCGTGCCGCTGTTCCCCTTCTCGACGAAGTACGCCACCCAGTGCACGTTCTGCGGTGGTGAGCAGAAGATACCCAAGGAGCAGGCCGAGCAGCTGCTGGCCCAGCACCTGGCGTCGCAGGACGGCAACCCGTTCGGGCAGGCGCAGCAGCAGGGCTTCGCCCCGGGTGCGCAGGGACAGGGCCAGGGCCAGAACCCGTATCAGCACTAAATACGCATAGGAGACTTCCTTCCGAATAAGGTCTACGCAGCCGGGGCCGTGCGTGAGCCCGCGCCCGCCGGCTCGACGGACCTCGGGAACGGAGAAAGCCATGCGTCCGCAGCACCGGGGGGTGCCGCGCGCGGCGGCCCTGCTGGCCGGCGCCGCCCTGCTGGCCGGATGCGGCACCGGTGGCGGGCTGAAGAGCACCGGACCGGCCCCGGCCGCCATCGGTCCGGCCCGCCTCTGGCCGGAGCTGCCGCCCGCCTCCGCCGCTCCGTACGACTACGGCGAGGGCGAGACCGCGCACATCCCCGGCATCACGGTTCCGGGCGGCGACGTGCGCCGGCTGGACCCGGTGGCGGTGGTGCGGGCGGGGCTGAGGGTCCGCGTCGAGACGGACAAGCGGCGGCTGGAGCGGGTGCTCGGCAACCTGATCAGCAACGCGCACCGGCACGGCCGCCCGCCGGTCGTCCTGACGGTCGACGGGCCGGTGGTGACCGTACGCGATCACGGCGACGGCTTCCCCGAGTACCTGACCGCGGGAGGTCCGCAGCGCTTCCGTACCGAGGGCGGCAGCAGGGGGCACGGTCTCGGACTGACCATCGCCACCGGGCAGGCGCGGGTGATGGGCGCCAGGCTGGTCTTCGAGAACGCGCCGGACGGCGGGGCGGTGGCCCGGCTGACGCTGCCGGAGTACGAAGGCCGCGAGGAGGATCCGCCGCCGGACCACCGGCCCTGACGGTCCCCCACCGGAACCCCACGAACCTCCGCACTAACACATAAGGGAAATAACCCCCACCTCTTGCTACGTTGCCTGGCATGACCGCAACGACAGCGGACGCGCCCCCGCCCGAGCTGCGCCTGCCCAAGCGGCGCGGTGTGGAACTCTCGCTCCTCATCGGGGCCGTCCTCATCTCCGTCTACGGCTACGCCGCCGTCGGTCTGGCCAGGAACAACGCGGTCCCGCCCGATGTCGCCGGGTACGGCGGCGGCCTCGGGCTGCTCGCGCTGCTCGCCCATCTCGCCGTCCGCTTCCGCGCCCCGTACGCCGATCCACTGGTGCTGCCCATCGCCGTCCTGCTCAACGGCCTCGGCCTGGTGCTGATCTACCGGCTCGACCTGGAGACCCCGAAGGACCAGGCGGCCCCCACCCAGTTGGTCTGGTCCACGCTCGGCGTCGCGTTCTTCATCGCGGTGGTGGTGTTCCTGCGCGACCACCGGGTGCTCCAGCGGTACGCGTACCTCTCGGTCACCGCCGCCCTCGCCCTGATGATCGTGCCGATCTTCTTCCCCGCCGTGAACGGCGCCAAGATCTGGATCAGGGTCGGCGGATTCTCCTTCCAGCCGGGCGAGTTCGCCAAGATCCTGCTCGCCGTGTTCTTCGCCGCCTACCTCGCGGCGAACCGCAACGCCCTCGCGTACACCGGCCGCAAGATCTGGAAGCTCCAGCTCCCCACCGGCCGGGTGCTCGGCCCCATCGTGGCGATCTGGCTGTTCAGCGTCGGAGTGCTGGTCCTGGAACGCGACCTGGGCACCTCGCTGCTCTTCTTCGGCCTGTTCGTGATCATGCTGTACGTGGCGACCGGCCGCACCGGCTGGATCGCCGTCGGGCTGCTGCTCGCCGCCGTCGGCGCGTTCGTCGTCGGCTCCTTCGAACCGCACGTGCACAGCCGGGTACAGGACTGGATCGACCCGTTCGCCTCCATCGACGCGGGCCGGGGGCCCGGCCAGCTCGCCCAGTCGCTGTTCGCCTTCGCGGCCGGCGGGATGCTCGGCACCGGGCTCGGGCTCGGGCACTCCATCCTCATCGGCTTCGCCGCCAAGTCCGACTTCATCCTGGCGACGGCGGGCGAGGAGCTCGGCCTGACCGGGCTGACGGCGGTCTTCATGCTGTACGCGCTGCTGGTGGCGCGCGGCTACCGGGCCGGGCTCGCCCTGCGCGACTCGTTCGGGCGGCTGCTCTCGATCGGCCTCGCCTCGATCCTGGCGCTCCAGGTGTTCGTGATCGCGGGCGGGGTGATGGGGCTGATCCCGCTGACGGGCATGGCGATGCCGTTCCTCGCCCAGGGCGGTTCGTCCGTGGTCACCAACTGGATCATCGTGGCGCTGCTGATCCGGGTCAGCGACCTGGCCCGCAGACCCCACCCCGACCAGGTGGACACCGGAGTCATCGCGCCCATCCTGGAGGACGAGCTGTGATCCCGTACGCGTCGACCGTGCGGGAGGCCCGGCCGTGATCCGCTACATCCGGCGCGCCGCCGCCTTCTGCCTGCTGCTGCTCGTGGCGCTGCTGCTGAACGCCGCCCGCGTCCAGGTCTTCGAGGCCTCCTCCCTCGACGACAACCCCGCCAACCGCCGCATCACGATCGACCGTTACGACCAGCCCCGCGGCAACATCCTGGTCGACGGCCGATCCGTCACCGGCTCGAAGGACACCGGCGAACAGCTCGCGTACGAGCGCACCTACCGCTACGGCCCGCTGTACGCCCCCGTGACCGGATACGCCTCGCAGACGTACGGCACCACCCTGCTGGAGAACGCCGAGGACGCGGTCCTCTCCGGCACCGACCCGATGCTCGCCCCGCTCCCCTTCTGGAACGAGATCACCCGCAGCCGGCAGCCCGGCGGCGACGTCGTCACCACGATCAAGGACTCCATGCAGCGCGCCGCGTACGAGGGACTCGGCGGCCGGCGGGGCGCCGTCGCGGCCGTCGAGCCGACGACCGGGAAGATCCTGGCGCTGGTCTCGACCCCCTCGTACGACCCGGGGCGGCTGTCCGGTACCGGTTCGTCCGTCACCGACGCCTGGCGGCAGCTCAACTCGGAACGGAGCCGGCCGATGCTCAACCGGGCCATCCGGCAGACGTATCCGCCCGGCTCCACGTTCAAGATCGTGACGGCGGCGGCCGCACTGGACGCCGAGGTCGTCACCGACCCGGACGACGAGACCGACACCCCCTCCCCCTACGTCCTGCCGGGCACCACGACCACGCTCCCCAACGAGGCGAGCGGCTGCGCCAAGGCCTCCCTGGCCGAGGCGATCCGGGTCTCCTGCAACACCGTGATGGCCCACCTCGGGGTCCAGGTCGGCCTGGACGGCATGGTGGACGCGGTCGGTAAGTTCGGCTTCAACGACACCGGGCTGAAGATCCCGTCCGGGGTGGCGAAGAGCAACTTCGACACCGACATGAGCGACGACCAGCTGGCCCTCTCCTCGATCGGCCAGTTCGACACCACGGCGACCCCGCTGCAGATGGCGATGGTGGCCTCGGCCGTGGCGAACGGCGGCGAACTCATGTACCCGCACCTGGTGGACCGTACGACCACGCACAGCGGCTCCACCGTCCGCACCACGGGGTCGCGCTCCTACCACCGGGCGATGGACCCGCGGACGGCGACGCAGCTGCGCCGGATGATGATCGACGTGGTGCGGGACGGCACCGGCGCCAACGGGGCCATCGACGGGGCCACGGTCGGCGGCAAGACCGGCACGGCGCAGCACGGCATCGACAACACCGGTACGCCGTACGCCTGGTTCATCTCCTGGGCGCAGGCGCAGGACTCCGCCCGGCCGGCCGTCGCGGTCGCCGTGGTCGTCGAGGACGCCGCCGCCGACCGGGCCGACATCAGTGGCGGCGGCAGTGCCGCGCCGATCGCCCGTTCCGTCATGGAGGCGGCGCTGGGAGACTGAGCGCATGACTGCTTCCAGGCAGGTGCCCGGGGCGCTGGCCGCGATCGAGCGGGAGGACCCGCGGCTCCGCGCCTTCCTCGACGTCTGGCGCGAGGAGGCGCTGGCCCGGCTGCCCGGCGCGTCCCGGCTGCCGCTGGCCGGGCTCCCGTTCGCGGTGAAGGGCCCCGCCGGAATCCGCTCGTACGCGGCCCGCCGGCTGATCGCGGCGGGCGGTGTCCCGGTCGGCTCGACCTCCGTGCCGGGTCCCGGCACGTACTGGCAGACCTGGGGTCTCGGCGCCCACGGCCGCACGGTCAACCCGTGGCGGCCGGACCGGACGCCGGGCGGTTCCTCCGCGGGCTCCGCGGTGGCGGTGGCGGCGGGGCTGGTGGAGCTGGCGACCGGGAGCGACGGGGCCGGGTCGGTCCGCATCCCGGCGGCCTGGTGCGGGGTGTTCGGCCTCAAGACGACCAACGGCCTGCTGCCCTCCCCCGACCGCTCGGGGCTCGCCTCCGCCGGGGTGCTGGCCCGGTCCACCGCGCACGCGCACCTGTATCTGCGCTGTGTCCTGGACACGTACGAGCCCGCCGTGACGGAGCTGCCGCTGCGCGCCGTCTACAGCCCGGACCTCGGGTACGCGGACGTCGACCCGGAGGTCGAGGCGGTGGTGCGGGGCGCGGTGCGGCGGCTGGCGGCGGCCGGGGTGATCCGGCTCGCGGACACCGGCTGCGAACTGCTCGACCCGGCGGCGGCCTGGCAGGCGGTGCGCGCCGGCCGGGCGGCGGCGCCCGACGAGGAGCTCCGGCGGGAGAACGACCGCAGGCTGGACGCCCTCTTCACGGACACACCCCTGCTCCTCACCCCGGTCACCCCCAACCGCCCGCACGGCCACGAGGGACCGGGCGAGCTCTTCTCCACCGCCCTGACCTGGGTGTTCAACCTGAGCGGACATCCGGCGGCGAGCGTGCCCGCCGGGTTCACCGCTGACGGCTGCCCGGTCGGGCTCCACCTGGTGGCGCGGCGCGGAGCCGATGTCGCGCTGCTCGGAATGGCCGGTGCGGCGGAAAGGGTGCTGACCGGTCTGCGGCCATGACAGCCACTGACCCACGGTCCACCGCACCTGCGTGAACACGGCCCCACGCAGCGGGCGTTCACTCCGCGCGGGAGCTTCCCTGCGCCCGGTGCGACGAGCTGATCAGCCGGCCTGGGTGGCGCCGATCGGCTTGCGCGTCTCGGCCCTGACCCGGGCGGTGTCCAGCGCGGCCTTGTCGAGGTCGACCTTCTCGGGGTCCTGGAGCGCGGTCTCGGGCGTGACGACGGCGACGAAGGACGCGGTGTTGCCGTCTCCCCAGGCGCACATCGGGATGGTGCTGGTGATCGCGCCCTCCTTGGACCGCGCGACCTGGCAGGACACGGTGATCCCGTATCCCTCGGGTGTGAATTCCCTGGCGGGTACGGCGATGGTCAGGCCCTCCGTCCGCGTGGCCCCCTCCAGGATCTTGCCCCGGGTGAACTCCGGTCCCTTGATCCGTCCCCACATGCCGGAGATGACCAGGGTGCCGCCGGCGGAGGAGGTGTACTGGGTGACGACGGCCTTCGCATCGCGGATGCTCGGGTCGTAGGTCTCCTCGATCTCCCGCCCCTCGGTCGCCGAGGAGTCCTTGAGCAGCGTGTACTCCTCGTCCAGCAGCTTCTTCGGCACGGTCAGCCGGTACTCGGCCGCGGGAAACTCACCGCTGACCGCCGACGCCCCGGCATCGGCCAGCCGGGCGACCCCGAACACGATGCCGCCGGCCACCACCAGCGCGCCGACGGTTATCCCGACGATCAGCCCGGTCCGCTTCTTCCGCGGCGGCGGTGCCTGCGGGAACCCGAAGGCCGGCGGCGGTGCCTGCGGATACCCGTAGGGCTGCGGACCGGGGGGCGGCTGCTGGGCGTACGGGCCCTGCTGTCCGTACGGGTTCTGCTGGGGCTGCGGCGGCGGTCCGTACGGGCCCTGGGGTGCTCCGTAAGGGCCCTGCGGCGGCTGCGGCGGCGGCGTGGTCATGGCGCCCAAGTTACGTCATGGGCCACGAACACCGATGCGAACCCCGGGCCCGGCCGGTTCAGTTCAGCGGCTCGCGGCGCCGGAGCCATTCGGCGGGCACGCCGTCGACGCCGACCGCGGCGCCGACGATCCCGCCGGTGATGGCACAGGTGGTGTCGACGTCCCCGAATCCCTCGGCCGTTGCCCAGAGCGCCGCCTCCAGGTCGTCCGGGTGCCGGGCGGCGGTCCACAGGGCGAACGGCACCGTGTCGTCCGCGCGGATGCGCTGTCCGTTGCCGAGCAGGTCGGCGGCCCGCCACGGCTCGGTGTCGAACGGCACCTCGACGGCCCGCGCCAGACCGTCGCACACCAGCCCCGAAGGGGTCAGCGCGCGGACCGCGTCCAGTGTGAACGCGCCCCGGACCGCCAGTGCCGCGGCGACCGCGACCGCCACGGCGCCTGGTCCGGCGCCGCCCCGCTCAGGAGGCCGGCGACTCCGTCCCGCCGTCCGCGATCGCCTCCGCGACCTCCGCCACCCGCGCTTGCTCCTCGGCCTCGAAGCGGTCCCGGTCCAGCTGTTCGGCTATTTCCTCGTCCTGGGCCATGAGCAGGTCCAGGCTGGAGTCGCCGAGTTCGAGGACGCCCATGTCGACGTACGCCTTCTGCAGGCGCTCGCCCCACAGCCCGATGTCCTTGACGCACGGGACGATGCGGCTGAACAGCAGCTTGCGGAAGAGCTGGAGGTACTCGGAGTGCTCGGAGAGCTCCTTCGCCTCCTGCTTGGCGATGCCGAAGTTCTCCAGCACCTCCACTCCGCTGAGCCGGTCGCGCATCAGGTAGCAGCCCTCGATGACGAACTCCTCGCGCTCGCGCAGTTCCGCGTCGCTCAGCTGCTTGTAGTAGTCGCGCAGCGCCATCCGGCCGAAGGCCACATGGCGGGCCTCGTCCTGCATGACGTACGCGAGGATCTGCTTGGGCAGCGGCTTGGTCGTGGTGTCGCGGATCATGCCGAAGGCGGCCAGGGCCAGCCCCTCGATGAGGACCTGCATGCCGAGGTAGGGCATGTCCCAGCGGGAGTCGCGCAGGGTGTCGCCCAGCAGGCCCTGGAGGTTGTCGTTGACCGGGTACAGCATCCCGATCTTCTCGTGCAGGAACCGGCCGTAGATCTCCGCGTGCCGGGCCTCGTCCATGGTCTGGGTCGCGGAGTAGAACTTGGCGTCCAGATCGGGGACGGACTCCACGATCCGGGCCGCGCAGACCATCGCGCCCTGCTCACCGTGGAGGAACTGGCTGAACTGCCAGGAGGTGTAGTGCTTGCGCAGTTCGCCCCGGTCCTTCTCGGTCATCTTCGCCCAGTACGGGGTGCCGTACAGGGTGAGGGCCTCGTCGGGGGTGCCGAGCGGGTCGGTGGGATCGACCTCCAGGCTCCAGTCGATACGCTTGTTGCCGTCCCACTGCTTGTCCTTGCCCTTCTGGTACAGGGCGAGGAGGCGCTCGCGGCCGTCGTCGTAGTCCCAGCTGAAGCGGGCGGCGCCCGAAGCGGGCACCGTCCACAGCGGCTGGTCGGGGGCGGTGGTGTAGAGGTCGTGGGTCGACATGGACGGCTCCTTCGCCTCGCATGCTCCGACAAATCACCTGTCGATTGGCTCAGTTGGCAGGTTCACACGTTGGTAGACGCCGGGTCAACAAGTCGTGCGCAAGGGATTGACGAGCTTGCTGACAGACGGTCTCATAAGGAGTGACCGCCGGTAACCCATGTGCGAGGTGCCTCCAGCCATGACGTCAGCGACCGAACACGATGTACAGCTGCTCCGCGACGCCCTCGGCCCGCTCCGGGACCGCGAGCAGATCGCCGAACGGCTGCTGGAGGCCTCGGCCAAGCACTCCTTCGACCCCGACAAGGAGCTCGACTGGGACGCGGCGGCCGAGGACGGCAAGTGGTTCTGGCCGCCCGAGCTGATCTCCCTCTACGACACCCCGATGTGGCGGAGGATGTCGCAGGAGCAGCGGCAGGACCTGGCCCGGCACGAGTCGGCCTCGCTGGCCTCGCTCGGCATCTGGTTCGAGATCATCCTCATGCAGCTGCTGGTGCGGCACGTCTACGACAAGCCGGTGACCAGCAACCACGTCCGCTACGCGCTCACCGAGATAGCCGACGAGTGCCGGCACTCGATGATGTTCGGCCGGATGATCACCTGGGGCGGGGCGCCCTGCTACCCGGTCCCGCGGAGGTACCACAACCTCGCCCGGGTGCTGAAGACCGTGTCCACCACGCCCGGTTCGTTCGCGGCCACCCTGCTCGGCGAGGAGATCCTCGACTGGATGCAGCGGCTGACCTTCCCGGACGAGCGCGTCCAGACCCTGGTGCGCGGCGTGACCCGCATCCACGTGGTCGAGGAGGCCCGGCACGTCCGCTACGCCCGCGAGGAACTGCGCCGCCAGATGGTGACCGCGCCCCGCTGGGAGCGCGAGCTCACCCGGGTCAGCTGCGGCCAGGCGGCCCGTGTCTTCTCCGTCTGCTTCGTCAATCCGCAGGTGTACGCGAACGTCGGGCTGAACCCCGAGGAGGCCGCGGCCCAGGTGCGGGCGAGCGGGCACCGGGCCGAGGTCATGCAGTCGGGGGCCAAGCGGCTGACCGACTTCTTCGACGACATCGGGGTCCTCAACGGGGTGGGACGCAGGCTGTGGAAGAGCTCGGGCCTGCTCGCCTGACGGCCCCGGACGCGGCACCAGCGCTTACGCTGGCCGGTATGACCCCTGCCGCAGCCGCGCCGCCGAACCGTGCGTACCGAAGGCTCAGCGTCGAGGAACGCCGCACCCAGCTCCTCGGTGCGGCACTCACCCTCTTCGCGCACCGGGCCCCCGACGAGGTCTCGCTCGACGAGGTCGCGACGGTCGCCGGGGTCTCCCGGCCGCTGGTCTACCGCTACTTCCCGGGCGGACGCCAGCAGTTGTACGAGGCGGCCCTCAGGTCCGCCGCCGAGGAACTGATCCTGTGCTTCGCCGAACCGGCCGTGGGCCCGCCCACGGAACGGGTGACACGGGTCCTGGACCGCTATCTCACCTTCGTCGACCAGCACGACGCCGGCTTCAGCGCACTGCTGCGCGGCGGCAGCGTCGCCGAGACGTCCCGTACGGGCACGATCGTCGACGAGGTACGGCGGGCGGCGGCCGAGCAGATACTCCTGCACCTGGGCCGGGGCGCGGGCAGCGATCCCGGACCGCGGCTGCGGATGATGGTGCGCACCTGGATCGCGGCAGTCGAGGCCGCCTCGCTGATCTGGCTGGACGAGGAGAAGCAGCCCGCCGCCTCCGAGCTGCGCGACTGGCTCGTCGACCAGTTCATCGGACTCCTCGCGGTCACCGCGGCCACGGACCCGGCGACCGCCGCCGCCGTGGCCGAGCTGCTGCCCCTGGAGACCGCGGCGGGCCCGGCCGGCCGGCTGGCGGACCGGCTGATCCCGGTGGTCGGCGAGGCGGCACATCTGCTGCCCCCGGGCTGATCGGTCAGACTGGGGCGGTGAGAAGCGAGAACACCCCCTTCACCGGCGGGCCGCTCGACGGACGGGTCCTGCCCGTACTCGTCGGCGCGACCGGCCACCCGCCCAAGTGGTACGAGGTCCCGGTCCCGGACGCCGACGGCGGACCGGCCACCGTGTACGCGTACCGGCGGGTCCCGGCCGGACACTCCAAGCGGCTGGGGATCCAGCGCGGCTGGGTCTACGAGTTCGCCCCCGGCGGCCGTGAGCGCCACAGCCCCAAGTGGCCCTGGTCGAAGCCGGGATGACGCATATGGGGTGAATCGGGGCGAGGCTCCCCGTCTCGGGGGAGACCGTAGGATCGATGATCCGGTCCGAGGACGGTCACACAGGGGGTGCGCCATGGAAGCGCTGCGTCAGGACGATCCACGCCGCTTCGGCCCGTACACGACGCTGGCACGGCTGCGTGAGACGGCCGCGGCGGTCCAGTACCTCGCGCGCGGCACGGCCCCGCGGGAACTCGCCGTGATCACCGCGGCGCGGCCCGCGCTGGCCGCGCTGCCCGCCTTCAGGCGGCGCTTCCAGGCGGAGGCGCGGACCGCGGACCGGCTGGCCGGCGGCTGGGTGGCGGCGCAGCTCGACACCCGGCCGGACGGGTCCGGGGACGACGACCTGCCGTGGACGGCCTCGGAGTACGTGCCGGCGGTGACCCTCGCCGAGGCGATCGAGACCGCCGGGCCGCTCCCCGAGCGTGCCGTGCGGATACTGGGTGCGGGCGTCGCGGAGACCCTCTCGCGGGTGCACGCCACCGGGGCCGTGCTGCAGGGTCTCGCCCCCAGGACGGTGCTGCTGGCCGCGGACGGGCCGCGGCTCACCGCGTTCGGGCCGCTGGGCGCGGCGGCCGACGCGGAGGCGCGGCCGGGCGGGCAGCTCTCCGTGCGGCTCGGCTATCTGACCCCGGAGCAGGTCGAGGGCAGGGAGGCCGGTCCGGCCTCCGACCTGTTCGTGCTGGGCCTGCTGCTCGCGTACGCGGCGACCGGCAGTACCCCGCTGGCGGACGGTCCGGCGGCGGAGGCCGCCGAGCGGATCGCCCACACCGACCCCGAACTGGCCGCCGTGCCGGACGCCTTGCGCGATCTGGTCGCCCGCTGCCTGGCGAAGGACCCGGCCGACCGGCCGACGGCGGGCGCGGTGGCCGCGGAACTGGCCCTGGAGGGCGCGGCCGGCCTCGCGAGGGGCAGCCACTGGCTGCCGGCCACGCTGTCGGCGGCCGTGACCGAACAGGGCGTACGCGCCCAGGCGTTGGAGGCCGCACCGCCCGCCGCCGAGGACCCGGCGGACGCGCAGGACGTGCAGGACGCCGTGGTGCCCGCGGCGCCGCCCGCCGACAGCGGGTCCCAGTCCCCCGCTCCCGGCCGGGACACCCGGACCGCCCAGTTCGGGATCATCGACCACCGCGCCCCGCGGCCCGATCTGGCGACGGCGCAGCTCTCGATGCCGCGTGAGCTGCCCGGTCCCCCGGCCGCCCTCCCCGCCGGGCCACCGGCTCCCCCGGCCCTGCCCGCGCCCGCGGCGTTCCTTCCCGCCGCCCCGCTTCCCCTCCCGGCCGCCGCCAAGCCCGCCGCGGCCGACCGCCGGACCGTGCTGATCGCGGCGGCGGCCGGCGCCGCCGGTCTCCTCGTCGGGGGCGGCGGGGTGCTGGCGCTCGGGCCGGGCGACGACGCGAAGTCCGCGGACGACGCCAAGCCCTCCCCGAGCACCAGCCGGCCCGTCATCGCGGGGCTGCCTCCGCAGCCGCGCTGGATCCACACGCACCCGGAGTCCGAGCCCGCCCCCCTGACCGCCGCCGTCTGGAACGACCGGCTGCTGGTGGTGACCGACGAGACCCATGCGTCCGCCCTCGACCTGCGCACCGGCCGCCGGGTCTGGGAGAGCGCGGACGCCGCGAAGGGCCAGGCCGCCCTGCCGGCCGGCAAGGAGTTCTGCTTCGTCGCGGGTCCGGCCGAGTTCCTGTGGCTGTCGGCGAAGGACGGCCGGGTGGCCCACCGGATGGCGTACGCCGACGGGTTCGACGGCGCTCCGCACCTGACGGTGCCCGAGCTCGTCGGCGCGTCCGGGTCCACCGTCTGGTTCACCGGCTCCACCAGGACCACCGTGAAGGCCCCCAAGCCGAAGAAGGGCAAGAAGCGCGGGAAGGACAAGCAGGTCGTCACGTCGTTCCTGTTCGGGTACGACATCGAGCAGCGCAAGGAGCTGTGGCGCACACCGGTGCCCAACGGCCGCGGCCCGGCGGCGCCGGTGTACCGGCTGATCGCGGTGCGGCCCGACGACATCGTCCTGCGGCAGAGCCAGCTGACGCTCACCCCGGCGGACGTGAAGGCGGCCAAGGGCAAGGGCAGGTTCCGCGGCTTCGACCGGAAGACCGGAAAGGCGAAGTGGACCGAGTCGTTCGCCGGCGTGACGCCCGGCGGTGCGGCCGTGGGCGATGCGGACGGCCTGCTGTACGCGGCGGCCGGTGACGATCTCCGGGCCTTCGGGACGTCCGACGGGAAGCCGAAGTGGACGCTCAACGGCAGCCGCGGCTCCCACTTCGGGAACTCGGTCGAGGCCGGCGCGCTGCTGCACACCACCAACAGCAACCAGGAGGTGGGCGCGGTCGACCGGGAGACGGGGCGGCTGCGCTGGCTGCGGTCGACGGAGGGGCCGCGCACCGACGTGACTCCCGTGATCACCGTCAGCGGCACCGGCGGGACGCTGCTCGCGGCGAGCTCCGGCCAGGTCACGGCGTTCGGGGCGGCCGACGGGCGGCGGCTGTGGAAGTTCCAGGACATCGGGGAGCAGGACCCGAAGGGCGCGACGGCCACCACCAGGTACCAGGTGCTGGCCTCCGGGAAGAGTGCCGTCGTCCGGCGCGGCCGGGTGTTCTACGCGTTCCCGGTCGACTGACCGCGGGCCCGGAGAGCGGCCCGGTCCGCCGCCTTCCGGGGGATCGGGCCGCCGCCACGCGCCCCGGTCCTTGAATCACCTGACGGCAGGTGAGCGTATGGAGGAATTGCGCTCACTTATGGGGTAGTCCGACGATTCACCCCGCTATCGGAGGTGATGTCGTGCCGGGCAGTGTCTTGCGCTCCATCTGTGCGACGGCGCTGGCAGCCGTCGTCGTGACCTCACCGGCCGCCGCCGCGGCCGCCCCCTCTCCCGCACCCGCGGACCCCGGCACCGGCAGCGCGGGCGCCGCCGCCCCGGAGGCGGCCGCCGGCAGTCCCGCCGCGCTGCTGAGCCGGCTCCAGAACCTGTACCAGCAGGCGGAGGAGGCCACCGAGACCTACAACGGGACGGCGGCCGAGCTGAAGAAGCGGAAGGCGGAGGCGGCGAAGCTGGACTCCGCCCTCGTCACCGCCCGGCTCTCGCTGTCCCGCGGCCGCGACGCCGCCGGGCGGCTGGCCCGCGAGCAGTACCAGGGCCGTTCCGACTTCTCCTCGTACCTGCGGCTGCTGCTGTCCCGTAACCCCCAACAGGCCCTGGACCAGGGGCAGGTCATCCAGCGGCTGGCCGCCGGCCGGGTGGCGGCCGTGAAGCGGCTCACCGGCGCCGAGAAGCGTGCCGACGAGCTGGCGAGGGAGTCCCGCAAGGTGCTCGACCGGCAGCAGGTGCTGGCCGCGCGGCAGAAGAAGGAACGCGACGCGGTGAACAAGCGCCTCAAGGAGGTCGAGGCGATGCTCGCCACGCTCTCCGCCGACCAGCTCGCCGCGCTGTCCGGCCTCGAACAGAAGGGCACGGCCGAGGCCCAGGGCGCGCTGGCCGCCTCCGGCTCCCTCTCCTCGACCCGGCCGCCGTCGCAGGAGGGCGGCGAGGCGGTCCGGTACGCGGTCCGGCAGATCGGCAAGCCGTACGTGTGGGGCGCGGAGGGTCCCGGCTCGTTCGACTGCTCCGGCCTCACCTCGCAGGCCTGGGCCAGCGCCGGCCGCACCATTCCGCGGACCTCGCAGGAGCAGTGGCGGCAGCTGCGGAAGGTGCCGGTGAGCGCGCTGCGCCCGGGTGATCTGGTGATCTACTTCCCGAAGGCCACACATGTGGCGCTGTACATCGGCAACGGCCTCGTGGTGCAGGCGCCCCGGCCGGGCTCCCGGGTGAAGGTCTCGCCGCTGGCGTCGAATCCGCTGCTGGGCGCCGTCCGGCCGGACCCGGAGAGCGCCCCGCTGCGTACGTACAAGCCGCCGAGGCTCCCCCAGGGGGCCTCCACGGGCTCCGACGAGGGCTACAGCGTCTCCACGGCCCCCACCGGGTAACGGCCGCCGCACGCACGCCGGCCGGGCCGGGGACCGCCGGCGATGGCGACGGGTCCCGGTCCGGCCGGTTCGTTCAGGCGGTACGGGGCGCTCAGGCGGCCGGACTCGCGAGCGAGGCGAGGTACGCGTTCGTCTTCTCGGGCTCGAAGAAGAAGTTGTCGAAGTCCGCCGGGTCGTTGAAGCCGTTCGCGAAGCGGTCGGCGACCGGCTGGAGCTGGCCGCCGGCACCGATCAGGTTCAGCACGTGCTCCGGCGGGACGCCGAGCATCGCGTTCGTCCACTTCGTGACGTGCTGGGCGGTGTCCCAGTAGCGGTCGAACGTGGACTGCATCCACGCCGCGTCGAACTCGCCGTCGCCGTGCTCGATGATCGAGTCCAGGTAGGCGTTCGCGCACTTGGAGGCCGAGTTGGAACCCTGCCCGGTGATCGGGTCGTTGGCGACGACCACGTCCGCGACGCCGAGCACCAGACCGCCGCCGGGCAGCCGGCCGATCGGCTTGCGGACGGTCGGGGCGTAACGGCCCGCCAGGGTGCCGTTGGCGTCGGTCAGTTCGACCTTCGTGGCGCGTGCGTACTCCCACGGGGTGAACCGCTCCATGAGCTCCAGCGTCTTGGCGAGGTGCTCCGAGGGGTCCTTGATGCCCTGGAAGACGTCGATCGGACCGCCCGGGACGCCTTCCCAGAAGAGGATGTCGGCGCGGCCTGACGTGGTCAGGGTCGGCATCACGAACAGCTCGCCGATGCCCGGGACCAGGTTGCAGCGGACCGCGTCGAACTCGGGGTGCTCGGGGCGCGGGCCCATGCCGTGGACGTACGCGACGGCCAGGGCGCGCTGCGGGGCGTCGAACGGCGAACGGGAGGCGTCCCGGCCGAACATGGAGACCAGCTCGCCCTTGCCCGCCGAGACCATCACCAGGTCGTACGTGCGGGAGAAGTAGTCCAGGTCCGAGACGGCCGCGCCGTGGATGACGAGCTGTCCGCCGCGCTGGGCGAAGGTGTCCATCCAGCCGGCCATCTTCACGCGCTGGTCCACGGACTGGGCGAAGCCGTCCAGCTTGCCGACCCAGTCGACGGCGCGTGAGGAGTCGGGTGCGGCGACCGAGACGCCGAGGCCCTCGATGCGCGGGGCCTGGGACTCCCAGAAGTTGAGCTGGTAGTCCCGCTCGTACTGGAGCGCGGTGTGGAACATGCACTGGGTCGACATGACCCGGCCCGAACGGATCTCGTCAGCGGTGCGGTTGGACATCAGGGTGACTTCGTACCCTCTGGACTGCAGTCCCAGAGCGAGCTGGAGCCCGGACTGTCCGGCTCCGACTATGAGTATCTTCCGCATCGCGGTTCTCCGTTGTGTGTGACGTGCGAGCTATGCCGGGGTTGCGTCGAGGGCGTGGCCCACCAGGGCCAGCAGCGCCTCGACGACGGTGATCCTGTTACGCGCGTCCATGATCACAACAGGCACCTGCGGAGGCACGGTCAGGGCCTCCCTGACGTCCTCGGCCTCGAACCCCGGTGTTCCCTCGAAGTGGTTGACGGCCACGATGTACGGCAGTCCGCAGCTCTCGAAGTAGTCGAGGGCCGGGAAGCAGTCGGCGAGCCGGCGGGTGTCGGCCATCACGACCGCTCCGATCGCGCCGCGCACCAGGTCGTCCCACATGAACCAGAAGCGCTGCTGACCCGGTGTGCCGAAGACGTACAGCACGAGGTCGTCGTCGAGCGTGAGCCGGCCGAAGTCCATGGCGACGGTCGTGGTGACCTTGTCCGGCGTCGCGCTGAGGTCGTCGGTCTCCTCGCTGGCCTGGGTCATCATCGCTTCGGTCTTCAGCGGGGTGATCTCGGAGACCGAGCTCACGAAGGTCGTCTTGCCCACGCCGAAGCCGCCCGCGACCACTATCTTCGTGGCGATCGGGGCCCTGGTGTGGTCGAGCTGCCAGGCCTGCAGCGCTTCGTCGGCCTGGTCCCTGGGCCCCGGCTGACGCGGGGCGAAGAGCGGCGACTCAGAGACGGCGGAGTCCATTGAGCACCCTTTCGAGCAGTGCGCGGTCGGGCTGGCCGGTGCCGTGCCCGGTCCCGTACACGCGGATCTTTCCCTGGTCGGCCAAGTCGCTGAGCAGCACCCGGACCACCCCGAGCGGCATCTTCAGCAGTGCGGAGATCTCCGCGACGGTACGCATCCGGCGGCAGATCTCGACGATGGCCTGGAGCTCCGGCATGACGCGCGAGGCCAGGTTCCCGTTGGTCAGTTCGCGGCGCTCGTCGGGTGCTTCGAGCGCGGCCACGAACGTCTCGACGAGCAGCACGTGGCCGAACCGGGTGCGGCCACCGGTCAGCGAGTACGGGCGGACCCGTGCGGGCCGTTTCTCCGCCCCCCGGACGGGGAGCCTGCGGGCGGGTTCGGCGGCGGCGGGGGTCACTGGGCGCTCTCCATCGATTTGCGCAGCTCACTGCGGAGTTCGGGGGTGAGTACGTGGCCGGCACGGCCGACGAAGAGCGCCATGTGGTAGGCGATGACGCTCATGTCGCAGTCGGGGGTGGCGTGCACACCGAGGAGTGAGCCGTCACTGATCGACATGACGAAGACGCTGCCCTCCTCCATGGCGACCATGGTCTGCTTGACGCCGCCGCCCTCCATCAGCTTCGCGGCGCCGATGGTGAGGCTGCCGATACCGGAGACGATGGTCGCCAGGTCGGCGCTGGAGCCCCGGGGGCCGTTCTCCCGGGCCTCCGTCGGGGTGTTCTGGTGGCCGGGGTCGGAGGAGAGCAGCATCAGGCCGTCGGACGAGACGACGGTGACCGAGTGAACCCCTGGCACCTCCTCGACCAGATTGCTGAGCAACCACTGCAGGTTCCGGGCCTCGGTGCTCAGCCCGAATGTGCTGGGCGCAGTCAACTGCGTGCCTCCTCGACTGTGTCCCCCGTCTCATCGGTTCGACCGTCGGTACGGTCGGCCGCCTCAGTGTGGCCTGTACCCGCGGTGCGGCCGGCCGGAACGGGGGACTCCGGCGTGGCGGACGATTCGGCGATCTCCGCCTCGACATCCCTGCGGCCGTCCTTCGCGCCCTGGTGGAAGCCGCCCAGACGGCGGCGCAGAGCGTCCTTGTCCATGCTGCTCTTGCGGTCGGCAGCGGGGGCCGCGGTGGGCGCGACGACCTTGGGGGTGCGCTTGGGCAGCCCCTTGTCGGTGATCCTCTCGGGCTCCGGGTGGCGCGGTCCGGGCAGGGCGTCGGCCACGGAGGCGGTGACGGGTGCGGGGGCCGGGGGCGGGGTGTCCCCGGGCTGCGGGCCCCCGTCGGCGGTGCGCTCGTGGCGGTCGGGGCCGATGGCGTACGGGCCGGACGCGAGCGTGGACTCGGGGCCGTCCCCGAGGCCGGGGGCGTGGACGGCCTCGGGTGCGTCGTCGGACTCGGGGACCCGGGGCAGCCTGACCTGCATCGTGATCTCGGCCTCGGACTCCGGGGGCTGCTCGGAGTGCGTCGGGCCGGCGGCCTCCGGGGTCCGCTCGGGCGCGGCCTCCGGCTCGGGCTCGGGTGCGGCGGGGGGCGCGTGGTCGGGGACGGCCTGGGGAGGGCTCTCGGCGGAGGGCGCGTCGACGGCCCCGGACTCGGCGATCGTCTGCTCGGCCGCCGCGATCAGCGGGTCGCCGGGCAGTGCCGGGGTGCGGCTCGGCAGTGCGTTGGAGTTGGCCTCGGCGACCGATCCCGGCAGGTTCAGGGCGGGCGCGTCACCGGGTGCGGTGACCGGCGGCGGGGTGGCGGTCGGCGGCGCCTTCGGCAGCAGGGCCTTGGGCAGTACGACGACGACGGTCACCCCGCTGCCCTGCTGCTCGCGCAACTGGACCCGTACGGCGTGGCGCGCGGCCAGCAGCGACGTCACCTGGAGGCCGAGACCGGCTCCGTCCGCGTTCTGCTCGCCCGCCTCGAAGAGCGACGGGTCGCCCAGCCGGGTGTTGAGCTCGCCCATCCGCACGGACGACATGCCGATGCCCTCGTCCTGCACGGAGAGCATGACCTCGCCGGTCTCCAGCAGCCAGCCGGAGAGCTGGACATGGGAGTCGGGCGGCGAGAAGGAGGTGGCGTTCTCCAGGAGTTCGGCGACGAGGTGGCTGAGGTCGTCGGCGGCGAATCCGGCGATCTGGGCGTGCGGCGGCAGGGACTGGATGGTGACCCGCTCGTACCGCTCGATCTCGCTGACCGCCGCGCGCAGGACGTCGACCAGCGGAATCGGTCCCGGGTGCCCGTGTCCGTGCTCGGCGCCCGCGAGGACCAGCATGTTCTCGCTGTGGCGGCGCATGACCGTGGCCATGTGGTCGAGCTTGAAGAGCGTGGCGAGCCGGTCCGGGTCCTGCTCTCGCTCCTCCAGCGACTCGATGACGCCGAGCTGGCGCTCGACGAGGCCGAGGTTGCGCAGCGAGAGGTTGACGAAGGTGTGGTGGACGGTGTTCTTCAGCTTCTCCAGCTGGGCCGTCAGATCGGCCGTGTGCACCTGGAGTTCGGCGCGCTGGAGGGTGAGCGCCTCGCGGCCGGCGATCAGCTCGGCCCGCTCGGTCTCCAGGCTGTCGAACCGCCCGTTGAACTCGCGGAGCAGTCCGTGCAGCCGGCCGTGCAGGGTGTTGATGGACCGCACGACCTGGGCGAACTCGTCGTTGCGGCCGGTGTAGCGGACCGGTTCGGCGTTGTCGGGTTCCGTGGCGAGCCGGGCGGCGCCGATCCGCAGCACGGCGAGCGGCTGGGTGAGGGTGCGGGCCACGGCGGTGGAGACGCCGACGGCGATCAGCAGGCAGCCGCCGAGCAGCGCGATCCGCAGTTCGAGCGCGGTGACGTCGTCGTCACGCAGCTGCTCCAGCCGGTGGACCTGGGCGGTGCCGAGCGCGGACTCGACGCTTCGCATCCGGTCGATCCGGGCGGAGAGCGCGGACCCGGTCTTCTTGCTGTTGACCTTCTGATCGGAGTCGGAGAGCTCGGGGCGGTCGGTGAGCTCGGCGAGGTACTTCTCCGCGCTGTTGACCTCGGGGCCGGTGACGGTGGAGGCGAGCTTGTCGCGGGCGGTGGCCCCGGCCGCCTGGTCGAAGTCGGCGAGCGAGGAGAGCTCGCCGACCCTGGCCTGCTGGGCGGCGGCGCTCAGCTCGTCCCGGGCGCGGTCGTCCTTGGTGTCGCCCTCGTCCTGGGTCTCGACGGGCAGCCCGGTGAACGGGTCGGTCTGCGTCACCGGCTCCTTGCGGGGCACGGCGAGCGCGGCGAGCAGCAGCCCCCGGGTGGCCGAGGCGTGCTCGGTGGCCTGCCCGAGCGCGAGCGGGGCGCGGCCGGAGCCGGCGGCGCGCGGCGGGGTCTTCTCCGCGAGTTCGTCGGCGAGGCCGTGGAGCTTGGCGATGACCTCGGAGTACGACTGATGGGCCTCCAGCGCGGATCCCTTGCCGCTGACCGCGTCGCGGCGCAGCGAGGGGATGGTGGAGAGGTCGCGGCGCAGGACGGCCGGGGCCGCGTCCTCGATCTCGTCCACCTGCTGGTCGACGCGGGCACTCCGGCTCCCGGTGGCGCCGGTCCCGCCGGGCTTCCCCTGTCGGCCGGCCGCGATGTACGCGGTGACCTCGTCGCGCTCGTCCGCGAGGGAGTGCGCCAGCGCGATGGCCTGCTGGTTCAGCTCCGCGAGGGTGACCAGCCGCTGTGAGTCGGTCAGATCGGAGGAGGCACTGAGGGCTGCCGGGGCCCCCGCGGCTATGACGGTGATCCCGACGACCGCGACTCCCGCGACCAGCCGACTGCGGACGCGCACGCGGCGCCCGCCTTCAGCCGGCGCCGAAGGCGCCACCTCGGAACCGCTGTTCTTGCCGCCCTTGCTCCGAGGCCGCTTCTTCTGCACCGGTGCTCGCAATCTTGACTCGTCCGCCTTGAAGCAGAGGTGACGCAAGGCCACTTGAAGGAGCGCCCCGACCCCTGGTACGGCTTCTGACCATTCCAGTGCTTTTGAGAGGGGGGCGCACATCAACCGCTCCGCCACTCGAACGAGTGAACAACACTCCTGAGTTGACGAACAAGTCTCCCCGCGGGGCCCCGACGGCACACCTGGACGCCTGGCTGGAACTTCCGGGCAGGCTTTGGCAGGATGCCCGCCCGCACCCCTGACGGAGTACGTACTTCCGCTCCAGCCGCCCTCCTGACCTGCTGCTACGGGGCAGCGCAGCCCCGTGCAGGCCTGGTGAAGGCGTCGTGCAGACTGGCCGCATGCGTATGGAGCTCGCCACCGCCGCCGGCATCCCCGGCCGCCCGAACGAGGACTGGGCCGCCACCGTCCTGCCCGCTTCCGGCCAGGGCGGGGGGCTGGTGCTGCTCGACGGGGTCACTCCGCCACAGGGCGACGACGGTTGTGTGCACTCGGTTCCGTGGTTCACCGCACGGCTGGGTGGCGCCCTGGTCGAACTGTCGGGTTCGCGACGGGATCTGACCCTGCGGGAGATCCTGGCCGAGTCCATTCGGCGCACCGCCGAGACGCACCGTTCCCTGTGTGACCTTTCTCACGTACGCACACCGCAGGCAACCGTAGTCCTGGCGCGTTGGGACGGGGCCGAGATCGAACACCTGGTCCTGTCCGATTCCGTCCTGCTCCTCGAATCGCCCGACGGGACCGTACGCGCCCTGCTGGACGACCGGCTCGACCGGCTGCCGCCGGGCTCGCTCGCCTCGGAGGAGGTCGCCGACGGGCGGTTCCGGAACAAGGAGGGCGGCTTCTTCACCGCCGCCGCCGATCCGGCCGTGGCACACCGGGCGGTGACGGGGCGCACGCCCCTCGCCGAGGTGCGGGCCCTGGCCGCGATGACGGACGGCGCGAGCCGCTGGACGGAGATGTTCGACGAGGGCGACTGGACGGCCTGTCTCGGAGTCCTGCGCAAGGAGGGCCCGCAGGGGCTGATCGACCGGGTCCGGGCCCTGGAGGACGCGGACACGGACCGCACGCGGCTGCGGCGGAGCAAGACGCACGACGACGCGACGGCGGTCTACGCGGAGCTGTGAGGCGCGCCCGCGGGCGCGCCGCCGTCAGTCCTCCGCGCGGGCGTTCAAGTGGTGCAGCAGCCGGGCCAGTTCCGCCACCTCGGCCCGGTCCCAGTCCGCGAGCTTGCGCACGTACCGGTCCCTGCGCGCGTCGCGGACGTGCCGGAAGCGGTCGAGACCCTCGTCGGTGAGATGGACGAGGAAGGCCCGCCCATCGGCCGGATCGGGCTCGCGTGCCACCAGTCCGAGGCCCTCCAGTGCGCGCAGTTGACGGCTCATGGTGGCTTTTCCGACCCCGAAGTACGACGCGAGGTCCGTGGCCCGCTGCCGGCCCGCCGACTCCAGGCGCACGAAGAGCCCGTAGGCGGCCGCTTCCAGCTCCGGGTGCACCTCGCGCGCCATTTCGCCGGAATTCGCCCGAGCGCGGCGCAGGAAGACAGCCAACTCCAGCTCCAGGGCAAGGAATTCGTGGTCCACACCACTTCCCCCGGGCTGCGCCGGGTTCACTCCCTCTTTCGCTCCCGTGCACGTCAACACCCCTCATGAGCTTTCCTGCCGCTGAAAGTTTCTTTCACCGCTGGTCATCGCCGCAGCTCCGCCAGTATTTCGCAGGAGTAGACCAACGGCACCGCCCAGGCCCCCTTCCGCAGTGCGGGTCTACGTGCGTAGCGTCATGCATGGCATGTTCACACCATGCCGTCCCCTCAGGGGTGTATGCACCGGTCCCTGAATCAGCAGATCCCCCCACTGAAGCCTCGGAGGCACGCAATGCCCGTGCACAGATCCGGCTCCACGACAGTCCGCCGCTCGCGCCTCGCAGCCGCGGGAACTCTGCTCGCAGCACTCTCCCTCCTCATGGCCCTGCCCGGCGCCGCCGGCGCCACGGGCAACCCGGCCACCGGAGATCCCACCAAGCCCGCCCGTGGTTCCGCCACCATGGGCATGGGCGTCGTCGCCCACGACGGCCGGGGCGGACTGCCGGTCGGCACCCGCGCCGTCCAGACCGAGGGCGTGGACGTCAGCGGTCACCAGAACGCCGTGAACTGGGCGGCCCTCTGGAGCAGCGGCGTCAAGTGGGCCTACGTCAAGGCCACGGAGGGCACGTACTACACCAACGAGGACTTCACTCAGCAGTACAACGGTTCGTACAACGTCGGCATGATCCGCGGCTCGTACCACTTCGCCACCCCGGACACGACGAGCGGCGCCGTCCAGGCCAACTACTTCGTCGACCACGGCGGCGGCTGGTCCAGGGACGGCAGGACACTGCCGGGCGCGCTCGACATCGAGTGGAATCCGTACGGGGACCAGTGCTTCGGCAAGACCCCGGCCGCGATGGTCTCCTGGATCCGCGACTTCGTGAACACCTACAAGGCGCGCACCGGACGCGACGCGGTCATCTACACCGCGACGAGCTGGTGGCAGACCTGCACGGGCAACAACGCGGGCTTCGGCACCACCAACCCGCTCTGGGTGGCCCGCTACGACAGCACGGTCGGCGCGCTCCCGGCCGGCTGGGGCTTCTACACGATGTGGCAGTACACCTCGACCGGCCCCACGGTCGGCGACCACAGCCACTTCAACGGCGCCCTCGACCGCGTACAGGCGCTGGCCAACGGCTGATCCACCGTGCCGGCAACCGCCCGGCGCGCCCTTCCCGCGGGAGATCCCGGTGACGCACCCCGTCGCCGGGTTTTCCCTGTTCCACGCCCCTGACCAGGCACAAGGCATTCAGGAGAGACAGGCACCCCCTCTATGCACCGCGTGTATACGCCATGTGTATAGTCCTCACGGAGCGCACGGCCTGTGCGCCGTTCAGCCATGAGGGAGTGACCTGTTTTGCCCAGTAGGACGAAGTCCGTCGGTACGGGGTTGGCCGTCGCCCTTGTGACAGCCCTCACCCTGACGCTCAGTGGCTGCTCGATGGAGACCACCGCCCCCGGCTCCGCCCGCGCCGACGCCGGCTCGGACTCCAAGGGGTCGTTCGGACCGGTGGACTGCCGCAAGGCCAAGTGCATAGCCCTCACCTTCGACGCGGGCCCCGCCGAGGCCACGCCGCACCTGCTGGACATCCTCAAGAAGGAGAAGGTCCACGCGACCTTCTTCCTGCTGGGCAAGAACCACGTGAAGAAGCACCCCGACACCGTCCGCCGGATCGAGGCCGAGGGACACGAGGTGGCCAACCACACCTGGTCGCACGAGATCCTGACGGACAAGAAGCCCGCGCAGATACGCGCCGAGCTGGAGAAGACGCAGAACGCGATAGCGGCGATCACCGGCAAGAAGCCGCGGCTGATGCGCCCGCCGCAGGGCCGCACCGACGACACCGTCTCCGGGATAAGCAAGGATCTGGGACTCTCCCAGATCCTGTGGAGCGCCACCGCCAAGGACTACTCGACGACGGACTCCGCGCTGATCAAGAAGCGGATACTCGACCAGGCGAGCAAGGACGGCATCATCCTGCTGCACGACATCTACAAGGGCTCGGTGCCCGCGGTGCCCGGCATCATCGACGAGCTGAAGAAGCGCGGCTACACCTTCGTGACGGTGCCCCAGCTGATGGCGCCCGCCGAGCCGGTCCCGGGCACGATCTACCGCCCCTGAGCGGGCCCCTGGGGAATCCCCGCCCTGAGCCGCCGCGCGTCCGGGTACGCGAAACGGCCCGCTCCCCCGTCGCCGGGGAGGCGGGCCGTCCGTACCGGCCGTGCCCGTGGTGCCACGCCCGTCACTGCGTGACACCTACGCGGCGGCCGGGATCCTCCGTTCCGCCCTGGCCAGGGCCGGGGCGAGGGCGATGTCCAGTACCTGGCGGACGTCGGTGACCGGGTGGACGTCCAGCTTCTCCAGCACCTCGGCCGGGACGTCGTCCAGGTCGGCCTCGTTGCGCTGGGGGATCACCACGGTGGTGATGCCCGCGCGGTGGGCGGCCAGCAGCTTCTGCTTCAGGCCGCCGATCGGCAGCACCCGTCCGGTCAGTGACACCTCACCGGTCATCGCCACATCCGTACGGACCTGCCGTCCGGAGAGCAGCGAGGCCAGCGCGGTCGTCAGGGTGATGCCCGCGCTCGGGCCGTCCTTGGGGACCGCGCCCGCCGGGAAGTGGATGTGCACGCCCCGGTCCTTGAGGTCCGCGACCGGCAGTTCCAGCTCCGCGCCGTGCGACCGCAGGAAGCTCAGCGCGATCTGCGCGGACTCCTTCATGACGTCGCCGAGCTGGCCGGTGAGGGTCAGTCCGGACGCCCCGGTCTCCGGGTCGGCGAGCGACGCCTCCACGAAGAGCACGTCTCCGCCGGCTCCGGTCACCGCGAGCCCGGTGGCCACTCCCGGCACCGCGGTGCGGCGCTCCGCCGGGTCCTGGGCGGCCTCGGGGACGTGGTGCGGCCGCCCGATGAGCCCGCGCAGGTCCTCGTCGGTCACCGTGAACGGCAGCTCCCGGTCACCCAGTTCTTGCTGGGCCGCTACCTTGCGCAGCAGCCGGGCCACGGCCCGCTCCAGGTTCCGCACGCCGGCCTCGCGGGTGTACTCGCCGGCCAGCTTCCGCAGCGCGGACTCGTCGAGGGTGACCTCGTCCTTCTCCAGGCCGGCCCGCTCCAGCTGGCGCGGGAGCAGGTGGTCGCGGGCGATGACGACCTTCTCGTCCTCGGTGTAGCCGTCGAGCCTGACCAGCTCCATCCGGTCGAGGAGGGCCTCCGGGATCGCTTCCAGGACGTTGGCGGTGGCCAGGAAGACCACGTCGCTGAGGTCGAGTTCGACCTCCAGGTAGTGGTCGCGGAACGTGTGGTTCTGGGCCGGGTCGAGCACTTCGAGGAGCGCCGCGGCCGGGTCGCCCCGGAAGTCGGAGCCGACCTTGTCGATCTCGTCGAGCAGGACGACCGGGTTCATCGAACCGGCCTCCTTGATGGCGCGGACGATGCGCCCGGGAAGCGCGCCGACGTAGGTGCGCCGGTGGCCGCGGATCTCGGCCTCGTCCCGGACACCGCCGAGCGCGACGCGGACGAACTTGCGGCCCATGGCGTGCGCGACGGATTCCCCGAGCGAGGTCTTGCCCACGCCGGGCGGACCGACCAGGGCCAGCACGGCACCGCCGCGCCGGCCGCCGACAACGCCCAGACCGCGGTCCGCGCGCCGCTTGCGCACCGCGAGGTACTCGGTGATGCGCTCCTTCACGTCCTGGAGGCCCGCGTGCTCGGCGTCCAGGATCGCCTGGGCGCCGCGGATGTCGTAGGCGTCCTCGGTCCGCTCGGTCCACGGCAGTTCGAGGACGGTGTCGAGCCAGGTCCTGATCCAGGAGCCCTCGGGGCTCTGGTCGGAGGAGCGCTCCAGCTTGTCGACCTCCTTGAGCGCGGCCTCGCGCACGTTGCCGGGGAGATCGGCGGCCTCGACACGGGCCCGGTAGTCGTCGGACTCGTCGCCGGAGCCGGAGTCACCGTTGAGCTCGGAGAGCTCCTTGCGTACGGCGTCGAGCTGGCGCCGCAGCAGGAACTCGCGCTGCTGCTTGTCGACGCCCTCCTGGACGTCCTTGGCGATCGACTCGGCGACGTCCTGTTCGGCGAGGTGTTCGCCGAGCCACTGGATGGCGAGCTTCAGCCTGGCGACCGCGTCGGTGGTCTCCAGCAGCCGCACCTTCTGGGCGACGGTGAGGAAGGGCGAGTATCCGGAGTTGTCGGCGAGCGTGGAGAGGTCCTCGATCTGCTGGACCCGGTCCACGACCTGCCAGGCGCCGCGCTGCTTCAGCCAGCTGGTGGCGAGCGCCTTGTACTCCTTGGCCAGCTCGGCGGCGGCGCCGGGAAGGGGATCGGGGACGGTGGAGTCGACCCGGGTCCCCTCCACCCAGAGCGCCGTGCCGGGCCCACTGGTCCCGGCGCCGATCCGTACCCGGCCGCGGCCTCGGATGAGCGCGCCGGGGTCTCCGTCGGAGAGCCGTCCGACCTGTTCGACGGTGCCGATGACACCGATCCCGGTATAGGTGCCGTCGATGCGCGGAACGAGCAGCACCTCGGGCTTGCCGCCGCCCTCGCGGGCCGCGGCCTGGGCGGACTCCACCGCGGCGCGTACGTCGTTGTCGGACAGGTCCAGAGGTACCACCATCCCGGGCAGCACGACCTCGTCGTCGAGCGGCAGCACAGGCAGGGTGAGCGGTGTGACCGCATTGGACTCAGTAGCCATGATCTCCCCTTCGGCAGTCAAGTTGAGCTATGAAGACTCAATGCTTCTGAGCCGCTCAATGTTCCCCGGGGTGTGTTCGCTGTGAGCGATCACGTGGGCGGCCACCGCTGCGCCTGCCTCCATGTGCCCTGTGTCCAACGCCGTACGGGGTTCGGGTAGTCCCCCCGCCTTGTGCTCCGGGCGAAATCCGGTGGAAGGCGGCAGGCGGGCGTGGGCGATCAGCGGCGACGCCGAGGTCACCCGGCCGGCCGCGGACGTGACGGTCGCCGCGCCGCCACGGGCGCGCTGAGGCCACCGGCGCGCCGGGGCGGAGAAGCGTCCGGCCCGTCCCCCGAACGGGGCCGGACCGGTGCCCGATCGGGCAATCCGCTGGCCCGGACGCGGCCCGGCGGGCCAGGATGGCCGGGACACAGAGCGGCGGTGACCCGGCCGTCGACCGACCACCGGAGACCCGCGCCATGCACCACACCCACGGCCCCGACGCCCTCGCCCCCGTCACCCTCGAGCGCCGGGAGGGACCGTACGGAGAGGTCGTCCTGCGCCGGCGGGGCGACGGCTTCGAGATCATTGCCAACGGGTGCTTCCTGATGGACACCTCGGACGGGCGCTCCGAGCGGCTGCTGATCGACGCCGCGCTCGCCGCGCTGCCCGCCGGGCGGCCGGCCCCGGCGGTGCTGATCGGCGGGCTCGGGGTCGGGTTCTCGCTCGCGCGGGCCGCCGCGGAGCCGCGCTGGGGGCGGATCACGGTGGTGGAGCGGGAGCGGGCCATCGTGGACTGGCACCTGGACGGGCCGCTGGCCGGGATCTCACGGGCGGCGCTCGCCGACCCGCGGACCGCGGTCCTGACGACGGATCTCGTCGCCCACCTCCGTACGACTACGGAACGTTACGACGCCCTGTGCCTGGACATCGACAACGGGCCCGACTGGACGGTCACGGAGGACAACGGAAACCTCTACTCCCCCGCCGGTCTCGCCGACTGCCACCAGCGGCTCACACCCGGCGGAGTGCTCGCCGTGTGGTCCGCACAGCCGTCCGATAAGTTCGAACAAGCCTTGCGCAATGCCGGATTCCATGGGGTTCGAACCGAAGAAGTAGGCGTTGCCCGAGGTGTGCCCGACGTGGTCCATCTCGCAATTCGTGCCGCCTGAGATCCCCCCGCCGGGTATGCGGGCCCCCGGGACGCCCGGGGGCCAAGCGCCACAAGAGCGACACTCCGCCTCCTCCGCGCGGCCGACGAGCTTCCACGCCCTTGCACCCTGCGTAGCCGGGAGCCGCCCGCTGCCTTTACGCTGCTGACCGATAGCGGGATCTCCCACGAAATTCACAAGCGATAACCGTGCGTCCGGGGGAATGGCCTCCGTGAGAACGGGCAGGGGCGGGGCGATGGAACAGACACACACCACCCACAACGGTGTCGCGGCCACCCCGGGCGCGCAGCGCCGGGTGCTGGTGGTCGAGGACGACGCGACAATCGTCGATGCCATTTCCGCCCGGCTGCGGGCCGAGGGCTTCCTGGTTCAGACCGCGCTCGACGGCCCCGCGGCCGTGGACGCGGCCGAGGCCTGGCAGCCGGATCTGATGGTGCTCGACATCATGCTCCCCGGTTTCGACGGGCTGGAGGTCTGCCGCCGGGTGCAGGCCCAGCGCCCGGTGCCGGTCCTGATGCTGACCGCCAGGGACGACGAGACCGACATGCTCGTCGGCCTCGGGGTCGGCGCCGACGACTACATGACCAAGCCGTTCTCCATGCGTGAGCTGGCGGCCCGGGTGCACGTCCTGCTGCGCCGGGTCGAGCGGGCCGCGCTGGCCGCCGTGACGCCGCGCAGCGGCATACTGCGCCTCGGCGAGCTGGAGATCGACCACGCGCAGCGCCGGGTGCGGGTGCGGGCGGACGACGTCCACCTGACGCCGACCGAGTTCGACCTGCTGGTCTGCCTGGCCAACACGCCGCGCGCCGTGCTCTCCCGGGAGCAGCTGCTGGCCGAGGTCTGGGACTGGGCGGACGCCTCCGGCACCCGGACCGTCGACAGCCACATCAAGGCGCTGCGCCGGAAGATCGGCGCGGAGCGGATCCGTACCGTGCACGGCGTCGGTTACGCCCTGGAGACCCCGGCGCCATGACCGGGCCCGGACCGGGGCTGCGGCCGTTCTCGATCAAGGCCAAGCTGGGCACGCTCGTCGTGGTCTCGGTGTTCATCACGACCGGGCTGCTGATGGTGGCCCTGCGCACCCGTACCGAGCTCCGGTTCATCACGGTGTTCTCGGTCATCGCGACCCTGCTGATCACCCAGTTCGTGGCGCACGGCCTGACCGCGCCGCTGGACGAGATGCGGGCCGTGGCCCGGTCGATCTCGCACGGCGACTACACCAGACGGGTGAGCGGCGCCGACCGGCGTGACGAGCTGGGCGACCTGGCGCAGACCATCAACCTGATGGCCGACGACCTGGAGGCCGTGGACCGGCACCGCAAGGAGCTGGTGGCCAATGTCTCACACGAGCTGCGCACCCCCATCGCGGCGCTGAGAGCCGTACTGGAGAACGTCGTGGACGGGGTGTCCTCCGCCGACCCCGAGACGATGCGCACGGCCCTCAAGCAGACCGAGCGGCTCGGCAGGCTGGTGGAGACGCTGCTGGACCTGTCCCGGCTGGACAACGGCGTGGTGACGCTGCGGGCCGGCCGGTTCGAGGTGTGGCCGTACCTGTCGGGGGTGCTGAAGGAGGCGAACCTCGCCACCGGCCACCGCCGGCTGTCCTCCGGCTCCGGCAACTCGACCCGCAAGGACGTCCACCTGCATCTGGACGTGTCCCCGCCGGAGCTGACCGCGCACGCGGACGCGGAGCGGCTGCACCAGGTGGTGGCGAACCTGATCGACAACGCGGTCAAGCACAGCCCGCCGCACGGCCGGGTCACGGTGCTCGCACGGCGCGGGGCGCTGCCGGAGTCGCTGGACCTGGAGGTCCTGGACGAGGGCCCCGGTATTCCGGAGTCCGAGCGGCACCGGGTCTTCGAGCGTTTCAACCGGGGCGAGGTGACATCCCCGCACGGTCCGGGCAGCGACGGCGGTACGGGGCTCGGCCTGGCGATCGCCCGCTGGGCGGTGGATCTGCACGGCGGGCGGATCGGTGTGGCCGAATCAGCTCGCGGATGCCGCATCCGCGTCACTCTTCCGGGGATCCATCAACCGCGAGGTTGACATAGGGTTCGAAGCGGAAGGGCACGTTCTGCGTGTTCTGTTCAAGGGGTACGGTCCAAGGGGCCGTAACTGCGGTCTCGCGTACCCGGAGCAAAGCGGAACCAGGCTTGTTTCCCGCCATTTCCTGCGCCGAAACCCGACTTTCGATGTGACTTGCACGACGAAGACCGGCCCGGTCCGCATGGAACGGTCCGGGAGGCGTAGCCTTGATTTCCGCTGTCCACCACCTTGTGAAGCGGAAGAGGGCGGTTGCCGCCGTGTCGTCTCAGTCCCCCAGTAACTCGAGCATCTCGACCGACCAAGCCAGCCCGGGTTCGAACCCGGCTGCTGCTTTCGGCCCCAATGAGTGGCTCGTCGACGAGATCTACCAGCAGTACCTCCAGGATCCCAACACGGTCGATCGCGCCTGGTGGGACTTCTTCGCCGACTACAAGCCGGGTACGTCCGGCACGGCGGACAAGCCCGTTCCCGGCGCCGCAGCCGCGGGGGCTGCGGTGCCAGCGGCTCCGGCCGTGACCGCACCGACCTCCACCGACCACACCGCTCCGGCCGCGCCGACGCAGCCCGTGGCCCAGGCCCCGGCCGCGCCCGCCGCACCGGCGCCCGCTCCGGCCGCTCCGGCACCCGCCGCCCCGGCGGCTCCGGCGAAGGCCGCCCCGGCTCCGGCCGCGAAGGCCGCCGCCGCTCCGGCCACCGAGGCCCCGGCCGGGCCCGAGTACGTGACGCTGCGCGGCCCCTCGGCCGCGGTCGCGAAGAACATGAACGCCTCGCTGGAGCTGCCGACGGCCACGTCCGTCCGCGCCGTCCCGGTGAAGCTGCTCTTCGACAACCGCATCGTCATCAACAACCACCTCAAGCGGGCCCGGGGCGGGAAGATCTCCTTCACGCACCTCATCGGGTACGCGATGGTGCAGGCCCTCAAGGCCATGCCGGCGATGAACTACTCCTTCGCGGTCAAGGACGGCAAGCCGACCCTGGTCAAGCCGGAGCACGTCAACCTCGGCCTGGCCATCGACCTGGTGAAGCCGAACGGTGACCGCCAGCTGGTCGTCGCGGCCATCAAGAAGGCCGAGACGCTCAACTTCTTCGAGTTCTGGCAGGCCTACGAGGACATCGTCCGCCGGGCCCGCAACGGCAAGCTCGGCATGGACGACTTCACCGGCGTCACCGCCTCGCTGACCAACCCCGGCGGCATCGGCACCGTTCACTCGGTGCCCCGCCTGATGCCCGGACAGGGCCTCATCATGGGCGTCGGCGCGATGGACTACCCGGCGGAGTTCCAGGGCACGTCGCAGGACACCCTCAACAAGCTCGGTATCTCGAAGGTCATGACCCTGACCTCGACGTACGACCACCGGGTCATCCAGGGCGCGGCCTCCGGCGAGTTCCTGCGGATCCTCAGCCAGCTGCTGCTCGGCGAGAACGACTTCTACGACGAGATCTTCAAGGCGCTGCGCATCCCCTACGAGCCGGTCCGCTGGCTCAAGGACATCGACGCCTCGCACGACGACGACGTCACCAAGGCCGCACGGGTCTTCGAGCTGATCCACTCCTACCGGGTCCGCGGCCACGTCATGGCCGACACCGACCCGCTGGAGTACCGCCAGCGCAAGCACCCCGACCTGGACATCACCGAGCACGGCCTCACCCTGTGGGACCTGGAGCGGGACTTCGCCGTCGGCGGCTTCGCCGGGCAGACCCTGATGAAGCTCCGCGACATCCTCGGTGTGCTGCGTGAGTCGTACTGCCGCACCACGGGCATCGAGTTCATGCACATCCAGGACCCGAAGGAGCGCAAGTGGCTCCAGGACCGGGTGGAGCGTCCGCGCCCCGCGCCGGAGCGCGAGGAGCAGCTGCGGATCCTGCGCCGCCTCAACGCCGCCGAGGCGTTCGAGACGTTCCTGCAGACCAAGTACGTCGGCCAGAAGCGGTTCTCCCTGGAGGGCGGCGAGTCCGTCATCCCGCTGCTCGACGCGGTCATCGACTCCGCGGCCGAGGCGCGCCTCGACGAGGTCGTCATCGGCATGGCCCACCGCGGCCGGCTGAACGTGCTGGCGAACATCGTCGGCAAGTCGTACGCGCAGATCTTCCGGGAGTTCGAGGGCAACCTCGACCCCCGTTCGATGCACGGCTCCGGCGACGTCAAGTACCACCTGGGCGCCGAGGGCACCTTCACCGGTCTGGACGGCGAGCAGATCAAGGTCTCGCTGGCCGCCAACCCCTCGCACCTGGAGGCGGTCGACCCGGTCCTGGAGGGCATCGCCCGCGCCAAGCAGGACATCATCAACAAGGCGGGCACGGACTTCACGGTCCTGCCGGTCGCGCTCCACGGCGACGCGGCCTTCGCGGGCCAGGGCGTCGTCGCCGAGACGCTCAACATGTCGCAGCTGCGCGGCTACCGCACCGGCGGCACCGTGCACGTGGTGATCAACAACCAGGTCGGCTTCACCGCCGCCCCGGAGGCCTCGCGCTCCTCGATGTACGCGACGGACGTCGCGCGCATGATCGAGGCGCCGATCATCCACGTCAACGGTGACGACCCGGAGGCCGTGGTCCGCGTCGCGCGGCTCGCCTTCGAGTACCGGCAGACGTTCAACAAGGACGTCGTCATCGACCTCATCTGCTACCGCCGCCGCGGTCACAACGAGGGCGACAACCCGGAGTTCACCAACCCGCAGATGTACACGCTGATCGACAAGAAGCGCTCGGTGCGCAAGCTCTACACCGAGTCCCTCATCGGTCGCGGCGACATCACGCTGGAGGAGGCCGAGCAGGCGCTCCAGGACTTCCAGGGCCAGCTGGAGAAGGTGTTCGCGGAGGTCCGCGAGGCCACCTCGGCACCGTCCCAGCCGCATGTCCCGGACGTCCAGGCCGAGTTCCCGGTGGCCGTGACCACCGCGGTGTCCTCGGAGGTCGTGAAGCTGATCGCCGAGTCGCAGGTGAACATCCCCGACGGGATCACCGTCCACCCGCGTCTGATGCCGCAGATGCAGCGCCGTGCCGCCTCGGTGGACAACGGCACCATCGACTGGGGCATGGGCGAGACGCTGGCCATCGGATCGCTGCTGATGGAGGGCACCCCGGTCCGGCTCGCCGGCCAGGACACCCGCCGCGGCACGTTCGGCCAGCGCCACGCGGTCCTCGTCGACCAGAAGACCGGCGAGGACTACACCCCGCTGCTCTACCTCTCCGACGAGCAGGCCCGCTACAACGTCTACGACTCGCTGCTCAGCGAGTACGCGGCGATGGGCTTCGAGTACGGCTACTCGCTGGCCCGCCCGGAGTCGCTGGTCATCTGGGAGGCCCAGTTCGGTGACTTCGTCAACGGCGCGCAGACCGTCGTCGACGAGTTCATCTCCTCGGCCGAGCAGAAGTGGGGCCAGACCTCCGGCGTCACACTGCTGCTGCCGCACGGCTACGAGGGCCAGGGCCCGGACCACTCGTCCGCCCGCCCGGAGCGCTTCCTCCAGATGTGCGCGCAGGACAACATGACGGTCGCCATGCCGACGCTGCCGTCGAACTACTTCCACCTCCTGCGGTGGCAGGTGCACAACCCGCACCACAAGCCGCTGATCGTCTTCACCCCGAAGTCGATGCTCCGGCTCAAGGCGGCCGCGTCGACGGTCGAGGAGTTCACCACCGGTGGCTTCCGTCCGGTGATCGGCGACGCGTCGGTCGACCCGAACGCGGTCCGCAAGGTCGTCTTCTGCACCGGCAAGGTCTACTACGACCTGGAGGCCGAGCGGGAGAAGCGCGGCGTCACGGACACCGCGATCATCCGCCTCGAGCGCCTGTACCCGCTGCCGGGTGCCGAGCTCCAGGCGGAGATCGCCAAGTACCCGAACGCCGAGAAGTACCTGTGGGCCCAGGAGGAGCCGGCCAACCAGGGCGCCTGGCCGTTCATCGCCCTGAACCTCATCGACCACCTGGACCTGGCCGTCGGCGCCGACGTCCCGCACGGTGAGCGTCTGCGCCGCATCTCGCGGCCGCGCGGCTCGTCCCCCGCGGTCGGCTCGGCCAAGCGCCACCAGGCCGAGCAGGCACAGCTGCTCGAAGAGGTCTTCGAGGCCTGACCGGCACCTCACGAACCGGGGGCCCGGCACTGCGAGAGATTCGCGGTGCCGGGCCTTCGGCGTTGTCCCGGGTCATCAGATGATGAGCGGCTCGAACGGCCGTCAGGACACGGGGCCGTTCGGTCTCGTAGCCGCGGCCTCCGGATCGCCCAGGGGCCACCCACCACGACCGGGATCGGACCGTCCTCCCCTGGTGCCACAGCACCCACTGGGTTCCGGGCAGGTGCTCAGATCATCTGCGGCTCGAAGTCCCAGAACGGCCGGTTGCGGGAGCGTGCGGAGACGGTGTGGACGTGCTGGGCGCCCAGGGTGGTCGCCAGATCGTCGAGCGCCTCCGCCTCGACCTTGTCCGCCCGCTGCCGGTCGCGGAGTCCGCGCAGGTCGGCCGCGTGCGCGATGCGGGCGGTCAGGGTGAGCGGGTGGGTCCTGCCGAGGGTCTCGGTGGCCCGGGTGACGACCGAGTCCGTCAGCGCGGCGGCGGACTCGGGGTCGCCCACGAGATTGCGCAGCGCCGCGGCGTTGACCGCACAGCCGAGCGTCCAGGGGTGGTTCTCGCCCACCGCCCGGCCCATGTCCACGAGCACCTCCTCCATGAGGTGGTACGCGTGGTCCCGCTCCCCGACGTTGCGCAGGATCAGCGCGTGGTTGCCACGGGTGCCCGCCACAAAGGGGTGCTGGTCGCCCAGCATGTCCACGTACCCCTGCACGACCTTCTCGCTTATGGCGCGGGCCTGGTCGATGTCCGCGTGCTCCCGGGAGAAGAAGCTCTGGCTGGCCGCGAACATCATGGTGAGCGGGTCGTCCTCACCGAGTACCCGCTCGCCCCGCTCCAGCACCCGGCTGAACAGCGTCGCCGCCTGCCTCCGCTCACCAGAGCGGTAGTAGCAGAGCGCGAGGTTGTGCTCGGCCTGCAGGGTCTGCGGGTTGTCCTGGCCCATGACGATCCGGTGCACGCGGACGCTCTGGGTCAGGAGCGACTCCGCCTCGGTGTAGCGGCCGAGGAGGCGCAGGTCGGTGGCGTAGTTGACCTCGGAGTAAAGGGTCCAGCTGTGGCGCGCGCGGAGCAGTTGCCGACGCGCCTCCAGGGTGCGCCGGTTGAGTTCCAGTGACTCCTCGTACCGCCCGAGCAGGCGCAGGGACATACCCAGGTTGTTCTGCGCGCTGAGCGTGCGCGAGTCCTGCTCCCCCAGCAGTTCGCGGTACGAGGCAAGGATCCAGGCGGACATCTCGTGCGCCTCGTCGTACCGCCCGAGGCCGCGCAGGTCGGCCGCGAGGCCACTGGCAGCACGCAGGTGCTCCAGGTCCTCGGGGCCCCGTTCGGCGCGCAGGTGGTCGACGGCGGCCCGCTCGATCGCCTCGGTACCGGCGTAGTCGCCGACCGCGCGCAGCAGGTTGGCGTAGTTGTAGCTGAGGTCCCAGACCCGGGGGTGGTTCTCGCCCAGCAGCTCGCCCCAGGCCTTCATGGCGCGGGAGCCCAGCTTGATGCCGGCCCGGTACTCCCCGGAGAGGTACATGTAGCGCAGGCAGTTGAGCACCAGCGAGTGCACCGCGGGGTCGGTGCTGAGCAGCACGTCGGCCCACTTCAGGTGCGGGGTGATCTCGGCGTATCCGGGCCACAGCCGGGTGTCGGTGGGGCGGCCGGGATCCGCGGAGGCGAGTGCCCGGCGGACCACGTCGGTGAATTCCTCGCGGTCGCGCTCCGGCATGTCCTTGCGGACGATCTGGTGGACCATGCGGTGCAGATAGATCGACTCGCCGGCGGACGTCTCGTCGATGACGGACTCGTGGGACTCCAGGCGGACCACGGAGTATTGGCGCAGCTGGCTGATCGCCCTGTTCCACAGCAGCGGGTCGTTCATCAGGCCGGAGAGCTGCTCGGGCAGCTCGCCCGGTGGCATCTCCTTCAGCAGCCGTACGGGGATGGAGCCGGGTGCGAAGAAGCTGCACAGGCGGAGCAGGTCGACGGACTCGGGGACGGTGTCCCTGAGCTTGTTCAGCAGTATCGACCAGGCGGTCTGGAAGGCCAGCGGGAAGTCGGCGGAGACCTTGACGACGTCCTGGTCGATGCCGCCGCCGAGGAGCTCGATGTACTCCTCGACCGACATGTCGGAGTCGTTGAGCCAGCCCGCGGTCTGGTCGAGCAGCAGCGGGAGGTCCTCCAGCGCCTCGGCGAGCCGGTCGGCCTCGGTGCGGGTGAGGCGGGGGGCCCGGCGGAGGATGAAGGCGACCGATTCGTCACGGTCGTAGACCGGCACCTCGACCAGGTTGCTGTTGTGCTCACTCCACTCGGGGTTGCGGGACGTGATCAGGACGTGGCCGGGGCCGGTCGGCACCAGGTCCCAGATCTGCTCCGGCTCGTCCGCGCCGTCCAGGACCAGCAGCCAGTGGGAGTGCGGGTCGCCGCGGCGCAGCGAGTCACGTACCGCGCGCAGCCGTTCGCCGTACTCGGCGCCGGTGGACAGGCCCAGCTCCGGGGCGAGTTCGGCGAGCTTCTGACGGTAGAGGGCGCGCCGGTCGGCGGGCACCCACCACACCACGTCGTACTCGGAACCGAACCGGTAGACGTACTCGGCGGCCAGCTGTGTCTTGCCCACCCCCGACATGCCGTGCAGGGTGACGACACCCGCACCGGCCCCGGCGTCCTGAAGGGCCGTGTAGGCCTTGCTGAGCAGTTCCTCGCGGCCGGTGAAGCGGGTGTTGCGGCGCGGCACCCCGCCCCACACCTCGGGGGTGTCGGCCGGGTAGCGCGGGCCCGGCCGCGCGGCGGCGGACTCGGGCAGCGAGTCGGTGGGCAGTCCCAGGCGGACGAGCAGCCGGCGCTCGGCCTCGTCCGCGCCGACGTTGGTCAGGTCCGCGGCGCCGAAGACCGAGGTGGCGCCGGGAAGGGCCGAGGTGGTGACGGACACGGCGGCGAAGCGGTCCGGGTCGGGGGCGACGACCTCGCGCAGGGCGCGGTTCCACTCCTCGTGGCCGCGGGGGCCGACCTGGAAGTACCAGTCGCTGAGCAGGACCAGGATCCGGCCGCGGGAGAGCATCAGGTCCCGCAGGGCGTCCTCCAGCGGGACCTCGACCGGAGGGTCCCAGCGCTGCTGGACGACCGTCACCCCGCGCCGCTCCAGCCGGTCCGCGATCCACGCCGCCCAGGCCCGGTTGAAACCGGCGAAACTGAGGGTGACGGTCTGCGCCCCGGTTGCTCCAACTTGCCTACGCGTACCGGGCATTCAACCGTCTCCCTGACCTCGTTGCGAGCTCTTTCAAGATACACCGGAGGCTGTGCGCCCCCACCGGAAACCTGGCTGCTCAGCTCCTGGACGAACCGTTCCTCTGTTGCCATATCACCTTGGCGGTGCTCACGTACGCCTCCGCGCGAGCCAGGTGCCCCGTGGGTGGCGGCGAATCCTCCAGACGGTGGTAGACCGTGATCATCTCGTTGACGAGGACCCGCCCCTCCGGGGTCAGCGCGGCCGAGCCGGCCAGTACCGGCAGTACGGCGCCGACCTGTTGGCGGCAGCGCGCGTGTTCCGCCCAGGCCAGATCGCGGTGGGTGACCCGCCGCGCGCCGAGCGCGAACCGCTGCCAGTAGTCGGCGAGCGCCAGGTGCGAGTAGGCGCCCTGGAGCAGCCCGTCGAAGGGCCTGGGGTCGGAGCGCCACGGGGCGAAGTGGCGCGGGGTGGCGTCCTCGTGGTGCAGCCGGACGAGTGCGCCGAGCGCGGCGAGCTTGGTGTGCTGGAGTTCGTGCACGAGGGTCGAGGCGAAGTAGGCGGGGGTCGCGGGCTTGCTGCTGAGGACCGCGCCGAACGCCTCGCGCCGGGTGCCGCTGCAGTGGGCCGCGCCCTGGCCGGACGGCCCGGAGCCGGGCGGCGGCCCGAGCGGGACGAGGCAGCGCAGCAGGACGGCCGCTTCGGTGAGCCGGTGCTCGCCGCCCACGCGCAGCAGCGGTTCGACGCCGGACCAGGACTCGGTCCAGGCCTTGCGGTCGCTGTCGTCGATGTGGGTGGCGGCGCTCAGTCCGTGGCGTTCGAGCCCGGTGCCGCGGGTGCGGTACGGGTCGACGTCGTCCAGGGGTACGGGGCCGGCGCCCGGCAGCACGGCGGGCAGGGTGAGCACCGGCAGCCAGCGGGGGTCGGCCGACGTCATGGTGCCGTCCGGCAGGGACCGTACGGACAGGGGCGGCGCACCGGCCGGGCGGATCGTCGTCTCACCGCCTGCGTGGCTGAGTACGAGCGGGCCGGGTTCCGCCCGTACCGCCCCCAGGGTGGGCAGCGAGAGCAGTCCTTCGCGTGAGGTGAGCCGGACGGTGCGGGGCAGTGCGGCCCGGATCGCGGCCGCCGCCGCGAGGGCGCTCAGGTGGGCGAGGTCGGTGTGGAGTTCCGGGCCCGGGGCGGTGGTGCCCGCGAGGCCGCCCAGGAGCCGTTGCGCCCAGGGCCCGGCCATGGGGTGGAACAGGACGGTGCGCACCGCGGCCCGGTCGGCGCGTTCGGCCGCTTCGAGCAGCGCCCAGTCCTCGCGCAGCCGGTCGAGCAGCCGGGGCGGGCACACCGTCGCGGGGGCGGCGGCCGCCGCGTCGAGCAGGGCCCTGAGGAGGAGCAGGCGGCGGGTGTCCTGATCGCGTACGAGCAGGCCGAGGGAGTCGGTGTCGCCCTCGGTGCGGCCGAGTTCGCGCAGGACGCGATCGGGGATGGCGGGGCTCATGGGGGGTCTCCTGCGGTTGCGTCGGCGAGCCGGTCCGCCACGTGGCGGACCAGCCGTTCGAGGTCTGCGCAGTAGACGGAGGGGTTGATGAAGCCGTTCTCTGCGCGGTAGCGGTGGGCGTAGTGGCCGCCGCCGCAGACCGTCAGCAGCGGGCAGGCGCGGCAGGCGGCGGCGAGCGCGCCGGCTCCCGCCTGGCGGGCGGCGACGCCGGGGTGGCGCAGGGCGTCGTCGAAGGTGTGCCGGAAGACGTCGAGTCCGGTGGCGGCGGCCGTGTCGTAGGCGGACTTGAGGGAGTCGACCTGTTCGATCGATCCGTCGGTCTCGACGACGACCGCGTTGACGGGGTCCAGGCCGAGGGATTCGGTGGCGGCGGGCAGGCCGAGGAGCAGGGCGACGCACTCCTCGAAGAGCCGGATCCGGGTCTCCCGCCGGGCCGCCGGCCACCAGCGGTCGAAGACGGCGCACAGCCAGTCGCCGTACGGGGTGGCGCGGCCCGACCCCGGGCCCGCCGGGCTGTCCGTGAGGTCCGGCAGGCCGGGCGGCGGGCTGGTCCAGTTGCCGTGCGGCAGGAGCAGGTCCAGGGCGGGCGGGCGCAGGGCGAGCAGCGACTCGTACATCTCCACGGGGTCGGTGCGCGGGTCCACGACGGTGAGGATGCCCGCGTACGCGTCGGGGTGGTGGTCGGCGAGGAGCCGGGCGCCGCGCGAGGCGGCGGGCCAGGAGGGGCGGCCCGCGTGGTCGGTGCGCTGGGTGTTGTGCGCGGCCAGGCCGCCGTCCAGGCTGATGCCGACGCTGATGCCGTGCCGGGCGAGCGTGGTGACGCCCGCGTCGGTGAGCAGCGTCGCGTTGGTCTGCACGGTCGCGTGGACGGTGCAGCCGCCGGGCACCCGCTCCCGCACCCGGTCGGCGAGGGCGGCCAGCCGGTCGGGGCCCGCGAGCAGGGGTTCGCCGCCGTGCAGCACCAGGGCGACGTGCCGGAGCCGGTGGGCGGCCGCGTGTTCGGCGATCCGGTCCGCCGTGCGGTCCAGGACGGCGGGCGCGGCGGCGGCGGGCCGGTCCCGCCAGGTGCGGTCGGGGCCCTCGTACAGGTAGCAGTACCGGCAGGCGAGGTTGCAGCGGCCGTGCACCTTCACGATGAACTGCCCGAACGGCACGGGTGCGGGCGGGCCCGCGCCGGCCCGGTCCGGGGACGTGTCAGGGCGCGTCGGCCCGCCGCGCCCGGTCCGCGCCCGTCGCGTGTACCGCTCTGCGGGCCGCTCCCCCTGCGGTGTCGCCCGTCGGACCACTCCGGCACCCCCGTGCTGTACGTCTGCCGGGACGGTCACCGGTACCGGCCCGGGGTGAGTATCCCCGGCGCGCGGTACGAACCGGCCGTCCCGGACGATGATGTCCTGATCGCCCGCGCCCCGGGCCGAAACCGTGCGGGCGCCGTGCTGCGGGACCGCCCGGTTCAGAAGGCGTTGTTGAAGCCCCAGAGCATCTCCCGCGGCTGTTCGGCCCGGCCCCGCAGGTCAGCGACCACCTCCGCCAGCACCGGGTGGTGCAGGGTCCGCAGGGTCTCCAGGTCGAGCCCCAGCAGATCCGGCAGATCCGGCGGTGCGCCCGCGGCTCCGGACGCGCCACCGCCCGTACCACCGGGCACACCCGCCCCGTCGTCACGTGTCGACTCGTTCATCACGCCTCCCCGTACTCAGTACCGGGCCCGCCGCGCCGCGCTCGCCGTTGAGCGCACACCGCCGGTCCCACGTCCCTGACTCGCTCCGTGCTGCTGCCCGCGCCGTCGGCCGGCGCCGGTCGTGCGCCGGTCGTGCCCTCACCCGGTCCGGACGCGCCGCCGCTCCGGGTACTCGTCGTCGAGCACTCAGCGCTCCAGCCCGGCCAGCCGTTCGGCGGTCCACTCGCCCGCCGCTCCGCCGCCGTCCGGCAGCTTGCGCCACTCCAGGCGGGCCGCCCGGTAGGCCTCTCGCGCGGCCCGGGGGCGCCCCGCTCTCTCATAGGTCATACCCCGCCAGTGGTTGGCTGTAGCACCCAACTCCACTGCCTCCTGGAGCTGTTGCGGACTCTCCAGCTCCGCTTGTGCCGTCGCGGCAGCGGCCGCCGCCGCGCGGAAGGCCTCCGCCGCCTCGTCACGCCGGGCCGGCCGGGCCAGTGCGTCGGCGGCCTCCAGCTGGGCCCTGCCCAGCTCCAGCCAGCAGCGCGCCGCGGTCAGCGGGACCGCGGCCTCCTGCGCCGCCAGCCCGAAGAGGTACTCGGCCTCCCGGAGATCGACCCGGTCCGCGGCCGCCCGGTGCCGCAGCATCAGGGCCCGGCCGAGCATCAGCAGCCGCTCGGACTGCTGCGATCCGCCGGACGGCGTCTCGGTCCGGCAGTCGCGCAGCACGCGCACCGCCGCACCGATGTGCGGTCCGCCGTCCGGCAGTTCGGCGCGGCGCAGCAGTGTGGCGCCCCATTCGGCGAGGAGATCGGTGTGGGCCCGGGAGTCCCGGGGGATTCCGCGGGCCGCTCGGGCGAACCAGTCGGCGGCCGCCAGGAGTTCGTCCGGATCCCCGGTGTGCTCGTAGCGGGCGACCCGGACCCGTCCGGCCCTGGTCTGCAGCTGGGCGCGCTGGCGCTGCTCCCGTACGGTCTCCAGCGCCTGGGCGGTCAGGACCGCCGCCTCTTCGGGTTCCTCGCCGGAGGCCAGCAGTGCGTCCACCAGGTCCAGCACGATGCGGACCTCGGTGCCCATGGTGTGCCGGCCGCCCTGGGCGAAGGCCGTGCGCAGCGAGCGGGCCGCCTGCCGGGCGAACTCCCTGGACCGTTCGGTGTCCTCGGTGGCACCGGACAGCTTCAGCAGGGTCCGGCCGTGCTGGAGCGGGAGGGCGGCCGGCCGGTTCTCCTGGTCGGGCCAGGAGTCGGCGAACGCCTCCAGCATCCCGCAGGCGCTCTGCAGCAGGGCGCTGTCACCGTCGAGCCGCCACTGCGCCTCCAGGGCCCGCACCCGCTCCAGGGTGAGCCGCAGCGCCTCCGCCGGGGGGAGGCCGGGGGCCGCGCAGGCGGCGGTGTACTCGCGGTCGGCGCGCCGCAGCAGCTCCAGGGCGCCGCGCCGGTCACCGCGCCGGCGCCGGTCGTCGGCCGCCGCGTGCAGCACCTTGGCCAGCACGGCCCGTTCGCGTACCGCACCGGGGACCGCGGCCGCCCGCTCGGCGGCGCTCTCGGCCTCGCGGAGCAGCTCGGCGCCGCCCTGCACCTCCCAGAGCCGCAGGACGCAGCGCGCGTACTCCGCCCAGAGTCCGGCGTCCACGGCCTGCCGGGGTCCGTTCTCCGCGGCTCCCCGCAGCAGTTGGACGGCGTCGATGAGGCGCTGCACCATCTTGTCCGCCTCGAAGTGCCGCACCAGCTCGCGGGCGCGTTCCACGGCGGAGGTGGCACCGGGGGCCGACGGCCCGGGGGCGGGAGCCTTCGGCGGGATCACGAATCTCGGCGGCACGGGCATGAATCGCTCCAGTACGCGGGCAGCGACCTCGGCGAAGGCATGGGGAACGCGGGCGCCGCCGCGCCTCTCAGTCCCCCCGTCCGCCTCGTTCTCCTCGCTGTCGTCGTTCTCCTCGCCGTCGTCGCCCTCCTCCGGCTCCTCGTACCCGGCGCCCGTGGTGGCGTGCCCGGTGGCGTACGGGGAATCGACCGCCCCTCCGTCGCCGAGCTGGGCGAAGGCCAGGGCGGGGAAGTTGGGCCCGCCCTTGCCGAACCGCGTCTCGATGTACTGCGAGCAGTGCTTGAGCACGAGCAGGGCCTCGTCCCGGCCCAGCGGACCGAGCAGCGCCTCCTGGACGCCGGGCTCGAAGCGGTACCACTGGCCGCGGCCGCCACCCGCGCCGTCCGCCCGCGAGAGCAGGCCGCTCAGCAGCACCTCGGCGAGTTCGGAGGGGCCCGACTGGGGCAGCATGGTGCGCTGCACCAGCTGCATCACCGGCAGGTAGAGGGGTGCGGCCGCGAGGTAGACGGCCAGCTGTCCGGCGGCCGGCGAGGCGGCCGAACGGAAGCGGCTGACCAGCTGGAGCGAGGACAGGGCGGCGCCGGAGCGCTGGGCGGCCGCCGGGGGCTGGTCGGCCCGTACCCAGCCGACCGCTCCGGAGATCCGTGCCGCCCCGGTACCGGAGAGCAGCCTGGCCCAGGCCGCCAGCGCGTCCGGCACCGGCGGGAGGACCGGGACCGCCAGGGCGCCGGGGTGCACCGCGGGGCCGGCTCCGGCGTCCTCCGTGACCTTCAGCAGGGTGGCGCCGGCGAGGCCGTCCCCCCGTGCCAGCGAACCGAAGGTGACCGGCAGCCGGGTGCGGCTCCACATGCGCTGCGGCAGCGGCTGCAACACGGCGACCGGGGCCTGCCGGGCGAGCTGGTGCAGCAGCCGGTGGGCGCGCCCGCTGTGCCAGAGCGGCCCGGCGCAGTCGCTGATCACCACGGTGACCCGGCGCCCGGTCGGATCGCTGAGCCGGTCCGCCGAGTGGAGCGGGGCGGCGGCGGGGTCGGAGCTGCGGCTGACCGCGCAGCCGCCGTCCGGACCCTGGTGCAGATAGCGCACCTGAACGTCACGGAAGGCGCCCAACTGTCCGAAGATCTGCTGGAGTTCCCCGAACATCCGGTCCCACACCAGCATCGAGGACGAGGCGTCCATGACGCACTGGAGGATCGCGTCGCCCCGGCCGACCCCGCGGAACACCGGCATGATCATGCCTCCCGCGCGGGCGCTGAGGTCCGCGGTCGCCGTCTCGTCCAGGACGCGGCGCAGCGGAGCGGAGACCGGGCGGTACCGCTGCAACGGGCGCAGCGCGCGGGTGAGTTCGAGGGGTGCGGGCAGGACGGGGGCGGCCGGCACCCCGAGCGCGAGTTCGGTGGTGCGGGGCTCCGTACCGGATCCGCGGCGGGCCCCGGGGTCGCCCTCGTCCCGCTCGCCGCCGGCCCGTACGGGGCTCGGGACGGGGTGCAGGGCGATGCGCCCGTCGCCGATCGGCCCGTCGCCCGGCTCACGGTCCGCACCGGGCCGGCCGGTGTCCGTGCCGCGTCCGCCGTCCGCGCCCACCCGGTCCACGGGCCCCGGGCCCGCCTGCTCCCCGGGCAGCCGGGCATCCGGAGCCGTCGCCCCGGCCCCGTCCTCCTCCGGGGCGCCGGGCGTGCCGGTCCACCTGGCCAGCCAGAGGGCGTCGCAGAGCTGCTCGACGTCGGGGTCGAGCCCGGCTCCGCGCAGCCGTGCGACAAGCGTCTGCAGCAGCTCTCCGTCGTACGGCTCCGGGGCATCGGGCCCACCGGGCGGCACAGAGGCGCCGTCCGCGCCGGACATCAGCACCTCACCTCGGCCGGTCGAGCCGCTGGATGAGCAGTTCGGCCAGCCGGTCGCGGCCGGCCGGCGCAGCGGCGTGGGTGAGGTAGATGGCGTTCAACAGCTGGTCCGTGGCCAGCAGTTCGCTGCGTGAGCGCTCCAGGAAGCGGGTGATGAGGTCCTCGCTGGAGCGGGCGGCCTCCTCGCCCAGGTGCGCCTTGACGAAGGCGGCCAGCCGCTTGTGGTCGGGGCGGTCGAGTTCCAGGTGGATGCAGCGGCGCATCAGGGGGGCCGGGAAGTCCCGCTCGCCGTTACTGGTGAGGACGACGAACGGGAAAGCCCGGCACTGCACCCGGCCGCCCTTGATCCGCACCTTGTTGCCGTCGTGGTCCAGCACGTCCGCCTCGCCGTCGGGGAGGCGGTCCACGATCCGCTCCAGCTCGGGAATGGCGAACTCGCCCTCCTCCAGCACGTTGAGCAGATCGTTCGGCAGGTCGATGTCGCTCTTGTCGAGCTCGTCGATGAGCAGTACCCGAGGCCGGTCGGAGGGCAGCAGCGCGGTGCCCAGCGGGCCCAGCCTGATGTAACTCCCCACGTTCTGGGCCGAGTCGGCACCTTCTCCGCCGTTCGCGGAGGCGTGCGAGGCGATCTGCACGTCCTGCAGCCGGGCGATCGCGTCGTAGTGGTAGAGGCCGTCCAGCAGTGAGGAGCGGCTGACGATGGGCCAGCGCAGCACCTTGCCGAACTCGAGTTCACGGGCGACGGAGTGGGCCAGGGTGCTCTTTCCGGCCCCCGGGTCGCCGGTGACCAGCAGCGGACGCCGCAGGTACAGCGCGGCGTTGATCATTTCGAGTTCCTCCGCGCCCGGCCGGTGCTCCTCCGCGATGCGTCCGGGGATGCCGAGCCTGCGGTCGGCGGAGTCGCCCCCGTCCGCCGGGGTGCCGCGACCGCCCGAGAAGTCGCGCCAGGGCGGCGGCGGCGGCAACTGCGGTACGCCGTCGTGCGGTTCACCGATGCCGCGGTAGATGAGCCACTCGCTGGGTTCACTCATAGCGTGGTCCTCGTTGTCACTCGTCCGCCAGGGACAGCAGCTGTCGAACGTGCCTTACCGTAGCGATCCGGCGTACCCCCCGTAAGGGGCGGGCCGGCACGGTCCTTCGGATGATGACCGGCGCTTCTCGTCACGGCGCCTCCAGGAACTCGCCCGAGCCGGGCAGCGGGTGGTGCGGATCGTCGTAGAACAGGGCGACCCCGTCGGACCAGTACGTCTCCGTGCGTTCCGCGCTCACTCCTCTTCTCAGCTCGTGCAGCTTCAGCGGAAGCCCGTCACGGGTGCGGGCGTCAAGGACGGCCTCGGCCACCCGCCGGTGGAACTCCCGGCAGACCGTGTCGGTCTCCGTCGGCCGCCGTTGCAGCAGGGCCACTCCGAAGCCGGTGTCGAGCACCCGCACCGCCCCGGCCGTGATCCCTGGGTCCGGGTTGCCGTAACGGCAGAGCACCGGCACGCTCTCGTGGGCCAGGGTGCGCAGGTGCGCGACCTCGGGTACCCGTACCCGCAATTCGTTCTCGCAGTCGACGACTTCGGCCCGCATCGCGCCCCGCGTGGCGCTCCAGCGCGCCAGACGCTCGTCGTCGGGCCCGCGGTAGGAACTGCGCAGGACCACCGGGCGTACGACGCCGAGCGGCAGCCCGTCCGAGGGGAGCTCCCAGCGGTCGACCTCGAGAGCGAACAGCGCGGGAGGGACGGAGACCTGGAGCAGGGCGGGGCTGCCCGGCTCGTCGCACTGCCGGAACGCCTCGGTCAGTGCGGCGGCGAGCCGGTCCGGCAGGGTGTCGAGCGCGGTGCCCTGGCTGTCCTCGGCGACGGGCAGCATCTCGCCGGTGTGGCGGGCGACCGCGATGCGCCAGTCGTAGCGGTCCCGGGCCCAGCCCTGGGGTTCGAGTTCCAGCAGGACGCAGGCGCGTTCGCCGTGGCGGACGGGTTCGCTCGGCGCCGCCACGGCCCGGCGGCGGTCCTCGTCCAGGCGCAGCCGGACGGCCGCCCACTCCATGGCGAGCTGCCGGCGGAAGTCGCGGGACAGCTCCTCCTCCGCGATCCGTTTCACCCACTCCCACAGCGACTTGGCCGCGGTCCCGGTGGACGGCACGTCGAAGGGCCGGTCGGCGGCGAGCACGCCCATGCAGTAGCGCAGGACCAGTTCGAGCGGAGCGTCGTGGTCGCGGGCGCGGGTGTCGTAGAGCGCCCCCAGGCCGTCCCGCCAGCCGCGCGGGGCGGGGCGGTGGTCACGGGAGTGGACGCCGGGCAGGGCGTCGAGGAGGAGGAGCAGGCCGCGGGTGCTGACCGGGGGCGGGAACTCGGCGAGCCGCCCCAGCAGGTCCGCGCGCCGCTTGGGGCCGAGGACGCCGCCGGGCGGGGCCGACAGCTCGCTCTGCGCGTCGGCCCAGGTCCGCTCGGTGCTGGCCGGGCTGTTGTGCCGGTCCGCGTGGTAGCGGTCATGGGCGTGGAAGACGGACTGGTAGGTGTCGTCGCCCTCGGTCTCGACGGGCGCGGACGGCACCTTCAGGGTGCGCAGCCGCTCGATCCCCACGGCCGTTCCGCCCTGGTGGTTGTCGAGCCGCGACTTGATCACCCCGACCACCTCCCCGCGGGCGAGATCCACCACGGGGCCGCCGGACATGCCGGGCTCCAGCCAGTCCCCGTCGAGCCGGACGACCTGCTCGGCGTCGTCCGACGCGCCGTAGGCCCCCTTCACGACACAGACCCCGCTGCGCTTCAGCAGTCCCCCGCCCTGCGAGGGCGCCCAGCCCACGCAGTGGATCTCCCGGCTGCGGAGCATGGCCTCCGAGCGCTCGGTGACGTACACACAGGTGTGCTCGACGGGCCGCTGGAGCTTGATGAGCGCGAGGTCGGGGGCCGGCCAGCCGGCGGCTCCCTCCGGACGGGCGCCGGGCATCGCGGCGACGACCTTGCCGGGCACCTCGGTCAGCTCGGTGCTGTAGCGGTCCTCCTTGAACCACACGTTCACCACGCCCTCCTCCCCCCGCATCGCCACGTGCGCACACGTGAGGATCCAGCTCGGGGCGATGAAGAAGCCGCTCCCCAGGAAGTCCCCGCCGGGTCCGTCCTGGGCATACCCGGACCCCGGACGATGGATGCGCACGGTGGCGTCGTGGACGAGGTCCATGAGGGCAGCCTCCGGCTGTCCCGGGCCCCCCTCTGCGCCCCCGTCGCCCTCCGGGCTCATGCCCCGCCGCCGTCGGTGTCGTCCGCCCCGTCAGGGTGCGCCGGGGCGCCGGGGGACGCACCGGCGGGCGGGCCCGGGGGCGCGGGCGCCGGTGCGACGGGCGGGGCTCCGGGGGGCGCGAACGGAACCGGTGGCACGGACGCGGGCGGCGCCGGGGCCTGCGCGGGCACGGGCGCGGGGGCCGGTGGTGGCGGGTCGACGGGTGGTCCGCCGCCGTTCCAGGTGAGCGTGACCTTGATGGCTCCCTTGGCCTCGCCGTCCGCGAGGAGCCCGACGATCCTGCCGGACTTGGCGGTGAGCTCGATCCCGAACTCGACGCTGACCTCGTCCGGCCGCACGGCGCGCAGCGGCACGGCGAGCGAGCGCGCGACACTGGTCACCACGCCCTGCAGGCTCTCGACCCGGGCCTGCACCTGGTCGGCGATGTCGCCGAACCCGGTGTCCGTGTACGTCGGACCGGCACCGGGCGCCGGACGGTCCAGCTCCTCGGCTCCCGAGATCCGGGCCCAGACCGGCGTGCCGTCCGGCATCTCAATGCGCGTAATACGGGCCGCACTGTCACCCATGACACCCCCCGTTCCCCAACTACCCGCAGGTTAACGGCCGTAGCCGACCGATGCGAGGTACATGGACCAGGACGCGGGGGTGTGGCGGACCGGTTCGCGGGCCCTGCGCACGGCCGGTTCGGTCCGGATACCGCGGCCTCCGTGGGCTGTCACCAGGCATTAAACTTGCCGACATGTACTTCACCGACCGCGGTATCGAGGAGCTGGAGAAGCGGCGAGGCGAGGAGGAGGTCACCTTCGAGTGGCTCGCCGAGCAGCTGCGTACGTTCGTCGATCTGAATCCCGACTTCGAGGTGCCGGTCGAGCGCCTCGCCACCTGGCTGGCCCGGCTGGACGACGACGAGGACGAGGACGAGTAGTCACCGCCCGACCGCCGCTCCCCGCCCGCCCGTCGCCGGACTCTCAGGCGGGCCCGCCGCCCGCCCCGCCAGGGCCGTCGTCCCGGATCCGGTCGTACGCGAGACCGAGCGCGCCGTGCACCATGAGCAGCGCCCCGGCGAAGACCCAGCCGCCGCTGCGCCGGCCGGCTCCCCAGAGGGCGAGCGGAAGTCCCGCGGCCAGCTGGGCGCCTGCCAGGGCGCGGGCCCTGGGACCCCGCATCCAGGGACCGACGCGGCTGTTCTCGACCGCTTCGAGTTCCACCCTGACCGCGTCGCGCCAGCCGGTCCACGCGATCCGTTCGGCCGCAGGGCCCGCACCGGCTCCGGCGGCCAGCGAGGCCGAGGACGCGCCGGGGTCGAGGCCGGCCGGGAGCGTCAGCCCGACACGGGTGAGGACGGCGAGCAGTCCGCGCAGCCGGGCGCGGGCGTCCGCCTCCGGATCGGGGCGGGTGAGGGCTTCGAGCGCCTGGACGTCCAGTACGGGATCGAGGCCGAGCCGCTCGGCGAACGTACGCATCGCCTCGTCCTCCCCCGCCGGGGTCCCGTCGGCGAGCCAGACGTAGCCGACCGGCCGGCGGAAGCCCGCGGCCAGGGTGTACCCGGCCCGGTCGCCGTCCCACCAGAGCGCGAGGACCGGCCAGGCGGAGCCGACCGCGAGTGCGGTGGCCCAGCCGCCCAGCACCCGGTCGACGGGCTCGGCCGCCTCCCCCGCCTCCGGTTCCCGCAGGTCCTGCGGGCGTCCGCCCCGCCAGGGCGTTCCCTCGGGTACGAGGACGCTCCATCCGTCTCCGGCGGGTGCCAGCAGCATCCGTTCGCGCAGCAGGTGGGCGACCGGCCGCACGCTCTCGGGTTCGGCCCGGCACAGCAGCAGTGCGCCCACGGGTGATGTCGCGTCCATGCCCCACACCGTAAGACAATTTCGCCCTATTCATCGCTGTTTACGGCGATTTGATCCTTCAACCTCATCCCCACCCTCCGTAGCGACCCGCCTTGACTTCCCTCATCCGCGATATATCGTGTTCTGCAAGAGACGCGATATGTTGCGTCATCCGCGCTCCCCAGGAGGTCAGATCCATGCCTGTGTCGACGTGGGCCATCGCCGAGCCTCAGAAGCTCACCTTCGACGAACCGGTGACGGCGCTCAGCGTGCGCATCGTCAACGGCACGGTCAATGTCGTCGGCACCGACGAACCGACCGCCAGGCTGGAGGTCACCGGCATCGAGGGACCGCCGCTGGTCGTGACCCAGCAGGACGGCGTCCTCACCGTCACCTACGAGGACCTGGCCTGGCAGGGCCTCCTCAAGTGGTTCGACCGCAAGGGCTGGCACCGGCACGCGGCCGTCTCCCTCGCGGTCCCGGCCGGATCGTCCGTGGAGGTCGGCGTGGTCGGCGCCGGGGCCTTCGTCTCCGGAATCCGCGGCCGTACGGACGTACGCGGCGTCACCGGCGACACCACCCTCGTCGGACTCGCCGGGCCGGTCGGCGCGGAGACGGTGTCCGGGAGCCTGGAGGCCCAGGCCGTCACCGGCGACCTGCGCTTCCACTCGGTCTCGGGCGATCTGACGGTCATCGAGGGCGCCGGCGTCTCCGTGAAGGCCGAGTCCGTCAGCGGGAACATGGTGCTCGACCTGGACCCGACCGGGAAGCCCACCGACATCCGGCTCACCACCGTCTCCGGCGAGGTCGCCATCCGGCTGCCGCACCCGGCGGACGCGCGGGTGGAGGCGAACACCGCGAGCGGCTCCGTCTCCAACGGCTTCGAGGACCTGCGGGTCAACGGCCAGTGGGGGGCGAAGCGGATCACCGGCACGCTCGGCTCCGGGACCGGGACACTGAAGGCGACCACGGTCTCGGGGTCGATCGCCCTGCTCCGCCGCCCACCGGCCGAGGACGACGCCCACGACGCCGAGCCGACCGGAAAGGTGCTCTGACATGCCCCCCGTATTCGCCCATGGCCGCCTGCGCCTCTACCTGCTGAAGCTGCTCGACGAGGCGCCCCGCCACGGCTACGAGGTGATCCGGCTGCTGGAGGAGCGATTCCAGGGGCTGTACGCGCCCTCGGCCGGCACGGTCTATCCGCGGCTGGCCAAACTGGAGGCCGAGGGCCTGGTCACGCACGCCACAGAGGGCGGCCGCAAGGTCTACTCGATCACCGACGCCGGCCGCGCCGAACTCGCGGGCCGCACCGGCGAGCTGGCCGATCTGGAGCTGGAGATCCGGGATTCCGTCTCCGAACTGGCCGCCGAGATCCGCGACGACGTCCGCGGGGCCGCGGGCAAGCTGCGCAGCGAGATGCGCGCCGCGGCGGACGAGTCCCGCCACGGCACCACCCGCTCCGGCGCCAAGGAAGGCGCCAGGGGAGGCAAGGAGTCGCCCTTCGGCGGCTTCGGTGACTTCGGGGACCTCGGTGACTTCGGCGACAAGGAGACGTGGCGCAACGCGAAGGAGGAGCTGCGCAAGGCCAAGCAGGAGTGGAAGGAGCAGGCCCGCCGCGCGAAGGACGAGTCCCGCCGCGCCCGCGAGGACGCCCAGCAGGCCCGCCGCCAGGCCAAGGAGGCCCAGGACCGGGCGCGCGAGCAGATGCAGAACGCCGCCCGCCAGGTCCAGGAGCACTTCGCCCGCGGCGACTGGCCGGCGGGCGTGCGGGAAGGGCTGGCGGAGATCACCGGACAGCTGGGCGGCTTCGCCCGTACCGGCGGCCGGCCCCCGTACGTCACGCCGGAACCCGCCGACGCCGACCCCGACTGGGGCAAGGACGTGGGCGGTACGGGTGATCCGGCCCGCGATCTGGACCGCCTGCTGGACCGCTTCCGCGACGACATCCGCGACGCGGCCCGGGACCGGGGCGTCACGGAGGACCAGCTGTCGGAGGCCCGCCGCCACCTGTCGGCGGCGGCGTCCGGCATCGGGGCGCTGCTGCGCGGGGACACCGGCGGCAGCGCGACGTAGGAGCGGCCCAGAAGTGGCGCCGGGCGGCCCGGGGATTCCCCGGGCCGCCCGGCGTTCAGCCCGCCTTCCGGTCCTGCTGCGCGCCGCCGTCCCCGTACAGCGCGCGGCTGACCGTTTCGTACGTGGCGCCGTGCTCGGCCAGGACGTCGGCGACGACGCCGGGGTTGGCGGTGAGAGCCAGCAGGAGGTGCTCCTCGCCGATGAACCGGTCGCGCCGGCCGAGCGCGATCCGCAGGGACTTCTCCAGGACCGCCTTGGCCTCCCGGGTGAAGACGCGGTGGCCCGACCACCGGCGCCGGACCCGGCGCCCGCCGTCCAGCGCACCCTCGCCGTGTGCCTCCTCGATGCGGTCGACGATCGCGGTGAGGTCGATGCCGATGCCGGCGAGCGCTTCGGCGTCGGCCCTGGTCATGCCGCCGCGCCTGCGGGCGTCGGCCAGCGCGGCCGCGACCGACGCCCTGCGGTCCGCGAGGCCGAGCGCCGCGGTGGCGAACGACGCCCGGCTGCCCTCCTGGTCCAGCAGCGCGAACAGCAGGTGCTCCTCACTGACCGCACCGGCGCCGGCCCGTTCGGCGTGGTCCGCCGCTCCGGTCACGGTGGCGCGGGCGCCCTTGGTGAATCGCTCGAACATCAATGCCTCCCGTACTTCTTGTGCACGGCCTGCCGGCTGACACCCAGTTCGGCCGCGATCTCCTGCCACGACCAGCCCTGGCCCCGGGCGCTCCTGACCTGTACGGCTTCGAGTTGCTCCAGCAGCTTGCGCAGCGCGGCGACCGACCGCAGCCCCACCCGGGGGTCGCGGTCGCCGGCGCGAGCGGCGAGATCCGTTGCTTCGGTCATGATGTCAACTTACGTTGACACCCCGCCGCGCGTCAACTCTAGTTGACAGTGAGCACGATCTTCCCGAACTGGTCGCCCGAAGCCAGCCGTTCGAAGCCCTCGCGGGCCCGGTCCAGCGGCAGCACCTCGTCGATGACGGGGCGCACCCCGGTGGCCGCGCAGAACGCCAGCAGATCCTCCAGCTCGTCCTTGGACCCCATGGTCGAGCCGATGATCCTCAGCTCCAGGAAGAAGATCCGGGTCAGCTCGGCGTGCGAGGGGCGGTCGCCGCTCGTGGCGCCCGAGATGACCAGCGTGCCGCCGGGGCGCAGGGACTTGACGGAGTGCGACCAGGTGGCGGCGCCGACCGTCTCGATGACGGCGTCGACCCGGTGGGGCAGCCGCGCGCCGGGCTCGTACGCCTCGACGGCGCCGAGTTCGACGGCCCGCTCGCGCCTGGCCTCGTCGCGGCTGGTGGCGTAGACCCGCAGTCCGGCGGCCCGGCCGAGGACGATCGCGGCGGTGGCGACCCCGCCGCCGGCGCCCTGGACGAGCACGGAGTCGCCGGGCCGCACCCCGGCGTTGGTGAAGAGCATGCGGTAGGCGGTCAGCCAGGCGGTGGGCAGGCAGGCCGCCTGCTCGAAGGTGAGTTCCTTCGGCTTGGGCAGCACGTTCCAGCTGGGGACGGTGACCTGTTCGGCGAAGGTGCCCTGATGGCGCTCGGTGAGGATGGAGCGGGGCTCGTCCGGGCCGACCCCGTGCCCGGTCTGGCCGATGACGGAGTGCAGGACGACCTCGTTGCCGTCCTGGTCGGTCCCGGCGGCGTCGCAGCCGAGGATCATCGGCAGCTTGTCCTCGGCGAGGCCGACACCGCGGAGCGACCAGAGGTCGTGGTGGTTGAGGGAGGCGGCCCGGACGTTGACGGTGGTCCATCCGGGGCGTGCGCCGGGAGCCGGGCGTTCGCCCAGCTCAAGGCCGTTGAGTGGGTGGTCGCGGTCGAGGCGGGATGCGTAGGCGGCGAACATGGGGCCGACGATAGGCCGGGCGGCGGTCCCGCGTAACCGGCTGCGGGTGTGACACGCACCGCGCGTGACGGGCCGTCCGGGACATGAGCCCCACCGGCGGCCGGGGAGCGGGGGCACGGGGACAGCGCCCCCGAAGGGACGCGCCCCCGAACCCCCGCCTCAGCGCACTCAGCGCCGGGCCACGCCCTCCGCCCGCGCCGCCGCCGCGACGGCCGCGGTGACCGCCGGGGCGACCCGCTCGTCGAACGGCGACGGGATCACGTAGTCCGCGGCCAGCTCGTCGCCCACCACGTCCGCCAGCGCGTTCGCCGCGGCGATCTTCATGCCCTCGGTGATCCGGGACGCCCGGACCTGGAGCGCGCCCGCGAAGATTCCGGGGAACGCCAGCACGTTGTTGATCTGGTTCGGGTAGTCCGACCGCCCGGTCGCCACGACGGCCGCGTACTTGTGCGCGATGTCGGGGTGCACCTCGGGGTTCGGGTTCGCCATGGCGAAGACGAACGCGCCGGGCGCCATGGAGGCGACGGCCGGCTCCGGGACCGTGCCGCCGGAGACGCCGATGAAGACGTCCGCGCCGGCCAGCGCCGTGTCCAGCGGCCCGGAGAGACCCGCCTTGTTCGTGAGCTCGGCCAGCTCCCGCTTGACGTCCGTCAGGTCCTCGCGGTCCCGGCTGACGATGCCCTTGCGGTCGGCGACCGCGACATCGCCCAGCCCCGCCGCCAGCAGGAACTTGGCGATGGCCACCCCGGCCGCGCCCGCGCCCGAGATGACGGCGCGCAGCTCGCCGAGGCCGCGCCCGGACAGCTTCGCGGCGTTGCGCAGAGCGGCGAGCGTGACCACGGCGGTGCCGTGCTGGTCGTCGTGGAAGACGGGGATGTCGAGCCGCTCCTGGAGCTTGCGCTCGATCTCGAAGCAGCGCGGGGCCGAGATGTCCTCCAGGTTCACCCCGCCGAAGGACGGTGCGAGCCTGACGACGGTCTCCACGATCTCGTCCGCGTCGGTGGTCGCGAGGGCGATCGGCACCGCGTCGACGCCGCCGAACTGCTTGAACAGGATCGCCTTGCCCTCCATCACGGGGAGGGAGGCCTCGGGCCCGATGTCGCCGAGCCCCAGCACCGCGGTGCCGTCCGTCACGACGGCGACGACCTGCGACTTCCAGGTGTAGTCGTGGACGAGTTCCGGATTCTCGGCGATCGCGCTGCACACCTTCGCCACACCGGGCGTGTACGCGAGGGACAGGTCGTCCTTGTCCCGGATCGGGACGGTGGCCTGCACGGCCATCTTCCCGCCGCGGTGGAGCGCGAAGGCCGGATCGAACGGCTCGTCGGTCGTGCTGCCCGTGCTGTCTGTGCTGCTGTCGCTGCGAGGATTCACGATCTCCGCTGCCATGGTGTTGACCCCTTAAGTCTTCATCGTTTGAGGGTGGCCACTCCTGGTTGAGGAGGGGTGGGCGGGCACCGCGTACGTCCCCTGCACTGGGCGGTTGGCCCGCCGCGGCAGGGGGGAGGTACGTACGCGCGGGCGCGCCGCACACGCGCCCTGAGCCCCGGATGAGGGGTGTAAACGTCTTTCATACCGGACGGACCGGGTCATGGACGAGTCCATACCCACTCGGTGACGTGACTCATAGCCGAAAATCTGGACATGTCAGCCACGCCGAGAATGGGTGTCCACCGGTCGAGACGCGCCGCAGATTCTGCGGCCGTGGGAAAGAAACCCCATAGATGGTCCGGCCCTGGTGTACCGGCCACATGAGGATCGGGGATCGCCCGTTACCCGATTTTGACATGACCAGCCCCCTGAATGCGCTGGTCCGAATGGCAAGATGCCGTAATCGCACATGGCGGCGACACCCGACGTCGTGTGCCAAACCGCCTGGCAACACCACCCTCATCTGCCGGAGGAACCCGATCATGACCGCACGCACGAACCGTCGTACGACCGCGAAGTCCCGGATTGCAGCGGTCGGCGCCATCGCGGTCGCCGGCACCATGCTGCTGACCGCCTGTGGCGACCAGACCAAGAGCGGCTCCGACACGACGAAGACCACGGCCGGCAACTCCCCCGCCGATCTCCTCCCCGCGGAGATCAAGTCCAAGGGCGTCATCAAGGTCGGCTCGGACATCGCGTACCCGCCGGTCGAGTTCAAGGACAAGTCCGGCAAGACGGTCGGCATCGACCCGGACCTCGCCGCGGCGCTGGGCAAGGTGCTGGGCGTGGAGTTCCAGTTCGAGAACGGCACGTTCGACACGCTGGTCACGGGGCTGCGCTCCAAGCGCTACGACCTGGCCATGTCGGCGATGACCGACACGAAGGACCGCCAGGAGGGCATCGACCCCGAGACCAAGAAGAAGGTCGGCGAGGGGGTCGACTTCATCGACTACTTCACCGCCGGTGTCTCGATCTACACCAAGAAGGGGGACGACCAGGGGATCAAGGCCTGGTCCGACCTCTGCGGCAAGAAGATCGCCGTCCAGCGCAACACGGTCTCGCACGACCTGGCCAAGGCCGAGTCCAAGAAGTGCACCGGCGGCAAGAAGATCGCCATCGAGCCGTACGACAACGACCTGGAGGCCCAGACCCGGCTGCGCTCCGGCGGGGCCGACGCCGGCTCCTCCGACTTCCCGGTGGCCGCGTACGCGGTGAAGACCTCGGGCGGCGGCAAGGACTTCCAGATCGTCGGCGACCAGGTCGAGGCGGCCCCGTACGGCATCGCCGTCGCCAAGGGCAACGACCAGCTCACCAAGGCCGTCAAGGCGGCCATGGACGCGATCATCAAGAGCGGCGAGTACAAGAAGATCATCGCCAAGTGGGGCGTGGAGGCCGGAGCGGTCACCGAGGCCAAGCTGAACGGCGGATCGTGACCGGACCCCGGCACTGAGAGGCATCAGCCGTGATTGACACCGACAAGCCGGGCCCGGCCGACCAGCCACCCGCACCGCCCGTCCCGGCGGCCGGACCCGAGGCGATCAAGGCCATCCCGGTCCGGCACTACGGCCGGTACGTCTCCGCGGTCGTCGCCATCGCCGCACTCGTCGCGATCATCTACGCGTTCAGCCAGGGCAGGATCAACTGGGGTGCGGTCCCGGACTACTTCTTCGACGACCGCATCGTCAAGGGAGTCGGCCAGACCCTGCTGCTGACCTCCCTGTCGATGGTGATCGGCGTGGTCGGCGGCATCCTGCTGGCCGTCATGCGCCTGTCGAAGAACCCGGTGACCTCGTCGATCGCGTGGTCCTACATCTGGTTCTTCCGCGGTACGCCGGTCCTGGTCCAGCTGTTCGTCTGGTTCAACCTGGGTCTGGTCTTCCAGTACATCAACCTCGGGCCGATCTACAAGGACTACTGGTCGAGCTTCATGACGCCGCTGCTGACGGCGCTGCTCGGCCTCGGCCTCAACGAGGCCGCGTACATGGCGGAGATCTGCCGGGCCGGTCTGCTCTCGGTCGACGAGGGCCAGACGGAGGCGTCCCACGCCCTGGGCATGAGCCACGGCAAGACCCTGCGACGCGTCGTGATCCCGCAGGCCATGCGGGTGATCGTGCCGCCGACGGGCAACGAGGTCATCAACATGCTCAAGACCACCTCGCTGGTGGCCGCCGTGCAGTTCTACGAACTCTTCAAGTACGCCCAGGACATCGGGCAGGCCTCCGGGGCCCCGGTGGAGATGTACTTCCTCGCCGCGGCCTGGTACCTGATCATGACCTCGGTGCTGAGCGTCGGGCAGTACTACCTGGAGCGGTACTACGCCCGCGGTTCCAGCCGCAGCCTGCCGCCCACCCCGTTGCAGAAGATCCGGACCAACCTGCTGTCACTCGGCCGCCCGAAGGGAGGCATGGCATGAGCGCCATGGTGAAGGCCGAGGGCGTCCACAAGTCCTTCGGCGCCGCACACATCCTCAAGGGCATCGACCTGGAGGTCGCCCCGCGCGAGGTCTTCTGTCTGATCGGCCCGTCCGGTTCCGGCAAGTCGACCTTCCTGCGGTGCATCAACCACCTGGAGCAGATCAGCGCCGGCCGGCTGTCCGTCGACGGCGAACTGGTGGGCTACCGCCAGAAGGGCGACAAGCTCTACGAGCTCAAGGACAGCGAAGTCGCCCTGAAGCGCCGGGACATCGGCATGGTCTTCCAGCGCTTCAACCTGTTCCCCCACATGACGGCGATCGAGAACGTCATGGAGGCTCCGGTCCAGGTCAAGCGCGAGTCCAAGGCCGTCGCCCGAGCACGGGCGACCCAGTTGCTGGACCGGGTCGGCCTGTCCGACAAGGCGAACAGCTACCCCTCGCAGCTCTCCGGCGGACAGCAGCAGCGGGTGGCCATCGCCCGCGCCCTGGCCATGGAGCCGAAGCTGATGCTCTTCGACGAGCCCACCTCCGCGCTCGACCCGGAGCTGGTGGGCGACGTCCTGGACGTCATGCGCGGACTCGCCGAGGACGGCATGACGATGATCGTCGTGACCCACGAGATGGGCTTCGCCCGTGAGGTCGGGGACGCGCTGGTCTTCATGGACGACGGCGTGGTGGTCGAGTCGGGCCACCCGCGCGACGTGCTGACCGACCCGCAGCACGACCGGACGAAGTCGTTCCTCTCCAAGGTCCTGTAGTCGCCGCGACCGCATGTGTACGGGAGGGCGGTACCGGCTCACCGAGCCGGCACCGCCCTCCCGTCGTGTCCGCCGCAGCCGCCCCGCCGCTACTTCACCGCGAGCACCAGGCTGTCCGAGGGCGAGGACCACACGGCCCGCGCCTCACCGAAGCCGGCCGCGCGCAGGGTGTCCGCGTGCCACCGGACGGACGGCGTGTCGCCGTCGGCGTGCTCGCCGTAGATCCGGAACCGCTCGGCGGTCGGCCCGGCGAGCACCGGGTCCTTCGCGGCCAGCGCCCACCAGTCCGCCCAGTCCAGGGCGCCGCCGGCCCTGGCCCCGTCCATGACCGTGTGCCGATGGGCTCGCTCGGCGGCGTTGATCCGGGGGGTGTCCGTATCGGTCATGTGGTCGGCGTTCATGAAGACCCCGCCGTCCCGGACGAGGCCGCCGAGCTGCCCGTAGAGAACGGCGAGCGGCTCGCTGTGCAGCCAGTGCAGGGCCGTGGCGGTGAGGACAGCGTCGTACGAGTCGTGGGGCAGCCGCGCCGCCCACTGCGGGTCCTTGAGGTCCGCGGTCACGAAGGTGACGCGCGCGTCGTCCGCGAAGGAGCCGCGGGCGATGGCGAGCAGCGCGGGGTCGAGATCGACCCCGGTACTGGTGGCCTTCGGGAACCGCCGGAGCAGCCGGTCCGTGATACTTCCCGTACCGCACGCGAGGTCGAGCACCCGCGGTTCGGGGCCCACCAGGGCCTCGACCATGTCGAGCATCACGCGGAAGCGTTCCTCGCGGTCGGGCATGTACCACTCCTGCTGCCGGTCCCAGCTCTCCTGCCAGGCCCGCCAGTCGGTACCCCGTGCCGTGTCCGTCACCCGAAAGCCTCCTATGTAATACCCTGGACCCGGGGAAGCCCATTACATCACCGTCGCACCGACTTTAGACCGACGCCGTAAGGACTACAAGTGGAACTGGCCTATTACTCGGACTACGCCGTGCGCCTGGTCAACACCGAGGAGCCGGCCCGCAACAAGGACGCCCTCACCTCGGTCGACGCGGTGCGCGAGCTCTTCGGCGTCAACGGGCAGGCCGCCCGCCGGGCGACCGACGCCGATGTGACCCGCTTCCGGTCCGTCCGGGCCCGGCTGCGCTCGGTCTTCGAGGCGGCCGACGGCGGGGACGAGACGCTGGCCGTGGACCTGCTCAACTCACTGCTGCTGGAGTTCCCGGTCAGCCCGCAGATCTCCGGCCACGACATCCGGGACGCGGACGGAAAGCCGGACTGGCACATGCACCTGGCCGACCACCCGTCCAACGCCACGGCGGGCTACGCCGCGACCGCGGCGATGGGCCTCGCCTTCCACCTCACCTCGTACGGCGTGGACCGGCTCGGCCTGTGCGAGGCGGCGCCGTGCCGCAACGCCTACCTAGACACCTCGACCAACCGTTCCCGCCGCTACTGCTCGGACCGCTGCGCGACCCGCGCCAACGTGGCCGCCTACCGGGCCCGCAAGCGCCTGGAGACGGAGCGCGCCGCCGAGACCGGCCGCAGCGCGGAGACCGCCCAGCCCGCCACACCGCGCAGCGAACGCTGATCCTTCGTCAGCGGCCGGTAGCGCGCCCGGACCCTGGCCAGCACGAGCTCCTCGGGCACGGTCCCGTAGTCCGTGCTGTCGCCGCCCGCGAACCGGTTGTCACCGCGCACCCACCAGCCGCCGGCCCGCCGCTCCACGGCCCGCTTGACCACCAGCAGGTCCTGCTGGAACGGATGCCTCAGGATCACCACGTCACCGGGGCGCACCGGCACCCCGTACTGCACGAGCAGCCAGTCCCCGTGGTGGAGTGTGGGCACCATCGAGGGCCCCGTCACCTCCACCACCTGGAACGGCACCCGCGCCGCCAGCCCGCGTCCGGGCTGTTCATCGGTCAGCTCCGGCACCTCCGGCACCTCCCGCATCTCTCCGGCACCTCCCCGTCCGTCCAGTACACCGCCCACACCAGCGTTCCGTACATTCGGCCACTGGTCCCATCCTCACCCTGGACTTTTGGCCTAAGCCCATGGGGGCACCCACTATTTCGCGCCTCTCACGGAGTAATGTCCCACCTGAGAAGACGATCACGAGGAAGGACAGCCCCATGCTTTCCCGCCTGTTTGCCCCCAAGGTGAAGGTCAGCGCCCACTGCGACCTCCCCTGCGGCGTATACGACCCGGCCCAGGCCCGCATCGAGGCGGAGTCCGTCAAGGCCGTCCAGGAGAAGTACCAGGCCAACGAGGACGCGGACTTCCGCACTCGCTCGATCCTGATCAAGGAGCAGCGCGCCGAGCTCGCGAAGCACCACGTCTCGGTGCTCTGGAGCGACTACTTCAAGCCGCCGCACTTCGAGAAGTACCCGGAGCTGCACCAGCTGGTCAACGACACCCTGAAGGCGCTCTCCGCGGCCAAGGGCTCGAACGACCCGGCGACCGGCCAGAAGGCTCTGGACCTGATCGCCCAGATCGACACGATCTTCTGGGAGACCAAGAAGGCCTGATTTACGGTTAGACCGTCTGACCTGCCATCTCGTCGGTCACGTCGGCTACCTGACCGCACCCGGCCCGCCGGGCGCCCGCAACGACGCCCGTCACTGACCGGGTGCGGTCTTCTTCGTTTGGGCGTGGGTGAAGGTGGTTCCGCGACGTGATGACGGCGGACGCGGGGCCGAGCACCATGCCGGTCACACCGACGACACCCGCTAATCCGGCCGCTGTGACGGCCGCCACCCCCTGATCCCTACTGGGCAACAAAGGGTGCGTATCCGGTCGGGACCTCACTGACCTGAGGGTCAGAGAAGATCAAGGTCAGGTGATGCGCGTTCGTCTCGATGCGCACCTCGTGGAAGTCGATCCCGACGGCCTTCGACCAGCGGCGGGTCGCCTCCGACTCAGGCTGAAGTCCGGCTCCCGGATACATGCCATGCCACTTCACTCCCCAGACGTATCCGTCAAGATCGACACCGGTTTCATGGTCGATGAGCCGGTCGTCCAGAGAGACCCGCCACGTCTCCGCGGGCACTGACGTCTCGCACCGTGCCTCTACGCAGTACCGGAAGAGATACCGGAGGTGGGCCGGCACGACGCCGGTACGGGGATCAGCCGTTGCATAGACGACGACCTCGTAGTCGCGCATGTAATTGGTGTATCCGTGGTGCTCGACCGCGTGATCGAAGGTCTCGTCCAGCATCTGTTCAAGTACGGCAGTATCCATGCTGCCTTCTACCTCAGTTGACGAAACCTTCCACAACGAGATTCACGGGGCTCACGCGCTGCCGTCACCACCCGTTGCATCGAGGGCGGTAGCAGTCAGGCGGCGCGGGTCGACGGACCAGTGGGAGCGGATCAGGCTCGGCGACACGTTCTTCCACCGCCGCCCGATCAGCCTGGCAGGCACGTCAGCCGCCGGGGCCGTTGCAGGGTTCAACCATGGACCCGGGGGCACCTGAACTCCATGACGGGCTTGGGGAACTGCTGCTACCTCACCGACACGCTCGGCAGTGTGGTGGCGGTCGCCGACGAGACGGGCACCACGGTCAACAACTACGGCTACAGCCCTCGCGGCCCGCTCCCGCGACCCCAACATCGGCGGCTTCACCAACCCCGCCCTTCGGGAATCCTCCCGCTCGCTTTGGGGATCGAGCATGCGACATCGTCTGCGTCCGCCTCCTGATACTCACCTCCTCTCTTCTTCAAGCGGACACAGCAGCCGACAGCTTTAGTCATACAGAATCGAAAGTGAGGGCTCATGGGAAGCCGTATGACGCTGGCAGCCGCCGGGCGGGGCGGGCCGGAACTCCCCGCCTGGGGGATTGCGATCTTCCTGGTGATCTTCGCACTGGTGGGAGTCTTTGTTTTCGTGAGGAGATCAAAGAACCGTCCGTGACCGTTGGAGAGTGGCCGATGGCCGATGGAGTCGTTCTCGACGGAGTGCTGACCCGGCTTGTCCCGACGACCGAGGGCGATGTGGACCTGCTGGCCCAGCGGTTCGCTTCGCCCGACTTCGTCGAGCACTGGGGCGGCGTACCGATTTCGCGTGCCGAGGTGACTGAGAAGTACGTGGGGAGGCGGCGGCCGCGTGTGGAGTCCTTCCTGGTGCTGGCAGAGAGCACACCAGTGGGCTACGCGCAGTACTGGCGGGCCGGAGTCGCCGAAGGCGGCATCGACATGGTGTTGGGGCCGGAAGCGAGAGGGCGGGGCCTGGGGCCGGATGCCGCTCGCGTGCTCCTTGCACACCTGGGCGGAGACCTTGGGTGGCGGCGCGTGACCGTCGATCCCGCAAGAGGGAACCTGCGGGCAGTACGCGCCTGGGAGAAGGCCGGGTTCCGGCAGGTGCCGAGCGCGGCCGAGAACCTGCGATGGATCTCGCCGCATCCGACGCCCCCGGCCGGCTCATCGCCCTGGCCGCGGCCGAGCTCGGCGGGCTCGATTCCTGGTGAACAACGTCGGCGGCGGCGACCCGGGCGCGGACCCGACGGGCGGCTTCCTCAGCTTCACGGACGAGCAGTGGTCGGAGGCGTTCAACCTGAACTTCCTGACCGCCGTCCGCACCACACGAGCGGCCCTGCCCCACCTCACGGAGAGTCGGGGTTCCGTCGTCAACATCTCCTCGAACGGGGCCAGGACCCCGCACGCCGGCCCCGTCCCGTACACCACCGCGAAGGCGGCGCTGACCGCGCTGGGCAAGGCGCTGGCCGAGGAGTTCGGCCCCTTGGGGGTGCGCGTCAACACCGTCTCGCCCGGCCCCGTCCGCACCGCCATGTGGGAGAGTCCCGACGGGTACGGGGCCGAGCTGTCCAGGTCCATGGGCGTGGAGCACGAGCAGTTCCCGGCCGGTCTCCCGGCCGCCGTGGGCATGGTCACCGGCAGGCTCGTACACCCGGACGAGGTCGCCGCACTCGTCGCCTGCCTCGCCTCTCCCCGCGCCGGCAGCACCACCGGCGCGGACCACATCATCGACGGAGGCTCGATCAAAACAGTGTGACCGGGAGGTGCGATCAGCGGCGCGGTCAGGACGGTGTGACCGCCGTCCGCTCCGCTCGTCGGCCGCCCAGGAAGGCGCCGGCGAGCAGGGCCCCGGCCAGCACCAGCGCGGAGTTGACCAGGATCGCGAGCGAGACGCCCGACAGGACGGCCTGCGGGCCGTTGTCGCCGACGCCGGCCATCCGGGCGGTGACGACGGCGCTCATCACCGGGATGCCCAGGGTGATGCCGACCTGCTGGGTCATGGTGGCGAGGCCGGTGGCCAGGCCCTGTTCCTCGTCGGGGAGTCCGGAGGTCGCGGTCACCATGAAGCCGACGATCATCAGCATGTTGCCGATGCCGCCGATGAACGTGGCCGCCAGCAGCAGCCAGATCCACGCCCCTGAGGTGCCGAGCGCGACCAGGGAGAGGGTGGCGGCGGCCTGGACGATGCCACCGGTGACGATGGCCGTCCGGTTGCCGAAGCGGCCGACCGCACGGCCTCCGAGGGTGCCGCCGATGACCGTGCCGATGCCGAGGACACCGAACGCGAGCCCCGTCGCGAGGGGCGAATAGCCGAGGACTTCCTGGAGGTAGAGCGTCAGCAGGAAGACCAGCGAGGTCTCGGTGACGAAGGCGATCAGGCCGGTGGCGTTGCCCCAGATGACGCTTCGGCGCTTGAGGATGTGTACGGGGACGAGCGGCGCGGCGGCCCTCTTCTCGACGAACCAGAAGCCGATGAGCAGCACGAGTCCCGCGAGGAGCGCGGCCAGGGTGGTGGGCGTGGTCCAGCCGGTCGCGCCCGCCTGGGTCAGTCCGTAGACCAGGAGCAGCAGTCCGCCGGTGACGGTCGCGGCTCCGGGTACGTCGAGCCGGGGCCGTACGGCCGGGCGCGAGTCGGTGATGACGGACGGGGCCAGGGCCACGACGAGGGCGGCGACGGGCACGTTGACGAAGAAGGCCCAGCGCCAGGAGAGCAGATCGGTGAGCAGCCCGCCGAGGATCGCGCCCGCCGTGAACCCGGCGGACATCAGGGCGCCGTTGAGGCCCAGGGCGCGTTCGCGCAGCGGGCCCTCCTTGAACGCCGTGGTCAGCAGGGCGAGTCCGGCCGGGGTGACGGCCGCGGTGGCGAGGCCCTGGAGGACGCGGGCGGTGAGCAGCACCTCGGGGGAGGTGGCCAGTCCGCCCAGCGCCGAGGAGAGCCCGAGGACGACCATGCCGCCCACGAAGACGCGCTTGCGCCCGACGAGGTCCGCGACGCGGCCGAACAACAGGGTGAACCCGGCGGCCGCCAGGGCGAACGCGGTGGCGATCCACTGGAGGTCCGGGAGGGCGAAGCCGAGCCCCTCGCCGACGACCGGCAGGGCGACGTTCAGGATCGAGAAGTCCACGGCGATCATGAACTGGGCGCCGAGGAGGAGGGTGAGGACGAGCTTCTGCCGGCCGGTCATACGGGGTGCGTGCAACGGTGGACCCGCGGTGGCCGGGGTGCTGACGGTGGCGCGTGACGGGGTCTGGCTGGGTGCGGACATGGTCGCCCTTCCTCGAACGGAGGCTTTAACGGTTCTATGGTTCCGTTAAGATGGAGCGACCGTAGCAGAGGAGAACGCAGTAATGGAACTGGAGTCCCGTTATGACGTCTGAGGGTGTGGAACCCGGTACGGTCCGGCCCGGCGGCCGCACCGCCCGGGTCCGGGAGGCCGTCCTGCGCGCGGCGGGTGACGCGCTGGCCGAGCACGGCTTCGACCGCCTCGATCTCGCCGATGTCGCGCGCCGCGCGGAGGTCGGCAAGACGACCGTCTACCGCCGCTGGTCCGGCCCCACCGGGCTGATCGCGGATCTGCTCGACGACATGGCCGAGCAGTCGTCCCCGCGCACGGCGACCGGCTCACTGGCCGAGGACCTCAGGGCCAACGCCCAGCTCGTGCTCAGGACCCTCACCGACCCGCGCCAGGGCGCCCTGTTCCGCTCCGTGATCGCGGCGGCGGCCTGCGACGCGCGCACCGCTCGGGCCCTGCACCGCTTCTACGCGATCCGGATCAAGGAGTGGTCCGGCTGCGTCACCGAGGCCGTCGAGCGCGGGGAGCTCCCCGCGGGCACGGATCCGGACGAGGTGATCCGTGCCGTCTCTGCGCCGCTCTACTACCGCCTGCTGGCCAGTGGCGACCCGCTCGACGCGGCGGCAGCCGACCGCGCGGCCGACGCCGCCGCCGCGGCCGCGCGGGCGGGTGCGTACGTGAGCTGAGCTCAGCCCGCCCGCAGCCGGGCCGCCCAGGGGTGGTCCGCGCCCTCGGCCAGGGTGATCGTCTCGGTCAGCCAGGCGCGCTGGTCGTCCCCGAGGACCGGCAGCGCGGCCTCGAAGTCCTGCTCGTCCTTGGGGCGCCGGGACCCGGACTTGTACAGCAGTTGCACCTGCGGCACGAGATGGGGGACGCCGTCCGCGGAGACCGCGCCCAGCCGGTCCAGCGGCAGCCTGATCCTGGGGTCGCGCCGGAACACCCAGTCGTCGCCCGCCACGTCGTCGAGCATGAACTGGACGCGCCACGGCTCGTCCGGGCCCGGCCGGCACCAGATGTCGTGGACCTGCGCCGGAAGGATCTCGCCGGGGCTCCAGGGCCGCAGCGTGCCGGGCGGGTCGGCGGCCCACCACTCCCAGCCCGGCAGCACCCGCTGGACGGCGAGCTGGTCGCGGCGCAGCAGGAGCACATCGATGTCGCCGTGCTCGCGGTAGGCCCGGCCTACGGCCAGTTCGACCGCGTACCCGCCCGCGATCCACCACGGCTCGCGCAGCGGGGCGAGCAGGCGGACCGTCCCGGCGAGGGACAGCGGGTCCCAGGGGCCCCAGGGCGTTTCCGTGCGCATCAGCTTCCGAGGAGGTGCCGGTAGCTGTCCGGGTGTTCCATGAGGTAGGTGGCCAGGTCCTTGGCCGGACGGCCGGTGAGCCGCGGTACGGCGTCCGAGACGGCGGCCATCTCCCCCGCCGCGATGGCCTCGTACGACGTCACCCAGCCGGCCACCTCCCAGTCCTGCGCGCCGTACCGGGACCGTGAGGCATAGGCCTCCTCGCGCGTCTCCGGCACGTAGGTGATGGTCCGTCCGGTGGCCCGGCTCAGTTCCTCGGCCGCTTCGGCGAGGGTGAACGCCTCGGGGCCGGTCAGGTCGTACGTCCGCCCGTCGTGCGCGGCGTCGCCCTCGGGGCCGCCGGCGGGCAGCAGGACCGCGGTCGCGGCGTCGGCGATGTCCTCGTGGGCCACCGCGGCCACCCGGCCGTCCCCGGCCGGGCCGCGCAGCACGCCGTCCGTGCCGGTCATCGCCGGGATGCCGGCGAGGTACCAGCTGTCGCGCAGGAAGGTGTGCCGGACGCCGGAGACGCGGATGTGCGCCTCGGTCTCCCAGTGGTCCCGGGCGAAGGTGAACGTCGCGTCGGGCGCCGCGCCGAGGAAGGAGACGTACACGATCCGTTCGACGCCCGCCGCCGTCGCCGCGTCCACGGCGGTCATGTGCTCCCGCACCCGGTCCGGGCTCTCGTGCGCCGAGACGAGGAACAGGGTGTGCGCCCCGGCCAGGGCGCGGCGCATCGCCTCCCCGTCGCCGTAGGGCGCGGCCGGTGCGGTGTCGGCGCCGGGCAGTTGGGGCAGCCGGGACGGGTCGCGGCCCAGGAGCCGGACAGGGACTCCGGCCCGGGTCAGCCGCTTCGCGACCCGGCCGCCGAGCGCGCCGCTCGCGCCGGTGACCGCGGTGAGGGGGCCGCTCGTGAGGTCTTCGGGACCGTGCGTGTCGTCCGAGGGGGTCATACGGGGTCGCCTTCCTTGTGCTGCCAGGGGCGCACTTCCACGACCGCGTCGACCGGAACCGGTCCGTAGATGTGCGGGAATTCCTCGCCGCCGGGTGTGACCGACTCGTACCGCACGGGCGCGGGGAGCCGCTCGGTGTCGATGACGAGCACCACGAGGTTCTGGTCACCGGTTCCGGCCCGGCTCCCGGCGCCGTACAGCATCTCGGCCACACCGGGGAGCTGGTGCGGCAGTGAGCAGTGGATGAAGCCCTCTTCGTGCAGGGTGCGGCCGCGGGTGGACATCTCGTACGTCCCGATCCCGCGGGCCGCCTCCCACAGCGGGCCTTCGGTGAGGTGCAGCAGTTCGGCCATGAGCCAAAACTAACCGCGCCGACGCGCCCTCCGGGCCATCAGCGTGGCCGCCGATCCCGCGACCAGCAGCACGGCCGCGATCCCGCCGATCACCCATTCACCGCCGCGCGAACCCGTGTTCGGGAGTTCGCCTCCCGGGTGGGGCCGCTGCGGCCAGGAGTGGGTGGGGCCCTCCTCGGCGAGCAGCCGCTGCCCGGTGGCGACGGTGAGATCGCCGCCCACCGTCAGGTGGTCGGAACCGTCGGGCGGCGGCACCCGCGACCCCACTCCGGCGACACCGACGTTGTAGATCCGCGAGGCGCCCGCCCGCTTGCTCATGTCGAACCGGCCGTGGGTGACGATCTTCCCCTCCGCCTCCGCGGCGGCCTCCCTGACCAGGTAGTCGCCCCCGACATAGACGTTGATGTTGCTGTCGTGGTGGGTGACGGGCATGTGGTGCGGGTCCTGCCAGGCCGAAGGGCAGTCGTCCCCGAGGCACGGACCGAGACCACCGGGCAGCGGGTCGGCGGCCGCGGTGGGCGCGATGGCCCCCACCACGGCCGCCGCTGCCGCCACCCTCACCGCCACGCGGTGATTTTCACCGCTCCTGCGCGCTTTTGTTCGCATACAGCGCAATATGCAGGTTTATTGAGTGTTCATCAGCTTTGCCACGCCGGGCGGACGGGCCGCTTCCGCCGACCGGTCGGCCGGGCCGGGTCCCGGACGGCGGGTACGGGGTAGCGGGCCGGGAGGCTCCCATCTCGGCCGGCGTCAGCCCGTCAGCAGCTTCGCCTCGGTCCGCGGATCGAGGCCGACCGCGGGCCGGTCGGGCCGCTGCGGTGCGCTGCCGCCCTGTTCGCAGAGCCATGCCCAGGTGTCGGCGACCGTCTCCCGGACCGGCCGGCAGTGCAGCCCCGTGGCGTACGCCCGGCTCACATCGCCCTGGTGCAGGCTGTCGTACAGCTCCCCCGGCGGCAGCCAGACCGGCAGATCGGTCCAGGGCTCCACACCCGCCGCGAGAATCGCCCCGGTGTCCGTCCAGCGCAGCTCGGCACCGGAGCCGGTGGCACGCACACAGGCGTCGAGCAGCTCCCCCATCGTGGCGTGCCCCGGCCGGCTGACCAGGTTGTACGGTCCGTGCAGACCGCCCCCGGCGGCGTCGAGCAGCCATCCGGCGAGGTCACGGGCATCGATGTACTGAAGGGGCAGGCCGGGTGTCCCGGGAGCCAGTACGGGTCCGCCGCGGGCGATCCGCGTGAGCCACCAGGGCAGCCGGCCGATGTTCTCCCAGGGGCCGATGATCAGTCCCGCGCGGACGACCAGCGCCCGGTCGCCGAAGGCCTCCAGCGCGGCCAGTTCGCCCCCGCGTTTGGCCAGGGCGTACGAGACGTCGCCACCGGCGTCCGGTGAGGCGCCGTCCACCAGCGGTCCGTCCTCGGGCAGACCGGCCGGGGCCGGGTACGCGTAGACGGAACGGCTGGAGACGTACGCGTACCGCCGGGCGCGGCCCGACAGCAGCCGGGCCGCGTCCCGTACGGCCGAGGGGGCGCCGCTCCAGGTGTCGACGACCAGATCCCAGGCGTACGTGCCGCCCCCCGGCCCCCCGGCGGCTTCGAGGGCGGCCAGACCGCCTTCGGCGGTGCGGTCGCCCAGCAGTTCGGCCACGCCGGGCGGCGGCCCGTGGTGGCCGCGGTGGAACACCGTGACCTCCCAGCCACGCGCGAGGGCGTCCTCGGTGACGGCCCGGCCGACGAATTCGGTACCACCCAGCATCAGAAGCCTCATGACGCCGACTCTGCCCGCCCGCACCCCGGACCGGAGCCGGCCTCGCTCTGAGCTGAACTGGCCGTGTGCCGGTCCGAACCCGCCCCGCTCCGGGCCGCATCGGGTCCGGCCGGGTCCGCGCTCAGGGAGGAATGGGCGAGCGGACTCCGGTTGCGCAGCAGCCACTGGTGGTAGCCGTCGGCCTGCCGGGCCGCCTCCCGGTACGCGTCCTCCAACTCCCCGTACACCGCCGCCATGTCGGCGCCCGGACGGGAGACCAGCAGCAGACGTACGGCGAGCGGGTCGTCGCGCAGCGGGCGGATCGCCATGTCGTCGCGCGGGCCCGAGGTCGGCTGGCAGGGGGCGACCGCCTCGCCCAGGACGACGAGGGAGGCGGCGGTGAGGTAGTCGCCGTGCAGCACGGTCGGCTCGACACCGGCCGCGCCGAACACCCGGCGCAGGCCGTCCCATTCGCCGTCCACCGTGGGGTCGACCATCCACCGGTCGGCGGCCAGGTCGCTCAGGTCGACGACGGGCAGGGCGGCGGCCGGGTGGTCGCGGGCCATCGAGACGAACTGCGGTTCGCGGTCCACGAGCACCCGCTGCACCAGGCCGTCCGGCACGTACAGCGGGCAGCCCTCGACCTCGTGCACGAAGGCGACGTCGAGCCGGCCCGCCTCGACCGCGCGCAGCAGCGCGTGGGCCGACACGTCGACCCGCAGCGAGATGTCCGTGCCGGGCATCCTGATGCGCAGCCTGCGCAGCCAGCCGCCGATGACCCGGCTGGCGGTGCAGCCGATCCGCAGCCGGGGGCCGCCGGCCCGCGCCGCCTCCGCCTCCGCCTTCACGTCGGTGACCAGGGCCCGCATGCCGTCCACGAGCGGACGGGCCCGGCTCAGGACGGCGTGGCCGAGGAGGGTGGGGCGACAGCCGGTGCGTCCGCGGCTGAACAGCTCGGCGCCCAGGGAGTTCTCGATCCGGCGCAGCTGCGTGGTGAGCGAGGGCTGGCTCACTCCCAGCCTGCGAGCCGCCCGGTGCAGGCTGCCGGTGTCGGCGATGGCGCACAGCGCCCTGAGGTGCCTCACCTCAAGCTCCATACCGCTGAGACTAGGGCGGCGGACCGTGCCGCACCAGACGTCCCAACCCCATCAAACACCGTCAATTCAGAGCTCGTTGGAATGCCGGCCACCGCTTGTGCCCTCTCGCGCCACCCCCGTCCCCGCCCATGGGCGGGGACGGGGTGATAGGGCGGTGCTATCGCCGGTTGGCATCATCCGCCGGGGCTCCGCTTCACCGACACTCTCTCCGTACCGCCCCCGTCCGAGTCCGATCATCGGACGGGTTCCTCGGACAGGTAACTGGTAGGAGACCCCCCATGAGACACCCCAGGACCGTCATGTCGGCCGTCGTCGGCCTCGGCTTCGGCCTCGCCGCCGCGCTGGGAACCGCCCCCGCGCTCACCTCCGCCGCCCCGGCACCTGCCTCTTCCGCCTCGACCCCCCACGTCGCTTACACCGCCCACTCCGGATCTCACGAGAGCGCCGCCGCCAACAAGGCGTTCTTCGAGGCGGTCGCGAAGTCGGTGGCCGAGAAGCGGGCCGCCAACCCGGGCGTCCAGTCGGTCACCATCGTCTACAGCACCGCCAACGCCCCCAGCTTCCGCACGCAGATATCCAACAGCGCGCAGATCTGGAACAGCTCGGTCTCCAACGTCCAGCTGCAGGAGGGGTCCAACGCCGACTTCACCTACTACGAGGGCAACGACCCGAGCGGCTCGTACGCCAGCACCGACGGACACGGCAACGGCTACATCTTCCTCGACTACGCGCAGAACCAGCAGTACGACTCGACCCGCGTCACGACCCACGAGACCGGGCACGTGCTCGGCCTGCCGGACGACTACTCGGGTCCGTGCAGCGAGCTGATGTCGGGCGGCGGCCCCGGCCCGTCCTGCACCAACCCGTACCCGGACGCCAATGAGCGCAGCCGGGTGAACTCCCTCTGGCAGAACGGCTTCGCGGCCGCGCTCGCCCGCAGCGGTTCCTGACGCTGCCGACCGGGGCCACCTCGCAGGACGAGGTGGCCCCTCGCGCGTTCGGCCGGCGCTTCGCGTGTTGGGCCGGCGCCTGTCGCGTTCGGCCAGTCCTGGCCCCGTCGGCCAGTCCTTGTCAGCTGTTCAGTTCGGTACGGACGAGGGCCAGCAGCTCGTCCTCCGTCATCCCGAGCTCACGGGCCTCGCCGACCATCTCGCGCACCCGCTCCAGCAGCCTGGCGTGGTGCGGGGAGGCGCCCGCGGCAACCATCGCACCGCGCCCCCGGCGCAGCTCGATCAGCCCTTCCTCGCGCAGCCGCTGGTAACCGCGCAGCGCCGTATGGACGTTGACGCCCAGCGATTCGGCGAGGACCCGGGCGGCGGGCAGCCGCTCGCCCGGCTCGACCGATCCGTCCGCGACGGCACGCCGCACGCAGGCCGCGATCTGGTCGCCGAGCGGCACGGCGGAGGTGGGGTCGACCCGGAAGAGCATGGTCATTTTTCCGTTCGGCGCTGATCGATCAGGGTATTGAGGAGTGCGGCGGCGGTCGCCGAGTCGTCGACGGTCACCGCGAAGTCCCGGCCGCCGGAGAGCCGTGCCACGATTCCCTCACCGGAACGGATCATGACTCCGGTACGACCGGGGGTGAGCCGGTATCCCCAGCCCCCGTACTCGGCCAGTGCCTTGATGTCACGGCTGCTCGCCTCCTCGATCCTGTCGAGCGGGACCCGTATGCGCGGCCACGGCAGCAGCCCGGAGACCGTGATGCCCCGCCGGTCCACTGTGACGTACGGACGGGCGAAGCACACGAGGACCACGCCCACGAGGAGGGCCGGAACCGCCGCGCCCCAGCCCGCGGTGAACAGCAGGACGATCCCGCCTCCGAGCACGACGAGCGCGACCGGGAGCAGCCACCACGTACCGGCGCTGCGCGCCCACCCCGCGACCTCCCCGTGAGCCAGCGCGATCCGCTCGCCGCCACCGGCCGGCCCGCCACCGGCGGGTGCCTCCGCCACGGGGAGGAGGGCGGCGAGCAGCAGGCCGAGCCCGAAGGCGAGCGCGGCGACTCCCAGGGCCACGGCCATGTGCCACATCGGGAACGAGACACCCTGCGCGCGGCCCTGCGCGTCCTCTGCGGCATCCACGTTGATGAGCATGACGACCGCCATCAGGTAGCCGAGGGCTCCGGCGAGGGCATAGCCACTGGCGACGAGCCTCTGGTACCCGCGGCCGGTGAACTTCCCGGCGACCGCCATCAGCGTCCACAGGGCACCGGTCCCGATGAACAGGATGGCGACGAGCGCGATGTACGAGCCCTGGCTCGCATGGTCGTCCGCTCGGCCGTTGCCGACGAAGTGGCTGGCCAGCCGCGCGGGAAGCCGGTCGCGGCGGGTGGCGAAAAGGATGAGGTCGGCGGCGGTGGCGAGCACGAACGGAAGCGCGGCAAGGGCCACGCGACCGGCATTTCTAGGGTTCATCGAAACCTCCATTGTTTGCATGCTAGTAGAACAATGGAGGTGAGGCAATGCGGAGCCCGCCTGACGGTGACGCGCTGTCAGGCGGGCTCGGTGACGGGCTGGCAGGTGTGGCGCCGGTGTGAGTGGCGGACCGGCGCAAGTGGTGCGGCGGTACGAGTGGTGCGGCGGCGTGAGTGGTGCGGCGGTCAGGCCAGTTCGAGCGGGAACGCGCCGCGGTGGCCGGTACCCGCGCCCTCCGCCGGCCTGGGCTCGAACTCCGGGCAGCTCCAGGTCTCCTGGACGAAGCCGCTGCGCCGGTCCCAGAGATCGAGGACATCGCCCTGGCCGTCCGCGCCGCGGTAGGCCTCCTTGGCGCCCCGGAAGCAGGCGAGACCGCCGGAGAGACCGCGGCCGGGTGCCGGGAAGTAGTCCGAGAAGGCGCAGGCGATACAGGTCTGGAGCCGGACCCCGGGCGGAAGGACCCGCTGGATGGTGGCGAGCGCGGACCCGAAGTCGCTCTCGGCCCGATGGGACCGGAAGCCCGCACCGCCGAACTGCAGCTCCAGGTAGAGGTACGGGTCCGGCCTGCGCAGGGACAGCAGGCAGCTCAGCCTGGCCTGTTGGGCCACCCCGTCCGCGGTGACCGGGAACGGCAGGTCCCATTCCAGGACGCAGTCGTTGAGCACGCCGTCCGCCAGGGTGAACGTCTCACCCTGGTCCGGCGTGCCCGCCACGGGGCGCAGACCGTCGAAGCTATCGCCCTCGAAGTCGACTTCCCGGATACGGAGGCGGAGTTGCTGTCCGTCGGTGGTGAGGATGACGGCATCGGATCCCTGCCGGTCCCGGTACCACCCTGCCCACGACTCATCTGTCATGGGCAGGGACTGTAGCCCGTGCCTCCGACACTCTCCCTGCCGCCCTCCGTTTCCCCGCGCGGGCCCTGTGACCTCGGCCGATCATCGACCCGCCCCGCCGGACCCGCTCACCCGCCCGCCCGGCTCACGGCATCGCGTCGCGTCGTTTCGCTCCCCGCCCTTCCGTTCCGCTTCTCTTCGCTCCGTCCCCTCCCCGCTTCGCTCCGGATCCCTCCCCGCCAAGCCCCTCCGACGTGCTTCTTCGTTGCCTTCGTTGCTCCTTCGTTCAGTGCGTCCGACGGGTGACGAACTCCGCCAGGGCCAGGAGATCGCCCGCCGCGGACAGATCGGGCACGGCGCGGGACAGATGGTGCACGGCGCGGGCCATCCGGTCCGCGGCGCAGACCTGCGCCCAGTCGCGGCCGCCGGCCCGGTCGACGGCGTCGGCCGCACGGCTCACCTCGCCGGCCGTGTTCATGGGGCCGCGGTAGAGCGCGGCGAGCTCCGTGGCCGCCGGGGTGCCGGAGGTGAGCGCGGCGACCACGGGCAGCGACTTCTTGTGGGCGGCGAGATCGGCCCCGACCGGCTTCCCGGTCTGGGACGCGTCACCCCAGATGCCGATGAGGTCGTCGATGAGCTGGAAAGCGAGCCCCGCCTCCCGGCCGAAACCGTCCATCGCCCCGACACCCCGCTCGTCCGCGCCCGCGTAGAGCGCACCCAGCGCGCAGGCGCAGCCGAGCAGTGCGCCCGTCTTGGCCGTGGCCATGGTGAGGCACTCGTCCAACGAGACCTCGTCCGGGCCGCGTTCCTCGAAGGCGCAGTCGGCCTGCTGGCCCGCGCACAGCTCGATGACGCAGGTCGAGAGCCGGGCCGAGGCCCTCGACGACACCGCTCGGGCGTCCTCGGCGAGCAGCCGCTGGGCGAGGGCCAGCATGGCGTCGCCCGCGATGACGGCGTCCGGGATCCCGAAGACCGTCCAGGCCGTGGCGCGGTGGCGACGGGTGCGGTCCTCGTCGATGACGTCGTCGTGCAGCAGGGTGAAGTTGTGCGCCAGCTCGACGGCGACGGCCGCCCGCACGGCGTCCCGGGGATCGCCACCGAGCGCCCTGGTGGCGGCCAGCACGAGCGCGGGTCTGATCGCCTTGCCCGCACCGCCGGCGGCCGGCCTCCCGTCGGCGTGCTGCCAGCCGAAGTGGTACATGGCGACGCGCCGGATCGATCCGGGCAGCGAGGCGACCGCCGCCCTCAGGTGGGGGTCGACGAGGGATCGGGTGTACTCCAGAAGAGCTGCGGCCTCGTTGCCCTCGGTCTCGGCAGCTGCATGGGTCATGGTCAATCGGCACCCCGGTCGTTGCCGTCCCTGCCCGGTCGCTGTCGCCCCGGGCCGGGGACGTGGGTGGTTGCTGTGGGTACTGCGGACCGCGGCCCGTGGGCCCGGACCCGGGGGCGGGCCCCTGCGGTCCGGGCCCACGGGCCCGGGGCGTGTCTCGGAATCCCGCCCGGCGGGCGTCTGTCCCGCCCTGGGGCCTGCTTTCGGGGTGTCCCCCGGCGTCACGGGGCTGGGCACGCACGCTCGCGGCCCCGCTCCCCCTTTCGCGTGACAACCCGATACGGGCCCTAACGCCAGCGGCTGACCTCGACGTTCTCCAGGACGCCGAGGGCGTCCGGTACCAGCACGGCCGTCGAGTAGTAGGCCGTCACGAGGTAGGAGATGATCGCCTGCTCGTCGATCCCCATGAAGCGGACCGAGAGGCTGGGCTCGATCTCGTCGGGGATGCCTGTCTGGTGGAGTCCGACGACGCCCTGTTCGGCCTCACCGGTCCTCATGCAGATGATCGACGAGGTACGGGCGTCGGTGACCGGGATCTTGTTGGACGGGAAGATCGGAACCCCGCGCCAGGACGCCATACGGTGCCCGCCCACATCCACGCTCTCCGGGACCAGACCGCGCCTGCTGCACTCCCTGCCGAAGGCGGCGATGGCCTGCGGGTGGGCCAGGAAGAGCTTCGATCCGCGGCGGCGCGAGAGCAGTTCGTCCATGTCGTCGGGGCCGGGCACCCCGTCGTGGGGCTGGATGCGCTGGCCGTAGTCGCAGTTGTTGAGCAGGCCGAACTCGTGGTTGTTGATCAGCTCGTGCTCCTGGCGCTCCCGCAGCGCCTCGACCGTCAGCCGCAACTGCTGCTCGGTCTGGTTCATCGGCTGGTTGTAGAGGTCGGCGACACGGCTGTGGACCTTCAGCACGGTCTGCGCGACGCTCAGTTCGTACTCGCGCGGCGCGGACTCGTAGTCGACGTACGTGTGCGGGACGACGGCCTCGCCGACATGCCCCGCGGACAGGTCGATCTCGGCCTCGCCGTACTTGTTGGTGCGCTGCTGCGGGATGGCCAGCTGTCGGGCGAGGTGCTCGCGCAGCGAGTCGGACCGCTCGGCGAGGTTGAGCACATCGGCCCGCTGCAGGGTGAGGACGGTGCAGTCGGTGACGGCGCGGGCGGTGTACTCCCAGAGGGCGTCGCCCTCGATGAGGGAGTGGTCGCCGAAGTAGGCGCCGTCGGCGTGCACTCCGAGCACCGTCTCGTCCCCGTAGGGGCCGGTGCCGATCTTCTCGACCCTTCCGTGCGCCAGCAGGAAGACCCGGTCCGCCGCGTCACCGGCCGTGGCCAGGAGCTGTCCGGCGGGGATGTCACGCTGCTCGCACCTCCGGGCCAGCTCGGCGAGCGCCTCCTCGTCCCCGAAGTCCCTCAGTGCCGGGAGTTCGCCGAGCTCGGCGGGGATGACCGCCACCCGGTCCCCGGTCTGTACGAAGGTCACCCGGCCGTCGCCGACCGAGTAGCTCAGCCTGCGGTTCACCCGGAATGTGCCGCCCTGCACCTGGACCCACGGGAGCATCTTCAGCAGCCACCGTGAGGTGATCTCCTGCATCTGCGGAGCGGACTTGGTGGTCGTCGCGAGGTTCCGCGCGGCTGCCGTGCCAAGACTCTGCTGCGGCGGCAGCTGCGCGTTCTGAACCTCTTCACCAACGGACATCTGACGTCCTCTCGATCATCGGCGGAACTGCTGAAGAAGCCTTTCAGCACGTGACCCGGCGCGCCATTACACAAAAGAGTGTGACTAATAGGGCTTTGGGTTGGGCACAACGCTGCGCGATGTCCACGGACCAGTTAATTTGCATCTTGGATGCCAATTATCTACGGTGACGGTCATGCGGCTGACGAGATTCACCGACGTGGCGCTGCGCGTACTGATGCGCCTCGCCGTCGCGGAGAACGAGGATCCGCCGACCACCCGCGAGGTGGCGGCGACCATGGAAGTGCCCTACTCCCACGCCGCGAAGGTCGTCGCCCGACTCCAGCACCTCGGCCTGGTCGAGGCGCGGCGGGGCCGCGGCGGCGGGCTCGCCCTCGCCACGGGCGCCCGGTCCGCCTCGGTCGGCGGACTCGTCCGCGAACTGGAGGGGCCCGGCGACGTCGTCGAGTGCGAGGGCACCACCCCGTGCCCGCTGCGGTCGGCGTGCCGGCTGCGCGGCGCCCTGCGCGAGGCGGCGGAGGCCTTCTACGCCACGCTCGACCCGCTCACCGTCACCGAACTCGTCGCCTCCCCGACCGGACCGCTCCTGATCGGCATCAGCAGCGGACGGCCGCCCGGCGACTGAACGGCGCCCGCGCCCGCACCAAGGGCTCCCGGCCCCGCCTCCCCACCGGTCGCCCACCCCGGCCAAAAATACGCATCTCATATACCAATTCAAACCCGAGGAGTCACGATGCTCTCCGAGCCGTCGACCGCCACCGTCCGCGCCACCCTCCCCGCCGTCGGCGCGGCCATCGGGGACATCGCGGATCTCTTCTACCGCAAGCTGTTCGACGCCCACCCGGAGCTGTTGCGCGACCTCTTCAACCGCGGCAACCAGGCCTCCGGCACCCAACGCCAGGCGCTCGCCGGCTCCATAGCCGCGTTCGCGACCCAGCTCGTCGAGCACCCGGACACCCGCCCCGACGCCATGCTCGGGCGCATCGCGCACAAACACGCCTCGCTCGGCATCACCGCCGCCCAGTACGACGTCGTGCACACCCACCTGTTCGCCGCCATCGCCGAGGTGCTCGGCGACGCCGTGACCCCGGAGGTCGCCGCTGCCTGGGACGAGGTCTACTGGCTGATGGCCAACGCCCTCATGGCCATGGAGGAGCGGCTGTACGCGCAGCGGGGCGTGCTCGCCGGTGACGTCTGGCGCGACTGGGAGGTGGTGTCCCGCACCGAGGAGACCGAGGACGTCGCCACCTTCCGGCTCCGCCCCGCCGACGGTTCGGCCACCCCCGGTTTCCGCCCCGGCCAGTACGTCTCGGTGCAGTGCGAACTGCTCGACGGCGCACGCCAGATACGTCAGTACAGCCTCTCCTCGGCCCCCGGCTCCCCGCTCCGCTCGATCACCGTCAAGCGGGTGCACGGCGGCGGCGCCCCCGACGGCGAGGTCTCGCGGCACCTCCACGACCGGGTCCGCGCGGGCGACCGGCTCCGGGTGTCGGCCCCGTACGGCGACCTCGTACTGAAGTCCCACGACGCCCCGCTCCTGCTCGCCTCCGCGGGCATCGGATGCACCCCGATGCTCTCGATGCTCGAACACCTCGCGAGCGACGACCACCGCGCCCCGGTCACCGTCGTGCACGGCGACCGCTCCCCCGACGACCACGCCATGCGCACCGACCACGCGCTGCTCACCGGCAAACTCCCCGACGCCTCGGCGCACTTCTGGTACGAGATCCCCGGGCCGGGCCACCCCGCGAACCGCACGGGCCTGGTCGACCTGACGGGACTGGCCATCGCGCCCGGCACCCACGCCTACCTCTGCGGCCCGCTGCCCTTCATGCGGTCCGTACGCACCCAGCTGCTCGCCAGGGGCGTCCCCGCGGCCGACATCCACTACGAGGTGTTCGGCCCCGACCTGTGGCTCGCCAAGGGCTGAACCGGGACCGGTGCTCGCGGAGTTGGCCTGATCGGCTCGCACACCGCCCGAACAGGGCCCCACGAACAGCCCATGCCCGGCTCGCGGCCCTTTTGCCGGGTACAAGCGCGGTACGGACATACTCCCCACGCGCAAAAGGAGTCGGCCATGTCCTCACCCATGTCCGCGAGCACCTTTCTCGCCGCCCTGAAGAACGAGGGGCTCACCGTCGTCCAGGTGGGCGACTGGCGTACCCACAACCGCAACGACAAGGGCTCCTGGGGCCCGGTCAACGGCGTGGTGATCCACCACACCGTCACCACGGGCACCTACGCCACCGTCCAGCTCTGCCGCGACGGCCACAGCGACCTGCCGGGGCCGCTGTGCCACGGCGTCATCGCCAAGGACGGCCGCGTCCACCTGGTCGGCTACGGCCGGGCCAACCACGCCGGTCTCGGCGACGACGACGTCCTGCGCGCCGTCATCGCGGAGAAGGGCCTGCCGACGGTCAACGAGGCCAACACCGACGGGAACCGGCACTTCTACGGCTTCGAGTGCGAGAACCTCGGCGACGGCAAGGACCCGTGGCCCGACGAACAGCTCGAAGCCATCGAGAAGGCCGCGGCCGCGGTCTGCCGCCACCACGGCTGGAGCTCCAAGTCGGTGATCGGACACCTGGAGTGGCAACCGGGCAAGGTGGACCCGCGCGGCTTCACGATGGCCTCCATGCGGGACCGGATCCAGGACCGCCTGAAGTAGCCGCCCGGCGGCCCGCCCGGGGCACGTCCTCACTACCGGACCCGGGCACGTCCACAATGGGGGCATGCCTGCCACACCGCCCGGTCCGCCCGGCCTCTCCCGGCTGCGGCCGGTGCTCCCGTCGCCCCTGCAGCCGGCCGAGGACGACCGCTTCGGCCGGCACGGCGTACGGCTGCTGCTCAAGCGCGACGACCTGATCCACCCGGATCTGCCGGGCAACAAGTGGCGCAAGCTCGCCCCCAACCTGCGGGCCGCCGCCGGACGCCCCGTGCTGACGTTCGGCGGGGCGTACTCCAACCACCTGCGGGCCACGGCCGCCGCGGGCCGGCTGCTGGGCTTCCGTACGGTCGGCGTCGTCCGCGGCGACGAGCTGGCCCACCGCCCGCTCAACCCCTCCCTGGCGCAGTGCGCCGCCGACGGGATGCGGCTGCACTTCGTGGACCGCCGGACCTACCGCGCCAAAGCAGATCCACAGGTCCTGGCCGGGCTGCTGAGCGCCCACGGGGAGTGCGAGGTCATCCCGGAGGGCGGCAGCAACGCCCTGGCCGCACAGGGCTGCACAGAGCTCGGGCGGGAGCTGCGCGGCCTGGCCGACGTGGCCGCGGTGGCCTGCGGCACCGGCGGCACCCTCGCGGGCCTCGCCGCCGGTCTCGCACCGGAGCAGCGCGCGCTCGGCGTCCCGGTCCTGCGCGGCGGCTTCCTGGCCGACGCGGTACGGGACCTCCAGCGGGAGGCGTTCGGCGGACCGGCCGGCTCCTGGTCCCTGGACGAACGGTTCCACTTCGGCGGCTACGCCCGCACCACTCCCGCCCTGCACGCCTTCGCCGACGACTTCGAGGACCGGCACGGGCTGCCCGTCGAGCGGCTCTATGTGGCCAAACTCCTGTACGCGCTCACCGCGCTGGCCGAGGAGGGGGCGTTCCCCGCCGGCACCGCGGTCGCCGCCGTGGTCACGGGGCGCCCGGACCCCGCCGAGCCGCCCGGCGCCCCTCAGTCCGACTCCTCCCGGTAGGCCGCCGCCTCCTCCAGGTCGAGGCGCCTGAGCAGGGTCCGCATCATCTCGTCGTCGATGCTCCGCTCGTCCCGCAGCCGCACGAAGACCTCGCGCTCGGCCTCGATCATCTCGCCGGCCAGCCGCCGGTAGGTGTCGTCCGCCGACTCCCCCGTCACCGGATTCGACGCCCCGAGGCGTTCCCACACGGCGTTGCGGCGCCGCTCCAGGACGGTGCGGAGCCGGTCGGTGAGCGGCTGGGGCAGCCGGTTGCGCTCGTCGGTGAGCAGCTCCTCCAGCCGCGCCTCCGCGGCCGTGGAGGCCTCGCTCTGCGCCTGCGCCTCCGCGAGGGTCTCGGCCTGCCGGTCGCGCCCCGGAAGCCTCAGGACGCGCACCAGGAGCGGCAGGGTGAGCCCCTGGATCACCAGGGTGCCGATGACCGTGGTGAACGTCAGGAAGAGCACCAGGTTGCGCGCGGGGAAGTCCGCGCCGTCGGCCGTGACCATCGGGATGGAGAACGCGATGGCGAGCGAGACGACACCGCGCATCCCGGCCCAGCCGACGATCAGCGGGGCGGTCCAGTCGGTCTCGGGTTCCCGGTCCCTGATGCGTTTCGACAGCCACCGGGGCAGATAGGTCGCCGGATAGACCCAGATGAACCGGACCACGACGACCGCCAGGAACACCGCCACCGCGTACCAGAGGGCGTCGGCGACGGCGTACGTACCGAGCCCCCTCAGTACGAAGGGCAGCTGGAGGCCGATCAGCGCGAAGACCGCGGACTCCAGGACGAAGGCGACCATCTTCCAGACGGCCGCCTCCTGGAGCCTGGTCGCGAAGTCGACCTGCCAGGACCGGTGGCCCAGGTAGAGCGCGACGACGACCACCGCGAGCACTCCGGACGCGTGCACCCGTTCGGCCGCCGCGTACGCCACGAAGGGGATCAGGAGCGACAGGGTGTTCTGGAGCAGCGCCTCCTTGAGGTGGGTTCGGAGCCAGTGCAGCGGCACCATGAGCACCAGGCCGACCGCGACGCCGCCGACCGACGCGAGGAAGAACTCGCCGATCCCGGCGCCCCAGCTCACCCCCTCGCCCACGGCCGCGGCGAGCGCCACCTTGTACGCGGTGATGGCGGTGGCGTCGTTCACCAGGGACTCGCCCTGGAGGATCGTCGTGACCCGGGCGGGCAGACCGACCCGGCGAGCGATGGCCGCGGCCGTGACCGCGTCCGGCGGGGCGATCACGGCGCCCAGCACCAGCGCGGCGGTGAGCGGCAGATCGGGCACCAGCCGGTACGCCAGCCAGCCGACCGCGACGGTCGCGAACAGCACGTAGCCGACGGAGAGCAGCGCGACGGGGCGGAGATTGGCCCGCAGGTCGAGGTACGAGCTGTCGACGGCGGCCGTGTAGAGCAGCGGTGGCAGCAGGAGCGGCAGCACGATGTGCGCGTTCAGGGTGTACGTCGGCACCCCCGGCACGTACGAGGCGATCAGCCCCATGGCCACCAGCAGCAGCGGGGCGGGCACGGGTGTGCGGCGGGCCAGCCCCGCCATCGCCGCACTGGCCGCGACCAGTGCCACCAGTGGCAATGCGTCCATCTCACGGTCCTCGCATCCGTCGTAACCTGGCAATCATGAGTGAGTGCCCGCACGTATCAGATCTGCCGCGCCCCGAGCCCGCACCCCTCAGTGACGCCTGTCTCGAATGCCGGGCAGCCGGCACCCATCCCGTGCAGCTGCGGCTCTGCCTGGTCTGCGGCCATGTCGGCTGCTGCGATTCGTCACCCCTGCAGCACGCCACGACGCACTTCAAGGAGACCGGTCATCCGGTGATGCGGAGCTTCGAACCCGGCGAAAGCTGGCGCTGGTGCTTCGAGGACGGTTCGATCGTCTGACGTCTGGGTACGTCAAACCGGCGCCTGTTGTTCGTAATTGACCGCCACAGACCTCTACCCACTGTGCGTACCCATGGGCTTACCATGAGTGACAGTCATGGGACGGGGTCTTGGCGACACGGCATCATGGATCGCGATAGCGTCGCCGGACCAAGAACCGAAGACGTACCGCATGGCTCCGGGGCACTCTTCCCGGATCCTCGAATGAGTTTGTGCCACCTTGGAGGTGAGGGTGTCCCAGATCGCAGGCGAGCCCGGGAATCAGGACTTCGTAGAGGTCCGACTGCCCGCTGCGGGTGCCTACCTGTCGGTGTTGCGGACGGCCACGGCCGGCCTCGCAGCGCGCTTGGACTTCACTCTCGACGAGATCGAGGATCTTCGCATCGCGGTCGACGAGGCCTGCGCGATCCTGCTTCAGCAGGCCGTGCCCGGCTCCGTCCTCAGCTGCGTGTTCCGTCTTATCGACGACTCTCTCGAGGTGACGGTTTCGGCCCCCACGACGGACGGACGGGCCCCGGAGCGCGACACCTTCGCCTGGACGGTGCTCTCCGCGCTGGCGGGGAAGGTCGACTCCACGGTCGCCGATGACCGGACGGTCAGCATCAGCCTGTACAAACAGCGCGGCGCGGGACCCGGGCCGGCGTGAGCAACGGGAACGGGGACGGTCCTGTGCGGGACGAGACGATCCGACCAGGGGTGGTGCACGCGGCAGGCATCCCGGAGCAGCAGGCCCTGACTCATCCGGTGGACGAGGCGGACCTGCCTCGTACGGTGGACGGGGCGGACGGGCCCGCTGGCCGTACGGTCGCGGTGGAGCAGTCGCAGGCGGAGCGGGCAGGCCAGATGAGCGAGCACGGGCACCACGATCCACACGACCGCAGCGGGGCGCGGGCGCTCTTCATCGAGCTGGGCAAGCTCCCCGAGGGCTCGCCCGAGAAGGCCGAACTGCGCAATCGGCTGGTGCGGATGCATCTGCCGCTCGTGGAGCACCTGGCCCGGCGTTTCCGCAACCGGGGCGAACCGCTGGACGATCTGACCCAGGTCGCCACGATCGGCCTGATCAAGTCGGTGGACCGGTTCGACCCGGAGCGGGGCGTCGAGTTCTCGACGTACGCCACGCCCACGGTCGTCGGCGAGATCAAGCGCCATTTCCGTGACAAGGGCTGGGCGGTGCGGGTGCCGCGCCGCCTCCAGGAGCTGCGGCTCTCGCTGACCACGGCGACCGCGGAGCTCTCCCAGCAGCACGGCCGCTCCCCCACGGTGCACGAGCTGGCGGAGCGGCTCGGCATCTCCGAGGAAGAGGTCCTGGAGGGCCTGGAATCGGCCAATGCCTACAGCACGCTCTCGCTGGACGTGCCGGACACGGACGACGAGTCCCCCGCGGTCGCGGACACGCTCGGCTCCGAGGACGAGGCGCTGGAGGGGGTCGAGTACCGGGAGTCGCTCAAGCCGCTGCTGGAGGACCTGCCGCCGAGGGAGAAGCGGATTCTGCTGCTCCGGTTCTTCGGCAACATGACCCAGTCGCAGATCGCGCAGGAGGTCGGCATCTCGCAGATGCATGTCTCGCGGCTGCTGGCCCGGACTCTGGCCCAGCTGCGCGAGCGGCTGCTCGTCGAGGAGTAGCCGGTCGGTGCGCGGCCCCGGGAGACCGGCGGCCGCGCCGCACCTGCCCGCGTGCCGCGCGTACGTGTCAGGCGTCGGCGTCCGTGCCGGGCTCCGTACCGGGCCTGCGGATGCCCAGGGCCTCGATCGTCGCCGGCCTGGCCAGCTGGAACAGCGCGGTCAGCGACACCGCCGCGAGGACGATCCCGGCCGGGATGAGCACGCCGTGGGACCGCAACAGCGTCCACGCCACCGGCAGCGCGATGATCTGGGTGATGAGGGCGGGGCCACGGCTCCAGCTGCGCCGCAGCAGCAGTCCGCGGGCGGCGGCGAGCGGGATCGCCCCGAGCGCGATCAGCGTCAGACCGCCCATTTCGGCCTGCTGCGGGCTGTCGGGGCGGCCGAGCAGCCCCATGACCAGCATGTAGATCCCGCCGATGACGAGGGCCGCGCCCTCGATGGCGTTGAGTCCGGCCACGACCGTGATCCTGGCCGGCTTCGGCGGCTCGGCCAGAGGCGTCGGCGCGGGCGCGTTCTCCTGAGTACTCACCCATGCAGGTTGGCACCCCGGGCCCGCGAAAGTGAAGCCGGGGTCGGAACACCACCGGAACGGGGCGCCCCCGGTCGCCCCACCGCGCCCGGACCGTCACCCTGTGTGAGGGCCGACAGGTAGGACTTCAGACCCGTACCTCGCGGTAGGTAGTCTGACAGTCATGCGCGCACTCCTTGTGGTCAACCCAGCTGCCACCACCACCAGTGCGCGGACCCGTGACGTGCTCATTCACGCACTGGCCAGCGAGATGAAGCTGGAGGCCGTGACCACCGAGTACCGCGGGCACGCCCGCGATCTGGGGCGCCAGGCAGCCGACAGCGACGACATCGATCTCGTGGTGGCGCTCGGCGGCGACGGCACGGTCAACGAGGTCGTGAACGGGCTGCTGCACAACGGCCCCGACATAGACAACCTTCCGAAGCTCGCCGTGGTTCCCGGTGGCTCCACCAATGTCTTCGCACGCGCACTCGGTCTGCCCAACGACGCGGTGGAGGCGACCGGCGCCATTCTGGACGCGCTGGCCAACCGCACGGAACGCACCGTCGGCCTCGGCCTGGCGGCCGGTACCCCCGGCTCGGAGGACGAATCGGTCCCGGAACGCTGGTTCACTTTCTGCGCCGGCCTCGGATTCGACGCCGGCGTCATCGGCCGGGTCGAACAGCGGCGCGAACAGGGAAAGCGGTCGACGCACGCGCTGTACGTCCGCCAGGTGCTCCGCCAATTCCTCGAGGAACCGCACCGCCGGCAGGGAATGATCACGCTCGACGTGCCCGGACGGGAACCGGTCACCGATCTCGCGCTCTCCATAATCTGCAATACGGCACCCTGGACCTACCTGGGGAACCGCCCGATATACGCCTCCCCCAAGGCCTCGTTCGACACCGCCCTGGACGTCCTCGGTCTGCAGCGGCTGTCGACGGCGGCGGTCACCCGCTACGCCACCCAGCTGCTCACTTCGAGTCCCCGGAAGGGGCCACACGGTAAGCACGCGGTTTCACTGCATGACCTCACGGACTTCACCTTGCATTCAAAGGCTCCACTGCCCTTCCAGATGGACGGTGACCACCTGGGGGTGCGTACAAGTGTGACGTTCACAGGCGTACGCCGTGCACTGCGTGTGATTGTGTGAGTGGAAGGGACCAAAGTCCTTTAACTCGAACGTTTGGACTGGCTTCCACCCTCTAGAAGTACGGCTGTGACCTAGCCGACACCGAGGAATCAAAAAAAACTTTCCAGAAGGGGTTGTATCCGCAGCCGAGGTTTGCGAATCTCTACATGGCGATCGGGACGGCCCGCAACAACGGCCTCCACTGAGAGCCAGAACCCCTCCTCACCGCACAGGACCACATCCAGTTCATCTGGGCGTCGGCCCTACACCTGCGGGGGGATTCGTGAAAGCGTTCACATTCACAAGCCACAGTACGTAATACCAAGGAGAGGTAGCAGCCATGGACTGGCGTCACAACGCCGTTTGTCGTGAGGAAGACCCGGAGCTGTTCTTCCCCATCGGCAACACCGGTCCTGCGCTGCTGCAGATCGAGGAAGCCAAGGCCGTCTGCCGTCGCTGCCCCGTCATGGAGCAGTGCCTGCAGTGGGCGCTCGAGTCCGGCCAGGACTCCGGCGTCTGGGGTGGCCTCAGCGAGGACGAGCGCCGCGCAATGAAGCGCCGCGCCGCTCGCAACCGGGCGCGCAACGCCAGCGCCTGACCGACGCCACCGCTACGAACCTCAGCCAGGCGGCGCGTACGGAGTGTACGCATCACCCCGCCCCCCGAGTCGCAGCGCGCAGTACCCCCGAAGCGCATGTCTGACCAGGAAGCCCGGACCGTGACCAACGGTCCGGGCTTCCTGCTGTGCGGATGTCCGGACCGCTCGCGTTCACACCGGTCGGCGTGAACGCGCGGTGCTACTTGTCGGTGCGGACCGGGATGTCGAGGATGACCTGGGTGCCGCGCTCGGGCGCCGGCACCATGCCGAACGTCCCGCTCAGCTCGCCCTCCACCAGCGTCCGCACGATCTGGAGGCCCAGATTGCCGGTGCGCTGCGGGTCGAACCCCTCGGGCAGGCCGCACCCGTCGTCCTGAACGGTGATCAGCAGCCGGCCCTCCGTGGGCGAACCGCCCCGCACCGCGGAGACCTCGACCGTGCCGGACTCGGCGACTCCGAACGCGTGCTCCAGCGCGTTCTGGAGCACTTCGGTGAGGACCATCGCGAGCGGGGTGGCCACTTCGGCGTCGAGAATGCCGAAGCGTCCCGTACGGCGGCAGGTCACCTTGCCCGGCGAGATCTCGGCGACCATGGCGATGACCCGGTCGGCGATCTCGTCGAACTCCACCCGCTCGTCCAGATTCTGGGACAGCGTCTCATGGACGATGGCGATCGAACCGACGCGCCGCACCGCCTCGTTGAGGGCCTCACGGCCCTGCTCGGAGTCCATCCGGCGGGCCTGCAGCCGCAACAGGGCGGCCACCGTCTGGAGGTTGTTCTTCACCCGGTGGTGGATCTCCCGGATGGTGGCGTCCTTGGTGATCAACTCGCGCTCGCGGCGGCGCAGTTCCGTGACGTCGCGGAGCAGGACCAGGGAGCCGATCCGGATCCCCTTGGGCTTGAGCGGGATGGCCCGGAGCTGGATCACCCCGCCCGCGCACTCGACCTCGAACTCACGGGGCGCGTAACCGCTGGCGAGTTTGACCAGCGCCTCGTCCACCGGCCCCCGCGAGGGCGCGAGTTCGGCGGTGATCCCGCCGAGGTGCTGTCCGACCAGGTCGGAGGCGAGGCCGAGACGGTGGTACGCGGAGAGGCCGTTGGGGCTGGCGTACTGGACGACGCCGTCGGCGTCGAGCCGCACCAGCCCGTCACCGACCCGCGGCGACGCGTCCATGTCGACCTGCTGGCCGGGGAAGGGAAACGATCCGGCGGCGATCATCTGGGCCAGGTCGGAGGCGGACTGGAGGTAGGTGAGTTCCAGCCGGGACGGGGTGCGGACGGTGAGGAGGTTGGTGTTGCGGGCGATGACACCCAGCACCCGGCCCTCCCTGCGTACGGGGATCGACTCGACCCGTACGGGCACCTCCTCGCGCCACTCCGGGTCGCCCTCGCGCACGATCCGGCCCTCGTCCAGCGCCGCGTCCAGCAGCGGACGGCGGCCGCGCGGCACCAGATGGCCGACCATGTCGTCCTGGTAGGAGGTGGGGCCGGTGTTGGGCCGCATCTGGGCGACCGACACATAGCGGGTGCCGTCGCGGGTGGGGACCCAGAGGACCAGGTCGGCGAAGGAGAGGTCGGAGAGCAGTTGCCACTCCGAGACCAGCAGATGGAGCCACTCGAGGTCGGTGTCACTCAGGGCTGTGTGCTGGCGGACGAGGTCGTTCATGGAGGGCACGCGTGCGAGCGTACCTGTGGATGCGCACAGGTACCGAACCGGACGACCCCGCCGCACGTGTGGACAAGAGGGCCGGAAATTGCCGTGCCCCACGGATGGACAGGGGCGAATGGTCTAGTCCACAATGCAGAAGACAGAGCCTCCGCTCTCCCCGCACAGGAGAGCGGATCGAGGTACCCGCGCTCTCTGCCCTGACTGCGCCGGTACCTCTCCCAGGCCGGGGGCACCGCACACCGCCGGCCGGGCGGACCGCCCGCGGGCGGTCTTACTCCGGGCTGCGGTGCTGGTCGGGCTGAGGGTCCCGGCCCGGCGCCGCGGCCCGCGGGTGTCTTCCGGGCCGTCCGGCCCCGGTCAGTGCGTCTCCGTGACCTTCGCGAGCGCGCGCGGGGCGTCCGGGTCCTGGCCGCGGGCGATCGTCACCTCGTACGCCAGCATCTGCAGCGGCAGGATCTCCAGGATCGGCTGGACCTCCTCCGCGACCCCCGCCGTCGGCAGCACGAAGCCCGCTGACGCCGCTTCCACCTGGGCCTTCGGGCCGACCACGAAGAGGTCGGCGCCCCGTCCGCGCAACCGGTCGAGGACCGGCTGGAGGGCCTCGCCGCCCCGGCCGTCGGTGACCACGGCGATGACCGGGGAGATGTTGTCGACCATGGCGAGCGGGCCGTGCAGCAGGTCGGCGCCGGAGTAGGAGAGGGCGGGGATGTAGCTCGTCTCCATCAGCTTCAGGGCGGCCTCCTTGGCCGTGGGATAGCCGTAGCCGCGCGAGGTGATCACCATGCGCTCGGCAAAGCGGTAGCGCGACGCCAGGGCCCTGACCTCGCCCCCGCGGCCCAGGATCGCCTCGGCGAGCTCCGGCAGGATCGCGGCCGCCGCACCGTCGCCGCCGCACAGCCCCTCCACGAACAGGTACAGGGACAGCAGCGAGGCGGTGTACGTCTTGGTGGCCGGCAGGGCCTTCTCCGGGCCCGCCAGGATGTCGATGTGGTACTCGGAGACCGCGGCGAGCGGTGAGTCCGGGTTGTTGGTCACGGCCAGCGTCACCGCACCGGCCTCCCGCGCGGCCCTGGTGGACGCCACCAGGTCGGGTGAGCCGCCGGACTGGCTGACGGTCACGACCAGGACGTCCTTGAGGTCCGGCTTCGCGCCGTACGCGGTGGTGGTGGACATCGAGGCCAGACCGCAGGGCAGTCCGAGCCTGATCTCGATCAGGTACTTCGCGTAGAGCGCGGCGTTGTCCGAGGTGCCGCGGGCGGTGAGCAGGACGAAGCGCGGCCTCCGCGCCGCGATCTCCGCCGCCACCGCCCGGATGGCAGGGGCCCCCTCGCCGAGGATGCGCCGGAGCATCGCGGGCTGCTCGGCCATCTCGCCGGACATGATCCGGCCGGGCAGCTCCCCCTCGCCTGCCGGGTACGTGGCGGACATGTCTGGTGCCTCCCGGGGATGTGCCGATGCGTCGGCCAAGTCGAACACGGGGCCCCGCGGACCCGCCAGCGGACGGCGCCCGGCGGGATTGCGGCACGCGTCGTCCGCAGTTCGCCGGACGGGTACCCGGGGGCTGTGTCCCCGTGCCCGCGGTCTGCTAGATTAGGAGTTTGATTGGTCTATACCACATGTAGTCACTCCAGATCGGCAGGCCCCGCGTGGAAGTTGTCATCGTCCCGGACGCCAAGGCAGGCGGCGAACTGATCGCGGGGGCCATCGGCGCTCTGCTGAGCCGCAAGCCCGACGCCCTTCTCGGCGTTGCCACCGGCTCGACCCCGCTGCCCATCTACCAGGCGCTGGCGGACAAGGTCCGCTCCGGTGCCGTGGACGCCTCGCGCGCCCGCATCTGCCAGCTCGACGAGTACGTCGGGCTGCCGGCGGGCCACCCGGAGTCGTACCGCTCCGTGGTGCTGCGCGAGGTCGTCGAGCCGCTCGGGCTGTCCGAGGCCTCGTTCATGGGCCCCGACGGCTCCGCCGAGGACGTCCAGGCCGCCTGCGAGGCCTACGACAAGGCCCTCGCCGCGGCCGGCGGGGTGGACCTCCAGCTGCTGGGCATCGGCACCGACGGCCACATCGGCTTCAACGAGCCGTGCTCCTCGCTCGCCTCCCGTACCCGGATCAAGACGCTCACCGAGCAGACCCGGGTCGACAACGCGCGCTTCTTCGACAACGACATCACGCAGGTGCCGCACCACGTGATCACCCAGGGCATCGGCACGATCCTGGAGTCCCGCCACCCGATCCTGCTCGCGACGGGCGAGGGCAAGGCCGAGGCGGTGGCGCAGACGGTCGAGGGGCCGGTGGCCTCGGTGGTGCCCGCCTCGGCGCTGCAGATGCATCCGCACGCGACGATCGTGGTCGACGAGGCGGCGGCGTCGAAGCTGAAGCTGGCGGACTACTTCCGCGCCACGTATGCGGCGAAGCCGCTGTGGCAGGGTATTTAGTCCTCTGCGGTACGTGAGAGGGGCCGGACACCCGCGTGGTGTCCGGCCCCTCTCACGTCTGTGCGGGTGCGTCGTGGTGGACGCCTTGTCCTCAATCGCCGGACGGGCTTGATTTGGCGCGAGGTCCTGTCCTCGATCGCCGGACGGGCTTGATTTGGCCGCCCGGCGATTGGGGGAGAGGTTCAGACGGCGGTGATGACCTCTGCCGCTGCCCGGCCGCAGACCCTCGCGGCTCCGTGGGTGGCGATGTGGAAGGCGCCCCTGGGCTCGGCCTGGGGGACGCCCATCTCGACCACGATCGTGTCCGGACGGGCCGTCAGCAGCGCGTCCAGGGCCTCGGTCATCCACGGGTGGCGGTGCGCGTCACGGACGACCGCGACGATGCGCCGCTCCCCCGCGGCCCGCAGCACATCGGCCGCGAGGGCCTCGTGCTCGCCGTCGTACGTGTCCGTCCCGGTTCCCGGTGCCAGCCGGGCCAGTTCGGCGGCGACACCCCAGGGCGTCTCGTCGCCGACCGCGATGTTCGCGACCGGGGTGAGCGCGGCGACGTACGCCGGCCCGGTGAGCGGTTCGGCCGTGCCGGTCACCACGACCGCGCGGCGGGCCGCGACCAGGCCGATGTCGGAGCCGATGCCCGTGCTGCCCCCGGTGCCGGGCGCGGTCCCCTCCTGCACTGCCGCACCCGGCGCCGGGACAGCCCCCCTGGCCCGCCGCGTCCAGGACGCGAGGGCCCGTACCCGTGCGGCCGCGTCGGCCAGCCGCTCCTCGGGCAGTTCACCGGCACGGACCGCCGCGACCAGCGCGTCGCGCAGCCGGATCACCGTGCTGTCGTCGTCGAGGCCGCCGCCGACGCAGAGCGCGTCGGCGCCCGCCGCGATCGCGAGGACCGAGCCGCGCTCGATCCCGTACGTCGAGGCGATGGCCTGCATCTCCACGGCGTCGGTGACGATCAGGCCGTCGTAACCCAGCTCCTCGCGCAGCAGACCGGTGAGGATCTGCGGGCTCAGTGTCGCCGGGCGGTTCGGGTCGAGCGCGGGAAGCAGGATATGCGCGCTCATCACCGACTTGGAACCCGCCGCGATCGCCGCCCGGAAAGGCACCAGTTCACGGGCGTGCAGGGTTTCCAGGTCGACGTCGATGCGCGGCAGCGCGTGGTGCGAGTCGACCGCGGTGTCGCCGTGCCCGGGGAAGTGCTTGGTGCAGGCGGCGACGCCGGCGGCCTGGAGGCCCTCGACGTACGCGGCGGTGTGCCGGGCGACCAGCTGGGGTTCGGCGCCGAAGGACCGTACCCCGATGACCGGGTTGCCGGGGTTGGAGTTGACGTCCGCGGACGGCGCCCAGTTGAGGTTGACACCGCAGTCGGCGAGCCGGCGGCCCAGTTCCTGGGCGACGGCTCGGGTCAGCGCCACGTCGTCGACGGAGCCGAGCGCCAGGTTGCCGGGGAAGGAGGAGCCGTGCCGCACCTCGAGCCGGGTGACGTCGCCGCCCTCCTCGTCGATCGCGACGAGCACGTCGTCGCGTTCGGCGCGGAGTTGGGCGGTGAGCGCGGAAAGCTGCTCGGGCGTCTGGATGTTGCGGCCGAACAGGCCGACGGAGGAGAGGCCTTCGCCGATCCGGCGCAGCAGCCAGTCCGGGGCGGTGGTGCCCGTGAAGCCCGGCTGCAGAACGGCGAGGGCGTCGCGGGTGACGGTGTCCGTGGTGGAGACGAGGGTGGTCATGGGTGGCGTTATCCCTTCACGGCACCGGAAGTGAGGCCGGTCGCCATGTACTTCTGCACCAGCAGGAAGAAGGCCACGACCGGGATCGCGATCAGGGTCGAGGCGGCCATCAGCGCGCCGTAGTCGATGCCTCGCGAGGTCGTGAAGTTCATCAGCCACACGTTGAGGGTGTACTTGTCGTTGTCCTGGAGGACAACGTAGGCGAGGAGGTACTCGTTCCAGGCGGTGATCAGCGAGAAGATCGACGCGGCGGCGAGACCCGGGGCCAGCAGCGGGAAGGTGATCCGCCAGAAGGCGCCCATCCGGCTGCAGCCGTCGACCATGGCCGACTCCTCCAGCTCCGGCGGGATGTTGATCACGAAGCCGCGGATCATCCACGTCGCGAACGGCAGCGTGGAGACGAGGTAGATGACGATGACGCCCCAGTACTCGTTCAGCCCGCCGAGGTCGTTGAGCTGGATGTAGATGGGGATGAGCATCGCCGTCGGGGGCAGCAGCTGGACGACGAGCAGCACGATCATGAAGAACTTGCGGCCGCGGAACCGGAAGCGGCCGATCGCGAACGCGGCGATCGTGGCGAGCAGCATGCCGCCGAGCACGGCGACGCCGCAGACGATCAGGCTGGACTCGATGGCCGTACCGAAGTTCGGCTGCTTGATGGCGCGGGAGAAGTTGTCGAACGTGATCGACGTGGGCCAGAGCGTCTGGTCGTAGCTGCGGATCTCGGCGTTCGGCCGCAGGGAGCTGATGACCAGCCAGTAGACCGGGAAGGCCATCAGCACGAAGGCGACGAGGCCCGCGATGTTGTAGCCGATGCGGTGCTTCTTGCGGTCCTGGCGAAGGACCTGGGGGGTGGAGGCGCTCACTCGACCTCTCCGATCTTGAGCAGCTGGCGCAGGTAGTACACGGCGACTCCGGACAGCAGCAGGACCGTGATGAGCGAGATGGCGGCGCCCTGGCTGAACGAGTTGGACTCGAATGCCTTCTCGAACGAATAGATACCGAGAACCGAGTACTCGGGTTCCGGCTTGTTGCCGCGCATCAGGAAGATCTGGCCGAAGACGTTGAAGTCCCAGAGCACGGAGAGCGTGGCGACCATCTGGAAGACGGGCTTGATGACCGGCCAGGTCACGTAGCGGAAGACGCCTGTCGTGCCGGCTCCGTCGAGCGAGGCGGCCTCTTCGAGTTCCTTGGGAACCTGGGTCAGTGCGGCGTACAGGGTGACGGAGACGAAGGGGATGGCGCCCCAGACGACGACCGCGCCGATGATGACGAAGCCCTGCTTGGGGTCGAGGAACCAGTTGTGGCCCTGTGCGTCGATCCCCAGGTACTTGGTCAGCACCATGTTGATGACGCCGTAGTCGGAGTCGGCGAACCAGCGGAAGATCGAGGTGGCGACCAGCAGCGGCATCGACCAGGCGGCGACCAGTGCGGCGGTCAGCAGCAGCCGGACCCAGGTGGACATCCGCTGCATGAGCATGGCGAGGCCGAGGCCCGCGACCATGGTGACGAGGACGCAGACGACCATGAAGATGATGGTCCGCCAGACGACGTCCCAGAACTCGCTGTCCCCGAGGATGTTGGTGAACTGGTCGAAGCCCACCCAGGGGGCCGCGGAGCCGGACCACAGCTCGCGGCGGCCCACGTCCTGGAAGGACATGATGACCGTCTTGATGAAGGGCCAGACGAAGACTGCGGCGATGGCGATGAACGCCGGTGCTATGAGGAGGTACGGCAGCAGAGCGCCGGCCTTCCGCGGTTTACGGTTCACGTTCTTCGCGAGCTGAGGATCCGCACCCTCAGGGGCCCGCGGGACGGACACCGGCGGGTCGGCTGCTTTCATATCGGCGGCACTCATTGTGCTTGCCTTCCGTTTCGGACCGGGTACCGGAGGGCGGGGGTGACAGGCCCTTTCGGGCCCGCCACCCCCGCAGACGATCAGGTGAACCGGTGACTCGTGCGGTCACCGGTTCGGGGCCTGAGAGCTCAGGACTCCTTGTTGATCATCGAGTCGATCTCCGCGTCGGCCGCCTTGGTGGCCTCCTCGACCGACTTGCCCTTGATGATGTCGAGCAGCATGATCTCGAGGGTTTCCTTCTTCTCGATCGCCGTCCAGCCCGGGGCGATCGGAGTGAACCAGGCGTCCGGCACGGCGTTGGCGATGGCCGCGGTCTCCGGCTTGGCCTTCAGGGGCTCAAGCTGCTTGGTGTTGTTCGGAAGGATGTTCTTCGAGGCGAGGACCTCCTCCGACTTCTCGGAGGTGAACATCGAGATCCACTCCTCGCCGAGGTCCTGGATCTTCGACTTGGAGATGGTGGCGAGGTCGGAGCCGCCGATGAAGGAGGGGAGCGCCTTGCCGTTCGGGCCGGGCATGCCCGCGGTGCCGATCTTGTCGGTCAGCTTCGGGTTGCCGTTCGCCTTGGAGTCGACGACGCTGCCGGCCTCCCAGCCGTTGCCGTAGAGAAGAGCGGTCTTCTCGTTGGCCATGACGTTGGCGTGGTCCGCCTCGTCCTTCGTCTTGTCACCGTGGTTGTACTTCTTGACCAGGTCGACGAAGTCCGTGATGCCCTTCTGGGCCTCGGGGGTCGACAGAGTGGACTTCCACTCCTTCTTGCCCTCGTCGTACTTGGCGATCTGGCCGCCCTCGGCTGCGACGTAGGACATCGCGGCGTACCAGTAGCGGCCCGGCAGGTACAGCGGCGAGAACGCCTTGTCCTTGCCGTACTTCTTGCCGATCTTGTCCAGCGCGGCCGTCAGGTCGTCCTGGGTGGCGGGGAGGGTGTCCTTGCCGGTGCCGGCCTTGAACATGTCCTTGTTGTAGATCGCTACGCGGGCGCCGGCGTAGTAAGGAACGCAGTACTGCTTGCCCTCGAAGGCGCACGTGTCCTTCAGACCCTTGATCCAGGTGTCCGAGTTCTCGTACTTCTTCGGGTCGATCTCGCCGAGTGCCCCGTTGAGGATGTACGTCATGGTCTCGGTGTTGCCGAGCTCCACGACGTCGGGGAACTTGTCGCCGGCCAGGGCGGCGTCGAGCTTCTTGGCCTTGTCGGCCCAGGTCTGGTACTGAACGTTGACCTTGACGTTGGGGTACTTCGTCTTGAACTGGGTATTGACATCCTTCACCAGTTCAGGCCACGTGCTCTGTGCGTCCGACATCAGCCAGACGGTGAGCGATTCGTTGCGGTCCTTCGGGTCCTTCGACGATGCCTTGTCGTCGTCCGAACCACACGCTGCGATCGAAACCAACATGCCCGCGACGCCGATCGCCGCGATGAGCTTGCGCTTCACGCCACCCTCCTCAGGGATGCTGCAACCCCTGCCCACCGCGCAAAACACGTCGACGAGTACTGCTGGGGCTGGAACCTGGTCTTTAATGGTTTAGACCAGTACCGGGAGCTTGGCCTAGACCTTTAGGGGTGTCAAGGGTGTATAAGAAGTGCACTCGCGTCCGTTATAGGACCGACATCTGAGGGAGGGCGACGAGCCGTGACCGGACCGTGCCACCATGTGAGCCGCGACAGACGGAGGAGCCGGTGACGGCAGCAACGCAGCAGTCGGGAAGGCGGGCCATGGGTGCCGACGGGGGCAGTACGGAGAACGAGACGGGCGCGAGCGCGGGTACGCGCACCGCGCGCGTACCGAAGTACTACCGGCTGAAGCGACATCTCCTCGATATGACGGACACGATGCCGCCAGGCACCCCCGTGCCCCCGGAGCGGACCCTGGCCGCCGAGTTCGACACCTCGCGCACCACCGTGCGCCAGGCACTCCAGGAACTGGTCGTCGAGGGCCGGCTGGAGCGCATCCAGGGCAAGGGCACCTTCGTCGCCAAGCCGAAGGTCTCGCAGGCCCTGCAACTCACCTCGTACACCGAGGACATGCGCGCCCAGGGGCTGGAACCGACGTCCCAGCTACTGGACATCGGCTATGTCACGGCCGACGACACGCTCGCCGGGCTCCTCGACATCACGACCGGCGGACGCGTACTGCGCATCGAGCGGCTGCGGCTGGCGAGCGGTGAGCCGATGGCGATCGAGACCACGCATCTTTCGGCCAAACGCTTCCCCGCGCTGCGGCGCTCGCTGGTGAAGTACACCTCTCTCTACACGGCCCTGGCCGAGGTGTACGACGTGCGGCTGGCCGAGGCCGAGGAGACCATCGAGACCTCACTCGCCACCCCGAGCGAGGCCGGGCTGCTCGGCACGGACGTGGGTCTACCCATGCTGATGCTGTCCCGGCACTCGCTGGACGAACAGGGCGAGCCGGTCGAGTGGGTCCGCTCGGTCTACCGCGGCGACCGCTACAAGTTCGTGGCCCGCCTGAAGCGCCCACTGGACTGAAGGGCACCGCCCCGGCACCGCATCCGAACAGCCCCCGTGGAAGCGCTTCCACGGGGGCTTTCCGCTCTCCGGCCAGCCCCTCCGTACCGCCATTGGTCTGAACCAACTCACCCGCACGCAGGGCCATTTGGGCGAACCTTCGCCGGGTGGAAGACCGTTGCCGGACCGCAATGCGGACAGGGGGTGACGCTGGCACGGGCGCTCACTTAGATTTCCCTGCGCGTTACAACAGGTGATCAGCGAGGGGACGGAGTCGCCGCCATGTCAGCAGACCCAGAAGGAAAGCCAGCGGACCCAGGAGGAAGGCCGCCCACGGTCACACCCGTGCGGGTGGTCATCGCCCTCTGCCTCATCGCGCCGTTCGTGGCGATGCTCTGGGTGAGTTCGTACGCCAAGATCGACCCGACCTTCATCGGTATCCCGTTCTTCTACTGGTACCAGATGCTCTGGGTGCTGATCTCGACCGCGCTCACGATGATCGCGTACAAGCTGTGGCAGCGTGACCAGCGCGCCCGCAAGGGGGGTGCGTCGGCATGAAGGACGGCGTGAACGGCGTCGCGCTCGGCGTCTTCATCTTCTTCTTCCTGGCCGTGACGGTCGTCGGCTTCATGGCGGCCCGCTGGCGCAAGGCCGAGAACGAGGCCAGCCTCGACGAATGGGGCCTGGGCGGACGGTCGTTCGGCACCTGGGTCACCTGGTTCCTGCTCGGCGGCGACCTCTACACCGCGTACACCTTCGTCGCCGTACCCGCGGCGATCTACGCGGCGGGCGCGGCCGGCTTCTTCGCGGTGCCCTACACCATCCTGGTGTACCCGCTGATCTTCACCTTCCTGCCGCGTCTGTGGTCGGTCTCGCACAAGCACGGCTACGTCACCACCTCGGACTTCGTCCGCGGCCGCTTCGGCTCCAAGGGGCTCTCCCTCGCCGTCGCGGTCACCGGCATCCTCGCCACCATGCCGTACATCGCGCTCCAACTCGTCGGCATCCAGGCGGTCCTCGACGTGATGGGCGTCGGCGGCGGCGAGAACACCCACTGGTTCATCAAGGACCTGCCGCTGCTGATCGCGTTCGCGGTGCTCGCCGCGTACACGTACTCCTCGGGCCTGCGCGCGCCCGCGCTGATCGCGTTCGTCAAGGACGGGCTGATCTACCTGGTCATCGCCGTGGCGATCATCTACATCCCGATCAAGCTCGGCGGCTTCCACGACATCTTCGCCTCCGCGCAGGAGAAGTTCGCGGGCCCGCCGGGAGGCAAGCCGACCGGCGCTCTCGCGCCCGGTGTGAACGGGCAGTGGGGCTACGCCACGCTGGCGCTGGGCTCGGCGCTGGCGCTCTTCATGTACCCGCACTCGATCACGGCGACGCTCTCCAGCCGCAGCCGCAACGTGATCCGCCGCAACACCACGATCCTGCCGCTGTACTCGCTGATGCTGGGCCTGCTCGCACTCCTCGGCTTCATGGCGATCGCCGCCGGGGTCAAGGTGGACAACGGCCAGCTGGCGATCCCGCAGCTCTTCGAGGACATGTTCCCCGACTGGTTCGCGGGGGTGGCGTTCGCCGCCATCGGCATCGGCGCACTGGTCCCCGCGGCGATCATGTCGATCGCGGCGGCGAACCTGTTCACCCGGAACATCTACAAGGACTTCCTGAAGCCCGACGCGACCCCCGCGCAGGAGACCAGGGTCTCCAAGCTGGTGTCGCTGCTGGTGAAGGTCGGCGCGCTCGCCTTCGTCCTCACCATGGACAAGACGGTCGCGATCAACTTCCAGCTGCTCGGCGGGATCTGGATCCTCCAGACGATGCCGGCCCTGGTCGGCGGCCTGTTCACCCGGTGGTTCCACCGCTGGGCCCTCCTCGCGGGCTGGGCGGTCGGCATGATCTACGGGACCGCCGCCGCCTACGGAGTCGCCAGCCCCACCCAGGCGCACTTCGGCGGTTCCTCCAAGGAGATCCCCGGCATCGGCGAGATCGGCTACATCGGCCTGACGGCGTTCGTGCTGAACCTCGTGGTCACCGTCGTCCTCACCTTCGTCCTGAACGCCGTGAAGGCGCCTGCCGGGGTCGACGAGACCTCGCCCGACGACTACACCGCGGACGCGGGCGACCCGGGCGTGAAGACCGAGCTCCCGCCGGCCACGGCCGGGGCGCCGGGCGGTCACTGACCCGCCGCGCCACGGGCCGCCGCACCCCCCGCACCGGGGTGCGGCGGCCCGTTCGCGTGCCGGGCGCCGGGGCCCGGGAACTCCCTCGAACGGGCGCGCGGAGTGCGGCAGACTTCCGGGCATGGACATCACCATCAGGCCGGTCGCGCCCGCCGAGCACACGGTCCTCGGCGAGATCACCGCAGAGGCCTATCTCGGGGACGGGCTGCTGGACTTCGGCGCCGACGATCCCTATCTGGTGCAGCTGCGGGACGTCGCCCGGCGGGCCGCGGAGGCCGACGTGCTCGTCGCGGCGGACGCACGGGGACGGGTGCTCGGCGGGGTCACCTACGCGCCGCCGGGCAACCGCTGGGCCGATATCGCGGCGCCGGACGAGGCCGAGTTCCGGATGCTCGCGGTCTCCCGCGAGGCCCGCGGGGCCGGGGCGGGCGAGGCGCTCGTCCGGGCCTGCACCGACCGGGCACGGGCCACCGCGGGGGTCACCGGGATCGTCCTGTCGACGCAGCCGGCCATGCACGGGGCCCATAGGATCTACGGGCGCCTCGGCTTCGTCCGGACCCCGGAAAGGGACTGGTATCCGATCGAGGGGCTCTCGCTGCTGACGTACCGCCTGGAGTTCCCGGCGGACTCCTGATCGGTCACGCGACACAACATGTGGGGGCTGCCTCAACCGGCGGCCCCCACATGTATGCTCGTGCTCGCTGTCGCCGCAGGGAAATCCGGTGCGAATCCGGAACTGTCCCGCAACGGTGTATTCGGTGTGCTTTTGTGCACCCCCGAGTCCGAGGACCTGCCGACAGCGCGTCCGGCTCGACCGAACCGGACGCCCAGACGTCCGGGCCTCGTGGATGGGCCGGTGGACGCCGCACGGAGTGCTGCCCCGCCCAGGGCCCGGCTCCGCCCGGCTGCCCCCGTTCCTCCGCCGGCCCAGAGCCGAGCGAGGGAGAGCACCACGTGACCATCGCGCCAGCCGATCCGGTTTCAGCGGCCGAATCAACGGGAACCACGAGCGACGGACCGGGAACCGCGTTGCTGCGAACCCTCACCGCCCTCACCGCGGATCTGCCCGACACCGACCCCGGACGCGTCGCGGGCGCCGCACTGCGCGGCCGCAACGCCCGGTCGGACGAGGCCGAGCTGCGCTCGCTGGCCACCGAGGCCGCCGCGGGCCTGATCTCCGAGGACCCCGCCTACTCCCGGCTCGCCGCCCGCCTCCTCACCCGCTCCATCGCGGACGAGGCGGCCGGGCAGGGCGCGACGTCCTTCTCCGCGTCGGTCGCCGTCGGGCACCGCGAGGGCCTGATCGCGGACCGCACCGCCGAGTTCGTGACGCTCCACGCGGCCGCCCTCGACGCACTGGTGGAACAGGCCCTCGCCGACGGCGCCGACGACCGCTTCGGCTACTTCGGGCTGCGTACCCTGCACAGCCGCTACCTGCTGCGCCACCCGCTGACCCGCCAGGTCGTCGAGACCCCGCAGCACTTCATGCTGCGCGTCGCCGCCGGGCTCGCCGAGGACAACTCCGAGCGCGCCCTGGGCGAGGTCGCCGCGCTCTACCGGCTGATGAGCCGGCTGGACTACCTGCCCTCCTCCCCCACGCTCTTCAACTCCGGCACCCGGCACCCGCAGATGTCCTCCTGCTACCTGCTGGACTCGCCGCTGGACGAGCTGGACTCGATCTACGACCGCTACCACCAGGTGGCGCGGCTGTCCAAGCACGCGGGCGGCATCGGCCTCTCCTACTCCCGTATCCGTGCCCGCGGTTCACTGATCCGGGGCACCAACGGGCACTCCAACGGCATCGTCCCGTTCCTCAAGACGCTCGACGCCTCCGTCGCCGCGGTGAACCAGGGCGGCCGGCGCAAGGGCGCCGCCGCGGTCTACCTGGAGACCTGGCACGCGGACATCGAGGAGTTCCTGGAGCTGCGCGACAACACGGGTGAGGACCAGCGGCGCACGCACAACCTCAACCTGGCGCACTGGATCCCGGACGAGTTCATGCGCCGGGTCGACACGGACGGCACCTGGTCGCTGTTCTCCCCGGCCGACGTGCCCGAACTGGTCGACCTGTGGGGCGACGCGTTCGACGCCGCGTACCGGGCGGCCGAGGCCAAGGGACTGGCCCGCAAGACGATGCCGGCCCGTGAGCTGTACGGCCGGATGATGCGGACGCTCGCACAGACCGGCCAGGGCTGGATGACGTTCAAGGACGCCTCCAACCGGACCGCGAACCAGACCGCGGAGCCGGGCCGCGTCGTGCACTCGTCGAACCTGTGCACGGAGATCCTGGAGGTCACCGACGACGGCGAGACGGCCGTCTGCAACCTGGGTTCGGTCAACCTCGGCGCGTTCGTCGCCGACGGCACCATCGACTGGGAGCGCCTGGACGCCACCGTCCGTACCGCGGTGACCTTCCTCGACCGGGTCGTCGACATCAACTTCTACCCGACCGAGCAGGCGGGCCGCTCCAACGCCCGCTGGCGGCCGGTGGGCCTGGGCGCGATGGGCCTCCAGGACGTCTTCTTCCAGCTGCGCCTGCCGTTCGACTCCCCCGAGGCACGCGCCCTGTCGACGAAGATCTCCGAGCGGATCATGCTCGCCGCGTACGAGGCCTCCTGCGCGCTGGCCGAGCGCTCGGGCCCGCTGCCCGCCTGGTCCGAGACGCGGGCCGCCCGCGGGGTGCTGCACCCGGACCACTACGACACCGAGCTGAACTGGCCGGAGCGCTGGGACGCGCTGCGCGCCCGGGTCGCGAAGAGCGGGATGCGCAACTCGCTGCTGCTCGCCATCGCGCCGACGGCGACGATCGCCTCCATCGCGGGCGTGTACGAGTGCATCGAGCCGCAGGTCTCCAACCTGTTCAAGCGCGAGACGCTCAGCGGTGAGTTCCTCCAGGTCAACGCGTACCTGGTGGACGAGCTGAAGAGGCTCGGCGTGTGGGACGCGCGGACCCGTGAGGCGCTGCGCGAGGCGAGCGGCTCGGTGCAGGGCTTCGCGTGGATCCCCGAGGACGTGCGGGCGCTGTACCGCACGGCGTGGGAGATCCCGCAGCGCGGACTGATCGACATGGCGGCGGCCCGTACGCCGTTCCTCGACCAGAGCCAGTCGCTGAACCTGTTCCTGGAGACGCCGACGATCGGCAAGCTCTCCTCGATGTACGCGTACGCCTGGAAGCAGGGGCTGAAGACGACGTACTACCTGCGCTCGCGCCCGGCGACCCGGATCGCCCGTGCGGCGTCCGGCCGGGCCGCGGCCACCGCCCCCATTCCCGTACAGCAGGCGGCCGCGCCCGACGCGGACGCGATCGCCTGCTCCCTCGAAAACCCCGAGTCCTGCGAGGCCTGCCAGTAATGAGCACATCCGAGAACAAGAACCTGCTCGACCCGGGCTTCGAACTGACCCTGCGGCCCATGCGCTACCCGGACTTCTACGAGCGCTACCGGGACGCGATCAAGAACACCTGGACGGTGGAGGAGGTCGACCTCCACTCCGACGTCTCCGACCTCGCCAAGCTGTCGCCGGGCGAGCAGCACATGATCGGGCGGCTCGTCGCGTTCTTCGCGACCGGTGACTCGATCGTCTCCAACAACCTCGTGCTGACGCTGTACAAGCACATCAACTCCCCCGAGGCGCGGCTGTACCTGTCGCGGCAGCTCTTCGAGGAGGCCGTGCACGTCCAGTTCTATCTGACGCTGCTCGACACCTATCTGCCCGATCCGGACGACCGGGCGGCCGCGTTCGACGCGGTCGAGGAGATCCCCTCGATCCGCGAGAAGGCGCAGTTCTGCTTCAAGTGGATGGACTCCGTCGAGAAGATGGACCAGCTGGAGACGCAGGCCGACCGCCGCCGCTTCCTGCTGAACCTGATCTGCTTCGCGGCGTGCATCGAGGGGCTGTTCTTCTACGGCGCGTTCGCGTACGTCTACTGGTTCCGCTCGCGCGGCCTGCTGCACGGCCTCGCCACGGGGACGAACTGGGTCTTCCGTGACGAGACCATGCACATGAGCTTCGCGTTCGAGGTCGTGGACACCGTCCGCAAGGAGGAGCCCGAGCTCTTCGACGACGCCCTCCAGCAGCAGGTCACCGACATGCTGAAGGAGGCCGTCGAGGCGGAGCTCCAGTTCGGCCGCGACCTGTGCGGCGAGGGACTGCCAGGCATGAACACCGAGTCCATGCGCGAGTACCTGGAGTGCGTCGCCGACCAGCGGCTCGCCCGGCTGGGCTTCCCCGCGGTGTATGGATCGCAGAACCCGTTCTCGTTCATGGAGCTCCAGGGCGTCCAGGAGCTGACGAACTTCTTCGAGCGCCGCCCCTCCGCGTACCAGGTGGCGGTCGAGGGCACGGTCGGCTTCGACGACGAGTTCTAGACCCTCGCCCAGCTCCTGACGTACGGACGCCGTGCGGCCTTCACCGGCCGCGCGGCGTCCGCCGTTTCCGGCGGTGCGGTTCTCCGGCTCCGTTCCGCCTCCCGGAGCGCGCGGTCGATGCGGAGTTCGCGGGCGATCCCGATCAGCGCCGGGAGCAGGACAAGAGCGATAACAGCCGTTATGCCCAGGAGGTTCAGGAATGTGTTCATGCCTCTACTGTCGTCCGGCGGGGCGGAATCCGTCAGTGGCAGGACTGTCATAAGACATCGAATTCCTGCCACACTGGGGAGATGCTGAAGAATGTCGCCGCGCTGCTCCTCGACGAGGTCCACCCCTTCGAACTCGGCGTGCTCTGCGAGGTGTTCGGGCTCGACCGCAGCGAGGAGGGCCTGCCGGTGCACGACTTCGCCGTGGTCTCCGCCGAGGGCCCCGTGCTGCAGACCCACGCCGGGTTCACCATCAGCACCCCGTACGGACTCGACCGCCTGGAGGAGGCCGACCTCATCGCCGTGCCGGCCGGCAGCCACTTCATGGACCGGGAGTACCCGCAGGAGGTCCTGGACGCCCTGCGCCGGGCCGTGGACCGCGGCGCCCGGGTCCTGAGCGTCTGCTCGGGGGCGTACGTGCTGGGCGCGGCCGGACTGCTGGACGGCCGCCGCTGCACCACGCACTGGCGGCACTCCGACGAGCTGGCCCGCCGCTTCCCGCTGGCGATCGTCGAGCCGGACGTGCTGTACGTGGACGAGGGCTCCGTCATCACCTCGGCGGGCACGGCCGCGGGGATCGACGCCTGTCTGCACCTGGTCCGCCAGGCCTACGGCCCCGCCGCCGCCAACACCATCGCCCGCCGCATGGTGGTGCCGCCGCACCGCGACGGCGGGCAGGCGCAGTACATCCAGCGGCCGCTGCCCCGCGACCGCTGCGACACGGTCGGCGACACCCTCGCCTGGATGGAGCGCAACCTCGACCGGGAGATGACCGTCGAACAGCTCGCCGCCCAGGCGCACATGTCGCCGCGCACCTTCGCCCGGCGCTTCCAGCAGGAGACGGGCACCACGCCCTACCGCTGGCTGCTGCGCCAACGGGTGCTGCTGGCCCAGCACCTCCTGGAGACATCGGATGAAACGATGGACACGATCGCCGGCCAGACCGGTTTCGGGAACGCCGCCGCGCTGCGCCATCAGTTCGTACGTTCGTTGGGCACCACACCACATGCGTACCGGCGGACCTTCCGCGGCCCCTCCGCCGTGAACGAAGTCGCCTGATCCTCAGGCGAGGTGACCTCCGATCATTCGTCCAACCGTTTCCCTCACCTGTCCATGGACCGGGCCCCGGCGAGGCACCAGGGTCTGACAGATGGACATCCGGACGGCAAGACGAAGGACCATCGGGGCCGTGGTGGCCGCGCTCGCCGCCACTCTGCTGCCCTGGCAGAGCGCCTCGGCCGTGGACGCACCCGCGGCGGCGCCCCCGCCCGAGGTGCTGCCCTCGCTGCGGCAGTGGCAGCCCGGCGAAGGGGAGTTCACCCTCACCGACCGGACCAGGATCGTGCTGGACGGGGTACGGGAGGAGCGCACCACCGCCGACGCGAAGAGGTTCTCGGGCGAGCTGAACGGGCACCCCTCGGTGTCGCGGGTCCGGTCCACCGCCCGGTCCGGGGACATCGTGCTGCGCCAGGACGCCTCCCTGAAGGGGTCGTTGGGCGCCGAGGGCTACCGGCTCGAAGTCGGCGACCGGGTCACGGTCACCGCCGCGACCTCCACGGGCGTGTTCTACGGCTCGCGCACCGTGCTCCAGCTGCTGAACGACGACGGCCGCGCGGCACGGGGTTCGGCGACCGACGTGCCCGCGTACCGCGAGCGCGGCGTCGGGGTCTGCGCCTGCTACATCAACGTCTCGCTCCCGTGGTTCGAGCGGCTGATGAAGGACATGGCCTCCCAGAAGCTCAACCAGCTCTGGATCGAGGCGAAGGTCAGGAGCGACACCGACCCGGAGTCGGCGTTCTGGGGCTACTACACCAAGCCGCAGATCCGCACCCTGGTCGCGATGGCGAAGAAGTACCACATCGACCTGGTGCCGGAGATCAACTCCCCCGGCCACATGGACACCTACCTGGAGAACCACCCGGAGCTCCAGCTCAAGGACAAGGACGGCGTCGCCTCGCCGCCCCGGCTGGACATCTCCCGGCCAGAGGCGCTGACGTACTACACGTCCCTGGTGGACGAGGCCCTGAAGGTGTGGGACACCCCCACCTGGCACATGGGCGCCGACGAGTACATGATCGGCTCCTCGTATCCGGACTACCCGCAGCTGCAGGCCGCCGCGACCGCCAGGTTCGGCGCCTCGGCCACCCCGGACGATCTCTTCGTCGACTTCATCAACCAGGTCAACAAGCACGTGAAGGCCGGCGGCCGGTCGCTGCGGATCTGGAACGACGGACTGGTCGGCCACAACGGCATCGTGCCGCTGGACCGCGACATCGCCGTCGAGCACTGGCTGGGCGGCGGCGCCATCCAGCAGCCGTCCGAGCTGCTGGCCGAGGGCCGTCCGGTGATGAACTCCGCGTACTCCCTCTACCTCGTGCGCGGCGGCTTCGCGATGGACACGCGGAAGCTGTACGAGAGCGACTGGACGCCCCTGCGCTTCGAGGGCCAGACGCTGCCCGCCACGGCGGCGAACCTGACCGGCGCGAAGATCAGCCTCTGGCCGGACAGCGCGGCGGCCGAGACCGAGAACGAGGTCGAGGCGAAGGTGTTCATGCCGCTGCGCTTCATCGCGCAGGCCACCTGGGGCGGCCCGAAGCCCAGTGAGACGTACGCCGGTTTCGAGGCCCTGGCCCGGCGGATCGGTCACGCGCCCGGCTGGGAGAACACCGACCGCACCCCGCTCGCCGACGGCACGTACCGGCTTGGCGCCGGCGCGAAGGCGCTCGCGCCCGGCACGGACTCCGGGGTGTCCCTGACCCGGGGCGCGACGGCTGGCTGGACGCTGACGGCGACCGACGACGGGTACTACACGGTCCGCTCGGCATCGGGCGGCCAGTGCCTGGACGTGGTGCGCGGGAAGAAGTACCTGGGCGCCCCGCTGGAGGTGGGGGCCGAGCTGTCGCTCGGCACCTGCGCGGCGGGCGCGCGGACCCAGCGCTGGCAGCTGGACGCCGGGGCGGGTGCGCTGGTGCTGCGCAACGCCGTCTCGCAGCTCCGGCTGACGGAGCGGGCCGCGGACGGCGCCGCGGTACAGACGACGGGCGGGACGCGCCTGACGGCGAAGTCCGCCTGACGCACGGCTGTGGGGCCCGCCGGTTCGGCGGGCCCCACAGGTGTGCCGGAGGTCAGATACCGCAGTTCGGCGCCGACCAGAAGTGGCTCGGCCCCTGGTTCACGTGGATGTGGTCACCGTGGTCCGGGTAGCCCGGCCCGAGGATCCCGTTGAACCCGTGGTTGCGGGCCTGCTGGGCGATGGTGCACAGGGGAAGTCCGCCCAGGTCCGCCGCGTCGCCGTACAGATGGCGGCTGCCGGCCGCGCCGCCGACCGCGCTGTTGCAGGGCGTGGAGCGGAAGCCGCTGTTGATCCGGATGGGATGGTCACCGAGCGCGTGGCGCAGCGCCTCCAGCTTCCACATGGTGCTCAGCGCGTTGGCTTTCGCGGTTCCCGCCGCGACGGCACCACCCGCCCAGGTGCTGTTGCAGGTGTTGTGCTCGGCGTAGGTGAAGTGGATGGGCGTGCAGTCGTTGTCCTGGAGCGCGTAGAGCTTGGCCTGGGTGGCGGGGCCGGCTACTCCGTCGGCGGCCAGTCCGTAGGCGGCCTGGAAGCGCTTGACGGCGGCCGTGGTGGCCGGTCCGTAGGAGCCGTCGACGGCGAGGACGGAGTTGTATCCGGGGTATCCGGCGACCCTGATCTGGAGCTGGACGACATCGTTGCCGGTGGCGCCGGAGGACAGGGTGCGGGTCCAGGTGTAGCAGCCGTCGGCCTGTGCGGTGCCGGCCGTGACGACGGCCCCGCCCCACGCGAAAGCCATGGTCATGACAAGGCCGAGCAGAAGTCTTGCGGAACGTCTGAGCATGGGGGGCTCCCTACCACGACGAAGGTGTGGACAGAGAGACTGTCGGACGAGTCGACGCGCGTCAACTATGCACAGGAGAAGGGTGGTTGACAGCCTGGAGAAGTGGCGGGGGCCCTGCCCGGCATACCGGTGCAGGGCCCCCGCGCAGCCGCGCGTTCAGCCGGTTCAGGCGTTGGGCACGATCTCGTAGCGCGGGGTGTTCTCCTCCATCTGCCGGAGCGCGTCCTTGCGGTCGCGCTTGGAGAGCCGGTCGATGTACAGGTACCCGTACAGGTGGTCCGTCTCGTGCTGGAGGCAGCGGGCGAAGTAGCCGTTGCCCCGCACCTTGACGGGGTTGCCCTTCGCGTCCTGTCCGCGCACCACCGCGTAGTCCGGGCGGGCCAGCGAGGCGTACGCCGTCGGGACCGAGAGGCAGCCCTCGTTCGCGTCGTCCAGGACGCGCTCCTCGGGCGGCAGCTCGTCGAGCACCGGGTTGCAGATGACACCGGTGTGCCGCACCCCGTCGTCGTCCGGGCAGTCGTAGACGAAGACCTTGAGGTCCACCCCGATCTGGTTGGCGGCCAGGCCCACGCCCTCCGCCGTCCGCTGGCTGGCGAACATGTCGTCGATCAGCGTGGCCAGCTTGTCGTCGAACGCCGTGACGTCCTTGCACTCCTTGTGCAGGACGGGGTTGCCCACGACCGTGATCGGGTGCGAGGTGCCGCGCTCGCGGTATGCCGCCTCACGCGCCTCACAGTCCTCGGTGTCGACGAGGAAACCCTCGTCGTCGACGCTGATCTGCTCGTCCGTCTCCTGCTGCGCCATGTCCGCCGTACGCCTTCCTCACAACGTGAAACCCGGGGTCCGCCGCTCGCGAGAACCCGGGCGCCCGAGCACCGGAATCGGTGCGCGTACAGCCTACGGGCACAGGTCAGCAGACTTCTTCGAGATCCCGCCACTCACGGCTGTCCGGACTGTCCGCCACCCAGCCGTCCAGCAGGCCGCGCACCAGCCCGGCGGGCGCCGCCAGCCCGCACTCACGCTCCGGTACCCACAGCTCACCCGCGGTGCGGTGCCCCAGCGGGCCGGGGTGTCCCGGCTCACTGTGGTCGTGCGGGTCGAGGTGCTCGCCGTCGCCCTCGTCGCTCTCCATCCGGCTCTCCGAGCAGGCCCGGCACAGCAGCCGCACCGACGAGGACCAGTCCTCCGCGGCGAAACCGGCGTCGGACGCCAGCTGCTCCAGGGCGTCCCGGTCCGCCTCCGTGGCGGCTTCGAGCAGCACCACCCAGGTCGGCACGGGCGACGGCGCCCACAGCTCGATCTCGTCGAAGACGGGGTACGAGGGCCCGGCCGCGGTGATCCGCTCGCCGTTCGGCACCCCGTCGTGCAGCACGACCTCGCCCCAGCGCCGCCCGGAGGACGGCAGCGGGATCGACAGCACTTCCATCCGCGCCGGGTCCAGCCTGCGGCCCCACACGACCTCGGCCTCGCCCTCGGGCGACAGCCGTACGGCCGCGCTGCCCAGCTCCATGCCGACCGGCTCGCTGTTGGAGGCCGGGGTCTGCTGCCCGCCGCCGGGCACCTTCAGCCCGTACGCCTGCCAGGCCCGGCGCGCCAGCGGCCAGTCCTGCAACGCGGTGGCGGCGATCCCGACGTTCCACCAGTCGGGAGCACCGGACTCCTTGTCGAGCAGCGCGACGGCCCGCAGGCCGGCGGCCCGCGCCTGCTCCCAGTCGTGCCGGAACTTGTGCAGCAGCGCCAGGTTGAACCATGACTCGGAGAGCCAGGGCTCCAGGTCCGCCGCACGCGTCAGCAATGCGCCCGCGTCCTCGTACCGGCCGTCGCCGATCAGCGTGAACGCGCGGTCCGTGGCCTGCCGCCAAGAGGCGGAGGGCCGATGCCGTACCTTCCCGAAGATCCTCACGATTCCCGCCTGTCCCGACTGGACACCCTCGTTCTACGCTCTCCTTCGCATCCAACCATGCCCGGCCGGACGCCCGCTCATTACCCATGGGTTACCCAGGTGGGACAGGGGTCAGACCGCCCCTGGCCAGAACCCGGGCGAGCGATTCCACGACCTGGGGCTGGTAGTCGTGGCCGGTCCCGAGCCTGAGCTGTTCCAGCGCGCCGAGCGGCCCGCCGATACTTTCCCCGCAGAGGTCGTCGTATGCGTTGACCGCCCTGACGATCCTGGCGGAAAGCGGCTGCTCGCGATAGGGGTCTGCCTGCCGCTCCACCACGACGGCGACCTTCGCGTCGACCCCGGTCTGGCGGACCACGGCCCCGCCGAGCAGGGCGATACGGCGCTGTTCGGCGGCGGGCAGCGTGGCGGTGGCGCCCTCCCTGACCGGGTCGACGAGCGAGAGCTGGCCGATGTCGTGCATCAGGGCCGCGTACTCCAGGACCGTGAGCTCGGGCCCGGAGAGCCCCAGCTCGCGGCCGACGGCCGTGCAGAGGTCCGCCACCCTGCGGGCGTGGCCGTGCGGGGTGTATCCGGCGATCTCGGTGGAGCGGGCGAGCGAGGCGATGGTCTGCCGGTAGGTGATGCGGACGGCGACGAAGCGGCGGAACGACAGCTGGGTGAGCAGCAGCGGCACGCATAGGACGGGCAGTGCCCACAGCCCGGCCGCGGCGACGCCGAGCGCCATGACCGCGCCCGTCGCGCAGACCGCGGAGCCGATGCCGGTCAGGGCCCGCAGCTCGTCGCGGAGCAGCGGGCCGTACGGGACGGGGGTGCCGGCCCGCAGCAGCAGGGCGCCCAGGACGGCGTCGCACAGCGCGGTGAGGCCGAGCAGCAGGAGCAGGAAGGCCGCGTAGTACGGCCCGTCCCCGAACCAGCTCTCGGACCGGCCCGAGTTGTAGAGCGGCTGGAAGCACACGGCCGCGAAGGTGACGGTCAGGACGCGGCGGGCCAGCTGGTCCGGGCCCGGCTCGCTGCCGCGTGCGACATGGGGCACGGAGGCGACGAGCTGGGCCGCGACGAGCACGGCGATCACCTGGAGCACGTCCTGGCCGGTGGGCTCCCCGCCGCTGCGGCCGAGCAGGGCGTACGCGAGGGCCCCGGCGGCGCCGAGCGGCGCGGGCTCCCGTTCCCCGGGGAGGGCGCCCCAGCGGGCCAGCTCGCCGATCGTGATGAGCACCCCGAAGGCGAGGGCGTGGCCGGGGGCGTGGACCCCGAGCCAGACGGTGTGCCCGAGGGCGGCGGCGGTGAGCGCGAGGGCGGCGCCGCGCACGGCCAGGGTGGCCCGGGGCGGCCGGGCCCGCTCCGGACTCACCGCCGCCGGTCCGGCGACCCGGACGGTGACGGCGACGCACCGGAATCGGGCCCGTCCGGCGGCCGAGGACGCGCCGGCCCCGGGGCGGCCCCGCCGCGCGGCCCCGGCACCTCGTCCGCCGTCACCGCCTCCGCCCACCCGTGCCGCTCCAGGCCGCGCGCCAGCGCCCGCACCATCTGCGGATCGAACTGGGTGCCGGCACACCGCTTGAGCTCCTCCACGGCGACCGGCACCGGCCGCCCCGGCCGGTAGGACCGGGTCGAGGTCATCGCGTCGAAGGCGTCGGCGACGGCGACGACCCGGGCGAACTCGGGGATCTCGCGGCCGGCCAGCCCGTAGGGGTACCCGCTGCCGTCGAGCCGTTCGTGGTGGTGCAGGATCGCGGCCCGCGCCTCACCGAGGAAGCCGATGCCGCGGACGATCTCGTGCCCGTACTCCGGGTGCAGCTCGATCACCCGCCGCTCCTCCGGTGTCAGCGGCCCGTCCTTGCGCAGCACCCGGGTCGGCACGCCGAGCTTGCCGACGTCGTGCAGGATGCCGGCGAACCGGAGCACCTCGACGCGGTCCCGCGCCATGCCCAGCTCGTCCGCGATCAGCACGGAGGCGCGCCCCACCCGCTCGCTGTGGCCGCGGGTGTAGGTGTCCTTGATGTCGACGGCCTGCACCAGGGCCCTGATGGTGGCGCGGTGCGCGGCGTGCTCGCGGTGGTACTGGGCGAAGACCCAGCAGGAGATGTACATCGGCAGCAGGACGAAGAGCGCGGCCAGCGGCCCGTACGAGCTGCTCCACAGGACCGCCATCATCAGTCCGGCGAGGCCGTGCACGAGGTGGGGGCCGAGCGAGCGGGGCAGCAGCCCGCTCCAGGCGCGCCGCACGGGCAGTTGCTCGGCCGCGGCCAGGATCGAGCCGTCCAGTGCGGTCAGCACGAGGCTGAAGGCCAGTGCGGCGGCGCAGGCGGGCAGCAGTGCGTAGGGGAGGTCGGGGAGCCGCCCGGGGCCGGAGCCGCCGAGGGCGGCGGGACCGCCGAGCAGGACGTGGACGCGGGAGGCCACCCAGACGGCGAGGACGAGCTGTGCCGCCCGCCAGACGCGGCGGGCGGCGGCCGGGGGTTTCTCCACCCGGCCGACGAGTGAGCCGGGTATCGCGACCAGTGCCGCGGCGGCCGGCGGCAGCAGGAGGGCGGCGGCCAGCAGCAGCGGAAAGAACGATCCGGCACTGACCGGCACGGAGGTGCGGAAGAAGGGGAAGCGGCCGGGAAGTTCACAGGCCAGGTAGAGCCCGGTGAGCAGTCCGAGGGTGGTCCACGGGGTGCCCGCGCCGGGACGCAGCGCGGGCAGTACGCACAGGCCCGCGCAGAGCGCGACGGCCATGATGTACGCCCGCGCCGCGCCGCGTGTGGCTCTCACCCGTTCCGCCCGCCCCCCAGCATCGCCAATGGAGGCGCCAGGCTAGCGAGTTGGGCGTCCCGGCTGAGTGCCGACGGCCGCGATTAGCACGTTCGGGTGATGCGTCAGTCCTTGGCGGCGGCCGGCTGCCCGGTGTCGGAGACCGACACGTCCTGCTCGGGCACCGCCTGGCCGGAGCGGATCAGGTCGATCCGCCCCATCACCTTGGAGCGCAGGTCGGCCGGTACGTCGTCCTGACCGCAGCAGCGCTTGACCAGCTTCTTCACGGCCTGCTCCAGCCCGTACTTCTCCAGGCAGGGAGAGCACTCGCCGAAGTGCGTCTCGAACTTGGTGCAGTCGCTGTCGGGCATCTCCCGGTCGAGGAACTCGTAGAGGTGGTCAAGGACCTCTGAGCAATCCGTCTCGTGCGGCTCTCCGCAGCTCATGAGCCCGAGCCTTTCCGATCGTCCGACTCACCGGCACCCGCCGGGACGAGCCCGCGGTCACGGGCGTAGTCCTCCAGCATGCCGCGCAGTTGACGGCGGCCCCGGTGCAGTCGGGACATCACCGTACCGATGGGAGTCCCCATGATGTCCGCGATCTCCTTGTAGGCAAAGCCCTCTACATCGGCAAGATAAACGGCGATGCGGAACTCTTCGGGAATCGCCTGCAGTGCGGACTTCACATCGGAGTCGGGCAGGTGGTCGAGGGCCTGGGACTCGGCGGAGCGCAGACCGGTCGACATGTGCGACTCGGCGCGGGCCAGCTGCCAGTCCTCGATCTCCTCGGCGGCACTGCGCTGGGGTTCGCGCTGCTTCTTGCGGTACGAGTTGATGAATGTGTTGGTGAGGATGCGGTACATCCACGCCTTGAGGTTGGTGCCCTCACGGAACTGGTGGAAGGAGCCGTATGCCTTGGCGTACGTCTCCTGGACCAGGTCCTCGGCATCCGCGGGGTTGCGCGTCATGCGCAGCGCGGCCGAGTACATCTGGTCGAGGAAACCGAGGGCATCGCGCTCGAAGCGCGCGTTGCGCTCGGCGGTCGTCTCCTGCGGGCGGCCGTCGTCGGTCCCTGTGTCGGTCCCAGTGACCGGACCCACCTCCTCCAACGCTGTGGCGGGACCGAAAGCGGACCCGCTCGAATCGGAGAATAGTCGACCTTGGTCCGGCGCGGGCTGTCGATCCGATCCGCTCAGTGCCCGCTCGGAAGTGGTCTTGGCCGCATGCAGCACCGTCCACTCCAGGTCAGCGGCGTTCGAGCGACGCGGGCAGATGGTCGAACCCATGCGACGGACTCCCTCTCCACATACGACGTTGGTGTACCGACATCCCACACAACAGTGGCCCCCCGCCCAACATTCCCGGGCCGTACGTCACACGATTCCGGCCAGCCATCCGGTCACGGCCGAGGTGAGGATCTCCATCGCCTGATCCTCGGTCACCCCCGACCGCTTCGGGACCGCGAAACCGTGGTCGCCGTGCGGCACCTCGGCGATCCGGTACTCCCCCGGAGGGAATTCGGCGGGCCTGCCGAACGAGTCGTGCCCGCCCTGGACCACCAGGGTGGGCACACCGGAGGCCAGCAACTCGTCCTTGCGGGACTTCTCCGGCCGGCCCGGCGGGTGCAGCGGGAAGCTGAGCGCGAGGACCGCACGGGCGCCGAGTCCGGACGCGGTGCGGCAGGCGACCCGGGCCCCGGCGCTGCGTCCCCCGGCGACGACCGGGAGCCCGGAAGCCGCCAGAACCGGCCACAGTCCGCGCCAGCCGGTGTCCAGGGTCTTCGGGGCGGGGGCGAGCCTCTTCCCCGCGACCCGCCAGGGCTGCTCCACCAGAGCGACGCTCACCCCGTGCGCGGGCAGTGCGGCGGCCAGCGCCCGCAGGTCCCGGGCCTCGATGCCGCCGCCCGCGCCGTGGCCGAGGGCGAGCAGGAGGCGGGGTTCACGGGCGGGCCGCCAGGTGATCCGGGCGGTCCCGGCCTCGGTGTCGACCGTTTCGGTGCGTGGGGCTGTCCCGGTGGCTTTCACGGGCCCCATCCAACCAAGGCCCGCGCGGCGGGCACCGGTGCGACCCGGGTCCCGGAAGAACGTTCAGAAGAGCGTGCCGACCTCGGGCGCGGCCAGCTCGTCCAGCAACTCGGGTCCGTTGTTGCGGACGTTGCTGACGGCGGTTGCCACCGGATAGGCCCGCATCAGCCCGCCGGGCGGCGGTGTCAGCAGTCCCCGCAGCTCCTCGACGCCGGTGTGCGAGGGGTCCAGCCAGTCGTCCCAGCGGTCCGGGGTGAGCATCAGCGGCATCCGGGGGTGGATGTCGGCGAGCGCGGCGGGGCCCTCGGCCGGAGCCACGGCCAGCGGGCTCGTCTCCGCCTCGGTCGTGATCACCGAGCAGGTCACCCACCAGGCCTGCGGATGGTCGTCCGGCAGGGTCCGGTCGCGCCAGAACTCGTAGAGACCGGCCATCGCGAAGACCGATCCGTCGGCAGGGGTCACGAAGTACGGCTGCTTGCGGGGCCGCTTCCTGCGCCCCTTCTCCTCCAGTTGCCGTTCCTCGCCGCCGGTCACCCACTCGTAATAGCCGTCGGCCGGCAGGATGCAGCGCCGCGAGACGAAGGGGCGGCGGAAGGACGGCTTCTCGTGCACCGTCTCGGCGCGGGCGTTGATCATCCGGGCGCCGCCCTCCGGCGATTTGGCCCAGGAGGGGACGAGCCCCCATTTCAATGCGCGCAACTGGCGAACCGGACGCTGGTCATCCGCGTCTTTCACCGGACGTTCCAGTACGGCGTAGACCTCCTTGGTCGGCGCCACGTTGTAATCGGGCTCCAGCGTCTCGGCCGGTTCCCACTTCTCCACCTGGAAGAGTCCGGTCAGATCCTCGGGCCGCCGACTCGCTGCATACCGTCCGCACATAAGTGCCAGACTGCCACGACCGCCATCCCGACCGGACGTCAATACCGCAAGGAGCCGCCCACGCCATGGACAGCACCGATCTCGGCAATCTGTGGGACCGCGTCTTCGGCACCCAGCCGCTCCCCGAACAGTGGCTGGTCGTGGTGACCGCCACGGCCGCGCTCATCGCCGTCGTGCCCAATTTCATATGGCGGCTGACCCGCAACGCGATCACCATCGCCCACGAGGGCGGCCACGGACTGGTCGCCCTGCTCACCGGGCGGCAGCTCTCGGGCATCCGGCTGCACTCGGACACCAGCGGGCTGACGGTGAGCCGCGGCAAGCCGACCGGCATCGGCATGGTCCTCACCGCGGCGGCCGGCTACACCGCACCGCCGCTGCTGGGCCTCGGCGGCGCGTGGCTGCTCGTCAACGGCCGGATCACGCTGCTGCTCTGGCTGGCGACGGCACTGCTCGCGGTGATGCTGGTGATGATCCGCAATGTGTACGGGGCGCTGACGGTGATCCTCACCGGTTCGCTCTTCCTGCTGATGTCGTGGCTGGCCTCGCCCGACTGGCAGTCGCTGTTCGCGTACAGCGCGGTCTGGTTCCTGCTGCTGGGCGGCGTGCGTCCGGCGTTCGAGCTCCAGTCCAAGCGGCGGCACGGCGGTGCGCCGGACTCGGACGCGGACCAGCTGTCCCGGCTGACGGACGTACCGGCCGCGCTCTGGCTGTTCCTGTTCCACGCCGTGTCGCTCTGCTCGCTGATCGGCGGCGGACGCTGGCTGCTGGGCCTGTGACCTCGCATCTCACCACTCCCGCGCCGACGGCCCCGGATTGCCGGTCGGTCTAAAGTGAGCCCCATGACCGAAAGTTCCGTGCACCCCGCCCTCTGGCCCGCCCCTCACGCGAGCGGAGCCGTCGACGCGACCGTCACCGTGCCCGGATCGAAGTCGGTCACCAATCGCGCGCTGGTGCTGGCCGCGCTCTCCTCCGAGCCCGGCTGGCTGCGCCGCCCGCTGCGCTCCCGCGACACCCTGCTGATGGCTGACGCGCTGCGCGCGATGGGCGTCGGCATCGAGGAGACGGTGTCCTCCAGCTCCTCGGTCGCGGGCGGCCCGGACGGCTCCGGCGAGGCCTGGCGGGTCATCCCGGCCGGTCTGCACGGTCCGGTCACCATCGACGTCGGCAACGCCGGCACGGTCATGCGCTTCCTGCCCCCGGTGGCGACGCTCGCCGACGGCCCGGTCCACTTCGACGGCGACCCGCGCTCCTACGAGCGCCCGCTGACCGGGGTGATCGACGCCCTGCGGGTGCTCGGCGCCCGGATCGACGACGACGGCCGCGGCTCGCTGCCGACGACCGTGCACGGCGTCGGCGCGCTGGACGGCGGCCCGGTCGCGATCGACGCGTCCTCGTCCTCCCAGTTCGTCTCGGCGCTGCTGCTGTCGGCGCCGCGCTTCAACCAGGGCGTGGAGGTGCGTCACACCGGCACCCGGCTCCCGTCCATGCCGCACATCCGGATGACCGTCGACATGCTGCGGGCCGTCGGCGCCCAGGTCGACGAGCCGGAGACGGGCGGCGAACCGAACGTCTGGCGGGTCTCCCCCTCGGCACTGCTCGGCCGGGACCTGACCATCGAACCGGACCTCTCCAACGCCCAGCCGTTCCTGGCCGCGGCGCTGGTCACCGGCGGCCGGGTCACCGTGCCGGACTGGCCGCTGCACACCACTCAGCCGGGTGACGCGCTGCGCGACATCTTCACCGCCATGGGCGGCAGCTGCGAGCTGACCGAGCACGGGCTCACCTTCACCGGCTCCGGCCGGATCCACGGCATCGACGTCGACCTCGGCGAGGTGGGCGAGCTGACCCCGGGCATCGCGGCGGTCGCGGCCCTGGCCGACTCCCCCTCCACCCTGAGCGGCGTGGCCCATCTGCGGCTGCACGAGACGGACCGGCTGGCCGCACTCACCAAGGAGATCAACGAGCTGGGCGGCGAGGTCACCGAGACCGCCGACGGTCTCCACATCCGGCCTCGACCGCTGCACGGCGGTACCTTCCATACATACGACGACCACCGGATGGCCACCGCCGGGTCCGTCATCGGCCTTGCCGTCCCCGGAGTGGAGATCGAGAACGTGGCGACCACCGCCAAGACCCTGCCTGACTTCCCGCAGATGTGGACCCGAATGCTCGGGGCCTGAGACATGCGCCGCTACGGCAAGAACCCCGACGAGGACGACATCCGGGTCCGCCCCAACCGCAAGGGCAACCGGCCTCGTACGCATACCCGCCCCAAGCACGAGGACGCCGAGGACGGCATGGTCCTCACCGTGGACCGCGGCCGCCTCACCTGTCTCGTCGAGGGCCGCACGGTCGTCGCGATGAAGGCCCGTGAGCTGGGCCGCAAGGCCGCGGTGGTGGGCGACACCGTCTCCATCGTCGGTGACCTGTCCGGCGACAAGGACACCCTCGCCCGGATCGTCCGGATCGGTGAACGCCGCTCGGTACTGCGCCGGACGGCGGACGACGACGATCCGTTCGAGCGGGTGGTCGTCGCCAACGCCGACCAGCTCGCGATCGTCACCGCACTGGCCGATCCGGAACCCCGTCCGCGCATGATCGACCGCTGTCTGGTCGCCGCGTACGACGGCGGGCTCTCGCCCCTCCTGGTGCTGACCAAGTCGGATCTGGCGTCCCCGGACAAACTCCTGGAGGCGTACATCCCGCTGGGCGTGCCCTACATCGTCACCAACCGCGAGGAGCTGGAGAACGGCGACGCGGCGGAGCGGGTCCGCGAGCAGCTGCACGACCGGGTCACGGCCTTCGTCGGGCACTCCGGCGTCGGGAAGACCACGCTGGTCAACGCGCTGGTGCCGAAGGACCGGCGGCGTACGACCGGAGTGGTCAACGCGGTCACCGGACGCGGCCGCCACACCACCACGTCGGCCCTGGCGCTCCCGCTGCCGGACTACCGGGGCTGGGTGATCGACACCCCCGGCATCCGCTCCTTCGGCCTGCACCACATCGACCCGTCCCGGGTCATCAACGCCTTCCCCGACCTCCAGCCCGGCACCGAGGGCTGCCCGCGCGGCTGCACCCACGACAGCCGGCAACCGGAATGCGCGCTGGACGCCTGGGTGGCGGAGGGCCACGCCGATCCGGCCCGGCTGGACTCACTGCGCCGGCTGCTCTCCACGCGGGAGCGACGCGAAGGCGACTGACCCGGGCACGTTTGCGATCACTCGCCACCGGTAAGTGCATAATCACGAATCAAGCCCAGCGGTACGAGGCGGTCACCGATGCGGGAGGGGCACTGACGATGGCGTGGCTGCTGGTCGTGGTCGCGGGACTGCTGGAGACGGGCTTCGCCGTCTGTCTGAAGCTCTCGCACGGCTTCTCCCGGCTCTGGCCGACCATCGCGTTCTGCGTCTTCGCACTCGGCAGCTTCGGCCTCCTGACCATGTCGCTGAAGAAGCTCGACGTCGGTCCGGCCTACGCGGTGTGGACCGGCATCGGCGCGGCGGGCACCGCCATCTACGGCATGATCTTCCTCGACGACGTGGTCTCCACGCTCAAGCTGATCTCGATCTCGCTGGTGATCCTCGGCGTGATCGGGCTCCAGCTCTCGGGCTCCTCGCACTGAGACCGGCCGGCTCACGTCACGGAGTCCGGCGCCCGCTCGGCCACGACCCGCACCAGCGGCGCCCCGTCCCCCGCCACCTGGGGGTGCGGGGGCACCAGTGCGTACGACAGGGCGAGCCGCAGCGCGAGTTCGCAGGTCACGGCCAGGGCCGCCGGGTCGCGCGGCGGGCGTCCCCCGTCCAGGGCGGCCACCGCACGGTCCCTGACCTGGCCGAGCAGTTCGGCGGGCGTCGGCGCTCCGGCATCGGCCCGGCGCTGCGCCGGTACGAGCGAGCCGGGCGGCCGGACCGGGTGGGCGGGGTGCGGTAACCGGTCCTCCCAGCAACCGGTGAGCAGCCCTCTGACCAGTGCGTTCGTCCGGGTGGAGCGGACCGTCCAGGCGGCGGTGGCAGCCAGCCTGTCGCCGGTGCCGCCGGCCGTTCCCAGCGCCTGTTCGACGCCGGCCAGATAGCCGTCGGCGGCCCGCCGGACCAGGGCGCGGGCCAGTCCGTCCTTGCTGCCGAACTCGTTGTAGAGGGTCTGCCGGGAGATCCCGGCGGCGGCTGCCACATCGACCATCCGCACGGTCGGCCAGGGCCGGGTGGTGAGGGCCGCGTGGGCGGCGTCCAGCAGTGCTTCTCGCGCTGTCGGCATCGTTGCCTCCCACGCCGGGGCCTGCGTTTCAGAGTTGACGCGCTCCCCCGCACTGTCAAGGGTTCGAACGGGCGGGAGTTCAGCGGCGTCCGGGGCCATGTGGCTCTGTTCACCGGCGGTCGATACTGTGACGGTCATGCCCGATTACCACGATGATCTGCGCCTCGCCCACGTGCTGGCGGACGCCGCCGACGCGACGACGATGGACCGGTTCAAGGCTCTGGACCTCAAGGTCGAGACGAAGCCGGACATGACGCCGGTGACCGAGGCCGACAAGGCCGCCGAGGAGCTGATCCGCGGCCACCTCCATCGGGCCCGCCCGCGCGACGCGATCCTGGGCGAGGAGTTCGGGATCGAGGGGACCGGCCCCCGCCGCTGGGTGATCGACCCGATCGACGGGACCAAGAACTACGTACGCGGTGTGCCGGTCTGGGCGACGCTGATCTCGCTGATGGAGGCCGGTGAGGACGGTTTCCGGCCGGTCGTCGGACTGGTGTCCGCGCCCGCGCTGAATCGGCGCTGGTGGGCGGCGAAGGGCGCGGGCGCGTTCTCCGGCCGCAGCCTGACCTCGGCGTCCCGGCTGCACGTGTCGAAGGTGGAGCGGATCGCCGACGCGTCGCTCGCGTACTCCTCCCTGACCGGCTGGGAGGAGCAGGGCCGGCTCGACGGCTTCATGGATCTGACCCGGGCCTGCTGGCGTACCCGCGGGTACGGGGACTTCTGGCCGTACATGATGGTCGCCGAGGGGTCGGTCGACATCTGCGCCGAGCCGGAGCTCTCGCTCTGGGACATGGCGGCGAACGCGATCATCGTGGAGGAGGCGGGCGGCCGCTTCACCAGCCTGGACGGGGTCTCCGGACCGGGCGGCGGCAACGCGGCGGCCTCGAACGGGACCCTCCACCACGAGCTGCTGGGATATCTGAATCAGCGCTACTGACGCAGGCTGGAGCGCGCCCCGGACACCACCCGTCTGAGGGGACCCCGCCGATACCGGGCCCCGCCCGGACGGCGACAGCCGTGCCGGATGCTTCAGAGGGCGTACGGAAACCACGAGGGGCGTGCCGCACCACCGCACGCCCCTCGAACGATCTTCACCACCCCTTGTTGGGGCTCCCCAACAGTGCGACTCTGAGAGTGCCCTCACTTGTGAACTTGTGAATCGGCTCACGCGGTCGCTTCACGTAGGAGGTGACTCCCTTCATGCTCGTCCGTGACGCCATGAGCACGGTGGTCCTCACCATCGGCCCGACCCACACCCTCCGCCAGGCAGCCCGGCTGATGTCGGCCCGCCGTATCGGAGCAGCCGTCGTCCACGACCCGGACATCTGCGGTCTCGGGATTCTCACCGAGCGCGACATCCTCAACGCGGTCGGATCGGGCCAGAACCCCGACCTCGAGACCGCCGCCGCCCACACCACCACCGACGTGGTCTTCGCCGCGCCGGCCTGGACCCTGGAGGAGGCGGCCGAGGCCATGACGCACGGCGGCTTCCGGCATCTGATCGTGCTGGACGGCCACGGCCCGGTCGGCGTCGTGTCGGTGCGCGACATCATCCGCTGCTGGTCACCGGCCGGACGTCATCCCGCGGAGCTGGTCGGCTGACCGGCCCACGAAAGGCCGGCCGGCCCCACACGTGGGACCGGCCGGCCGGGCAGAGCGAACCGTCAGCCGCGCAGGGCCTGGACCGCCGCTTCCAGCCGCTTGCCGAAGTCGCCGTCGGCCTGGCGGAAGTTGTTGATCGCGCGCTCGGCTATGTCGTCGCGCGAGACCTTCGAGATGAACCCGGCGAGGTTGTCGATCAGCCGGGCCTTCTCGTCCTCTGAGTAGAGCCGGTAGAGGTTGCCGGCCTGGACGAAGTCGTTGTCCTCGGCGTGCGAAGCGGCCTCGTGGGTGCCGGTGTCGCCGGTGACCGGGACGGGCTGCCACAGCGGCCTGTCCGTCTGCACCGGACCGCCGAAGCTGTTCGGCTCGTAGTTCTTCGCACCCTTGTGACGGCCGTCGTACAGGTAGCCGTCCCGGCCGTGCGTCCGCGCCTCGGCGGCGTGCGGGCGGTTCACCGGCAGGTGGTCGGCGTTGATGCCGACGCGGTAGCGGTGCGCGTCGCCGTACGCGAAGAGGCGGCCCTGGAGCATCTTGTCCGGGGACGGGCCGATGCCGGGCACGAAGTGCGCGGGGCTGAAGATCGACTGCTCGGTCTCCGCGAAGACGTTCTCCGGGTTCCGGTTGAGCTCCAGCCTGCCGATCTCGACCGGCGGGTAGTCCTCGTGCGGCCACACCTTGGTGAGGTCGAACGGGTTGAAGCGGTACGTGGCCGCCTCGGCCGCCGGCATGATCTGGACCTGCACGGTCCAGGACGGGAACTCGCCGCGCTCGATGGACTCGCGCAGATCGCGCTGGTGGCTGTCCGGGTCCTCTCCGGCGAGCTTGTTGGCGTCGTCCTGGGTGAGGTTCTTGATGCCCTGGTCGGTCTTGAAGTGGTACTTGACCCAGAAGACCTCGCCGGCCTCGTTGTTCCACTGGTAGGTGTGCGAGCCGTAGCCGTTCATGTGGCGCAGCGTGGCCGGGATGCCGCGGTCACCGAAGAGCCAGGTCACCTGGTGGGTGGACTCGGGCGACAGACCCCAGAAGTCCCAGACGTTGTCCGCCTCCTGCGAGCCGGTGTACGGGTCGCGCTTCTGGGTGTGGATGAAGTCGGGGAACTTGATGGCGTCCTTGATGAAGAACACCGGGGTGTTGTTGCCGACGAGGTCGTAGTTGCCGTCCTCGGTGTAGAACTTCAGCGCGAAGCCGCGGGGGTCACGCACCGCGTCGGCGGAGCCGAGGTTGCCCGCGACGGTCGAGAAGCGCAGGAAGGTCTCGGTCTGCTTGCCGACCTCCGAGAGGAACTTCGCACGCGTCCACTGCGATACATCGCGGGTCAGCGTGAACGTGCCGTACGCACCGGCGCCCCGGGCGTGCACGATGCGCTCCGGAATGCGCTCGCGGTTGAAGTGCGCGAGCTTCTCCATCAGCGACTGGTCCTGCACCAGCACCGGACCGCCGACGCCAGCGGTCTGGCTGTTCTGGTTGTCGGCGACCGGTGCTCCGGCCTCCGTGGTGAGCGGTCCCTGCGTCACGTGCGCCTCCTGCGTCATTCCTGCGTCTTCGTCATGTCGTCCCGGCGTGCACAGCCTGTCCCTCGGCCTACGCCGTTCCCGATCCTACAATGGACTTAGTCCAAGTCAAGCAGCCATCCAAAGTCACACGAGTTCGGAACAGGGCCCCTCCACTGTTAGGCTTGCCCTCATGAGTGACCTGCTGGAACGACTCCGTGGACGCGGCTGGCGCATGACTGCGCAGCGGCGCGTCGTGGCCGAGGTGCTCGACGGGGAGCACGTGCACCTGACGGCCGACGAGGTCCACGCGCGGGCCGTCGCCAAGCTGCCCGAGATCTCCCGCGCCACCGTCTACAACACGCTGGGCGAGATGGTGACGCTCGGCGAGGTCATCGAGGTCTCCACCGACCGCCGGGCCAAGCGGTACGACCCGAACGCGCACCACCCCCACCACCACCTGGTCTGCGCGAACTGCGGCGCCATCCGCGACGTGCACCCGGCGGGCGACCCGCTGGCGGACCTGCCGGCCGGCGAGCGCTTCGGCTTCATGATCTCCGGCGTCGAGATGACCTACCGCGGCATCTGCCCGAACTGCGCCGCGGCCGCCTGACCCCGCTTCCCCGAGAGGCTGTCGGCCGACCCCTGAGCCCCGCACCGGAGATTCCCGACGCGGGGCCTCTTCGTGCCGTGCCGGGCACTGACCCCCGCGCACCCCCTTCCCGAATCTGACGGGTCGTCATATCGTCATCGGCGATCACCGCCGCCCCGCGGCGGCTCCGCACCTCGATTGCGTACGAGGAGAGACCCGTGGGAGATCCGCACCCGAACCCACCCCCCGCACCACCGGCACCGCTGTCCACCGACGCCCCCAAACTCCGCGCCCGCTCCCTCGCCCGCTCCTTCGGACGGGGAGCCAAGGCCCTGGCCGCCCTCGGGCCGGTCGATCTCGACATCGTGCCGGGCGAGTTCGCCTGCATCGTGGGCCCCTCCGGCTGCGGCAAGTCCACCCTGCTCAGGATCGCGGCCGGACTGCTGCGCCCCAGCGCCGGCGAGCTGTCCATCCGTACGTCAGCGGCCCGGCCCGCCGCGATGATCTTCCAGGACTACGGGATCTACGACTGGAAGACCGTCCTCGCCAATGTCCGCTTCGGCCTCGACATCCAGCGCGTGCCGCGCGGGGAGGCCGACGCGCGGGCGCACGACTGGCTGTCCCGGATCGGGCTCGCCGAATTCGCCGGGGCCTACCCCGCCGCCCTGTCGGGCGGGATGCGCCAGCGGGTGGCGATCGCCCGCGCACTGGCCGTCGAACCCGAGATCCTGCTGATGGACGAGCCGTTCGCGGCGCTCGACGCCCAGTTGCGCACGATCCTCCAGGACGAGCTGCTGGAGCTCACCCAGACCACCCGCACCACCACACTCTTCATCACCCACAGCCTGGAGGAGGCGATCGTGCTCGGGGACCGGGTCCTCGTGATGTCCGCCCGCCCCGGCCGGATCATCGCCGAACACCGCCCTCCGTTCGAGCGCCCGCGCACCGGTGACATCCGTTCGACGCCGGAGTTCACCGCGCTGAAGAGCGAGTTGTGGGATCTGCTGCGCGGCGAGGTCCGCGGAGAGGCGGCCCTGGCATGAGCACCGCCGTGAAGTCCGTGAGCCGCGACGAGCAGGTACTGGTCCGCAGGCCGGGCCCGCAGGAACTGCATCCCGTACGCACCCACCGCAGACGCCGCACCCTCGAAATCGCCCTCGCCGTCGCCGTACCACTGCTCCTGGTGCTGCTCTGGCAGCTCGCCGCGGCCAGGTCCTGGATCGACGACCGCGTCTACCCCGCGCCCTCCACGATCTTCGCGGACGGCTGGGACCGGGCCGCCGACGGCGAGCTGTGGCCGGACGTGTGGGCGACGCTCAAACGGGTCCTCGGCGGCTACGCGATCGGCACGGTCGCGGGCTACGCGCTCGGCCTGCTGATGGGTTCGCTCGCCCTGGTGCGGGCAGCGCTGGAACCACTGCTCGACGCCCTGTACGTCGTACCGAAACTGGCCCTGCTGCCGGTCTTCCTCAATATGTTCGGCCTCGGCGAGGGGCCGCAGATCGCCCTGGTCGCCGCCACCGTCTTCTTCTTCGTCTGGATCTCGACCATGGCGGCCGTACTCGCCGTGCCGGTCGGCCACCGCGACGCGGGGCAGGTCTTCGGCGCCTCGCCCTGGCAGATGTTCCGGCACGTGCTCCTGCCGGCCTCGCTGCCGGCGGTACTGGTCGGCGCGCGGATCGCGGCCGGAGTAGCGGTCCTGGTCATCGTCGCGTCGGAGCAGATCGCGGCGGCCGACGGACTGGGCCACCTCATCTTCGACTCCCGGGCCCTGTTCCAGAACGATGTGATGTTCGTCGGCATCGTCTGTGTGGCGGTGCTCGGTGTCGTCTTCTCCGAGGTGGTGCGGATCGCCGGCCGGCTGCTCACCCCCTGGGCCCCGCGCGACCGCGGCCGCAGCCAGTCGTGAACGGCCCACCTCGCTCTTCGTACGGAGGCACTGTGCGCACACGTACCCCCTTCACCCGCACCGTCGTACTGGTGGCGGTATCCCTGCTCGGTGCGGCGGGCTGCGCCGGGAACGACACCTCGGACGGCGGCGGCGCCGACGCCGCGCCCCGCACCGTCAAACCCGTCGCGGGCTGCGGCACCGGAAGCTGGACCGACCCCGCGGACCTGGCGCCCGCCCGCAAGCCCGCCCGCTGCGACAAAGGGGCGCCCGCCGCCCGGCCACTGGCCAAGAAGCGGAAGATCATCCTGGCCACCGGCACCCTGAGCGCGGAGTACGTCGCACCGCTCCAGGTCGCCGTGGCCAAGGGCGAGTTCGCGAAGGAGGGCCTGGACGTCCAGCTGAAGGTGCTCCCCACCCCGGACGCCCTGCCCCTGCTCGCCAAGGGGGACGTCGACGCCCAGTGGGCGGCGCCGGAGGTCGCGGTGATGAACGGCATCAACGGCGGCTTCGACATCAAATGGGTCGCGGGCAACTTCTCTCCCGACCCGACCTCCAAGAGCGGCCTGTGGGTGCGCCTCAAGGACGGCGAGAGCGCCGACCACGTCGACATGGCCGGCCGGAAACTCGGCACGATGATCGGCAAGGGCTCGGTGATCGCCTATCCGATGGACACCTCGCTGAAGAAGCACGGCGGCGGCCTCGACAAGATCAGCTTCCAGCAGCTCGGGTCGGCAGACGTACTGACCGCCCTGCAGAACGGGGGCGTGGACTCCGCCTGGCTGCTCGACCCGATCTGGCGCAAGGTGGACGGCGACAAGAAGTACGCGTTCCTCGGCGGCCAGCCGCTCGGCGAACCGCTCGGCGGGCTTTTGTTCGGTCCGACGCTGCTGAACAAGGACCCGGACGCGGGCGTCGCCTTCCTCCGGGCCTACATCCGTACGGTGAACACCTACTTCGCCGGCGACTACAAGTCCGACCCCGCCTTCGTCACCGAACTGGCCGGGCTGATGAAGACCGACGAGGCCACCCTGCGGTCGACGCCGTCGATGCGGATGGACTGGGAGATCCGGAAGGGCACCACGGACCGGGTGCAGAAGGCGTACGCCGACTCGGGCGTCTCCTCGGGTACGCCGGTACCGGAGGAGAAGGCCGTGGACCGCGCGATGTACGGCGAAGCCGTGGGCCACAAACCCTGAACCGGACAGCCGCGTGACGGGCATGCACACTTGTGACAGGCATGCACAGAGGGCCGGATCCTTGAAGGATCCGGCCCTCTGTCTTAAGTAGCGGGGACAGGATTTGAACCTGCGACCTCTGGGTTATGAGCCCAGCGAGCTACCGAGCTGCTCCACCCCGCGTCGTTGTGATCCCCACACTACGTCACCCCTCCGGACCAGCGCAAATCACTTCCCAGCCCGCCTCCGGGGACGTCAGCCACCGCATCAGGCCCGTCGGCGACCGAGGACGGGAGCCACTTCGGGACGAGCAGCCGCATCAAGCCCGTCCGGCGATTGAGGGCGAGGCGGGGCCGAGGGCTCCGCGCCCCCGAACACCCGCCCCGGCATCGACCCCCGCACCCGCCTACGCGGTCAGCTCCTGGTGCAGCGCCTCGCGCAGCCGCGCGGCCCGCTCCGAGACCTCCGCCGGCCCCAGCTCGACCGCCCGCGCACACCACCGCTGCCCCTCGGTGAGCTCACCGCGGCGCGCGGCCAGCAGGGCGAGGCGCAGGGCCGCCCGCCCGTGCCCGTCGTTCGCGGCGCGGCTCCACCACAGCGCGGCCTCGCGCTCACTGCCCTCGCGGGCGAGCAGCAGACCGAGGTTGAAGGCCCCGTTGCGGCTGCCCGCCTCGGCCGCCTCCCGGTACCAACGGCCGGCGCTCTCCACGTCGCCCCGGGCCGCGGCGAGCATCCCGACGCGCACCTGGGCCCGGCGGTGGCCCTGCTCGGCCGCACGCTCGTACCACTCCTCGCACTCGGTCTTCTCCGGCATCGGCTCGCCCAGGGCGGGCGGTCCCGGCGGCGGCTGCCGCGAGTCCAGCACCCCCGCCAGCCGGAAGGCCGCTTCCGCGCTGCCCCCACCGGCGGCGCAGCGCAGGTGCCGCTCGGCCTCCCGCTCCTCGCCGTGGTGCAGCAGCGCCATGCCGACCTGGAGCGCGGCCTCGGTGTGGCCGGCCGCCGCGGCGCGCTCGTACCAGAGCAGGGCGGCCCGGTCCTCGTCGCGCCCGGCGTGCAGGATGCCGAGGTTGAACGCGGCGTCGACGCTGCCCGCCTCGGCCGCCTTGGAGAACCAGGGCTCCGCACCGGTCGCGTCGCCCGCCTGGAGCAGGAGCACGGCCAGTGCGTTGGCGGCCTCCCGGTGGCCGGCGTACGCGGCGCGCCGGTACCACTGCTCGGCCTGGGCCGTACGGTCCTGGGCCGCGCAGAGCAGCCCCAGGTTGTACGCGCCGTTGACGTCACCGGCGTCCATGGCCGCGCGGTACCAGCGCTCGGCGGTCTGCTGCTCGCCGCGGGCCGCGTGCAGCGCGCCGAGGGCGTTGGCGGCGTTGCCGTCGCCGTCTTGGGCGGCGCGCAGCCACCACACGGCCGCGCTCTCCCGGTCGCCCGCGTCGCGGAGCAGGAAGCCGAGCGCGCACGCGGCCCGCGCCTCGCCCGCCTTGGCCGAGATGAGGTACCAGCGGCCGGCCTCCTTCAGCTCGCCGCGCTGTTCCAGAATGGCGCCGAGATGCAGGGCGGCGCGCCGGTGGCCGCGCGCGGCGGCCTGCCGGTACCACTGCTCGGCCTCGCCGACCCGGCCCGCCTCGGGTCCGGCGACCGGGCTGTCGTCCTTGCGGGCGGCCACCCGGCGCCGGCCGGTGCCGGTCGCGCCGCCCGTTCCGGTGCGGGGGCCGAGTCCGGGGCGGCCGAACGCGTCGTGCGCGTCGTCCGCCGCGTTGCGCTCCACCAGGCGCGCCAGCCGGTACGCGGCCTCGCGGTGCCCCTGCTCGGCCGCGGCGCGCAGCCAGCGCTCCGCGCCGACGTCGCTGCGGTGTTCCAGCAGTTCGGCGAGGGCGTACGCGCCCAGCGCGTGGCCCTGCTCGGCGGACTGGCGCAGCCAGTACTCGGCGCCGGGCTCGTCGCCGCGCTCGCGGTAGTGGCGCCCGAGGGCGTGCGCGGCCGCGGCGGAGCCGGCGACGGCCGCGATCCGCCACCAGTCGGCGGCCTCGTCCGGGTACCCGCGCTGGTGCAGCAGCACCCCGAGGTTGTTAGCCGCGGCACGGTCGCCCTCAGCGGTCGCCGCACGCAGGTAGGTCTCGGCGCCGGCCAGGTCGCCCCGGCGCAGCAACAGCGCGCCGAGTACGCTCATCGACGCCGTGTCTCCGGCGTCGGCGGCACGACGGTGACGCGCCTCGCTCTCGGCGTTGTCCGCACTCTCTGCGGTCTCCGCGCCCTCGGCGTTCTCCACGCCGTCCGCGGACTCTGCGGTCTCTGCACTTTCGACGGTCGCGGCACACTCCGCAGTCTCGGCGGTCTCGATGTAGTCGTTGTACCGTGCGGCGGCGGCAAATGCCACATCCATCACGTTTTCCGCCGGATGGGCGTGACGCTGAACAAACCGCCCTGTCTCCAACAGAGTTGCCCTGTCCCCCATAAATACCATCGTCGCACCACCTGTAACCCGCGTACACCTGGTATATCGCGGACAGTGAGGTCACTTCAGCGTTTTGTCGACTTGCCCACAGAGAGACAAGTCAAGCATGTCTCTACTCAACTGGTGCCCCATGAACCGCACTTCACGCTCACTGCACAGAAAAGTCACGGCGGCACGGCGAAGGCCCGGATCCTCGAAAGGATCCGGGCCTTCGTCTTTCAGTAGCGGGGACAGGATTTGAACCTGCGACCTCTGGGTTATGAGCCCAGCGAGCTACCGAGCTGCTCCACCCCGCGCCGTTGTGTTCAAACCGTACCACGGCGCGAAGGTGAAGCTTTACCGAGTCACTCAGCCACCGCTGTCGGAACTCGCGGAGCTGTCCTGCTTATCGCCCTTGTCAGGCTTGCCGGTGCTGCCGGACTTGGGCTGGGCGGCCGCCGCCCGCTGCAAGGCGTCCTGCAGATCCGTCTGAGCCTTGCCGTAGGCGGTCCAGTCCTGCTTCTTCAGGGCTGCCTCGCCTTCCGTATAGGCCTTCTGCGCATCGGCGATCGCCTTCTTGAGCGCGGCGTCGCCGGTGGCCGGCGGCTCCGTGGTGTCACCCGGTGGCGTGGTCTCCGCCGGTGGTCTGCTCGTATCGGATTCGTCCACCCCGAAGACCGCGTTGAGCGCCTCTCCGAGACTGTTCTCGAAGACGATCTTCGACCCGTACGAGGCGGCGACCTTGCGCAGCAGCGGATAGTTCTGCGTGCCACCGCGCGTGTACACCGGCTCGATGTAGAGGAAGCCCCCTTCGAGTGGCACCGTCAGCAGGTTGCCGTACTCGATGTCGGAGTCGGTGCCCTTGAGGTTTCTCACGAACTCGGCGACGTCGTCGTTGCCGTTGAGCTCACTCTGTACCTGGCCGGGACCCTTCACCGTGGTGGTGACTCTCAGCAGTCTTATCGTGCCGTAGTCCTTGCTGGACGCATCGGCGTCCACCGCCATGAACGCCCCCAGGTCGGGCCGCCCCTTGGGAGTGAACGTCGTCGTCAGCGAGAACTTCTGAGCCGTCTGGTCCGGCATCTTTATGCTCAGGTAGTACGGCGGGACGGCACCGGACTCCTTGTTGGTCGGGTCGTCCGGGACCTGCCACGCGTCACTGCCGCTGTAGAACTGGGCGGGGTTCTCCACGTGGTAGCGGGTCAGCAGCTCGCGCTGCACCTTGAACAGGTCCTGCGGATACCGCAGGTGGTCCATGAGCTCCTGCGGGATGTCCGTCCTGGGCTGGACGGTGCCGGGGAAGGCCTTGCGCCAGGTCTTGAGGATCGGGTCCTCGGTGTCCCACTCGTACAGCTTGACCTTGCCGTCGTACGCGTCGACGGTGGCCTTCACCGAGTTGCGGATGTAGTTGACCTGGTTCTGCTGGGCGACGACCGCGCGCTGGTTGGTGGTCAGCGAGTCGGCCGTGGTGTCACCCAGCGTCGTGCGCGAGGCGTACGGGTAGCCGTTGGTCGTGGTGTACGCGTCGACGACCCACTGGATGCGGCCATTGACCACGGCCGGGTAGGCGTCGCCGTCGATGGTCAGCCAGGGAGCGACCGCCTCGACCCGCTCCTTGGGGGTGCGGTTGTACAGGATCCGCGAGCCGTCACCGATGGCTCCCGAGTACAGGATCTGCGGTTCGCTGAACGCCACCGCGTAGGCGGCGCGGTTGAACGCGCTGGAGAGACTGACCCCGCTCTTGCCCTTGTAGCTGGTGGTCTTCTCGCCGTCCTCCTCGTAGTCGAGCTCCTTCTGGGGCCCGCCGACGATGGAGTACTGCTCGGTCTTCTCGCCGTAGTAGATCTCTTGCTGGTACGAGCCCAGCTCACCGGTGGTCGGCAGTCCTGACTCGGTGAAGTCGGGAGACCCCTTCGGGTTCTTGCCGGTCGTGGTGCCCCGGGCGGCGATCGCACCGTAGCCGTGGGTGTAGGTGAAGTGGTCGTTGATCCAGTTGCGCTTGGGGATGCCGTCCAGGTTGAGCTCGCGCAGACCGATGACCGTGTCCTGCTCCTTGCCGGACTCGTCCTTGTAGCGGTCGACATCCAGCGTCTTGGGGAACTGGTAGTAGTTCCTCTTCTGCTGGAGCTGCTGGAAGGCCGGGGAGACGACGTTCGGGTCCATCACCCGGTAGCTGGCCGCCGCGTCCGCGCCGGCGCGGAGCTTCGTCTCGTCGTCCGTGGTGCTCTTGCCCGCGTAGTCGTCGACCTGGGCGTTGTCGATGTCGTACGCGTCGCGCGTGGCCTCGATGTTCTTCCGGATGAACGGGGCTTCCTTGGCCTGCTCGTTCGGCTGGACCTGGAACTTCTGCACGATGGCGGGGTAGAGCCCGCCGATCAGGATCGCGGAGAGGACCATCAGCCCGAATCCGATCACCGGAAGCTGCCAGGTGCGGCGCCAGAGCGTCGCGAAGAACAACACGGCACAGATCGCGGCGATGCAGAACAGGATGGTCTTCGCCGGGAGGTAGGCGTTGGCGTCGACGTACCGCAGGCCCGTCCAGTTGTCCGTGGCCTTGAAGTCACTGGACTTCACGGCGAGCCCGTAGCGGTCGAGCCAGTACGCCACGGCCTTCAGCGCGACGAAGATGCCGAGCAGCACCGAGAGGTGACCGGTGGCCGCCCCCGTCGCCCGCGCGCCGGGGCTGGTGATGCGCAGCCCGCCGTACAGGTAGTGGGTCAGCGCGGCGGCGACCAGCGAGAGCACCGTGGCCGCGAAGCCGAAGCCCAGCAGGAAGCGGTACCAGGGCAGGTCGAAGGCGAAGAAGGACACGTCCAGATGGAACTGGGGGTCCTTCTGCCCGAACGACACGCCGTTCACGTACATCAGCCAGGTACGCCACTGGCCGGAGGAGGACGCTCCGGCGATCAGACCGACGAGCGCGGTGATCGCGAGCAGCACCCACTTCTTGTACGGGGCGAGACTCATCCGGTAGCGGTCCAGGCTCTGCTGCTCCAGCGACATCGCGCTCAGCGGCGGCCGGAGCCGGTGCGCGAGCCAGATGTTCACCCCGACAGCGATGGCCATCAGGAGTCCGAAGACGAGGAACAGCCCGATCTTGGTCCACAGGGTCGTGGTGAAGACGGATGAATACGCGACCGACCTGTACCAGAGCCAGTCCGTCCAGAACCCCGCGAACATGACGAACGCCATGGCGAGAATCGCCAGGACGCCCAGTGTCATCAGCAGGGTTCGGGCGCGCCGGGACGGGCGGCCGACTCTGATCCGTGGCCCTGTCGGGCCTCCGCCGCGGTCCGGCATCTGGAAAGCCAACGTGCGCACCTCAAAGTTCGCGGTCGTGTTGAAGGGGCCCCGCGATCGTAGAGCCCACCTATGCAACTTACTGAGGCTTTACCTAGTTCCCGTTCCCGGGGCGGAAGGAGGCAGGATGTTGTCCATGTCCAACGTTTCCCCCTCAGGCCCTCCGATGGCCGCGAGCCCGCTCACCGTCGCGGTGCTCGAAATCGACGAATACATCTCCGGTCTCGGCTGGGATCAGCCAGCCCGGCTGTTCGCCCTCGTCGACACCGCCCGGCTGCGGGTCCAGGAGCCGGGCCTCGCCGCCCAGCTCGGTCTCGACGGCGACGGCTCGAAGGCCGCCGCACTCACCCCTATTGAGCAGGAGGAGCTTCCCGCAGGTACCGCGCTGGATGAGTTCCTCGCGACGATCGCCTGGCCCGACGCGGTGGTCGGGTGCGCGATGACGGTGGAGCGGCTGATGCTGCCGCCGTCCGCCGAGGCCTCCGTACCGGACGGTCTCGACGACACCCAGCTGACCCAGTGGGTCGCCAAGCACCCCGACCGCCAGGAGGTGCGGATGACCGTGGCCGTCCTGCGGGACGGTGCGCGGGAGTCGGCCGTGCGGCTGCGGGAGAAGGACTCGCCGAACGACGTGCTGACCGGGGCCGGTCTGGTGCCGGGGCTGGCCGAGGCACTGGCCGCGACCTTCGAGTCCTGACCCCGCCGCCGCGGGGACGCGGTCAGCCCGTCGAGCAGCTCGGCAGGCCGGCCGTGTCCCCCGAGCGGATCCTGTCCAGGGACTTCTTCGCGTCGCTGATCGTCTTCACCCGCACCAGGGTGAGTCCGTCGGGGGTGTCGGAGGCGGCCGACTTGCAGTTCTCGGTCGGGGTCAGGAAGTAGCGGGCGCCTGCGTTGCGCGCGCCGACCAGCTTCATGTTGATGCCGCCGATCGGGCCGACCTTGCCCTTGTCGTCGATCGTCCCGGTGCCCGCGACGAACTTGCCGCCGGTCAGCTGTCCCGGGGTGAGCTTGTCGACGATGCCGAGGGAGAACATCAGACCGGCGCTCGGGCCGCCCACGTCGGCGAGCTTGATGTCGATCTCGAACGGGAAGGTGTGGTCCGTTCCCGCCTGGATGCCGACGATCGCGCGGTTCTCCTTGGGGGCCTTCTCGGTGGTGAGGGTGATCTTCTCGGTGCCCTCGGGCTCCTTGCCGGCCTTCTCGGCCGCCGCCGCGGTCTTGGCCGGGATGACCGTGAAGGTGACGTCCTGGCCGGGCTTGTGCCGGGTGACGAGCTTCGCGACGTCCTCTGGCTGCTTGACCGCGGTGCCGTCGACGGCCTTGATCACGTCACCGGCGTGCAGCTTGCCCTGCGAGGGGCTGTCCTTGATGACCGTGGAGACGACGACCCGTGACGACACCGGAATGCCCAGTTCGGTGAGGGCCGCGACCTTGGCGCTCTCCTGGGACTGGCTGAACTCCTCGGCGTTCTCCTGCGTCGACTGCTGCTCGGTCTTGCCGTCCGGGTAGAGCGTGTCGTGCGGTACGACGAGACTGTCGTGCCCCAGCCACCCGTAGACGGCCTCGACGAGGTTCATGTTGTAGTCGGCGCCCGTCACCCTGACCGTCGTCATGTTGAGATGCCCGGACGTCTTGTACGTCTTGCGCCCCTTGATCTGCAGGACGGGCTCGCCGTCGACCTCACCGAGCGTGTTCACGGTCGGCCCGGGGGACATCTCCGAGTACGGAACCTTGATCAGCACACCTGCGCAGAGCAGCGCGATCAGAACCAGGGTGGAGGCGAGCATCGTCGCGGTGCGGCGTGGCATGGAACGACAGTACGGGAAGGGTCTGTCTGTGCACCGCCGGGGCCGGTCCGTACGGGGCCCGGGGCGGGGCGCGAGGGGTGCGCCGGGAAGCCTCGGTGGGCGGTGCGGTGGGGCTGATTGGCAACCGCGTACGTTCGGCGCGGCGTCAGACGTTCGATATCTGCTCGACCGGCTCCGAACCGGAGTGCGACTTCTCCATCGCTTCGCGGAACCGGGCGTACCCGGCGAGTTCGGTGACATCGCCGGTCGTGCGATTACGGGCGGCCCAGCTTCCCCATATCGCAGCACCGAGCGCAGCGAAAAGCGGAATCAACAACCAGGCGAGTGCTGCCATGACGACCTCCCTGCCTCATGAGCAACCGCAACTGACCTATCAGCAGATTAACCATCTGCAAGGCCAACGCTCACGGCAGGGGTGCGGTTACGCAAATCGGGGCGGAAGCCCGCCCGGCCGGTTTGCGCTCAGCAGGCGCCGACCCACTCCTCCGTCCCGTCCGAAAAGCGCTGGTGCTTCCAGATCGGGACCTCGTGCTTGAGGTCGTCGATGAGCTTGCGGCAGGCCTCGAAGGCCTCTGCGCGGTGCGGGCAGGAGACGGCCACGACCACGGCGAGATCGCCCACCTCCAGTTCACCCACCCGGTGGACAGCGGCCAGCGCCCGGACCGGGAACCCGGCGACGACCTTCTCCGCCACCCGGCGCATCTCGTCCTGCGCCGAGGGGTGGCACGAGTAGCCGAGCGCTCCCACGTCCTGGCCGCCGTCATGGTTGCGCACGGTACCGACGAAGAGCGCGGTGCCGCCGGCGGCGTCGTCGCCGACGGCACGGAAGATCTCGTCCACCGACAACGGTGTGTCGCGGATCTCCAGCAGCCGGATCGGGTCCTGTGCCGTCTGCTCGCCGGGGTGGTCGTGCGTGGGTGCCATGCACGCCATCGTGCCGCACCGCGGCGGCATCACGGAATAGCGGTTTCCGCCGGTGGGCCGCCGTCCCCCTTGGAGCCTCCTACAGGCCCTAGATACGGCGGCGCGCCTTGCGGGCCCGTCGTACCAGGGCAGCGGTACCGAGCAGGGCCACGGTCGCGCCGGCGGCACCGGCCGCGGTGGCGTCCTTGCGGCCGAGCCTGCGGCCCGCGACGGTGTGCCGTCCCTCCACCTCTTCGAGGAGGGCGGCGAGCACCTCCTCGTTGGTCCAGCTCGGGCGCCAGCCCGCGTCGTGCAGCCGGCTCACGCTCACCACCCAGGGATGCATCGTGTACGCCAGATCCCCCGCCGGGGACGGCGTGAGGCCGATGCGGTGCAGCCGGGCGGCGGCGCCGAGCGCCACGGCGGAGGGCAGCTCCATCCGGCGGACGCCGCTGATCTCCTCGACCTCCTCCTGTTCGAGCCAGCCGTCGCAGCCGACCGCGAACTCCCCGTCGATCTTCTCCAGCGCGGCGTACTCCAGCGCCGTGACCAGGTCGTCGACGTGGCAGAACTGCCAGGTGGGGCGCGATCCGGCGACGACGAGGAGGCGCGGTGACTCGAAGTAACGGGTCAGTGCCGTGTCGGTACCGCCGACGAGCACCGTGGGTCGGACCACGGTGACGTGGAGTCCGGGGTGGGCGCGGGGCGCGCGGCGGCCGAGCCGTTCGATCTCCAGCAGGTCGCCGACGCCGGTCGCCTCCGCGGTGGCCCGCAGCTCGGCGTCCTCGGCCAACGGGATGTCGTTGTCGGGCAGCGCTCCGTAGACCATCGCTGAGGTGCACAGCACGACCCGGTGGACGCCGACGGCCGCGGCGGCGGTCAGCACGGTCTGGGTGCCGCGCACGTTGTAGGCGGTGCGGGCGGCGGCGTCGGTCTCCAGGTCGAGATCGAGCGCCAGGTGCACCACGACGTCCGCGCCCCGCAGCTTCTCCGCGATGGCCGGATCACGGACGTCGAGGATGTGCCAGGTCGCCTCGGAGACCTCCCCGCGGCGCTCGTCGATGGCGATGACCTGCTTGATCTCCTCCGAGGCCGCGAGCCGGGCCGCGAGCAGCTCGCCGACACCCGTCGCGGCTCCGGTGATGGCCACGACGGGGCCGCGGCTCCTGGAGCGGCTCCGGACGGTCTTGTCCTCTGGCTTGCTGTCGGGCTTGTTCTCGGCCGTGTTCTCGGTCTTCTTCTCGGACAGCGGGTCGGCCAGGTTTCGCGCTGCGCGAACCTGCGGATCTGGGGAACTCACCGGGCGTCTCCAGCGGTTGTCTTCAGTACGTACCCGAATGACGCGTACGTACCAGGTGGCGTCCATCCTGCCGCAGGCCGGGAGCCGACGGAGCACTGAGGCCCTGAGCGGACTTGGTGTCTACGCTGGATGGTGATGTCGGGCAGTCGCCGTCGGTTCGATCCGGCGGCCCTACGAGCCGAGGAAACCCGTGAGTGACACCCCATTCGGATTCGGCCTTCCGCCGGAGGAGCCGGACGACGGCGACCATGGCAAGAAGAAGGACCCCACCGGAGGTGGGCAGGGTTCGGGCGGTCCGGCGAACCCGCTCGGCTTCGGCCCCGGCGCGGGCGGTGACAACCCCTTCGCCGCGATGTTCGGGGCGATGAACCCGAACGACCTGGGCGCGGCCTTCCAGCAGCTCGGCCAGATGCTGAGCTACGAGGGCGGTCCCGTGAACTGGGACATGGCGAAGCAGATCGCCCGCCAGACCGTCTCGCAGGGCACCGCGGACGGCACCAAGGACGCGAGCGTCGGCCCGTCCGAGCGTGCCGCGGTCGACGAGGCGCTGCGGCTGGCGGACATCTGGCTGGACGGGGCGACGTCGCTGCCGTCCGGTTCGGTCTCCACCGTGGCCTGGAGCCGCGCGGAGTGGGTCGAGGCGTCCCTCCCCGCCTGGCAGAAGCTGGTCGACCCGGTGGCCGAGCGTGTCGGCCTCGCCATGGGCGATGTGCTGCCCGAGGAGATGCAGGCGATGGCGGGCCCGCTGATCGGCATGATGCGGTCGATGGGCGGCGCGATGTTCGGTCAGCAGATCGGGCAGGCCGTCGGCGTGCTGGCGGGCGAGGTGGTCGGCTCGACCGATATCGGGCTGCCGCTGGGCCCGGCCGGCAAGGCCGCGCTGCTGCCGCTGAACGTCGAGCGGTTCGGCAAGGACCTGAGCGTGCCGCAGGACGAGGTGCGGCTGTATCTGGCGCTGCGCGAGGCCGCTCACCAGCGGCTCTTCGCCCATGTGCCGTGGCTGCGCTCGCATCTGTTCGGTGCCGTGGAGGGCTATGCGCGCGGCATCAAGGTCGACACCAGCAAGCTGGAGGACGTGGTCGGCCAGTTCGACCCGTCGCAGCCCGAGCAGCTGCAGGAAGCTCTTCAGCAGGGCATGTTCCAGCCGGAGGACACCCCGGAGCAGAAGGCCGCCCTGGCCCGGCTGGAGACGGCGCTCGCGCTGGTCGAGGGCTGGGTGGACGCCGTGGTGCACGAGGCCGCGAAGTCCCGGCTGACCTCGGCGGACGCGCTGCGCGAGACGATGCGCAGGCGCCGCGCCTCCGGTGGTCCCGCCGAGCAGACGTTCGCCACGCTGATCGGTCTCCAGCTGCGTCCGCGGCGGCTGCGTGACGCCTCGCGGCTGTGGGCCTCGCTCACGGACGCCCGGGGTCTCGACGGACGTGACGCGCTGTGGGAGCACCCCGACATGCTGCCGACCGCTCACGACCTGGACGACCCGGACGGGTTCGTGCACCACCAGCAGCTGGACTTCTCCGAGCTGGACAAGATGCTCGGCGAGGCCGCGAACGGGCCGCAGAAGCCCGCGACCGGCACCGAGGGCGAGACCGGGCCCGCCCCGGAGGACGCCGACGGCAAGGGCGGCAGCGGCACGGACGGCGACGACACCGGCGGCAGCGGTACCGGCGGCGACAGCAAGGACGACACCGAAAAGTGAGCCTGCACGACGACGCCGTTCTCGTACTGAAGGGCTACGGGGGCGGTGCGGACGCCGCCCAGGAGGAGCTGCGCCTGGCTTACCTGGACCATCTGTCGCGGCATCCCGACGGCATGTGGAAGGCCTGCGGGGCCGGGCACCTGACGGCCAGCGCCCTGGTCGTGGACCCTGAGCACGGCCGGGTGCTGCTCACGCTGCACCGGAAGCTGCGGATGTGGCTGCAGATGGGCGGTCACTGCGAGCCGGGGGACGCCACGCTTGCCGGTGCGGCGCTGCGCGAGGCCACGGAGGAGTCCGGCATCGCCGGTCTGACGTTGCTGGCAGGCGGCCCGGTCACCCTGGACCGCCACCCGATCCCGGCGCCCTGCAACTGGCATCTGGACGTCCAGTACGCGGCACTGGCACCGTCGGGTTCGACGGAGCGGATCAGCGACGAATCGCTGGACCTGCGCTGGTTCGCCTACGACGAGGTCGCCGGGGTCGCCGACTCCTCGGTGGTGCGTCTGGTGGAACGTACGCGGGCGGCGCTGGACGGCGTCGGGTAGCGGGCACGACGACAGCACGGGTAAGGGGCGGCCTCTTTGGAGGCCGCCCCTTACCGATCGGGTGGCTCAGTTCCAGGCGTTGTTCTGGTTCTGCGCGTGGATCCCCTGCTGGCCCATGCCGAACTGGGCAGCCATCCCCTGGCCGATCTGGGCGTTCTGCGGTGGCAGCACCTCGCTCGGCTGGACCAGGGCGAAGCCCTGCCCGAGGAAGCTGAGCTCCCAGCCCTCTCCGGTACTGCCGCGTCGGCGCATGACGCCCGACGAGTGCGTCTGGGCCTGCATCTGCACACGCAGGGAGCTGGACCAGGCGACGACGGCGTCCGCGTCGGCGTTGACGTACTTGTCGGGCGTGACCTGCATCATCAGGGGCTGGCCGGAGGTCATCAGGGCGACCTTGCCGCTGCCGGAGATGTTGAGCTGGTACTTGCCGGTGCCCGAGATGCCGTACTGGCTGTCCACCGCGATGACCTCGGTGTGGAGCGACGAGTCGAGCGCCAGGACGTAGGCGCTGTCGACCGTCATGCCGTCGCGGTCGACATCCACCACGTGGACGTACTGCGCCAGGTTGGCGAGATAGACGGTGCCCTGCCCGGAGCAGCGCATCAGGTCGAGGCCCTCACCGGTGGTCGCGCGGGCCCGGCGCTGTCCGTGCGACTGGTACTCGCCGTCGAACTCCATGAGCCCCTGGTACGCGACCATGGCCCCCTTGCGGGCGAGGACGTCGTCGTGGCCGGTCAGCGAGACCCGCAGGAGCTGCGGGTTCTGAACCGCGTACCGGTCCTGGGACTGCTGTTCCGTGTAGCTGAAAAGCGGACTCTGCATGGTGTGTTCTCCCTCCCCGTCAGTTCCGGACCCGCATGCGGTCGGTGCTGTCCTCGCTCGGCTGGACGACGACGATCCCCTGGCCGGAGAAGGCCATCTGGAACGCCTCTCCGCTGCCCCGCCCGATGAGCGAGGAGGCCTTGAAGCTGCGCTTGCCCTTCACCTTGAGGTTCGGGGACCACGCCACCAGGGCGTCCGGGTCGACGTACGTCTCGTCCTCGCCACTCCCGCAGTCGACGACGATCGGCGTGCCGCGCGAGGTGATGGCGACCCAGCCGGTGCCGGAGATACAGACGTTCCACAGGCCCTGGCCGGCGAATTTGGCCAGCCCCTTGACCCGTTCGACGCCCCAGGTGAGATGGCCGTCGAAGGCGAGGACGTTGGTGCCGTTGACCGAGAGGGAGTCGTTGTTGAGGTTGATGACGACGACGTCCGCGCCGTAGTCGGCGAGGTAGAGCAGGCCGTCACCGGCGCACTTCATCAGGGGGGTGCCCTCGCCGGTGATCCACTGCGAGGCGATCTGGCGGACGGCGGGCGGATTGGGCTCGTACTGGATGAAGCCCTCGTACGCCACCATCGAACCGGTGCGCGCGTAGAGGTCCTGGCCGGTGGCCATGGCGACCTTCAGCATCGAATGGCCGTGGTTCTCCATCCGGGCCATGACCGGGGTCGGGGCGTAGCCCGCGAGTTGCTGATTCATGACGGGCTCCCTCAGACCTCGTAGGGCTGGACGACGATGAAGTTGCCGGGCGCGCCCCGGAACTGGAGGTTCACGGTCTCCCCGCTGTGTCCGGGGTAGGCGTTGCGGCGCAGCCGGACCTGGCTGGAGACAATCACCTGGGACGCCGCCGACCACGCCACGACGGCATTGCAGTCGGCGAAGGTGGTCGGGGTGACCGGCAGGACGACCGGCACACCGTGGGTCTTGACGACGACGGTGCCGGTGCCCTGGAACTGCATGGTGAACAGGGCGCCTCCGGGGATGCCGTGGCCCTCGATCCTGCGGACCTCGTGCTGCAGCGACTCGTCGAAGGCGAGGACGTTCTCCGCGGAGACGCAGATGCCGTCGCCCTGGAGTTCGACGGCGTGCAGGTGCGAGCCGTCCTCGGCGAGGAAGACCTGTCCGCGGCCGGTACAGCGCATCAGCTGCATTTCCTGGCCGGTGGCGTTGCCGACGATCCGGCCGGCGAAACCTGCGCCCTTGTAGCCGAAGTCGACCTTGCCCTGGTACATCACCATGCTGCCCTGCCTGGCCAGCACTCCCCCACCGCCGTTGGTGAGGTCGACGCGCATGAGCTGCTGGTTCTGCGCGGTCCAGCGCTGACCGGTGGCCGTCTCCTTGTACGGCTGGAGCGCGGCCAGGAGACCCGCCCCGGTCTGCGGCGCCCCTTGCGGCACGCCCTGCGGCATACCGGGAGGCTGCTGTCCGTACGGGGCCGGAGCCGGCTGCCCGTACGGCGCGGGTGCCTGCTGCCCGTAGGGGGCGGGGGCCTGTCCCGGGACCTGCCCGAACTGCGGCTGCTGGGGCGGCTGCCCCGGCTGTCCGAACGGAGCGGGCGGGGGCGCGGGCGGCGGGGGAACACTTCCGCCCTGCGGGGCCAGCGGCGCCACGATGGTGGGCGCGGCATGCATCTGCTGCTGCGGAGTGGGCGCCGGTGCGGGCGCGGACGGTCCGCCGAAGGACGGTGCGGGCTGCGGGACCTGCGGTGCGGCCGGGGCGCCGAACGACGGGGCGGGCGCCGGCGCCTGGGCGGGCGGGGCGAACGACGGGACGGCGGACTGCGGCTGCGGAGCGGCGGGCTCCTCCTCGGCGACCTCGCCTCCGAAGTTCTTCAGCAGCGCGTCGAGGCCGCCGTCGAACCCCTGGCCGACAGCGGCGAACCGCCAGACGTCCTTGAGGTAGAAGTCACCCAGCATCACCGCGCGTTCGGTGGTGAACTCCGAGCCGGTGAAGGCGTACCTGACGACTTCCTCGCCACCCGCGACGATCCGGATGTACCCGGGACCGACCTGCGCCATCTGTCCGGCGCCGTCCAGCGTCGCGGTGAACGACAGCTTGTGGATGCTCGCCGGAACACGGTCCAGAGTCACGCGGAACGACTCGGTGTCACCGGCCTGGGCGCCGAGGAGCTGAATGGACTCCTCGGGCGATTTCGGCTGGTTGAAGAAGATGAAATACCGGTCGTCGGAGAGCTGCTCATTGGCATCGAGGCCGAAGCAGCTGATGTCAAAGGTCAGTCCCGGGCCGGCGATCTGCACACCTACGTACAGGTCCGTCCCCGGCGTGAGATCGCTGATCTTGGCCTTGTGGCCGCGTTGGAATTCCCTGGCCATGCGTAACGACCGTCCCCCATCCGGAAGCTAAATGCGTCGCGTCAGGCTAACCGCAAAGTCCGGCCCCGGGCCAAGCCGGTACAGACCCGGTACAGAGTCACCGAACGTCACTCGCCGCGTGCGGCGGGCAGGTGCGGCAGCCGGTCGGCCGCCACCACCCCTTCGAGATAGCCGCGCGCCCGCTCGGTACGGGGGTAGGCGTCCAGGAGCCGCCAGAACCGCGGTCCGTGTCCGGGCACCAGGAGATGAGCCAGCTCGTGGACGAGCACGTAGTCGACGACGTACTCGGGCATCCCCTGCAGCCGGTGCGACAGGCGGATGCTTCCCTCGGCCGGGGTGCAGGAGCCCCACCGGGTGTTCTGATTGGTCACCCACCGCACCGAGACGGGTCTGGCACGGCCCTCGAAGTACTGCGCGGACAAGCGCTCCGCCCGCTCGGCGAGTTCGCTGTCGCCGGGAACACGTCTGCTCTCCTGGGCGGCCAGCTTGTCGAGCATCACGCTCACCCAGCGCTGCTCCTCGGCCTCCGACATCCGGGCGGGGATCAGCACGATCGTGCGGTCCCCCTCCCGGTACGCGGAGACCGTTCTGCTGCGGCGGGAGCTCCTGCGCACCTCGACCGCGCTCGTCACCGAGCCGCGGGGCGGGTGGTCTTCCGCGCTGCGCTGGTGGATTCCGGCGCTGCGCGCGGGGGTCTCCCCGGCAAAACCGGGTGACGGGTCGGCGGGCACGGCACGACGTTACCCGCTGTCAGTGGGGGAAGTCCCGTCTCCCGAACGGTTCACACATGATCCACCCCATGCCCTGCACCATTTGAACGACTAATACCCCCTGCCTGTGGATAACTTTGCACCCGCTTCCGCGGCCCGTTGCATTCTGGCCATGGATCTCACGCAGCCACACAGACCGGGGGAAGCCGTGCATCCGATGTTGAAGCCCGCACTGCGCCGCGCATGGCGCGGCCGCGGCACCGTCCAATTCGGTGTGACGCCCGCACACGCGGTGAAGGTCGGCCCGATGGATATCGCGACGGGCTGTTTCCTGGAGCTCCTCGACGGAACGCGCGGGATGCCGCTGTTGCGCGAAGAGGCCAGGGCGCTGGATCTCACGGAACACCAAGTGGACACCCTCGTCATGCGGTTGTCGGATGCCGGGCTCATCGACGACGTGCGGGCGGGCGGACCGGAGGCCGACGCGTTACGGAACCGGGCGGACACGATGGAGCGTCACCGGCCGGACCTGGCGTCACTCTCCGTCGTGCATCCCGAGCCCGGCGGTGGGATGCGCCGGCTGGCCGCCCGCCGCTCCATGCGCGTCCAGGTACGGGGAGCCGGCCGGGTGGGCGCGGCCGTCGCCGCGGTGCTTTCCGGATCCGGGGTGGGGCACGTCGAGGTGCTGGACGGGGGATGCGCCGAGCCGGGCGACGTCTCGCCCGGAGGGCTGCCGTCCTCGGCGGCCGGAGAGCGCCGGGACAGTGCGGCGCGGCAGCTGGTCCGGCGCTCGGCCCCCGGTCCGGCCGTGCGGGCGACACTGTCGTCGGGCGGGCCCGTGAGCGGCGAGCCGGGTCTGTCCCTGATCGTGGTCGCTCCTCGCGAGAGCCTCTCCGCCTACGTTCCCGATCCGCGCACCGCCGAGCCGTGGATCGCCTCGGGCACACCGCACCTCTACGCCGGGGTGATCGAGGCCACGGGATTCGTCGGGCCCCTGGTGCTGCCGGGAGGTACGGCGTGCGCGGGCTGCCTGGATCTGGACCGGCGCGACCGGGACCCGCAGTGGCCGCGGATGCTGGCTCAGTGGCAGTCCGGGCGGCGCACCGCCGTGCAGGCCTGTGACCTGGGCCTGGCGACCGCGGTGGCCGGTCTGGCGGCCGCCCACGCGCTGGCCTTCCTCGACGGGGAGCTGCCCGCCTGCACCGGGGCCCGGTGGGAAGCCGCGCTGCCGCTGTTGGACTGGCGGTCGGAGCAGATCCGGGCACACCTCGACTGTTCCTGTGGAGCGGGTGGGCACACTGAGGGGGTGCGCACCTCCGGGGCCGGCACGGCGCACGACACAATGGCCGGGTAACCGCCGCACGCAGCGCGGCAGTCTGGGATTTGGAGGGGCATATGTCTGATCTTCCCCGGAAGGCGGTCACCCGAACCGCCAAGCTGGCCGCGCTGCCGTTGGGGTTCGCGGGCCGGGCCACCTGGGGCCTGGGAAAGCGCATCGGCGGCAAGTCCGCGGAGGTGGTCGCCCGCGAGGTACAGCAGCGCACCGCCGACCAGCTCTTCAAGGTCCTGGGCGAGCTGAAGGGCGGGGCGATGAAGCTCGGACAGGCCCTGTCCGTCTTCGAGTCCGCCCTGCCCGAGGAGGTCGCCGGCCCCTACCGCGCGGCCCTCACCAAACTCCAGGAGGCCGCTCCTCCGATGCCGGAGGGCCGGGTCCACGCGGTGCTGGCCGAGCGGCTCGGTGAGGACTGGCGGGAGCTGTTCCTGACGTTCGACGACAAGCCGTCGGCCGCCGCCTCGATCGGGCAGGTGCACCGGGCGGTGTGGCACGACGGGCGCGACGTCGCGGTGAAGGTGCAGTACCCGGGTGCCGGGGACGCGCTGCTTTCGGACCTGACCCAGCTCAGCCGGTTCGCCCGGCTGCTCGGCCCGCTGATTCCTGGCATGGACATCAAGCCGCTGATCGCGGAGCTGCGCGACCGGGTGTCGGAAGAGCTGGACTACGAGCAGGAGGCGCAGTCGCAGCGGGAGCACGCCGAGGAGTTCGCGGGCGATCCCGATGTCGTGGTCCCTGGCGTGGTCCACCAGTCCGATCAGGTGCTGGTCACGGAGTGGATCGACGGTGTGCCGCTGGCCGAGGTGATCGCCGGCGGAACCACGGAGCAGCGGGACCGGGCCGGACAGCTGCTGGCCCGCTTCCTGTTCTCCGGCCCCGCGCGCACCGGACTGCTCCACGCCGACCCGCACCCGGGCAACTTCCGGCTGCTGCCACCGGACCCGGCCGGCCCGGCGGACACCGACGAGACCGACCGCGCGGCGGAAGCCGACGACACGGGGGTGGCTCAGTGGCGGCTCGGTGTCCTCGACTTCGGGACGGTGGACCGGCTGCCCGGCGGGCTGCCGCAGACCATCGGGGACTCGTTGCGGCTGACGCTCCAGGGCGACGCGGACGCCGTGTACGAGAAGCTGCGCGAGGAGGGCTTCGTCAAGGACTCGATCGACCTCGCCCCGGACGCGGTGCTCGACTACCTCCGGCCGATCATCGAACCGGCACTGGTGGAGGAGTTCGCCTTCAGCCGGAGCTGGATGCGCAATCAGGCCGCCCGGATAGCTGATCCGCGCTCTCCCGCCCACCAGCTGGGCAAACAGCTGAATCTGCCGCCCGCCTATCTGCTGATACACCGTGTGACGTTGAGCACGATAGGGGTGCTGTGTCAGCTTGGCGCGACGGTCCGGCTGCGTGAGGAACTCGAAGCCTGGCTGCCGGGGTTCCTGCCGCTGGAAGAGGAGGAGCGGGCCGGGGAGGAGTGGCCCGAGGAAGCTCCGGCCGAGTTCGAGGCCGTGGAAGAGGCGACGGACGAGTTCGAGACTGTGGCCGAGCCCGTGGAGGGTGCGGCGGCCGGCGCGGAGGCCAAGTAGCGGCCGGTCAGGTCACCACCAGGCGGAGTCGAGCCGGCTCTCGATGGCCCTGAGGTGGCTGCGCGCGCAAGTGTCACAGAAGTAGCGGCGGCTGCCGCTCTCCACGGAACAGATCCAGGTCGGCGGTGCGTCGCCGCTCCCGGCTGCGGTACCGCACAGGGCACATACGACGCCCTCGGTGCCCGCCGCTTCTGGGCGCTGCGTCTCCTCGTCCACGTTGTGACGATAACTCCGCCACCGCGGTCCGGCACGGGACGGCACCACGCAGCACGGCCTCGGGGCCGGTCCGAGTGGACCGGCCCCGAGGCAGGGGTGGTGATGTGGGTGCTGAGCACTGCTTGCTGCGGGTCAGAGAGCGGCTGCCCCGCAGCGGTCCTACTGGCGATCGGTCCTGCTGGTGTTCGAGCCTGCTGGTGTTCGAGCCTGATCGGCTCAGTGCATGACCGCCATGGCCAGCGCACGCCGGGCACGCATCGAGGCGCGCTCGGCCCGGCGCTGCATCCGCCGCGCGTGGATCAGGCGCACGGCCTGACGTTCCGCTTCGGCTTCCCGCAGGCGGTCGTGCATATGAGCACGAGCCAGGGCTTCTGGGATGAGTTGCATCTCACGGGTCCTGTTCTGACGCGAGTCGTTCGCGCCGATGATGGTGACGTCCGGTGTCGCGGAGCCGACGGGCTCCCTCGTGGGGATGGTCATTGGTTCCTGGTTTCGGGGATCGTGGGTCTGGGGACGGTCGATGGTTCCGATGCGCTTCATGGGTTTGGGGGCCGCGACCCCCAGGTCGGCGATCACGCCGCGACCGGGTTCTTGCGAGGACGGCCACGCGGCCGCTTGCGAGCAACGACGACGCCCTGGATGAAGAGCTCGCCACCCCAGACACCCCACGGCTCGCGGCGCTCCTTGGCGCCGGCGAGGCAGGCCTCGACGAGCGGGCAGGTGCGGCAGAGGGACTTGGCGTGCTCGACGTCGGCCGGGGACTCGGCGAAGAAGACCTCGGGGTCGTAGGAGCGGCAGGGGACGGGCACGCCGAGGTTCTCGATGGCGTCGTCGAGCGCGGTGAGCGCAGTGAGCGGGGTCAAGGTGGAGTCCTCCGTGAGGCCGGGCGGGGGGATCGTTTCGGAAGGCGGTACTGACGGGGCGTGCGCTTCGAGTTGCACGGTGGTGGTGTCCTCGTCTGGTCGTTTCCGGCCTGTTGGCCGGGGGGCGGCTGGTACCGGGTGTTGCTTTCCCGAGGCTCCTTCGTGCTGTTCCGTCCGTTCGGACAAAACAAAAGGGCCGCGGATCCCGAGTGGGGTTCCGCGGCCCTGAAGGCGCCGGCCTGATCGTCGATCAGGCTGGATCTCTCCAGGGTTCAGGCCCACGGAAGGCCCACATCGTGTGGTGCTGCGTCGTCTGCTTCTTGGCTCCGGCTTCCGCTCCCGCACCGACGGCCGCAAAGGCGTAGGCCTGGGCCTGTCCCTTCGCTACTGCTGCTGCCGGTGCCTGGGTCGGTCGCTCATTACGCTCCCGCTCGGGAAGGCTCACCGGGGACAGCGGGCTGACGGCAGAGATGCCGGACACACCGGTGCCACGCAGGGAAGACGTCGAAGAGCAGGCGAGGCCGAGCGAGTAGGCGGAGACGACCGAGAGATCGGTCATTTTGTTGGTCTCGATGATGCTGATCACTTCAATCGCCTCCTCTCGGCGTCTCGGGCGGACCGACCAAGCCGGTCCTACGTATTCGGAATAAGTACAGCACAGGATCAGGGCTTCAGAGAAGTCGCTGTTCCCGTGGTTAAGAACCTATGGTGACGACTGGGGCGGGCGCAAACTATTTTTTCGACGAGTTTTTCTCACATCTCCTCGTCGGCCTCCGCGGACTCCTCCGCCCCGTCCCCACCTGCGCAGATGTCCAGCACCGCGGTGCCGAAACGGCCCAGCTTCCGCGCGCCGACCCCGGGGATCCCGGCCAGTTCGCCCTCGCTGCCGGGCACCGCCTCCGCGATGGCCATCAGCGTCTTGTCGGTGAACACGCAGTAGGCGGGCTGGCTGATCTCCTGAGCCCGCGCCGCGCGCCAGTCGCGCAGCCGCTCGTACAACGCCTCGTCCATGTCGGACGGGCAGTCGTCACAGCGCATCAGCTTCATCTCGCCGGCGTCGGTGAGGGTCCTGCCGCACACCCTGCACAGCGCGGGCCCACGCCGCTTGCGCCGGGCCGCCACCGGGCGCTCGATGCCGCCGCTGCCGCCCGCCGCGCTCCTGGAGCCCGGTGCCGCCGAGCCGGGGCGCAGCCCGTTCAGGAAGCGGCTCGGGCGGCGCCCGGCCCGGCCGCCGGGCGAGCGGGCCAGCGACCACGACAGCGAGAGGTGGAAACGAGCCCGGGTGACTCCGACGTACAGCAGCCGGCGCTCCTCCTCGATCTGCTCGTCCGTCTTGGCGTAGGTGATCGGCATCATGCCCTCGGTCAGTCCGACCAGGAACACGGCATCCCACTCCAGGCCCTTCGCCGAGTGCAGCGAGGCGAGGGTGACGCCCTGGACCGTGGGGGCGTGCTGGGCCGCGGCCCGCTCGTCCAGCTCGGCGACCAGGTCGGAGAGGGTCGCGCCCGGCTTGGCCTCTTCGAAGTCCTCGGCGAGCCTGACCAGTGCGGCCAGGGACTCCCAGCGGTCGCGCACCGCCCCGGACCCGGCGGGCGGCTCGCTCCGCCAGCCCTTGGTGGAGAGCACCGCGCGGACCTCGGCGGGCAGCCCCTGCGCATCGTCCAGCAGGGAGTCGTTGCCCCCGGCCCTGGCGGCGCCGCGCAGGGCGACGCCCGCTTCCCGTACCTCCGCGCGCTCGAAGAAGCGCTCGGCGCCCCGCAGCTGGTACGGCACTCCCGCGTCGGCCAGGGCCTGCTCGTAGACCTCGGACTGGGAGTTGACCCGGTAGAGCACGGCGATCTGGCCCGCCGGGACGCCCGCGGCGATCAGGTCGCGGATGCGCCGAGCGGTGCCCTCGGCCTCGGCGGGCTCGTCCGCGTACTCCGTGTAGGCGGGCTCGGGGCCGCGCTCGCGCTGCGAGACCAGTTCGAGCCGGTGCTCGGCGGCCCTGCCGCGGGCCTGGCCGAGCAGCCCGTTGGCCAGGTGGACCACCTGGGGCGTGGAGCGGTAGTCCCGGACGAGCTTGACGACGGTGGCCCGGGGGTGGCGGGTGCGGAAGTTCAGCAGGTGGTCGGGGGTGGCTCCGGTGAAGGAGTAGATCGTCTGGCTGGCGTCACCGACGACGCAGAGGTTGTCCCGGTCGCCGAGCCAGAGATCGAGCAGCCGCTGCTGGAGCGGGCTGACGTCCTGGTACTCGTCGACGACGAAGTACTGGTACTGACGGCGGACGTGGTCGGCGATGTCGTGCCGGTCCTGGAGGATGCCGACGGTCAGGAGCAGCACATCCTCGAAGTCGATCACCGTGCGGTCCCGCTTCAGCTGCTCGTACATCGCGTAGACCTGCGAGATCTCGGCGGGATCGCGCGGGGCGTCCCGCTGGGACTTGGCGACCACGGCCGGGTAGTCGGCGGGCACGGTCTGGGTGACCTTGGCCCACTCGATCTCGCTCGTGACATCGCGCAGCTCGTTGCGGTCGAGCCGGACACCGCAGCGGGCCGCCGCCTCCGCCACCAGCTGGACCTTGCGCTCCAGCAGCCGGGGCAGCTCGCCACCGACTGCTTTCGGCCAGAAGTACTGGAGCTGGCGCAGGGCCGCGGAGTGGAAGGTCCGCGCCTGCACCCCGCCGGCTCCGAGCTGGCGCAGCCGTCCCCGCATCTCGCCCGCGGCCCGGTTGGTGAACGTCACGGCAAGCACACTCGTCGGCTGGATTATCCCGGCGCGCACCCCGTAGGCGATGCGGTGCGTGATGGCCCGCGTCTTGCCCGTACCGGCTCCGGCCAGCACGCACACCGGGCCCTGCAGGGCCAGGGCGACCTCGCGCTGCTCGGGGTCGAGTCCGTCGAGGACGGCGTCGGCGGAGTCGGGGACCTGTGGGAAGAGGGTGGAATGCGTTGCTGATGTCACCCCGCCATGCTGCCAGGTCGAAAGGGGCGGACGTGGAAGTTGTCCACAGGGGTGCCCTGTCCGTCGTACTAATCAGGAACGGCCTTCGTGCTGATCGGGAACGGCCCCGGGAATGGTGGCCAGGTCACGTACGTTCTCCTCTCGTGCGGCAACGCGCGTCCCGGCTTCTCCGTGTGACGGAAGAGACCGACACGGGATGTGGCGGGATTGCCGAGACCGATGAGACAGAGGAGCGCGAAGACATGCCGGGCACTGTGACGATGTACAGCACCACGTGGTGCGGATACTGCCGTCGGCTCAAGGGCCAGATGGACCGCGAGGGCATCGCGTACACCGAGATCAACATCGAGCACGACCCGGACTCCGCCGCCTTCGTGGAGAAGGCGAATGGCGGGAACCAGACGGTCCCGACGGTTCTCGTGGCTCCCGACGGCGGTGGTGAGGACGTCGTCATGACGAACCCGAGCCTGGCCCAGGTGAAGCAGGCGCTGGGCGTCTGACCCACCCGGCACCGGGCCTCAGGCCCACCCGCCGCACCCGACCCCCGACCGGCCCGGCGCCGGTTCGGGGGTCTTCGCATGTCCGCCTGCACGACGCCCACTCGGCGGTAGCGTCGGCTGACCTTCATCCCTGGCGACGTGGCTCTGCCACCGTTCCCTCGCTGGGTGATGACGACCGCCGCACTCGAATCGGTGGGGGGTCATGGGGCCGACGCCGCCCGGGACCGGGGTGATCAGAGGCGAAGCCGGGGAGGAGCGGGGGCCTGCGGCCGTGCTCCCCCGCTCGCGTCCGTGCTCCGGTGTCAGCCGGCGCTGCGCGGCCTCGGGAGGGGCTTCCCGTACCAGATCTCGATCAGCCGGGCCGCGATCGAGATGCCGAACGGGGGCAGGATCTCGCCCGACTCGAAGGCGGCGGTCAGCTCCTCGCGGGAGAACCAGCGCGCCTCCTCGATCTCCTCGCCGTCGACGTTGATCTCGTACGTCGTGGCCCGTGCCATGAAGCCGAGCATCAGACTGGACGGGAAGGGCCAGGGCTGGCTGGCGATGTACTCCACCTCGCCGACCGTGATGCCCGCTTCCTCGAACACCTCGCGCGCCACGGACTGCTCGATCGATTCGCCCGGCTCGACGAAACCGGCCAGGGTGGAGAAGCGGCCCTCTGGCCAGTGGACCTGGCGGCCCAGCAGGGCGCGGTCCTGGTCGTCGGTGACCAGCATGATGACCGCGGGGTCGGTACGCGGGTAGTGCTCCGCGCCGCAGGCCTGGCAGCGGCGGATGTGTCCGGCCGCCGCGATCACCGTGCGTTCGCCGCAGCGCGAGCAGAAGCGGTGCAGCCGCTGCCAGTTCTCCAGCGCCACCGCGTGCACCATCAGACCGGCGTCGCGGGCGCCGAGGAGCAGGCCCGCCTCGCGCAGCCCGGCGGGACGGGCCGACTGGTCCATGCGGCCGGGCAGCGAGTCCTTCTGGAGGGCGAAGTAGCTGACGCCCGTCTCGTCGGTGCCCAGGAAGTAGCGGTGGGTCTCGGTGACGGGCGCCTCGAAGGCGGGGGTCATCACGAGTTCGGTGCCGTCGGCGGTGTCGTCGATCAGCACCTGCCCGCCGGAGACGACGAAGACCCGGGTCGTCGGGTGGCTCCACGCGGCGGCCAGCCAGGCCTCGTCGAGGCGGTGGTGCGCGGCGCGGTCGATGCCGCTGGGCGCGGTCAGGCCGATCGGCCGGCCCGCGGTGGCGTTGTCGAAGGTGCTCACAGGTGCTTCCTACTCCCCCGGGATGGATCGGGTGTTCAGAGGATTCAGCGGAGTGCGGCCGCCAGTTCGCCCCAGAGATGGGCGGTGGTCTCCACGCCTTTGAGCAGCAGGTCGAGTTCGACCTTCTCATTGGGGGCGTGCCAGCCGTCGGACGGTACGGAGATGCCCAGGAAGAGGACGGGGGCGCCGAGGACGTCCTGCAGGTCGGCGGCGGGTCCCGAGCCTCCTTCACGGGTGAAGAGGATCTTCTGGCCGAAGGCCCGTCCCATGGCGCGGGCCACGGCCTGCAGCGCGGGGTGGTCCAGCGGGGTGAGGCAGGGGCGGGTGGCGGGGAGGAAGGTGATGCGGTGCCGGATTCCGGCCGGGATCCGGGCCTCGGCCCAGGTCTGCACGGCCTGTTGGACGCGGTCCGGGTCCTGGCCCGCGACCAGGCGGAAGCTGAGCTTCACCCGGGCGGAGGCCGGGATGATCGTCTTGCTTCCGGCGCCCTGGTAGCCGCCGCCGATGCCGTTGACCTCAGCGGTCGGGCGGGCCCAGATGCGTTCCAGCGTGGAGTAGCCCGCCTCGCCGGACGCGGACTGCGACCTGGCGGTACGCAGCCAGGTGGCCTCGTCGAACGGCAGCTCGGCGAAGAGGGCGCGCTCGGTCGCGGTGAGTTCGGCCACGCCGTCGTAGAAACCGGGCACCGCGACCCGGCCGTCCGCGTCGTGGAGCGCCGCGACGAGCCGGGCGATCTCGGTCGCGGGGTTGGGGACCGCTCCGCCGAACGATCCGGAGTGGATGTCCTGGCCGGGGCCCTGCAGCTCGATCTCGCACTCGGCGAGACCGCGCATTCCGGTGCAGACGGTCGGGGTCGTCTCGTCCCACATGCCGGTGTCGGAGACGATCACGGCGTCGGCGGCCAGGCGGGCGGACTGCCGCTCGACCAGGGCGCGGAAGTGCGGGGAACCGGACTCCTCCTCGCCCTCGACGAGGAGCTTGAGGTGCACGGCGGGGCTGGTGCGGCCAGTGGTGGCCAGGTGGGCCCGGACCCCGAGGGTGTGGAAGAACACCTGCCCCTTGTCGTCGGCCGCGCCGCGCCCGTACATCCGGCCGTCCCGGATCACCGGCTCGAACGGGTCGGTGTCCCAGCCGTCCTCGCGGGCGGCGGGCTGCACGTCGTGGTGCCCGTACACGAGGACCGTCGGGGCGTCCGGGTCGTCGGACGGCCACTCGGCGAAGACGGCGGGCGCCCCGTCCGTCTCCCAGATCTCGGCGACCGGGAAGCCGGTCTCCGTCAGCTTGGCGGACAGCCACTCGGCGCTGCGCCGTACGTCCCCGTCGTGCTCCGGCTGAGCGGATACGGAGGGGATGCGCAGCCACTCGGCGAGGTCGTCGAGGAAGGCTGTGCGGTGCTGCTCGGTGTACGTGCGGACGGCGCTGTCCGGGGTGTCGCTCATGACCTTCAGCCTATCCGCCCACGGGAGGTGGCTCGTCCAGGAGGATGCGCTCCAGCTCCGGACGGCCCGGCAGGCGGGCCGGGCGGACGCTCTCGCCGCTCCGCACGAAGAGGAAGGTGGCCGTGACATCGGTGAGCGGCAGACCGTGCAGCTCGGCCCAGGCGAGCCGGTAGACGGCGAGCTGGAGGGGGTCCGCGGTGTTGGTGCGGCTGGTCTTCCAGTCGACGATCTCGTACGTGTCCCCGGTGCGGTACACCGCGTCGATACGGCCCCGGATCACCCGGCCGGCCAGGGTGATCTGGAACGGCGTCTCGACGCGGTAGGGGGTGCGGCGGGCGTACGGGGTGCGCTCGAAGGCCTCCTTCAGCTCGGCGAGATCGCGTTCGTCGGCGATGTCCGTGTCGCTCTCGTCACCGCCGGGCAGCTCGTCGGGGCCGAGCATGGGCAGCGGCAGCTCCTCGAAGCGGGACTCCACCCAGGCGTGGAAGCGGGTGCCCCGGCGGGCGGCCGGCTGCGGGGGGCGGGGCATCGGACGGGCCAGCTCCTGGGCGAAGCCGTCGGGGTCGTCGGCCAGGCGCAGCAGCTGGGTGGCGGAGAGCGAGGCCGGTACGAGGACCTCGCGCACGCCGGCGCGGGCCCGGCGCAGCTCCCCGGCGAGGGCGTCGAGGTCGCGGTCCCAGGAGGCGAGGGTGCGGGACTCCTCGGGGGTGAGGCGCGGGGGGACGCTCTCGGGCGCGCGGGCCGAGGGGACGTGTGGGGCTGCTGAGGGGACTTGTGGGGCCGAGGGGACGGGTGGGGCTGAAGGGACGTGCGGGGCCGGAGAGAGCCCGTCCTCAGGGAACGGCTCCTCGTCCGGGAACGGTGCCTCGTCCCGGAAGGGGTCGTCGTCGGGGAACGGTGCGTCGTCGGGGGGCGGCTCGTCCTCGGCGAGCGGCGCGTCGTGCTCGCCGGCTACCGGGCCCGCCTCGGCCAGCGCCTTCAGGTGGGCCATCACCGTGTCCGCGGCGGCCCTGCGGCGGGCCAGCGCGGTGTCGTCCAGGGGCAGCGGCCAGGCGTGGTCGGCCGCCGACTCGGCCAGGGCGGGGTTCTCCTCGTCCTCGGCCGGCTCGTCCGCCCACGCCTCGATCTCGCCGTGTCCGGCCGCGCAGTGCTCGTACAGCGCGTGCAGGAAGGCGGACGGGCCGCGCGGCTTCTTCTGGCTGGGGCCCCACCAGTGACCGGAGCCGAGCAGCAGGGTGCGGGGCCGGGTGAAGGTGACGTACCCGAGGCGCAGCTCCTCGGTGTGCTGGTGCTCCTTCATCTCCTCCTTGAAGCCCTTGAGGCCCTTGGCGTCGAAGGAGTGGATGACGGGCAGGGTGGCCGTGTCGCCGCGCAGGGCGTGCGGGAGGACCTTGGACTGGGAGGTCCAGGCGTCACGGGACTGGCCGCTGGGGAACTGGCCGGTGACCAGGCCGGGCACGGCGACGACGTCCCATTCCAGGCCCTTGGACTTGTGGGCGGTGAGGACCTTGACGGTGTTCTCGCCGCCGGGCAGCGCGTTGTCCAGGCCCTTCTCGTACTGCGCGGCTGTGCGCAGGAAGCCGAGGAAGGCGAGGAGCGTGGCCTCCCCGTCGACGGCGGCGAAGCGGGCCGCGACGTCGAGGAAGTTGGCGAGGGTCTCGCGGCGGCGCGCTGCCAGGGCCTGCGGGGACGCGGAGAGCTCGACTTCGAGTCCGGTGGTGCCGAGGACCCGGTGCAGTACGTCCATCAGGGGGTCGGCGAGCGAGCGGCGCAGGTCGCGCAGCTCGGTGGCGAGCCGGGCGAAGCGGATGCGGGCCTCGGTGGAGAACGGCAGGCGGTCGTCCTGCTCACCGCCGGAGTCGAGGAAGGTGTCCAGCGCGTCGGCGAGCGAGATCACCTCGGCCGGGTCGATGCCCTCGACGGCTTCGGCGAGCCGGCGGTCGGGGTCGAAGTCGTCGTCGTCCCCGTGGGCCGCGCGGTGGACGAGGAGGCGGGCCCGGCGGCCGAGCAGCGCCAGGTCACGGGGGCCGATCCGCCAGCGGGGGCCGGTGAGCAGCCGGACCAGGGACGCGTTGGCCCCCGGGTCCTGGAGGACCTCGCAGACCGCGACGAGGTCCGCGACCTCGGGGAGGTGGAGCAGCCCGGAGAGACCGACGACCTCGACCGGGATGTCCCGGGCCACCAGGGCGGCCTGGATCTCCGGGAAGTCGCCCGCGGTGCGGCACAGGACGGCGATCTCACCGGGTGCCTTGCCGGTCCGCACGAGGTGGGCGATCGAGTCGGCGAGCCAGTCGATCTCCTCGCTGTGGGTACGCAGCAGGGCGCAGCGCACGAGGCCGTCGCGCTCGGCGCCGGGGGCGGGGCGCAGGGCCTCGACGCCCTCGTGCATGGCGCGCAGGGGTTCGGCCAGGCCGTTGGCGAGGTGGAGGAGGCGGCCGCCGCTGCGGCGGTTCTCGCTGAGGGAGTAGCGGGTCGCGGGGGCGCCGTCGGCCTGCGGGAAGTGGCTCGGGAAGTCGTCGAGGTTGGCCACGGAGGCGCCGCGCCAGCCGTAGATGGCCTGGCAGGGGTCGCCGACCGCGGTGACCGCGTGCCCGGACGCGATGCCGTCGGGGCCGCTGCCGAAGAGGGCGGAGAGCAGGAGCCGCTGGGCGACGGAGGTGTCCTGGTACTCGTCGAGCAGGACGACCCGGTACTCCTCGCGCAGGATCGCGCCGACCTCGGGGCGGGTGAGGGCTAGCTGCGCGGAGAGCGCGATCTGGTCGCCGAAGTCGAGGAGGTCGCGGCTCCGCTTCGCCTCGCGGTAGCGCCGGGTCAGGGAGAGCAGCTCGCGGCGGGCCTCCGCGGTCTCGGGGATCTTGCGCAGTTCGGCGTTGCTGAGCTTGGCGCTCTCCAGCGTGCGGAGCAGCTCGGTGTCGTACTCCGCGAGCTCTTCGGGGCGTACGAGGTGTTCGGCCAGCTCGGCGTCGAGCGCCAGCAGATCGCTGACCAGGGTGGGGAACGACCTGGTCAGGGCGGGGTACGGGCCGGGGGCCTCGCGCAGTACGCGGGCGGCGAGCTGGAAGCGGGTGGCGTCGGCGAGGAGGCGGGTGGTGGGTTCGAGCCCGATCCGCAGCCCGTGCTCGGTCAGGAGCCGGCCGGCGAACGCGTGGTAGGTGGAGATGCTGGGCTCGCCCGGCGGGTGGTCCGGGTCGATGGCGTCCGGATCGGTGACGCCGGCCGCGACCAGGGCCTTGCGGACGCGCTCCGCCAGCTCGCCGGCCGCCTTGTTGGTGAAGGTCAGGCCGAGGACCTGCTCGGGGGCGACCTGTCCGGTCCCGACGAGCCACACCACGCGGGCCGCCATCACCGTGGTCTTCCCCGACCCGGCTCCGGCGACGATCACCTGCGGGGCGGGCGGCGCGGTGATGCACGCCGTCTGCTCCGGGGTGAAGGGGATCCCCAGGAGCTCCTTGAGCTGCTCGGGATCGGTGAGGTGCGAGGACACTCCACAGAGGCTAACCGGCCGCGCCGACAACCCACGAAGCCGTGAGCGGGCGGGCGCCGGCGCCCGCCCGCTCTGCCGGCTGGCGGGGTACAGGCCGCAGGGAACCGTCTAGATTGACGCCAGTCGCATCAACAGCCTGACGAGGACGGTCACATGAGCGCCGACACCCCTGCCCCCGCAACCGCGCCCGGCCCCGCAACCGGCTCCGGCTCCGGCTCCGGAGCGCAGGACGCCACCGCCGAGCTCAGGAAGCGAATAGACACCACGAAGGCGCACCCGGCCCGCGTCTACGACGTCTTCCTCGGCGGCAAGGACAACTACCCGGCCGACCGTGAGGCCGCGGCGATGGCGCTGGCCGCCAATCCGCGCGGGTACCTCACCGTGCGGCACAACCGGGACTTCATGCGGCGCGCGGTGACCCTCGCCGCCCACGACGGCATCCGGCAGTTCCTGGATGTCGGCACGGGGCTGCCGACCCAGCAGAACGTCCACCAGATCGTGCAGGCCATCGCTCCCGACGCGCGGGTCGTCTACGTGGACAACGATCCGGTCGTCCTCGTACACGCGCAGGCCCTGCTCACCAGCGGCCCGCAGGGCAGCACCGACTACATCGAGGCGGACCTGCGCGACCCCGGCAAGATCCTCGAAGCCGCTCGCCGCACCCTGGACTTCGACCGTCCCGTCGCCCTCGTCCTCGCCGCCGTCCTCCACTTCATCGAGGACGACGCCGCCTATCCCATCGTGCGGCAGCTCATCGACGCGTTGCCGGCGGGCAGCTGTCTCGTGCTGAGCAACGTCAGCTCGGATCTCAACCCCGAGCAGGTCGGCCAGGTGACGAAGGCTTTCAAGGAGCGCGGCTTCGCCATGGTCCGCCGCTCGCACGCCCAGGTGGAGCGTTTCGTGACCGACAACGGTCTGGAGATGCTCGAACCCGGCGTCGTCCCGGTGCACCGCTGGCGGCCCGAGCGGGTCACCGATCTGCCCGAGGCCGCCGACCCCGACCGGGAGTTCGTGGCGAGCCTGGACGAGCTGGACAGGACGCGCTACCGGGACATCAACGACGTGACGGACGCGGACGTCAGTGTGTACGGAGTGATGGCCCGCAAACCGTGACGGCCCGAGAACCCCGGCACCCGGAGCTCACTCCAGGACGTGCCGGCCCTCCGGCTGGGCGCTGCACGAGGCCCTGAAGGTGCAGTGGGTGCAGTGCTGGCCGGTCGTCGGGGTGAACCGTTCGTCCAGGACGCGGCCCGCGGCGGTCGCCAGGAGGTCGGAGACCCACTCGGTGTCGGGGGGCTGCTGCGCCTGCACCCGGGGGACGGCGTCGCCGCCCTCCTTCTTCGGGGCGGGCTGGCGCAGCTGTACGAGTTCGGCGCCGCCGGACTCGGGGCGCCGGCCGTCGAAGACCTCGTCGACCGCCCCTTCCCGGACGGCCAGCTGGTACACGGCGAGCTGGGGGTGGCGGGCGACCTCCTCCTTCGTCGGGGACTGCTTGCCGGTCTTGAAGTCGACGACGTAGGCGCGGCCCTCGGCGTCCCGCTCCACCCGGTCCATGGAACCGCGGATGCGCACCTCGTACTCGCCCGCCTCCAGCGTCACGTCGAAGTCGTGCTCGCTGGCGGCCGGGGTGCGGCCGGTGCGGTCCATGACGTGCCAGCGCAGGAAGCGTTCGAGGGCCACGCGCGCCTGTTCCTTCTCCTGCTGCGACTTCCAGGGGGCGTCGAAGACCAGCCCGTCCCAGACCGAGTCGAGCCGCTCCATGAGGACGGCCAGGTCGGCGGGCGTACGGCCGGAGGCCACCTCGTCGGCGAGTACGTGGACGACGTTGCCGAAGCCCTGGGCGGCGGTCGCCGGGGCGTCGGCCTTCACCTCGCGACCGAGGAACCACTGGAGCGCGCAGGTGTTGGCGAGCTGGTCGAGCGCGCTGCCGGAGAGGGCGACGGGCTGGTCCCGGTCGCGCAGCGGGACGGCCGAGCGGGTCGGCTCGTACAGGCCCCACCAGCGGTAGGGGTGGGCCGACGGTACGAGCGGCTGTCCCTCGTCGTCGGCGAGCGCGGCGAGCCGGGCGAGGCGGTGGGCCGCCTCCTCGCGCAGGGTGGCGGACGCGTCGGGGTCGACGGTGGTGGCGCGCAGTTCGGCGACGAGGGCGGCGACGGCGAGGGGGCGGCGAGGACGGCCGGTGACGTCGCGGGGTTCGACGCCGAGTTCGGTGAGGAAGCGGGACGGCTGGTCGCCGTCGTCCGCGGGTGCCTTGACGGCGGTGACGACGAGGCGTTCGCGGGCGCGGGTGGCGGCGACGTAGAAGAGCCGGCGCTCCTCGGCGAGGAGGGCGCCGGGGGTGAGGGGTTCGGCGAGACCGTCGCGGCCGATCCGGTCCGCTTCGAGCAGCGAGCCGCGACGGCGCAGGTCGGGCCAGAGGCCTTCCTGTACCCCGGCGACGACGACCATGCGCCACTCCAGGCCCTTGGACCGGTGCGCGGTCATCAGCCGTACGGCCTCGGGCCGGGCGGAGCGCCGGGAGAGGGTGTCGGCGGCGATGTCCTGGGCGTCGACCTCCTCCAGGAAGTTGAGCGCGCCCCGGCCGCCGGTGCGCTCCTCGGCGCGGGCCGCGGTGTCGAACAGGGCGCAGACCGCGTCGAGGTCGCGGTCGGCGTTGCGGCCGCCCGCGCCACCGCGCAGCGCGGCGCGCTCCAGCCTGCCCGGCCAGGGGGTGCCGGACCACAGCTCCCACAGGGCCTCCTCCGCGGTGCCGCCGCCCTCCAGGAGTTCGCGCGCCTTGCGCAGCAGGGCGCCGAGGCGCTGGGCGCCGCGGGCGTACGCCGGATCGTGCGCCACGAGCCGCTCCGGCTCGGCCAGGGCGCGGGCCAGCAGATCGCCGGAGGGCGCGGGCACCCGGTTCCCGGCGGCGCGTTCCTCGTCGCGCAGGGCCCGGCCCAGACGGCGCAGATCGGCGGCGTCCATGGAGCCGAGGGGGGAGGCGAGGAGGGTCAGCGCGGTCTCCGTGCCGAGCCACGCTCGCGGCCCGGCGGGAACGGCGTCCGGGGCCCCGTCCTGGGCTTCATCCTGGACCTCTTCCGGGGCTTCGTCGTCCGGGGCCTCTTCCCGGGCGTCGTCGTCCGGCGCCCCTTCCGGATCCGCGGGGCCGGCATCGGTACCCGCGGCGCCCCGGTTCAGTGCCGCCGTCGCCACCGTGCGCAGGGCGGTCAGGAGCGGGGCCACCGCGGGCTCGTGGCGCAGGGGCAGATCGTCGCCGTCGACCTCCAGCGGAACGCCCGCCGAGGTCAGGGCCCGCCGCACCGCGGGGATGGTGCGGCCGCCGGCCCGGACCAGCACCGCCATCTCGTGCCACGGCACCCCGTCCTCCAGATGCGCCCGGCGCAGCAGGTCCGCGATGTTGTCGAGCTCGGTGGAGGCGGTCGGATAGGTGTACGTCTCGACGGTGCCGCCCTCGCGGACCGCGCCGAGCTCGCGGTGGGCGCGGACCTTCGCCGAGGGCAGCCGGGTCAGCGGCATCCGCCGGGTGAGCAGCCGGGTGGCCTCCAGCAGCCGGTCGCCGGAGCGGCGCGAGGTGGTGAGGACGCCGACCGGGGCCGGGCCGCCGTCCGCCCGCCGGAACACCTCGGGGAAGTCGAGGATGCCGTTCACGTCGGCGCCCCGGAAGGCGTAGATCGACTGGTCCGGGTCGCCGAACGCGATCAGGTTCCGGCCACCGCCGCCGCCCGGGGTGCTCCCCCGGTTCCCGGCGAGCGCGTGCAGCAGCCGCACCTGCGCCGGGTCGGTGTCCTGGTACTCGTCGACGAACACCAGGTCGTACTGGCCGGCCAGCAGCGCCGACACCTCGGGGCGCTCCGCGAGCAGCACCGCGCGGTGGACCAGCTCCGCGTAGTCCAGCACCCCCTGGGCGTCCAGCACGTCGAGGTACTCGGCGAGGAACTCGGCGGCGGCGCTCCAGTCGGGGCGGCCGGTGCGCCGGGCGAAGTCGGCGAGGGCGTCAGGGCCGAGCCCCAGCTCACGGCTGCGGGCGAGCACCGCGCGTACCTCGTCGGCGAAGCCGCGCGTGGTCAGGCAGGCCCGCAGCTCGTCGGGCCAGCGAATGTGGGCGTGGCCCTGCTTCTCCAGATCGAGCTGGCCGGCCAGCAGGTCGCGGACCGTGACGTCCTGCTCGGGCCCGGAGAGCAGCCGCAGCGGGTCGGCGAAGAGATCGGCGTCCTGATGGGCGCGGACCAGGGCGTAGCAGAAGGAGTGGAACGTGGTGGCCTGCGGGCCCCGGACGGCGCCGAGCCGGGCGGCCATCCGGTCGCGGAGTTCGACGGCGGCCTTGCGGCTGAAGGTGAGGACCAGGATGCGGGCCGGGTCGGTGCCCTGTGCGACGCGCGCCGCCACGGACTCGACGAGCGTGGTGGTCTTGCCGGTGCCCGGTCCGGCGAGGACCAGCAGTGGCCCGCCGGGGTGGTCAACCACCGCGCGCTGCGCCGCGTCCAGGAGAGGGGGATCCACGGAGCCCGGCAGGGTACGCACCAGCCGGTACGCGCCCGTGGTCCCCCGCCGTGCCTGACGGTGCGGACTGTGCCGGGTGGTGGAGGAGGAGCTCACGTGGGTCGCCGGTCCTGGTGGGTGTGCTGATGGTGAGGGCGCGGCTCCTGCCGCGAACTGACGACGCTACTCCGGCGACGGGCCCGATCGCGGCGGTACGGCTGCGGGGATCGTCACGTTCCGCGCGGACGGCGAACGCCCGGGGGACGGCACGGACGGCGGACGGGGTGGTGGCAGCGGGCCCCGTCCGGTCCGCGCGTCACGCTTGCTGTACGCCGTACGGGCCCGGCTCCGCCCGATGCGCCGCCGGATGGCCGAAGCTGTCAGGTGTGAGCACCCCCGCCGCCGTCCGCTCCCGGACCGCCCGCCGCCGCACCGGCGGCGCCGTCCCACCGCGCGCGTCTCATGTCCAGGCGCGGAACGTGGCCGTCCGCACTGCTCGGGGCCTCGCGCAGCGGGGTGCCCTCCTCGCGGTAGTGATGCAGCGCACGCAGCTCGTGGCCGGGCAGCAGCGCCCCGTCGGCGCGCACCACGCGCCACCACGGCACCGCTCCCCCGTACAGCGCCATGGCCCGGCCGACCTGACGCGGGCCGCCGTCCCCCAGCCACTCCGCGATGTCGCCGTACGTCATGACGCGGCCGGGCGGGATCAGCTCGGCGACATCGAGCACGCGCTCCGCGTACTCCGGCAGCGCGTCGCCCGTCGGGTTTTCGCTCATCCGGCCCATCCTGCCCCACGGCACCGACAGCGCGCCGATTCCATGTCCGGACGGACACGGAGCGTGCGCACGGCGGGAAAGGGGCGTATCTTGCGCTTCCCAGCGCCCCTGCATCGCACCCTGATGCCCTCCTCCGTCCGCGAGCCGTGCCACCATCATCCGGGCGGTGACCGGTGATACGAGAACACGAAGACCAATCAGAGGCGACGAAGGAGCAGGGCGTGCAGCCACCGAAGGCGGCCGACGCCTCTGATGCCGAGCCGCACCCGGAAGGACCCCGCCCGGACGCGGACACCGGTCCGGAGAACCCTTCCGGGGGCCTGAACGGCTCGACCCTCTCCACCGCGGAAGAGGAGCTGTCCGAACGCGTCTCGGGGGACGAACCCCTGCTCGCCGCCCGGGTGCACCGTCCCTCCGACCTGCTGCGGCTCCTCATCGGCGTCCTGGCGATCGCCGTGCTGTTCTCCGTCGCCGCGTTCGCCCACGGCACCACCACCGGTCTCGAAGCGGACATCAACAAGGGCACCGGCCAGGCGCCCGACGTGCTCATCAAGATCGCCGGTCTGGTCTCCAGCATCGCCGTCCTGCTCGTCCCGGTCGCCTTCGCCATCGAGCGGCTGATCAAACGCGACGGGCTGCGCATCGCGGACGGTGTGCTGGCCGCCGTGCTGGCGCACGGGGTGACGCTCGCCGCCGACCTGTGGGTCGCCAAGACCGCCTCCGGGACCATCCAGGACGCCCTGACGCAGCCGGCACCCGGTGACGCGCTCACCGATCCCGTGCACGGCTATCTCGCCCCCGTGATCGCCTATATGACGGCGGTCGGGATGGCGAGACGGCCGCGCTGGCGGGTCGTGCTGTGGGTGGTGCTGCTGCTCGACGCCTTCGCCATGCTGGTCGGCGGCTACACGACACCGCTCTCGATCATCCTCACGGTACTGATCGGCTGGACGGTGGCGTACGGCACGCTGTACGCGGTCGGCTCGCCGAACGTCCGGCCGACCGGCCAGCACCTGATGGCCGGTCTGCGCCATGTCGGCTTCCGCCCCGTCACCGCGATGCGGGCCGACGACGCCCCCGACTCCGGCGACCAGAACGACCGCGGACGCCGCTATCTGGTCTCCCTGGAGGACGGCCCACCGCTCGATGTGACGGTCGTCGACCGGGAACAGCAGGCCCAGGGCTTCTTCTACCGGGTGTGGCGCAGGCTCACCCTGCGCGGGATCACCCAGCGGCGTTCCATCCAGTCGCTGCGCCAGGCGCTGGAGCAGGAGGCGCTGCTCGCGTACGCGGCCATCGCCGCGGGGGCCAACGCCCCCAAGCTGATCGCCACCTCCGAGCTGGGCCCCGACGCCGTGATGCTGGTGTACGAGCACATCGGCGGCCGCTCGCTGGACGCCCTGGAGGACGCCGAGATCACGGACGACCTGGTGCGCGGCGCCTGGCGCCAGGTGCAGGCGCTCCAGTCACGGCGGATCGCGCACCGCAGGCTCACCGGCGACGCCCTGCTGGTGGATCGTTCCGGCAAGGTGTTCGTCACGGATCTGCGGGGCGGCGAGATCGCGGCGGGCGATCTGGTCCTGCGGATGGACGTCGCCCAGCTGCTCACCACGACCGGTCTGCGGGTGGGCCCGGAGCGGGCGGTGGCCGCGGCGCTCGCGGTGGTCGGCCCGGACACCGTCGCGGACTCGCTGCCGCTGCTCCAGCCGATCGCGCTCAGCCGCTCCACCCGGGCGCATCTGCGCAGACTCGCCCGGGAGCGGTCGCAGCGGGAGCGCGAGGCCGTGCTCGACGCGTCGGACGCGGCGAAGCGGGCCCGTACCCATGGTGCGGAGCTCCCCGAGGACGCGGACCGCAAGGCCGTCCGCAAGTCGGTGCGTACCGAGAAGCAGGCCGAGAAGCGGGCCCTCGACGACGCGCTGGACGAGGCCCGCGAGGAGGATCTGCTCTCCCAGATCCGCCGGGAGGTGCTGCTGATCCGGCCGCAGGCGCCGGTCGAGCCGGTCCGTCTGGAGCGCATCAAGCCGCGCACCCTGCTCAGCTTCATCGCGGGCGCCATCGCCGCGTACTTCCTGATCTCGCAGTTCACCCAGGCCGACTTCGGTGCGGTGGTCGAGCAGGCGGAGTGGGGCTGGGTGGCGGCCGCGGTCGGCTTCTCGGCGCTCAGCTACGTCGCGGCCGCGATGAGCCTGCTGGGCTTCGTGCCCGAGCGGGTGCCGTTCGGCAAGACGGTGCTGGCGCAGATCGCCGGATCGTTCGTGAAGATCGTGGCGCCGGCCGCGGTGGGCGGTGTCGCCCTGAACACGCGGTTCCTGCAACGCTCCGGCGTACGCCCGGGGCTGGCGGTCGCGAGCGTGGGCGCCTCGCAGCTGTTCGGTCTCGGCTGCCACATCCTGCTGCTGGGCGCCTTCGGCTATCTGACCGGCACCGAGAAGACCCCGTCCTCGCTCACCCCGTCCAGGACCGTGATCGCGGGGCTGCTGACGGTCGCCGTACTGGTGCTGGTGGTGACGGCGATCCCGTTCCTGCGGAAGTTCGTGGTGACCCGGGTGCGGTCGCTGTTCGCCGGAGTCGTACCGCGCATGCTCGACGTCGTGCAGCGTCCGCAGAAGCTGCTCACCGGCATCGGCGGGATGCTGCTGCTGACCGGCCTGTTCGTGATGTGCCTGGACGCCTCGGTCCGGGCGTTCAGCGGTCCGGACACGCCGCACCTCAGTTACGCGAGCATCGCGGTGGTCTTCCTCGCCGGCAACGCGCTGGGCTCTGCGGCGCCGACCCCGGGCGGTATGGGCGCGGTCGAGACGGCGCTGACGCTGGGTCTGATCGCGGTCGGCCTGCCGAAGGAGGTCGCGGCCCCGGCGGTGCTGCTGTTCCGCCTGATGACACTGTGGCTGCCGGTCCTTCCCGGCTGGATCTGCTTCAACCACCTGACGCGCAAGGGCGAGCTTTAGGGCCTTCCTGGAGGCTCCGGGGCGCCGCCACCCGCTTGGACCGGCGCCCCGTGCGCGCTCCCGGCCCCCGCCGCACGATGGAGCGATGAGGACCTCCCCTGCCCTGCGCGCCGCGGCCCTCGCCGCCACCGTGACCGTGCTGCTCCCGCTCACCGGCTGTTCGGACGGCGGTGGCGAGGACGCACCGGACCGGTCGGAGGGTTCGCCGCACGCGGCGAACACCGCCACGAGCTCCGGTCCGTCCGCTCTCGCCGCCCAGAAGCTGACGTGGAAGCGCTGCCCCGCCCCGTCCCAGGCGGAGGGCGGCGGCGCCGCACCGACCCCACTGCCCGGCGGGGCCGTCTGGGAGTGCTCCGTGATGAAGGTCCCGCTCGACCACGCCAAGCCCGCCGGCGACACGATCGAGCTGGCGCTCGTCCGCGCGAAGGCCATGGACCGGAAGAACCGGATCGGTTCGCTCATCTTCAACTTCGGCGGCCCCGGCGCCTCCGGCGTCGCCACCCTGCCCGCCTTCGGCACCGCGTACGACAAGCTGCGCACCCGCTACGACCTGGTGAGCTTCGACCCGCGCGGGGTCGGCCGCAGCGACGGGGTGAGGTGCGAGAACGACAAGCAGCTGGACGCGCGGTACCAGGCCGACGGGACGCCGGACGACGCCGCGGAGGAGAAGGCGTTCACCGACGACACGAACACGTACGCGGCGGCCTGCCAGAAGCACTCCGGCAAGGAACTGCCCTTCGTCGGGACGACGAACGCCGCCCGCGACATGGACCTGATGCGTCAGGTGCTCGGCGATGACCGGCTGCACTACTTCGGCATCTCGTACGGCACGGAACTGGGCGGTGTCTACGCGCACCTGTTCCCGGAGAAGGTCGGCAGGTCGGTGCTGGACGCGGTGGTGGACCCGACCGAGGACGCCGAGCAGTCCTCCCTGGGCCAGGCCAAGGGGTTCCAGCTCGCGCTGGACAACTTCGCCAAGGACTGCGCGGACCGGGGCGACGCCTGCAAGCTGCCGGGTTCCAACGCGGAAGAGGTCGAGCAAGGGGTGTCCGATCTCCTCGGCCGCCTGGAGAAGAAGCCCGTGTCCGGGCTCGGTTCACGCAAGCTGACGCAGACGCAGGCCACCACCGGCATCGCCTCGGCCCTGTACTCCAAGGAGACCTGGCCGCTGCTGGAACAGGGCCTGGACGAGGCGGACGGCGGCAACGGCGGACTGCTGCTGGCCCTCGCCGACTCCCTCAACGGCCGCTCGGAGAACGGCCACTACGACAATTCCGCCGCGGCCAACACGGCCATCAGCTGCGCCGACTCCAAGGAACGGTTCACCCTGGAACAGGCCAAGGCGAGGCTCCCCCGGTTCCGCGACGCCTCACCGGTCTTCGGTGACTACCTGGGCTGGGGCCTGATGGCCTGCACCGGCTGGCCGGTGCAGGGCACCTGGGAGCACCCCGATGTCAGCGCCCCGGGCTCGGCCCCCCAGCTGGTCATCGGCAACACCGGTGACCCGGCGACCCCGTACAAGGGCGCGCGGGCGATGGCCGACGAGCTGGGCAAGGGCGTCGGCGTGGAGATGACGTACAAGGGCGAGGGGCACGGCGCGTACAACAGCGGCAACGCCTGTGTGCAGAAGGCGGTGGGCGGCTATCTGCTGGACGGCAGGGTGCCGGCCGCCGGAACGGTCTGCGGGTAGGGCTGTCCGGACCCCGACCTACCATGGGCGAACTGCCGACCGGGCAGGCACAACGGGGAGGGACGCACACGTGGTCTCATACGCACGGGCCGGGGCGCTGGCAGCCGCCGCGCTGCTGCTGACGGGGGTGCTCGCGGGCTGCGAGGACGGTACCGACGACAAGCCCGCCGAGCGCGCGGACGTCTCACCGTCCGCCGCGGCCTCGTACACCGCGAGCGGGAAGCCTGTGCCGCTCCCGGCACTGCCCGCCTCGCTCACCTCGCAGAAGCCGGACTGGAACACCTGCGACGCCCCCGAGGGCGAGGCCTCCCCCGGTCCGGACTGGCGGTGTGCGACGGTCCGCGTCCCGCTGGACTACGCCAAGCCGGACGGTGCCACGATCGGGATCGCGCTGATCCGCAAGCAGGCCGGCGACGCGGGCCGTCGGCTGGGCTCGATGCTGTTCAACTTCGGCGGCCCCGGCGGTTCGGGGGTCTCCATCCTGCCGCGCGCCGCCGGTTCGTACGAGAAGCTCAACACCCGCTACGACCTGGTCGGCTTCGATCCGCGCGGGGTGGCCGGGAGCGCCGGGGTGCGGTGCCGCTCCGACCAGGAGCAGGAGGACGCCGCCCGGAAGGTCGACATGACTCCGGACACGGCGGCGGAGGAGGCGGCGTTCATGAAGGACGGCGCGGACTTCGGCGCCGGCTGCGAGCGCCGCTCGGGCAAGGTCCTGCCGTTCGTCGGCACGACCAACGCCGCCCGGGACCTGGACCTGATCCGTGAGGTGCTCGGCGACCGGAAGCTGACCTACTTCGGCATGTCGTACGGCACGGAGCTGGGCGGCACCTACGCGCACCTCTTCCCGTCGCACGTCGGGCGCACCGTCCTGGACGCCGTCGTCGACCCCACGGCGGACAGCGTCGGGCACGCCCGCAACCAGGCGACCGGCTTCCAGCGGGCGCTGGACAACTACCTCAAGGACCGCGGCCAGGACCCGGCGGCGGGCACCCGGCGCATCGCCCGGCTGCTGGCACGGATCGACAGGAAGCCGCTGCCGACCGGTACGTCCCGCGAGCTCAACGAGTCGCTGGCCATCACGGGCATCGTGATGCCGCTCTACTCCAAGGACAACTGGCCGTCCCTGACCCAGGCCCTGGACGAGGCGGAGGGCGGCCGGGGCAGCATGCTGCTGCAGCTGGCCGACTCGTACAACGGCCGCGACGGGAAGGGGCATTACGACACCGAGAGCCACTCCCAGCGGGCCATCTCCTGCGCGGACAGCAAGGCCCGGCCGACGGCGGCAGAGGCGAAGGCGCTGCTGCCCGAGTTCGAGAAGCTGTCCCCGGTCTTCGGCGCGTTCCTGGCCTGGGACACGGCGGGCTGGTGCTCCGACTGGCCGGTGAAGGGTGAGCACGACACCCCGGAGGCGAGCGCTCCGGGCGCCGGTCCGATCCTGGTCGTGGGGACGACGGGCGACCCCGCGACACCGTACGAGGGTGCGCGGAAGATGGCGGACGAGCTGGGCAGGGGCGTCGGCATCCTGCTCACCAACAAGGGCGAGGGGCACGGCGCCTACGGCGGGAACACCTGCGTGACGTCGGCGGTGGACACGTACTTCCTGGACGGGAAGGTCCCGGCGGACGGCAAGACCTGCTCGTAGGGCAGCACGGCGGACACGCCGAAGGGGCCGGCTCGCATGATGTGATGCGGACCGGCCCCTTCGAAACGTTCTAGTACACCGGCTTTTCGGGCTCGATCTGGTTGACCCAGCCGATCACGCCGCCGCCGACGTGCACCGCGTCGGCGAAGCCCGCCGACTTGAGGACCGCGAGGACCTCGGCGCTGCGCACACCGGTCTTGCAGTGCAGGACGATGCGCTTGTCCTGCGGGAGGTCCTGGAGGGCGTTGCCCATCAGGAACTCGTTCTTCGGGATCAGCTTCGCGCCGGGGATCGAGACGATCTCGTACTCGTTCGGCTCGCGGACATCGATGATCTCGATCTTCTCGTCCGCGTCGATCCACTCCTTGAGCTGCTTGGGAGTGATCGTGGAGCCGAGCGCCGCCTCCTGGGCCTCCTCGGACACGACGCCGCAGAAGGCCTCGTAGTCGATGAGCTCGGTGACGGTCGGGTTCTCGCCGCAGACCGCGCAGTCGGGGTCCTTGCGGACCTTGACCTGGCGGTACTGCATCTCCAGGGCGTCGTAGATCATCAGCCGGCCGACGAGCGGGTCGCCGATGCCGGCGAGCAGCTTGATGGCCTCGTTGACCTGGATGGAGCCGATGGACGCGCAGAGCACGCCCAGCACGCCGCCCTCGGCGCAGGACGGAACCATGCCGGGGGGCGGCGGCTCCGGGTAGAGGCAGCGGTAGCAGGGACCGTGCTCGGACCAGAAGACGGACGCCTGGCCGTCGAACCGGTAGATCGAGCCCCAGACGTACGGCTTGTTCAGCAGCACCGCGGCGTCGTTGACGAGATAGCGGGTGGCGAAGTTGTCCGTGCCGTCCACGATCAGGTCGTACTGGGCGAAGATGTCCATCACGTTCTCGGCTTCGAGCCGTTCCTCGTGAAGGACCACGTTCACCAGCGGGTTGATGCCGAGCACCGAGTCCTTGGCGGACTGGGCCTTGGACCGGCCGATGTCGGCCTGGCTGTGGATGATCTGGCGCTGCAGGTTCGACTCGTCGACCTCGTCGAACTCCACGATGCCGAGCGTTCCGACACCGGCGGCGGCCAGGTACATCAGAGCCGGCGAGCCGAGACCGCCGGCGCCCACACAGAGCACCTTCGCGTTCTTCAGCCGCTTCTGCCCGTCCATCCCGACATCGGGGATGATCAGGTGGCGGGAGTACCTGCGGACCTCGTCGACGGTGAGCTCAGCAGCTGGCTCGACCAGGGGTGGCAGCGACACAGGAACCTCAACAATGCAGGTGGTCGGTTTCTACGTACTTCGGCTACGTACGGTTGTTCTTGCGGTAACACTGCCACGCCCCCTCTCATTCCGAGATACCAGGTCCGATCCGCGAGACGATTTCGTCCCAGTACCTGGGCAGCGTCGCGAATGGATCGGTTTGTCCGCACCTGTTCACCGGATCCGTCTCTCCGGTGCGGTCCGTGAAGAAGATCGTCCCGGCGCCCTGCCAGCGCGCGATGCGCATCGCCTCCTCCAGATGGCTGCGCGGGACGCCGTGCACGAAGTGCGCGAACCGGCCGGGCGGGTAGGCGGCGGTCCACTCCGCCACCTGCGACCAGCGGTAGTCCGTCCACGGGCCGCGGAAGGTGACGAGCTGGTCGGCGGCCTCGGCGTAGCCGGGATACGGATGGGTGTCGTGGCCGAGCACCAGGTGTCCGCCGTTCCGCGCGCTGTCGCTGTCCGCCAGGAGCGCGGCGAGCGTGCTGGTGAGCCGCCGGACCGCCGGGAGGTCGGGGCGCCCGGCCGGGCACCGGTCCACGTAGAAGCCGTCGACCCGGTACCAGTCCAGGTACGACCGGGCGTCGGTGATCAGCTCGCCGAAGGGCCGGTCACCGAAGGCCAGATCGAGCCGGCCGAGCAGCCGGCCGGCCGAGGCCCGTACGGGGTCCAGCGCCTCCTCGCCGTGCACGGCCCGTTCGCGGGCGTTGCGGAGCCGGCCCGCGGCCTCCAGGCAGTGCGGGTCGGGGCGGGATCCGGGGCCGTTGTCGATGTTGAGGACGGCCCAGTGCAGCGGGGTGCCGGGGCGGGCGAGCTCGGCCCATTCGGCGGGCGCGAGCAAGGGGTGCGCGCAGCCGGGGACGCCGAAGCCGAGCCGTTCCGCTCCGCTGGTCCTGCGGGCCGTGCCGGTACTGGTCAGATACGGCACGCCGCCTCCATCCAGATGTCGGCGAGCGACTCCTCCAGATTGATCCGGGGACGCCAGCCGAGCCGGTCCCTGGCCGTGCGGACATCCGCCTGCTGCCAGGCACCGCAGCCGTCCGGGTAGGGCGACGGGGTGGCCGAGAGGTGTTCGATGACCGATTCGGTGGAGGTGCGGGGGGCGCCGATGGGCAGTCGGGCGGGGGGTGTGTCCAGCTCGTGGAGTGCGCCGGCGTATCCGGCGACCTTGGCGAGCACGGCGGCGGCGTCACGGAGCCGTACGGCCCGGCCGGTGCCGATGTTGACGACCCCCTGGGCGGCGGAGAGCGAGGCGGCGTGCACGGCGCGCGCCACGTCGCGCACATCGACGAAGTCGCGCTGCACGCCGAGGCCGCTGAGCTTCAGCTCACCGTCGCCGGACTGCATGGCGCGGCGCATCGCCTCGGCGAGCCGGCCCAGCGGCGAACCGGCCGGGGTGCCGGGACCGACCGGCGAGAAGACCCGCAGCACGACCGCGTCGAGGCCGGAGCCGAGGACGAGTTCGGTGGCGGCGAGCTTGCTGACGCCGTACGGGCCGCCGGGGCGGGGGATGGCGTCCTCCGCGGTGGACGAGCCCGGCTGGGACGGGCCGTACTCCGAGGAACAGCCGACCTGGACCAGCCGGGCGGTGCAGCCGCTGCGCCGCATCGCCTCGCAGACGGTGGCGACGGCGACGGTGTTGTGGCGGGTCAGGTCGCGCGCCCCGCCGCGGGTGGCGCCCGCGCAGTTGACGACAACTCCGGGGTGGACGGCGTCCAGGAAGCGGGTGAGCGCTCCCGGGCTGCCGCTGGCGAGGTCGAACCGTACGTCGGCGTCGTCGCCGCGGCCGAGCGCCGTGAGGTGGACGGCGGGGTCGGCGAGCAGCCGGTCGGCGACGAACCGGCCGAGGAATCCGTTGGCTCCGAGCAGCAGCACCCTCATCGCGTGCCCCCTGGGTGCCGACGGCGGGCTGCCGGTGCGAGGTATTGGGGGGTCATGTCCGGTGTCTCCTTGAGGCAGTTGCGTACGGTGCGGGAAAGGACCCGCGGCGTCGGCTCCGCGGGGGGCTGTGGGTGTGTCAGGCGGCGGTGTGGGCGGATGCTCGGGAGAGAGCGACGGTGGCGGTGGTCAGCAGGCCGAGCGCGGCCGCGCCGCAGGCCACGGCGGACACGGCTCCGGTGCCCCCCGCCGCCACGAGGGCGTCGACGGGACGGGCGAGGGTGTGGAGGCCGGGCAGCCGCCCGGACAGGACCAGGGCGGGGGCCGCCGCCTCGACGGCGCAGGCGGCGGCGAGGCCGGTGGCGGCCGGTTCGGGGAAGCCGTGGACGGTGAGGAGCCGGGCCAGCAGGAGCAGTACCCCGAGGCCGGCGGCCCCGACCGGGACGCCGCCCCCGGTTCCGAGGCCGGCCAGGCAGAGCAGCCCGGTGACGGCACAGAGGAAGAACGCGACGGCGCCGAACAGCAGGGGGCGCACGCCTGCCGCGAACTCCTCCAGTGCGCGGCTGCCGTTGAGCTTGCGGTGTGCGTGCAGGGAGAAGAGGTGTGCGCACCAGGCCGCGGGGGCGACCGCCACGGCGAGCCCGAGCAGCGGCGCCGGGGTGAGCGCCCAGGGGCCTTCCGGGCCGCCGCTGAGGACCTGGTGGAGCAGGGCCTCGCCGTACAGGGCGTAGCCGAGCAGCCAGCAGCCGTACAGGGTGGCGGCTCCGGCGGGGCGGCCGCCGGTGGAGAGCGGGCCGGTGCGCAGGGCGAGGGCGAGTCCGAGGAGCGCGAGGAGCGTGCCGCCGCTGCCGAGGGCGAGCCGCGCCCCGCCGCCGAGCACCCCGTCGGTGAGCCGGAGCGAGCCGAGGGTCGCCAGGCAGGCGGCGCCCGGCAGCAGAGCCCGGAGCGACCATGCGGCGCGCGTCTGGATGTCGCGCGCCGGAGCGGAGACCGCTCCGACGGGCTCCCCCGCGACACCCGGTACCCGTGCGAAGAGTTCCTCGGCGAGCGAGAACACGTCGCGGTGCCGGTAGCGGGCCGCGGTGCGGTCGGTGACGCCGTGGGCCTCTAGCCCGGCGGCGATCTCCAGCGGGTCGACGGCGCGCTCGCAGAGTTCGCGGTGCCGGTGCATGAGCGACTTCACGGGGTCGGCGGGACCGCGCCGCCCGGTGCTGAGTCCGCGCGCCGCAGCGGCGGGCGCGATCTCGGGCGCGCGGGAGGAGGGGTGCGTTCCGCGCACCGGGGTGTCCTGTGGTGCCGTCCGCGCGGGGGTGTCCTCCGCCGCGACGGGCACGTTCACAGCGTCCGCCGGCACGTCCTGCGGGGCGGCCTGCCCCCAGGACGGTGCGGAGACGTCGACGGCCGGCGAATCGGAGACCAGCGCCCGCGCACCCGGGTCCCAGCCGGTGCCGGTCGCCGGTGTGCCGGGCACCTCGGTCGGGCGGCCCATCGTCGTTCCTCCGTGTTCCTCCGCGGGGGCGCCGGACGGCCCTGACCGGTCGGTACGGCGGCCGGGCCCGGCCGCTTCCTGGTCACGCATCGCCGTCCCCCGCTCCGCCGAGCGCCCCCGCGCAGACTCCGCGCCCCGCCCAGCTGGGTGTGCGCTCGGCCGGTTCCGGGGCGAGGATCCCGTCGGGCTCCGGCCACAGGTCGAGGACGTGGGCCTCCGGCGGGGTGGCGAAGGGGCGCGGTCCGCCGTCCGCGTCCGCCGTCACCGCGTTACGGCGCACCGGTGCCCGAGCGATCAGCTCCAGGTAAATGCCGCGAAATGCCGCGAGGTTCTGTTCCACCGTGAAGAGTTCGAGCGCGCGGGCGCGGGCCGCCGAGCCCAGGCGCGCACGGCGCTCGGGGTCGCGCAGCAGCGCCAGGCAGGCGTCCGCGAGCGCCCGGGGATTGCGCGGCGGCACCACGAGCCCCGTCCCGCCGATGACCTCGACGACCGCGCCGACATCCGTCGAGACCGTGGCCCGGCCGCAGAACATCGCCTCGACCAGGCTGATCGGGAAGCCCTCGACCACGCTGGAGAGCACCACGATCCCGCCGGCCGCGTACGCCTGGGCGAGGTCGGGGACCTCGGCCCCGCCGATGTCCTCGAAGGAGACGGGGTTGTCGTCGGCGGCGTGCGCGTCGGCGGCCTCGTCCGGGAACAGCTGGGCCGCGAGTGCCCGGCAGTGCGCGAGGTAGCCGGCGCCCTCCGCTCCCTGGGCCGGCGCACCGATGATCCGCAGCCGGGCGTCCGGCTCGGCCCCGCGCACTTCCGCGAAGGCGTGCAGCAGGGCGACCAGGTCCTTGGCGGGCTCGATCCGGCCGACCCACACCAGGGTGTCCGGGCCGCCGTCGCCCTCGTTCTCGCCCAGCGCCGCGAACCGGCCGGACTCCATGCCGGGGTAGACCGTGCGCACCTTGGCGGGTTCCGCGCCGCAGCGCTCCTGCCAGCGGCGGGCGTGCGTATTGCCGGGGGTGATGAGCGCGGCCTGGCGGTACACCTCTGCGGCGAGCCGGCCGTGGAAGTTCGCGAGCAGGGCGCGCACCGGCGCGCTGAGCGGCGTTCCGGCCGCCGCGAGGTAGTGCGACCGCAGTCGCACGGAGTGCTCGGTGACCAGCAGCGGCACGCCGAAGAAGCGTTTGGCCAGCAGGCCGGGCAGGGCGGCGGCGCCTCCCGAGGTGGCGTGGCAGAGGTCCACGGCACCGAGGCTCTCCTCGTCGTACCAGTCGAGGGAGAGCGGGCGGAGCACCCGGTCGAGCTCCGCCGCGAAGGCGAGGAGGTCGGGGACGGTGGCGGCCTGGACGGTGCGGCCGGTGCCGGGCGCACGGCAGGCCGCCTCCAGGATCCGTACCGCGGTCTCGGAGCGGAGCGCCGCGGGAAGTCCGCCGTGTTCGCAGGCCAGTTCGGCGAGACCGTAGAGGCCCTCGGTGAACCGTGTGTCCTCGGTGGCGGCGGCCCGGCCCCCGTCGCCGCGCTGCCCCCGACCGGCGGCTTCGCAGCCGTCGCCCCGCTCCGCGCCGGTCGCACCAGCGGTGCAGACCGCGGTCGCGAGGGCCGTGAAGTGGGTGGTGAAGCGCCGTCGTTCGCGCCGTCCGTAGGAGTGCGCGCCCCCGCCGGACAGCAGTCGCGACAGCAGCCCCCGGGGGACGTGCAGGCTCAGGGTGTCCTCGTCGGCGATCCACAGCGGCGCCGTCCTCACCCGGCTCACCTGGAGCGGGAGCTGGACCCAGCCGCGCGCCTCCTGTTCGGCGGTGCGGCTGAGCGCGAAGAGATCGAACTCGTGTTGCGCGAGCCCGCGCACCAGACGGTCGCACCAGAGTCTGGACTCACCGGTCGCATACGGATAACCACCGTCGGTGAGGAGTCCGATCCGCACGAGCACACCCCCGATCTCCCTTGTGGGCGGCCACCGTTGGATCGGCGACTCGCAGCGGGACGACCGTAAGCGGATAGGCCGGTGGTGGGGGGGGCGGGTGTGCGTGGGCCCCCCGCCCCGCGTGAACCCGCGGAACATTACCGCCCCCCCCCCCGTCCGGGGCGCGCGAGAGGTGGTGGGTTAACCCACGTCA